>JAPPOV010000022.1 GCA_028873595.1 Gemmatimonadota bacterium | reverse complement strand
CCAACTCATCAACCCAGCGACGGGTTGCCCCCCCCAGCCCCCGTTCCCACCCCAGTCCATAGGTCGCATCTCCAATGACAGGATGTCCGAGGTGTTCGAGATGGACACGGATCTGATGAGTGCGCCCCGTCTTCAGAGCGACGTGCAGGAGGTCGGCCCTGAGCCAGCGCTCGCGAACCTCGAACCGCGTCGTGGCCTCCCGTCCGTCCTCGACGATCGCCATTCGTTTTCGATTCTTCGGATCACGACCGATCGGGGCTTCGACCAGCAGAGGTGACTCGGAGATATGGCCCCACGCAGCAGCCAGATAGAAGCGCTTTACCCGGCGCGCCTTGATCGCGTCCGACAGCGCCCGGTGCGTCGCGTCGACCTTGGCGACGACCAGGAGCCCGGAGGTATCGCGATCAAGTCGATGCACAATCCCCGGACGGGCCCGACCCCCGACACCCTCGATGTCGGGGACATGCCAGAGAAGCGCGTTGACCAGAGTACCGGATCGGTGTCCCGGCGCGGGATGCACGACGACCCCCGCCTCCTTGTCGACCACGAGAAGGTGCTCGTCCTCGTACACGATCGTCAGCGGAAGATCTTCGGCGACGATATCCACCGGCGCCGGGGTCGGGACCTCAACATCGACGACATCCCCCGGCTCAAGAATTTCCGACTTGCGCGGCCGTCGACCGTCCAGCGTGATGCGCCCGTCCGCCAGCAACTTCTGAACGCGCGTTCGTGACAGCTCCAACCGATCGGAGACGAAGCGGTCGAGCCGCTCACTCTCCCCCGGCTGTACCGTCAACGTGTGCCGCTCACTCATGTGCCCACCCTCGGCGTGGTCAGTCCGCAAACGCGGCTAGCGCGATCCACACCTCGGTACCGTCGATGTCCACCGATCGGACATGCTCCAGGTCACCCTCGGACACGGTATCGCGGACCTCTACACGCGCCGCCAGTGTCTCGCCCCCGATGAAGGTCTCGTGGGCAACCGCAGCGTCCCGAATCGAATCGGGTCCGGAAATCGCGAGTTCGATCCGATCGGTGATTTCGAGCCCTGCATCCTTCCGAAGACGCTGAATACGGTTCACCAGTTCCCGCGCCACACCTTCGGCACGAAGCTCATCATCCAGTTCCGGATCCAGCGCCACGGTGTATGCGCCCTCCCCTTTCACGATCAGATTTCCGGCCGCTTCCTGAACCACCTCGAGGTCTTCCGGCTCGAGTGCGACATCGTGTCCGTCAACGTTGATGCTCAGTCCCTGGCCCGTCTGCCACGTTGCCAGAGCGGCTTCATCAAGCGCACGGATCGCGTTGGCCGCGTCGTTCGTCTGCTTTCCGAACCGACCGCCAAGAGAGCGGTAGTTCGGCCGAGCGGTGAGCGTGGCGATCCCATCCACGGAGGAGAGGAAGCCCACATCCTTCACATTCAGCTCGTCGCGAACCACCTCCAGCATGTCTTCCGAAAGCGTGCGCCCCCCGGGGAGAACAGCCCGAACACCACGCAGCGGCTGCCGCACGCGGATCTTCACATCCTCCCGGGCGGCTCGACCGAGCGACACCAGTGCACGCACGGCGTCCATGTCCGCGTCGAGGTCGGTATCCGCCGTGATGGCCCGTCGATCAGTTTCCGACAACTCAGTCGGGAACCGCTCGAGATGCACACTTCGTCCGGTCAGCGCACGATGGACCCAATCGGCTGCGAAGGGCACGCACGGAGCCGCGAGAAGGCTGACCGTGCGCAGGGCATCGTGGAGGGTGCGGAAGGCTGCCCTCTGGTCCTCGGGGTCATCTGAATTCCAGAAGCGCGACCGATTCCGGCGCACGTACCAGTTTGAGAGGTCTTCGACCACAAAATCTCCAAGCCTCCGATACGCCTTTGTCAGCTGGTACCCATCCAGTTCTGCCCCGACCTCGGAGACGACCGAATCGAGCCGGACGAGCAACCACCGATCCAGGAGGGGGCGGTCCTCAGGCTTGGGGTCGGCGTCGGACGGAGCCCAGGACTCGACCCGCGCATACAGCGCGAAGAACTTGTACGTGTTGAACAGCGTATCGAAGAACTTCCGAGCCGCCTCCTTCACGCCTTCGGGGTCATAGCGCTTGGGCAACCACGGGTTCGACGACGTGATGAAGTACCAACGAACCGCATCGGCTCCGTGGTCTCCCACCGCATCCCACGGATTCACCGTGTTGCCCTTCGACTTGGACATCTTCTGGCCCTGTGAGTCCAGGACCAGATCGTTCACCAGACAATTCTTGAACGATGGCCCCCGGCCCAGCATCGTCGAGATCGCGAGGAGTGAGTAGAACCAGCCTCGTGTCTGATCGAGCCCTTCACAGATGAAGTCTGCCGGGAAGTGATCCTCGAACTCTTTCTGGTGCTCGAACGGGTAATGCCACTGCGCGTACGGCATTGCGCCTGAGTCGAACCAGACGTCGATGACCTCTGGTGACCGGTGCATCGTTCCGGCGCACTGGTCACAGCTCCACGTCAGCTCGTCGATGAAAGGGCGGTGCGGGTCGAAGTCGTCTCCGAGTGGGCCGAACTTCTCCGCCAGCTCGTCCAGTGATCCAATCCAGTTCATGTGAGCAGGATTCGAATCGCAAACCCAGACCGGTAGCGGCGTGCCCCAATACCGGTCGCGAGAAAGTGCCCAGTCGATGTTGCCTCTCAGCCACTCACCGAAGCGCTTTTCTCCCACTTCGGGCGGGTGCCATTGGATCTGATCGTTATTGGCGAGCAACTCGTCCTTGAGCGTCGACGTAGCTGCGAACCAAGAATCGATTGCGACGTAAAGCAGTGGCGAGCTACAGCGCCAACAGTGCGGATAGCTATGCACGATCGTCCCCGCGTCGAAGAGCAGGTTCCGGGCACGCAGCTCCTCCACCAGCACCACATCCGCGTCTTTCACAAACTGGCCACCAACCAGACCGACCTCCGGATCGAAGCATCCGCGGTTGTCGATCGGGTTGAGCATCGGCAGGTCGTGGCGCTTTCCTGCAGCGTAATCGTCCGCACCGAAGGCCGGGGCCATATGAACGATCCCGGTTCCGTCATCCGCACTGACGAAGTCCTCCGCCACGACGCTCCACCCGTTCCCGCGTTCCTTCGGTTCGGCCACGAGGTCGAGCGGACGACGATACCGCCAACCGACGAGCTCGCTGCCCGAGTACGTGCGCCCAACTACGGCGTCCTCCCCGAAGATCGCCTCCACGCGCGCCTCGGCGACGATGTAACGGCGTCCACCCTGCTCGACCTCGGCGTAGGTCAGTTCCGGGTGCACCGCCAGCCCTGTATTCGACGGAACAGTCCAGGGTGTGGTCGTCCACGCCAGGATCGCCCGGTTGTGGGGATCGGGTTTACCGTCGGCGTCGAGCACCTCGGCCACGAACGTGAGCGATGGATCTTCGACGTCCTTGTACCCCTGTGCGACCTCGTGCGACGACAGCGCCGTGCCGCAACGTGGGCAGTACGGAACGCTCTTATGGCCCCGGTAGAGGAGGTCCCTGTCCGCAAACGCCTTCAGGATCGTCCACACCGACTCGATATACGGGGTGTGGAACGTCACGTATGGACGCCAGTACTCCAGCCAGTACCCGATCCGCTCGCTGAGCTCTTCCCACTCCTCCTTGTAGGTGAAGACCGAGTCTTTGCATGCCTGGTTGAATTCGGCGATGCCCAGCGCTTCGATGTCCGGCTTTCCGCTGATGCCGAGCTTCTTTTCGGCCTCGATCTCGACCGGAAGACCGTGGGTGTCCCACCCGGCGATCCGAGTGACGCTGTGCCCGAGCATCGCACGATGCCGGCAAACCAGGTCCTTGATCGTTCGGCTCAGGATGTGATGCAGCCCTGGACGGCCGTTGGCTGTCGGAGGGCCTTCATAGAAGACGAAGCGTTCCCCGTCGGAGTTGGCGTCGAGGGTCTGACGGAAGAGGTCTTCGTCCCGCCAGCACTGGAGGGTCTCCTCCTCCACGTCCAGTAGGGTTCCGGGAAGCTCTGGGTAGCTCATATCAGCCGTTGATTCGTGATGTCGTTCGGGATGCCGCGCCAGTCGGCGCCGCCATCAGATCTGTCCGATCACCCGCTCGATGAGGCGAGTCAGGTGCGGTTCGGCGGCGCCAGCCGCCGCAATAATTCGTGACACATCCACGGGCTCAAGCGCGTCGGGGAGACACGCATCGGTGATGATGCTCACGCCGAGCACCCGCATATCCATGTGGCGAGCGACGATCACCTCGGGGACCGTGGACATACCGACCACGTCGGCGCCCATGTGCCGCAGCATACGGTATTCGGCGCGCGTCTCCAGCTGGGGGCCAGGGACCGCGACGTAGACGCCTCGATTGAGCCGAATCCCGAGTTCGAGTGCAGCATCCATCGCGAGAGTCTGCAGCTCACGATCATACGGCTCCGACATGTCCGGAAAGCGAGGCCCGAACCGATCGTCATTCGGACCGATGAGCGGGCTGTCACCGAGCATGTTGATGTGATCGTCCAGGAGGACGAGCTCACCGACGCTCCACAGGGGATTCATTCCACCGGACACGTTCGAAACGATCAGCGATTCGGCGCCGAGGAGCTTCAGGACACGGATCGGGAAGGTGACCTCCTGAAGAGAGTACCCTTCGTACCGATGAAACCGGCCCTGCATCGCGACGACGGGCGTACCGTCGAGCGTACCAAGGACCAGCCGACCCGAGTGCGTCTCGACCGTCGGCTCGGAAAACCCCTCAAGCTCACTGTACTCGATCGTCGCATCGACGTCGATGACGTCCGTGAGCGCACCCAGCCCGGTACCGAGCACGATCCCCACACGAGGCTGCACACCCGTACGAGCCGCGACGGTCTCTGACGTTGCCCGGGCCCGAGCGTAAAGATCGTGACTCATGCTCGAGGACTCAGGCCTGTTCGTCGTTGTTCTCGTCAAGGACCAGCGGCTTCTGACCCGGGTCATCGGGAGCTGGCGGCGGAGCGATCTCACCGTCCGGCAGAGGGTGCGTTCCCCCGACACCGGACTCCGTCAACACCTCTTCGAGATTCGGAACTCCGTCAAAACGCTCGGCCTCCTGAGCGGCTGCCTGGCTTCCCGCCTGTTCCGCACCCGCCATGAGCTCGACCTCAAGGCTCGACGGCTCCGACGAGAGATCGGCGGACGGCGAAGCAGTGAAGTCGGAGAGGGTTGCGTCCGTCGTCCCCTCGGGCGCCTGACCGCGCGGCACGCCCAGATCCAGGTCGATCACCCGATCCTGCATTGGCATCCGCCCTTCCTCGACCGACACGGCGTCCATCTCTCGTTCGAGCAGTCCACGGAACTCCGTGAGAAAGCGAGCACGACGACGCTCCAGGTCATCGAGGGCGTGCTGGCCTTGATCCAGCCGGCGCTCCACTTCGCTCAGCCGACTCCGTACCTCCGCCTCCACTTCAGCCAGTAAACGGCGCGCTTCGACCTCGGCTTCCTTCACGATGTGGTCAGCCTCGCGCTGCGCCTGAGTCTGCATCTCGGCGCGCAGTTCTTGCGCGGTCACGAGCGCATTCTGTACCGCCTGCTCGCGGCCCGCCTGAGCGTCCACCTGATTCTGGAGGGTCTGCGTACGTTCGCGGAGCTGAATCGTCTCACGGACGAGCGTCTCGAGCCGTTCGGCAACAAGCTCCAGGAAAATGTCCACCTCCTGAGGGTCGTAGCCCCGCATGATCTTCTTGAAGTCACCACGCTTGTTGCGAACGTCCAGCGGAGTCAGGTCGATCATGTCGTATATCCCGGTCTGGGTCCAAAAAGAGCCGTCCCGATCCGGACCATCGTGCTTCCTTCCCGGATCGCGACATCCAGATCGTTGGTCATTCCCATTGAAAGCTCTGCTCCAAAGCCGTTGATCGCGGACACGAGCGACTCGGACAGACGGCGCAGAGAGGCGAACGCATTGGCAAGCACGACCTCGTCGTCGATGAATGGTGCCATAGTCATCAGTCCGTTCACACGGAGTCCGGGGAGCTGAGACAACTCTGCGATCTCATCGAACGCGGAGTTCACAGCGAAACCGCTCTTGGATTCTTCCCCGGACGTATTCACCTGTACGAGAACTTCCACAAGCCCTCCGCCTTCCATCGCCGCGCTCGATACCTTGCGAGCCAGCTTGAGAGAGTCGACGGAGTGCACCACGTCGGCGACCGCAACCGCTCGACGAGCCTTCCGACTCTGCAGGTGACCGATCATGTGCCACGTCGCGGCATCGGCTCCGAAGTGCCTGACTTTGGCTTCCAGCTCCTCCACCCGGTTCTCACCAAGATCGCGCAACCCGGCGCCGAGCGCGGCTTCGACGCACTCCAACGGGTGTGACTTCGTGACCGCGATCAGGCGCACCACCCCCTCGCCCCGTCCTGCGGCTGCCTCGGCACGCGCGATCTGTTCGCGCACGCGGGGGAGCGTCTCGGCAAGGCGCTCGGAATACGTGGTGAGAAGCGTTGACTGCATGGACAGAAAAACAAAAAAAAAGAAGGGACCCCGCCGGAGCACCGGCGGGGTCCCTAGGATCCTCTCAGGCTCCGGCTTAGCGAACCTGGAAGGTAATGGGGAACTGCACCCAGACCGGCACCTTCTTGTCCCGGTTCAAGGCCGCCGAGAAGCGATACACGTCGGCGACCGCCAGTGCGGCATCGTCGAGGGCCTGGTGCCCCGAACTCTCTGAAATCCGGAAATCCTGCACGGCCCCATCCTCATCGATGAAGAAGAATACGACCGCACGCCCACCGATACCGGCATCACGCAGAAGCGGCGGATATTCCCGCTCCATCGCCCGCACGACTTCGGTACGGTTCAGGATCGATGGAGCCACCGTGAACGGGGTGAACGTCGGTGCAGCGGAGATGTCGACCGCTTCCTCCTCGGGCGGCGGCGGCAGATCCTCGACCGGGTTCTCCTCGAACGTCGTCGGAGCGATCGTGATGTCCTCGTCGATGTCGGCCGTGGCCATCACCGGCGTCGCGGGACGTGAGATCGCCTGCGGCGGAGGCGGAATCTCGATCTCGGGCGGGAGTTCGATCGCTTCGATCTCCTCTGCCTCGTATGAGATGTCTTCGGCCGTCAGTTCAGGCCAGAACGCGAACGTAGCACCGTGCACCAGTGTCGCCACGATCATCGAGCCCCAGAACCACGAGCTGAACGTCCGCTTGAGACGCTCGTTCGCGGTCTCCGCGAGGACTGCGGGAACGGCTTCGGCTGTCATCGTCTCTCCCTCTGCATACTCTGCTCAAGCTGCGCGGCGAACACCACGCGAACCACACCAGCTTCGGTCAGCTCCTTCTGGATCTGATCCATGTACAGATACGGCACATCCCGATCCCCACGGACCGAGATGACCAGAGCCCGGTCTGAAGCGGCGTAGAGCGGAGCCACCACGACCGAGACGTCCTGCATCTGGTACGGCTGATCATTCATATAGACAGAGCCATCACGCTCCATCCAGATGTTCAGAATGTTCTTCTGCTTCTCGTCAATCTTCTCCGCGGCCTCGGCCTCCGGCCACGTGATGGGCCGGTCACGATCAGCCTGGAAGACCGTCGTGACCATGAAGAAGATGAGGAGCAGGAACGCAATGTCGGCAAGCGATGAGGTCGGAACCTGATCGGATGCCTTCGAGCTCTTCTGGAAACCGCCACCTTTCATCGACATCGTCAGTTCTCCAGGACTTGGAGCGAGATACGCTCGGCGCTGGCCGAATGAAGGCCATCGAGCACATCGATCATGTGGCGATACGGCGCCTCCGGATGCGTCTTCACGGCAGCGATGAGATTCGGGTTCTGGCTCACTTCCTGGCGCCAGAGGCCTTCGATCTCACGGGGCCGCATCTGCTGCACCTGCTGACTCTCCCCACGCTTCACCTCAACGATGCCGCTCGGCTGGACAATGAGGTGCAGAATGTTCTTCTGGCTGACCTGGGCTTCCTCGCCCGGCTCCGGAAGTACAACCGCCAGCCCCTTATCCTTGGGGAAGGTCGTTGTAACCAGGAAGAAGATCAGAAGAAGGAACGCAATGTCCGCCGTCGACGAGGTCGGGACCTCGTCGCTGACCTTCTTTTTCTTGTTGTTCAGAACCGCCATGTCCGTCCGGCCTTGAGTTTTCGGGAAGTACTGGGTCTGGGTACGTCAGAGTCCGCTCAGGCTTCGGCTTCCTCTGCAGGAGCGTCTGCTGTCGCCTTGGCTGCTGCCGTCTCGGCCGCAGGCCAACGCGTATCTTCCTTCTTTACGATCTTGATCTTGCCGTCTTTCTCGAGGTCCCACGCGAGGTTGATGATCTTCTGCGCCCCGTACTCCATATCGACGATCAGCTGATCGATCCTCGTGACGAAGAAGTTGTATGCAATATTCACGGGCACAGCGATCACGAGGCCAGCAGCCGTCGTGAGCAGTGCGACCTTGATCCCTCCGGCAACGAGCGCAGGGTCGACGTTACCCGCAGCCTCGATCGCCGCAAAGGCGAGAACCATACCGTACACCGTGCCCAGGAAGCCCATCAGCGGGGCCACGTTTGCAATCGTCGCGAGAATGACCAGACCGCGCTCGAGGAAGCCGAGCTCGATCGTACCCACCGTCGCAACCGCGCGTTCGAGTTCGCCGTCGTTCAGTTGCTTTCCCTGAATGCGGCGCAGACCGGCGAGAAGGATTGCAGACGCCGGACCTGGTGTAGCCCGACATACCTCGATCGCACCGTCGACGTCACCCGCGGTCACGAGCTCATCGACCTCGCTGAGCACCCGGTTCGTTCCCGTATGCGCGATCTGGAGCGTGAAGAACTTCGCGATCATCACGCCAACCGAAATCATCGAGCAGAGCACCAGCGGGTACATCATCGTCCCGCCGTCTGCGAATAGGGTCAGCAGCCGATATTGAGATCCCACGAATACTTCGCTCCTGATTGGCCAGTGCCAGGCACCACGGCTTTGAGCCCTGCGGACTCTCTACCGAAAAAGACCCGGCAATCTAGGCGGGGCCCGGGAAAGGTGTCAACGAGGCATTTTCAAGTTACAACACGGTGTCAGGACGGAGTCATGACCGTCGTGCCGGGCACGCGAACCGGCTCGGAAACCGGCCGGGCGCCCTCCAGGATGGTACGTAGCCGTTCGGCGGATACGTCGCGCTCCAATCGCCCGAGCCTGGCGACCGACACCTGAGATGTCTCCTCGCTCACCACGACCACGATCGCGTCCGTTTCTTCGCTCAGTCCCAGCGCGGCCCGATGGCGAGTCCCAAGAGACCTATCCTTCACACTCGACTGCGTGAGCGGGAGGATCGCTCCAGCGGTGCGGATCTGATCCCCCGCCACGAGAACCGCCCCATCGTGCAGCGGGGAATACGGCGTGAAGATGGTGGTGAGCATCTCGGCCGTGACCTTCGCGTCCACTCTGCTTCCCGTCTCTGCGTATTCCCCCAGACCGACCTCTTGTTCGATGGCGATGATCGCGCCGTGTCTCGAACTGGACAGACGCGCGACCGCCTCCGTGATCTCTTCAGCGGCCCGACTTCCCTCGAGCCGCTGGAAGGCTCGCACCATACGGCTCTGCCCCAACCGTGCGAGCGCCACACGCAGCTCCGGCTGGAAGACGACGAGTGCGGCGATCGCCCCATACTGAAACGCCGTCTCGAGAAGCGTTCGGATCAGGATCAGGTCGAGGAGCCGAGACACGCCGTACAGGGAACCGAGCAGTGCCAGACCGAGAATGATCTGCATGGCACGGGTTCGCTGAAGAACCAGCAGCACGCGGTACAGCAGAAACGCAACGATCAGGATCTCCAGAAGGTCCGTCCATCCGGGACTCAGGAACTGGAGGTTGTCCAGGATCGTCACTCAGGGACTCCATGCTGGTGCTGAGGGATTCGCCAACGTCATTGGACTTCTAGTGTCCGCATTGAATATGGGCAAACACGAGGACGGGTTCACCCATGATGGATCAGGGTGGGCCAGGCACGCATCCTCACGGTGCACTCCGGACAGGCAAACTGGACAAGACCGAGGCCACGCCGACCCCTCGCGTTCCTGAGCGTGAAGCGTCCCGAGGGCTATGCGGTACCCGGAAGTGGGTCTTCTCCTCCGAGACCAAAAGGCCTTGGAACAGGATCCACCGGAGGCGCAGCCTCCCGAGGTTCGAGTGACGCAACGCCGTCGTCCGATTCCGGAAGCGGGGGCAAAGGTTCTCCACGATCGAGTGCAGTGATCTCCTCGCGACCAATCGTTTCCCGATCGAGAAGCGCCTGCGCAATCGACTCCAGCAAATCATCGTGCTCGCTCAGGACGTCGTGCGCGGTTTGATGCGCATAGTCGAGGATACGCTTCACCTCCTGATCGACCATCCGATGCGTGTGCTCGCTCACGGTACGACGTTGCTGGATCTCCCGTCCGAGGAAGACCTCCTGCTCGTTGTCACCGACGGCAACGAGGCCGATGACCTCGCTCATACCGAAGGAGGTGACCATGCGACGTGCCATCGACGTGGCCCGTTCGATGTCATTTCCTGCGCCGGTCGTGACGGCATTGGCACCGAAGATCATCTCCTCGGCAACGCGACCGCCGAACAGCATGGCGAGCTGCCCTTCCATCCACTCCTTCGTGTAGGAGTGGCGATCTTCTTCGGGAAGGCTGGCGGTGATCCCCAGCGCGCGGCCACGAGGGACAATCGTCACCTTATGGACCGGATCCAGCCCTGGAATCTTGAGACCCAGTACGGCGTGCCCCGCCTCATGGTACGCAGTGAGCTTACGCTCGCGCTCGTTCAGGACCAGGCTCTTCCGCTCAGCCCCGAGCATGACCTTGTCTTTGGCCTTCTCGAAGTCGGACATGGAGACCTTGTCACCATCTCGCCGCGCCGCGAGGAGAGCCGCTTCGTTACAGACATTGGCGAGGTCCGCCCCACTCATACCCGGGGTACCGCGAGCGATAACCGAGAGTTCGACGTCGTCTGCGAGCGGCAGCTTCTTGGCATGCACGCGCAGAATGCCCTCCCGCCCCTTCACGTCGGGAGCGTCGACAACGACCTGGCGGTCGAAGCGACCCGGGCGCAGGAGCGCTGGATCGAGCACGTCGGGCCGGTTTGTCGCAGCGAGGAGAATGACGCCCTCGTTCGACTCGAATCCGTCCATCTCGACCAGGAGCGCGTTGAGCGTCTGCTCACGCTCGTCATGCCCACCACCGAGCCCAGCGCCGCGGTGACGACCCACGGCGTCGATCTCATCAACGAAGATGATGCAAGGCGCATGCGCTTTGCCCTGCTCAAAGAGGTCGCGGACACGAGACGCGCCCACGCCAACGAACATCTCGACGAAGTCGGACCCCGACATCTGGAAGAAGGGACACCCGGCCTCACCAGCCACGGCCCGCGCGAGCAGGGTCTTTCCCGTCCCGGGAGGCCCGACGAGGAGCACACCTTTGGGCAGCCGGCCGCCGAGGCGTGAAAACTTCCCCGGGTCCTTCAGGAACTCGATGACTTCCTGCAACTCTTCCTTGGCCTCATCTGCTCCGGCAACATCGGAAAACGTGACCTTCGGCGTGTCGGGGGAGATCAGCTTGGCCTTGGAGCGACCGAACTGGAAGGCACGGTTCCCGCCACCCTGCATGGTGCGGAAGATCCAGATCCAGAACGCGATGAAGAGGAGCCATGGGAGTGCGGCAAGAAGGAACGTACCCCACCCCGCCTCGGGCTGCTCCGCATCGACGATGACGTCCTGACGGGCGAGTTCGGAGAGTAACCCGTCGGTGACGTCGCCCGGCGTCATCGACTCGAACGTATTGAAATCGACGCCCTCTATACTCGTGGTCCTCTCGAACTCACCCTCGATGGATCGGTCTCGGAACGTGACCTTGTGAACAGCGCCCTGGTCGAGGTACTGGATGAACTCCGAGTACGAGATGCGTGCGGGTGCATTTTCCTGACCGCGAATCGACTGCATGAGCAGGAGAAACACGACTGCCGACAGCATCAGGAAGGCGGCGTTCTTTGAAATGCGTCCCAATCTCTGGTTCGGATCGGGCTTGATCGGATCGTTTGACATCGACGTCTCTATGGTCCAGGCCCGGGCGCTCCCGCCCGGCCCCTAAAGGCTCGCGATATAGGGTAGATGGCGAAAGGTTTCCGCGTGGTCCAAGCCATACCCCACAAGGAACGAATTTGGTGCATCGAATCCGACCCAACGGGGCTCCACCAGGCCGGACGTGAGCCGTTTGTGCAGCAGAGCCACGACGTCGACCCGTGATGCGCCCCGTTCTTCCAGGTGAGGGAGAAGTACGGACAGGGTCGTTCCCGTGTCGACGATGTCTTCGACGAGGAGAACCGCCCGACCCTCGAGGTCCGTCTTCGGATCGTGCAGGAGCGCCACCTCGCCTCTCGAGACCATCGAGTCACCGTAGCTCGACGCCATGAGGAAATCGATCCCGTGGGGGATCTCGATCACACGTACGAGGTCGGCCATGAAGAGGAACGAGCCCTTCAAGACGCCGATCACCACGAGTCGGTCCTCTGCGGAGTACGCTGAAGAGATCTCACGCCCGAGTTCCCGAACACGCTCGTGGATCGCCTCCTCGGAGAAGACGACGTCCTGAATCGCCGAATCTGTGGTCATGGCTCGATCCTGACGTTGAGCGAGGGGACACCCGGTCGAGGCCGGGCCACAGTAGAGCGAACGACCCGAGGGATCCAGAGCACCTCACCCTCGGCGTCCACCAGCACGGGGAGCGTATCCCGGGTGGCGAAGGGGATACGATGTTCCAGGAGAACTTTCTTCACTTTGCGAGAACCGCCTCGGAGTCGGATCCGGTCGCCGGGCGCGCGCGCGCGAAGCTTGAGAGGCATCGCGATCGCGGTCGAATCGAACGAAGCGGTGGCGTCGCTCGCCTGCACAGCCTCTTCTCCCACGGACCACGCGACCCTCACGGTTCGGCCGGCGAGTACCGCCTGCCTGCATCCCTCGCTGTCCGACTCGATCACGACTTCCCTCGTCTCCGGAGTGGACGGCTCTCCGGACTTGACGGCAAAGACGACTCGCTCGAGTTCCAGACGTACCGTAGCCCCTCCTCCCAGTTCTAACACCCGACCGCTGATCGAGGACTCGAGGAAGTCCTGAATCCGGAGGACCGTGGCCGCGTCGAGCGCGATGTCGAGATCCGCGACCAGATAACGAATCACACGGCTGCGAAGAGGGCGCGCCAAAGAGAGAAGCGAGGCCCGGGCAACGTCCAGCCGAGGCTCGTGAGCAGGATCGACCGGGGCACGGTCGGCCAGATCGAGCGTGGCTACGACCAGCGGCAGAACCTGGGCCCACGCCTGTGCGTCCGCATCGGCCAGCTGGGCGAGTCGGACCAGCGCCTTGCGCGCCCCGGGAACCACATCGCGCTCGATGCCCGGAATGATCTCACGGCGAAGCGCATTGCGCGCGTAACCCAGGTGCTCATTGGTCGGGTCCTCTCTCCAGCACAGCCCCACTTCGGCGGCATACGCTTCCAGGTCCTTCCGCCAAACGTCGAGTAGCGGACGAACCAGCCCTCCGCGCCGCCGGGAGATTCCACGGAGACCGTCCAGCCCGGTACCTCGAAGGGCGCGAAAGAGCACCGTTTCGGCCTGGTCGTCGGCATGATGGGCGGTCAACATGACTGCATCTGGCCCCGCGGCGGAGCGGATGCGATCCAGGAACGCGTACCGAGCCGAGCGGGCATCGGCCTCCGAAGTCAGTCGCGTGGAGGAAGCCTCGCTCACGACAGGGACGCCCCATGCTCGACACACACCTGCCGACCATGCTGCGTCCGCGCGACTTCCTGCTCTCATCGCATGGTCGAAATGAGCTCCACTGACATTCGGCGTGCTCCCGTCGCGCGCCAGCGCGCCGAACCGAAGGGCATGCAGCAGCACACACGAATCCAGGCCTCCCGAAAAAGCCACGATCAGGTGTATACCCCCCGGGACACCGTCGAGAAAGGTCGAGACGGCTTCGATAACCGAAGGATGTGGCGAGGGCCTGTGCAGTTGAGCGCTCACAATGAGCCTGAGCGTCGCTTGACGGGTGGGAACGGCCGCCCCGACTCGGCAACGAGTACCTCCGACAGCAGGTCCGGTCGATCCGTCTGGATCGCGTCGACGCCCCACGAAAGAAGTCGCCGCATGTCATCCGGTTCGTCGATCGTCCACACATGTACGGGGATGTTTCTGCGATGCGCCTCCTCGACCAGGCGCGGCGTGAGCACCTGCCGCCCTTTCCATCGGTCCGGAATCTGGAACGCGTCGACCTTCGGCGTAAATCCTCCACCCCCGGGAAGTCGGTGCAGTGCCCAAAACAGAAGACAGTCAGTCCGACTAGCTCCCCACGGGCCCTGGTAGCCACGCGCAGCGACACGGTTGCGCTCGTGTTCTGCAGCGACCAGCACCCGGTACTCGGCGCCGAACGACCGGATCGTCTCGACGAGCGGCCCCGCGACCTGGGCCTCCTTCGCTTCGATGTTGAGCCAGACGTGAGGGCAGGCCTCCATGAGTTCACGTAACGTCGGAATCCTCACCCCTCTGCCCCGAAACGATGGAGCGCCCTCGAGGTCCTCGAAGCGGTATCCTGCGTCGAACTCCTTCAACTCCGCGAGCGTGAACTCGGACACCCGCCCCGTTCCGTCCGTCGTGCGATCGACCGTCTCGTCGTGGATCACCATCACGACGCCGTCCCGTGAGAGTCGAACATCGAGTTCGAGCATGTCCGCCCCCCAATCGTCGAGCGCCGACTGGAAAGCAACCATCGTGTTTTCGGGCGCCAGCCGGCCTCCACCCCGATGAGCAACAAGCATGGGGGCTCCAGCCAGATACGCCCGGCCGGGGCGAGGCCTGAGCCGAAACGCCATCGTCAGTGTCAGGCCGGGGCCTGCTCCACCCGTTCGACATCCCCCTCATCGAGACCGTGGTAGAGATAAAGCACCTGATCGATGAGGCCGTTCGTCATATCCAGTTCTGCCTGCTGGCGCTCCCGATCTCCGGCGTCCGGCCCCGACAACTCATCCTGGAGCTGGACCACACGGACGGCCAGGAAATCGAGTGCATCAGCGACGGCCTGGGGCCTGGGGTTGGCCGGCGAGAGCGAATCCGGCATCACCTCGCTGAGAAGGAGACCGCGCACGTACGCCAGAAGTCCCGGAAACGTTAGCTCGGCGAGTGGGCCGGCTTCCAGAGACTCCTCATCCGTAATGTGCTCCCACTCAATCTCATTCCAGTAAAGATCCTGAACTTCACTGAGCAGGTACGACCGAGTCTCATCGGAAATCGGCGCATTGGCTCCAGCGGTCGGTGCCTCGATTTCACGCCCGAGAATGCGTTCGATGCGCTCTCGACGGCCTTCGAGAAGTGTAGCAGCACGTTCAGACATGGTCGTTCGATTCCGGTAAAAAGCAGTCGTACGGGGACGACAAGATACGAAACGGCGCCGACAGGGGGAATCGGGCTGCCCGTCGATACTGCCTCCTCCGATATTCGCGCCTCCGACCGGCATCATCGCCTCAGAGGAGGCAGAATCGCGTAGCTTCAACCGAGCTTCCAAGTGCCTGACTGTCCCAACAATACCAGAGGTGAAGAATGTCTGATCAAGAACCCTTCGTCCTGATCGCACGCGTTCGTGTACGTGCCGGATCCGAAGATCGTTATCTGCAGATAGCAGAGGAGGTCGACAAAGCGGTGGAGGAAAGCGAACCGGGAATGCTCTTCCACAACTTCGATTCAGACCCTGATGACCCTTCGGTCTTTACTTGGACTGAGATCTACAAGGACAGTTCTGCGCTGCTGGCGCACGTCATGAACCCTCCCGTGCAGCATTACGTCGAAAGGCACGCAGAGCTGGCGGAAAGCCTCGCCATCGAGATCTACGGCAACATCACTCAAGAGGTGGTCGATGTCTTCCAGGAGATGGATGTGCCCCTGAAGCACTTCGAGCGAACACGTGTGGGGTACATCCGTCATCAGTATTTCAGGTGATGTGCTGGCTGCGGCGCCAATGACATTTGTGGATCCGGGAAATGACGGCAGAAAGACGTGTCGAAAACCCGGGACCCGGGCCTGTTCCAAACAACACGCATAGCCGCATCCAGCTGAGCGTGGCGAGAACGTTCATCCTCTTCTCCAGGAACCCCTGGGTCACGGTGTTGTCGTGACGATTCCCTTCCGCGGCCGGCCAGTGCGAATCAGGCGCTGGCATGCTCGTTCAGGAAGCCCAGCGGTGGAGGTGGCCGTTGAGGTCCTCGCTGTGCCACACTACCGTCGGGCGCAATCTCGCTCGGCTCCTCACAATTCTGGAGATCCCGTTGGCCCACGAAACCGTCTTGGCGCAAGCCGCGTTCAACCGAAAAGTCAGAACTTACTGGCTCCTCTCAGGGGCCCTGATCTGCACGGCCACAGTCGTTGGGATTCTCCTTCTTCCAATTTGGTTCCTCGTTGGGACTCACTTCACCGAGCGATACCTGAAGCACATGAGCTGCGTCCTTACAGAACGGTCGCTGAAGGTCAGCCGCGGCATTTTTGTCCGCCAAGAGCAGACCGTCCCTCTGGACAAGATCACGGATCTCGCGCTGATCGAGGGACCCGTAATGCGCTGTTTCGACCTACAGGCAATAAAGGTCGAGACGGCCGGACACTCTTCAGCCGGCGCTCTCATCACGCTCGTCGGCATCGTCGATGCGAGAAAGTTTCGGGATACGGTGCTGCGGCAACGCGACGCGGTGGCGGCCGCCGCCCACTCCGCACCAACCGAAGCAATCGCCGATCCGCTGAAAGGGAGCGACGAGTTACTGCGGGAGATCCGCGACACGCTGATGCGGATTGAGAACAAGCTCCCCTAGACAGTTCCTCGCCGCCGCCCGGGCAGCAAGGCTGTCCATATCGTCAGAGACTTCCTGCGGACAGAGGCCTTCGTTTGAAAAGGATCTGTTGGTCAGATAAGAGCCAACGCTAGGAGGCCCCGCTCTTCCCCTCGGAGGGGCGGGTCCTCAGCTCCGCCATGGACGGGCAGGCGAAACTCAATCAGCCAGCATTGCTTCCACCACGGGCGCGACGGTCTCATCCGTGGTCACGGGGTGCAGAGTAATATCAAGGATGTCTATCCACTGAGCGAGCCACAGCTGTAAAGCAACGACATTGTCCACGTCGACGATCACGACGGCCCACTTCGTCCCGGGCGAGTGGTAGCGATTAACCAAACGCACGCCCTCTGGGAATTCATCGTCTCCCACACCAGCGAAACGACGAACGATGGTGTCTACATCGGACCCACCATAATTGATTTCAGCGGCGAACAGCACGGCGATCTCCTCAGGTTGTGCGGATTGTTGGAATGAGTAAGCTCACCAATGACTGGATCGACCCATGGCTGTCAACAGGTACGAGGTCGGTCAGACACTGACCAGAACCTTCATACTCGAACAAGCCAAGCGTTTTTCATGAACGAACCAGCCAGACTCGCCGTCGACACTCGCCTCCGGCGTGTCGTTTTGGTCGTCTGGATCGGAGTCATCGCGATCGCCCTGTATTTCAACTGGAAATACCTCGCGGTCGACTTCGAGGGGACACTGGACATTGTACGCCAATACGTGCAGGACAACTTTGCTGCCGTGGTGCTGGTCTACCTGCTCGTGGTCAGTCTCAGGGGCCTTGTGTTTCTGCCCAGCACGCCTGTTCTGCTGATCGGGGTGGTCATCTTCCCCCCGTGGCAGAATTACTGGCTGAACCTGATCGGAATCGTACTGTCGAGCTTCATCGTGATCACTGCGATTAAACACTTCGGATTCGCGAGCGCTCTCGAAAAATTGCGAGCGTCGAAGCCCGCGTACCACAGAATGGAGTTGCAGCTGGCCCGCTTCGGCCCGCCAATCATCGTCGGTTGGAGCTTTTTTCCTTTCGTTCCGACGGATCTCATCGTGTACCTGGCCACGCTGATTCGCATGAGGACCGCAACCATACTCCTCTCCGTGCTCGCCGGAGAAGCCGTGCTGATGGCGATCTACGTCTTCGGCGGCTCCGCCCTTCTAGATCTGCTGATTTCGCGCTGAGCGAAATCGGCGGCGAGGTCACCGGTCCAATTCGAGCGGCTCGAAGAGTGATTCAGCGAAGATTGGACTGCGTACCGAGAAGCTGTGGATACTGCTGGAGGGCGCCGGGTCGTAATTTAGCCGAAGCAGAGCAGCCCCAAAAGCCTTCAGCGATGGCTTCGATGCCGTCCAGTTCTTCCGAACTCCGGTTCGTCAAGCCGGCCAGCTTCGTTACGACAGCGAGCTGTGGCGAGACCCGCGCCTTCAGCTCCTCGACCCAGTCGAGTACGCGGCTGATTCCCGTGGCACAGATTCGCTGGGACCACGTGCGCCCGTCTCCTTAGTAAAGATGCCTAACGCCCCGGGAGTCGCCGCGTCAGGTTGGCTCTCGGTTTGGGAACGTGGGAGCCAGGACAATGGAGGTGCCCTACGAAGCAACACTCCCCCTGTGGCGTCTGGTGGAACGCGCCCGGCGCAAACTGGTCCACCGACAACGCCTGGCTTAACTTCCGCTCCTCATTCAGAAAACCTCTGGATGCCTTGTTCCTGCGATGTTTCCAAATCAGCACCGCTCGCGCCCATTCTTGTCTAAGCTTGCCCCGACTCATTCTGTGTCTATATGTGGGGCCGGGCATTCGGGCTCCACGCTACTCGGCCTCGTCCTAGATGGGCACGCCGACGTGTTCTATATGGGCGAGGGAGCGAAGGCTAGGTACCTGCACGACGAACGCAAGATACTGCGCAAGCGTGTTTGCAAGATCTGCGGTGAGGGTTGTCCGGTGTGGTCCACGTTCGAGTGGAACCGCGACGAACCGCTGTATCCCCAAGTCGCCCGCCATGTCGGTCGGCAGCTCATCGTCGACTCGACAAAGGATCCGGAGTGGATTCGCGCTCGGACCAAGGAGTTGCAAGCATCGGATTCCCGGGCGCGATCAACACTTTTGTTTCTGGTGCGAGACGGACGTGCCGTGATCAACTCGCGTATCCGAAAATACCCGGACCGCGACCCGGAGAAGCAGATCCGCGACTGGATGGAGCAGATCGATCGTTCGAGAAGGCTTTATGCGGAACATCAGGGTCCCAAACTGCGGCTTCGGTATGAGGAATTCGCTACGAATCCGAAAGCCAGCCTCCGTCGAATTTGCACGCTGCTCGACCTGGAATTCTCGGTCGATATGCTGAAATTCGATCGACACCCGCATCATCCTCTCGGGGGCAACAACGGCACCCAGTACCTGGCCGCTCGCTCCATGATCGCGAGTTCGGGGCAGGCATTCGTCTCAGTTGGGGAGCGAAGTCGTAGCTACTACGAAGAGCACGGGAGTGGAATCCAGCTAGACCTGCGTTGGAAAGCCGAGATGAATCCGAAGCATCAGGAGCTGTTCGAGAGAGTTGCTGGCCTTGCCAATCGATCCATCAGATGGGCTGAATGACCGTGGCGAAGATCGACCTAGTATTCAGGCAGGTGGACGAGCGAACGCGCGAGTTGTCGCTCAAGCTGGCGAAGCGGCACATCCAACCGGAGAACGTGCATGTCATCGACGATGTGAGACCGTTCACGGAATGTGTCAACCAGATGCTCAGGATCGACCACCAATGCGACTACGTCGTCTACCTGGATGCTGATTGCCTCATTCTGGAGGACCTGCGTCCATTTCTGGACCAGTGCACGGCTGTCTACATCGACTCATTCGTGTCGGATCGCTTTCGCGGCCGAGTGCATTGCGGACTCCACATCACCCGTATCGACCTGGTGCGAGCGATGGCGTCCGTCGAGGTGCCCGAGGACGACATGAAGTACGTGCTGAGGCCGGAGTCCAGGCTCCGGAACCTGGCCATGAAGCCCATGCGCATGGGAAAGCGGTTCCGCAACTTTGACGTGCTTCACGACCACTTTCAGTACTACCGGCACATCTTCGTCAAATACGCGCTCCGTGAGCTTCGAAGTCGCTCCGGCAAACAGCTGAAGCGATTGGAAATGGCGATGGACGACTGGCCTGGCAACGAAATAGAAGCGAACGACTACTTGATCGCCCGAGAGGCCATCCAGTACGCGCGAA
This sequence comes from Gemmatimonadota bacterium, assembly GCA_028873595.1. Lineage (GTDB taxonomy): Bacteria > Gemmatimonadota > Gemmatimonadetes > Longimicrobiales > Gaopeijiaceae > UBA2589. The sequence continues at coordinate 56,498 of JAPPOV010000022.1, read as the reverse complement.
GGAACGTGGATAAGAGCGCCTCACCGGCAGAAGTTCACGCGTTCATCGAGACGCTCCCGGAGCGGTCGAAATCCGAGATGGGCCGCCTCGGTATTCAGGAGAAATCCCCATTCACGGAGGCAGAGCTAAACGAGTGGTTGGCGCGCAACGCAGATCGGGTCCATTACGGGTATTCCACGCCCAAGCCGAAGGTCTTCGGGATCGGCCTGAGCCGCACGGGAACCCGTAGCTTGACGGCGGCACTCCAGATGATCGGTTTCGACGCGGTGCATTATCCGATCGACGAAGACACGTTCACCGAGCTGGCCTACGGTCAGTACGACCTCTCCATTCTCAAAAATCATGATGGCCTGACCGACATCTCAGCCGCGCCTTTCTTCGCCCAGCTCGATGCGGCCTACCCGGGATCAAAATTCATCCTGACCGTAAGGGATACGGATACTTGGCTTAAGTCGTGTGAAAACCATTGGTTCAATCGCCCCGCTTTCAAGAACGTGGAAACCACTGAGGAGGAGATCCATCTCAAGGTGCGCCGCCTGCTTCGTGCAGCGACGTACGGTACGTACGCTTTTGTTCCGGAGCGCTTCAGATTCGTCTATGAGCAGCATGTGCGGAACGTCAAAGAGTACTTCAAGGATCGCCCTGACGATCTGCTCGTGATCGACATCGTGGCGGGGGAAGGATTCGAAAAACTAGCTCCCTTCCTCGGTCGCCCGACACCTCGAGAGCCCTTCCCGCACAAGGGCAACATGCTGTCCAAACGGATGGCCGCAGCAACCAAGATGGTACCCGAGTCGCCCCCCTCTTCGCAGGGCGACGCGATCGCCTCGACCGATGGAAGAACGGGCACAGCCCGGAGCTGAAGGCGCGACCCCCTCCCTCCGGGAGGTCGTTGGGTACGGTCGTCGAGCGTTCGGCCTGGTCTGGAGCAGCAGCCGTAGCCTGACGCTGGTCATAGCCAGCCTGACGCTTGCCGTAGCTTTACTTCCGACGGCCGCGGCTTGGGTGGGCAAGTTGATTGTCGATGGGGTTCTGGCAGCCATCGCCTCAGGCCTTGAGCCAGATCGTGACCAGGCGCTCCTCTGGGTCCTGCTGGAGGCCATCATTTTTGGGGCTCTCATCGTTTCTCGGAGAATGCTTCAGTTTCAGAAGCGGCTGCTGCACGCCGAGCTCGGCTTCTCGGTCAGTCAGCTCATCCACAGCAAAGCTCTGAAGCTGGAGCTGCAGCAGATCGAGACCCCCAGAATCCAGGAGATGGTGCTCCTGGCGAAGCAGCGGGCGACCTCGAAACCCTTCGCGCTCGTCAACCGAATCTTCGAGGTCTCGCAGTACTCTGTAACGCTGCTGTCGTTCGCGGCACTTCTGGTCACGTTTTCGCCGTGGGCAGTGGTCGTCGTCCTGATCGGCGGCCTGCCGCTGTTCTTCGGCGAGCTTCGATATTCCGGGGTGATGTTCCGGTTCTACACCGGTAAGACTCCGGAGCTCAGGGAGCGATCGTACCTGGAAAGCTTGATGACCAGCGATTCAGGTGCACCCGAGCGGATTCATTTCGACAGCGGTCCAGCAATCATGGAGCTGTATGAAACGCTGTTCTCACGAGTCTACCGCCAGGATCGAAGCCTGCAACGACGAGGGGCTGCGGCCGGGGCATCACTCAGCGTCGCGAGCTCCGGCGTATTCTTCGCCACCAAGATCTGGATTGTGTGGGAGACGATCGCGGGGGTGATCACGCTTGGCCAGATGACGATGTTCATAACGCTTGTCAAACAAGGCCAGGCTGCAGTGACGTCTCTCCTGGCCTCGGTCGGTGGCATGTACAATGATCTACTGTACGCATCGAACTTGTACGCTTATTTGGATCTTCCCGAGATCTCCAGAGGGGGGAACGCACGCGAGGGGCCGCACCCCGACGACGGTCTCCGGCTGGAAAACGTCAGCTACACCTACCCTGGGTCGTTGCGGCCAGCCGTCGACGGCGTGTCTCTCCATCTTCCTCCGGGATACCACCTGGGACTGATCGGAGTGAACGGTTCGGGCAAGACGACAATGGTCAAGCTGATGACTGGCCTGTACCGGCCGGATGCCGGGCGCGTCCTCCTCGATGGCCTCGATCTTGAGGAGTGGGATCGCGAGGCACTCCGGTCCAGGATGGGGGTCCTGTTCCAGCCGTTCGTGAGATACAAGTCGACCGTAGCGGACAACATCTCCTTCGGCTCAGGCCTGCGGATCACCGATGAGGAGCTTCTTCTGGCGGCGGCCGATCGAGGTTTGGCACGGGCCCTTGTCGATTCCCTACCGGGCGGCCTAGGTACCCGCCTGACCCGAAGATTTCTGGATGGCCAGGAGCTTTCCGGCGGCCAGTGGCAACGTCTGGCGCTAGCCCGGGCTCTTCTCAGGGAGGATGCGAACATCTTGATTCTAGACGAGCCGACCTCGGCGCTGGACGCGGTCGCCGAGGCGGAGTTGTTCGATTCGTTCACATTCAATGATCACGATCGAACCCTAGTGCTGATCAGCCACCGGCTGGCGAACATTCGCAATGCAGACGCCGTTGTGGTGATGCAGGATGGCAGGATTGTGGAATTCGGCGCGCACGGCGACCTGATGGAGAAGCAGGGGATCTACCGGGATCTGTTCAGCCTCCAGGCGGCACCGTACAACAAGGAATAGGCAAGGGAGTGTGATGAGAGTTCTGGTGACGGGCGGGGCAGGATTTATTGGGTTTCACCTGGTCCGGCGTCTGCTCCGGGATGGGCATGAGGTCACGGCGCTTGATAATCTCAACGACTACTACAACCCCGCACTTAAGCGCGCTCGTGTCGAGGCGATTGGGACGCATACGGCGTTCCGGTTCGTCCGCATGGACCTGACGGAGCAGGAGGGCGTGCTCCAGTTGTTCAGGGAGAAGCCCTTCGATCTTGTCGTCAACCTGGCTGCGCAGCCCGGCGTCCGCCACTCGATCGACAATCCGTTCGCCTACACCCGAAGCAACGTGATCGGCTTTCTGTCGGTCCTGGAGGCCTGCCGGCACACGGGCGTGGAGCACCTAGTCTACGCGTCGTCGAGCTCGGTGTACGGAGTCGATTCAGCGGTGCCATTTCAGACCTCCGAGCCGGCAGAGAGTCCTGTCTCGCTCTATGCGGCCACCAAGCGGTCCAACGAGCTGATGGCCCACGCTTATTCGCATCTTTACGGCTTCAGGGCCACCGGCCTGCGCTTCTTCACGGTCTACGGACCGTGGGGACGCCCCGACATGGCCTACTTCAGCTTCACCGACCAGATGACGAGGGGTGAACCCATCAAGGTCTTCAACGAAGGCAAGCTGAGCCGCGATTTCACTTACATCGACGACATTGTCGAGTCGACCGTCCGCCTCATCGAGACGCGGCGCAGCGACGGTTCCTTCCACGTGGTGTACAACATTGGGCGCGGAGAGCCTGTAAGTCTGCTCGACTTAATTTCCGTCCTAGAAGAAGAATTCGGGGTCAGTGCTAGGAAGGAGATGGTGGGCATGCAGCCTGGAGACGTTTACACCACCTACGCGGATACGTCCGAGCTCGAGCGGCTAATAGGTTACAAGGCACAGGTAACCCTGGAAGAGGGCATCCGAGAATTCGCTAAGTGGTACCGGACGTATCGAGGAGAGCTGGAAATGGGATCCGATAACACTGGAGCGCTCGTCAGAGGTGTAGACGAGGATTCAAAACGGCACTGTCAGACAAGTCTTACGGCGACCTCTCTGAGAGGCGAAGAAGGTGGCTCCACCTAACAGACGACCCGTCGGCGCCTGTAAGGTGCGGGTAGCGCACACCTCGTACTTTGGGGCCCCGTCGCTACCCGAGTCCCCTCTTTTCCGGCGTCACCGCCATTCCGCCGGCCCTGTCCACACCGGATTCTCGACGCGAAGCGGACAATTCGCTGGACAGTCGGCACCCAACCACCAGGCACAAGAAAGGCGACCCAAGGAGAAAACCCTTGAGCCGCCTGGTCTTTGCTCAGTGCCGGAGGAGGGACTTGAACCCCCGACACGCGGATTATGATTCCGCTGCTCTAACCAACTGAGCTACTCCGGCAAGGGCGAAAAAGCTCATCGGGCCCTAGACGTGTGTCAACCACTCCCCGACGGATCTCTCGGGTGCTCGCGCAGGGATGGATTCAAACTCATGCTTCGGGGTAGGACTTCGCACTCGCTTCATTGACTGGAGTAGGACCGATGATTTCCAATGCACTGCTGATCCCGGCCCTGGTAGTGGCGGGTGGTGCGATCATGACCAGCATCCGTGTGCTGTTCGAATACGAGCGCGGTGTCGTGTTCCGACTCGGAAAGCTGACCCGGGCGAAAGGGCCGGGACTGATCTTTCTCGTACCGTTCGGGATCGACCGACTGCGCAAGATGGACCTGCGTATCGTAGCTCTCGACATCGCACCGCAGGACACGATCACGAAGGACAATGTCTCCGTGCGAGTGAACGCGGTGGTGTACTTCCGAGTGGCCGACCCGACGAAGGCTGTCATCGAGATCGAGGACTACTACTTCGCGACAAGCCAACTCGCACAAACGACGCTCCGTTCGGTCATCGGGCAGTCGGAGCTCGACGAACTCCTCGCTGAGCGTGAGCGGATCAACGAGGTCGTGAGGGAGATCATCGACGCGGGAACCGATCATTGGGGCATCGAGGTGACCGGAGTCGAGATCAAGGACATTGATCTGCCTCAGGAGATGAAGCGGGCGATGGCGAAGCAGGCCGAGGCGGAACGAGAACGTCGGGCCAAGGTGATCAACGCCGAGGGTGAATATCAGGCGTCGACGAAGCTCATTCAGGCCGCTGAAGTCATCGAACAGTTCCCGGTGGCCATGCAGCTACGCTTCCTTCAGACCGTGACCGAGGTCGCCGTAGAGAACAACTCGACCACGCTCTTCCCGATACCGATCGATCTGTTCGCACCGTTCGTGAAGGAGCCGAATCCAGTATCAGCCGAGGGCAAGGCACGGGCCCTCAAGCTGGTGGCCGAGGCAGCGATGGCGAGCCTGGCGGATGGAGCCGAGGGGTCCGAGGCCGTAGGTGATGCCGATGCGCAAAAGCTCGTCGAGGCGGGCCGAGCCCTGCTGGAAACGGAAGCCCCTGAGCCGATCGGACGTAACGAAGCCGAGGACTGAGTCCGGATTTCAGCGGGCGGGCGGGGCTTTCCGCTCGCCCGCGTCTTCCGCGTCCGTGAAGCGGTAGAGCAGCTCACCCTCACGCACCATTCCGTACTCCTCCCGGGCGATTCGTTCGATCGTCGCTGGGTCGTTCTCGAGCCGATCCAACTCCAGAAGCAGGGAATCGATCTCCATACGAGCCTGCTCGAGACGCAGCTGCTCCTCCTCCACCCCGCCGCGTGCCATATACAAGTCGAACACGGAGTACCCACCCCCGAAAAGTGCGTAGTACGCCGACATGAGAAGAAGGCCGGGTACGACGAGCCGCTTCAGCGCGGATGAAACCGATCGACTCCCGTTCCCACGGCGTCGCATCGGTCAGCCCCAGAGCCCTCGACCCGGATACCGGGCCGCAGCACCGAGCTGTTCTTCGATGCGCAAGAGTTGGTTGTACTTGGCGACCCGATCAGTCCGGCTGGCACTGCCCGTCTTGATCTGCCCAGCACCGGTTGCGACCGAAAGGTCTGCGATGAGCGTATCCTCGGTTTCACCCGAACGGTGGGAGACGACGCTGTTATACCCGGCCTCGCGGGCGATGCGCATCGTCTCGAGCGTCTCGGTCAGCGTACCGATCTGATTCACCTTGATAAGGATTGCGTTGGCAGCGCCATCACGGATCCCTTGCTCCAGTCGATCTGCGTTGGTCACGAAGAGGTCATCCCCCACGATCTGAACGTCCTGGCCGACGGCCTGAGTCAATGCCTCCCAGCCGTGCCAGTCGTTCTCATCGAGCGGGTCTTCAATAGAACGGATGGGGTATTGTGCAACCCATTCCTTCCAAAATTCAACCATTCCGTTTGCGTCACGCCGTTCGCCACCGGACCAGTGGAAGACGTACTCGCCGTCCTCATAGAACTCGGTGGCGGCGGCATCGAGTGTCAGCACGACGTCGTCACCCGGCCGATATCCGGCGTTCTCGATCGCCTTGAGCACGACCTCCACGGCCTCTTCATTACTCGCCAGATCGGGCGCAAAGCCGCCTTCGTCCCCGACCGCAGTGTTCTTGCCCTGGTCGCTGAGCACCTTCTTGAGGTGGTGGAAGATCTCCACACCCACGCGTAGACCCTCGGAGAACGTCTCCGCTCCGACGGGCATCACCATGAACTCCTGGATATCGACGTTGTTCGGTGCGTGCGCCCCGCCGTTCAAGATGTTCATCATCGGTACGGGCAGGGTGTCCGCCTCGCCAGTCGCCGCCAGATAGCGCCAGAGCGGTGTCTGGCTCTCCGCGGCCGCAGCACGCGCAGCAGCCATCGAGACCGCCAACATGGCGTTGGCGCCCAGGTCCTGTTTGTTCGGCGTCCCGTCGAGGTCGATCATGGTTCGATCGATATTGAGCTGCTCGCGCGCCTCGAGGCCCCGAACCGCCTCGGCAATCCGCGTGTTCACGTTCTCGACCGCTCTCAGGACACCCTTCCCCATGAAGCGGTCACGATCAGCATCCCGAAGCTCGACGGCTTCGTAGGCGCCAGTCGACGCACCCGAAGGTACGGCCGCGCGACCACGCACCCCGCTCTCGAGAGTTACGTCCGCTTCTACCGTCGGATTGCCGCGAGAATCGAGAATCTCACGTCCGTGCACGTCGACAATCGCCGACATCCAGCCTCCTTATGTGATTTCCTGGTCGGACGGAGCTCCGTCCGCCTGAAGTTCGCGTACCGCGGCCTGGGCCCGTTCGGTCAACTCGTTTCGGTCATCCATGCCGAGTCCCTCGACAGGAATCGGTGTTCCAAACCGCACAGTGATGGTCCCGGGCGTAATCTTCAGAGACTCTTTACTCATCACTTCATGTGATCCAATGATCGCGGCCGGCACGATATCGACACCGGTTTGCACCGCGAGGACGAACGCACCCTTCTTGAACCGCTGCAGCTTGCCCGTCTTGGACCGCGTTCCTTCAGGGAACATGATGATGGTAGGGCTCTCGTTCTCCAACAGGTCGCGCGCGACCCCGAGCGACTCGACCGCAGACGTGCGATCCTGTCGATCGATGAAGATGTGTCCGCATCCACCGATTGCCCGGCCGAAGATCGGGATCTTCGCCAGCTCTTTCTTGGCGACGAAGAGGTACGTGCCCGGCAACGCAGACAGTGCGAGAACGTCGTACCACGATGTGTGGTTGGCCACGAGGATCTGAGGGCGCGTCGGGTCGATCACCTCGATGTTTTCGAAGGCGATGTCGACACCCGAAATCCAGAGGAGCTGCCGAGCCCAGTAGCGTGGTCCCTGCCTGCACATGCAGCCGGGCTCCGTCGATCCGCGCAGTCCCGAGAGGATCATACGCCCACCATACCAGATCGTCGCCGGCACAATCCACACGAAGACGCCGAGCAAGCGGATCACACCCCTTCCTCCTTCGCGGTCCCTGTAGCGTCCCAGTGATCGAAACCACCCGTAGCCACCCGGTCCGCAGTCCCGTCCTCTGTCTGAAGCCAGACACCTTCGCCTTCGGTGACTGCTCCGACTCGGGTTACCGTGACCCCGTAACGCTCGAGGAAGTAGCCCGGATCCACGATACCCGGATCCGTGACAAAGCAGAGCTCGTAGTCTTCACCCCCCGTCAATGCAGCCTGTAGTGCATCGTCCTGGCCCAAGGCTTCGACGACGCTCTCTCCGACCGGGATCTTCGCGAGCTCGAGTGTGATCTTCATTCCTGAGGCGGCCGCGATATGTCCGACGTCACCGATCAATCCATCGGAGATATCGATCATCGCGTCGACGACGTCGTGTTCTGCCAGGCACCGCGCCTCGCTGACCCTGGCGGTCGGCCGAACGAAAGCATGACGAAGTTCTTTCGCAGGTTCCTCCCCGGCGTCCCAAGCCCGAATTGCGGCGGCGCTTGCGCCGAGCGAGCCCGTCACCCAGACGTGATCACCGGGTCCAGCTCCATCACGGCATACCGGCCACATCGTCCGGCCGAGTGCGACGACATCGATCATCAGCGGACCGGGTGACCGCGATACGTCGCCACCGATCACCCCTGCCCCGACCATACTGGCCGCCTCCACGATCCCTGCCTGAACGGACTCGACGTCGACGGCCCCGCCCCGGGGCGCAGCGATCGAGACGAGAAGGCCCACCGGTGTCGCGGCCATCGCCGCCATGTCAGACAACGCCGCCGTCGCAGCGCGGTAACCGACCTCCTGATCTGTAATCCACGCGCGTCGGAAGTGCACGTCCTCCACCGTCAGATCGGTACTGATCACCCATCCGTCGTCGAGTACAGCGGCATCGTCCCCGGGCCCAATCCGCACCTCAGCCGGCAAATCTCCACCTAGCTTGGCAAGCCGACGAATGAGCTCAAATTCTGCGCCCGGTCCGTACGGGCCACGAGCGTCACTCATCGGGGGGCCTCCGCGTCGAAGATGACGAACGCAAACGGAAGTTCGGTCTCCGCCCGGGCCGTCTCGGTGAGCACATCCGGCAGATGTGCGGACACGTCAGAGGGTGTCAGCCCGGCACCACGACCCGCGAGCTTCGCAGCCCGTCCGGACAGATACAGGCCCACCGCACCCGCGACGTGCGTGTCCAATCCCTGCGCCAAGAGGGCGCCGCACACGCCTGAGAGCATGTCACCCATACCCGCGACGGCAAGATCTGAGGAACTCTGCGTATCGACGAGCACCGATCCCGAAGCGGCGGCAACGACTGACGGAGCCCCCTTCAGCAACACGGAGATCGCGCTCTCGGTAGCCACAGCGCGCGCCACATCGATGGGAGAACCCGAATCCACATGATGCGGCGCCAGCCGTCCCATCTCTCCCAGATGAGGTGTTACCAGCACCGGACGTCGGGCACCGACCTCGAAGAGTGAAATGGTACCCGTAGCCGCAAGGTTGAGTGCATCGGCGTCGAGGAGAAGTGGCTGTGACCCGCGTCTCACGATGCGCCGAAGCACCTCGGCGCTGTCTTCCCCGTCTCCGAGTCCCGGCCCGACCACAAGCGAATCCGCCCGGATCGCCGCCTCTTCAAGCCCGTCGGGATCATCGAGAGGGATGAATATGGCTTCCGGGATCCCCGCCTGAATCGCATCGCGGTGTTCGGACAAGGAACACACCTGAACCAGACCGGCACCCGCGTGAAACGCAGCGCGGGCGGCAAGGATCACTGCTCCGGCCATGCCGAGCCCGCCGCCCACGATCAGAAGTCGACCGACTCGGTTCTTGTGCGTATCTGTCTCGCGGGCAGGCAGATGCCGGCGCGCCCAGGCCGGGGTCACGACCCTCGCGATGGAATCGGCCTCCGTGAGAGCCGGAAAACCGATCTCGACCGTGACGTGACGGCCGACGCGCCTACGCGCAGGGTGGAGTAGTGCTCCGGTCTTCGGAGCGCCAAACGAGATCGTCACGTCTGCGTCCACCGCAACGCCCGGCACGGCGCCGGTCGTTGCGTCCACACCGGACGGGATGTCGAGTGCGGCCACGGGCGTTGAGGATGCGTTCATGTGCTCGATCATCGTCGCCTGTCGCTCTCGCGGAGCACCATGGACTCCCGTGCCGAGCACCCCATCGACGATCACGTCGGCACCATCCATGAGTTGGAGGGCGTCGGCGTCGGACAAATCAGCGTCTTGGACCATTGGGATCGGCCAAGCGTGCAGCAACGGCTCCTCATGATCGCGATCAGCGACGAGGATCGCGGTGCTGTCGACCCCCCACGCTGCCAACGACCTCAGAACGACGAGAGCATCGCCTCCGTTGTTGCCCGCACCCACGACTCCAACGACACGATGAGCCGAGAAGATTGACTGGATCACGAGCGCGGCCGACCGACCGGCGTTCTCCATGAGGACACGCTCCGGCACACCCACGTCCTGGATCGCGCTCGAGTCGAAGGCGGACGCCTCCGGCCCGGTTTGCGCGAAGACGTCACCTCTCGAGCAGGGGCTCGGCAGGGTGCGATCCGGGCTCATGGCTTTGCGGAGAGCCACACCGACGAGTCGGTGCGGCAAACGCAGGGAGGCCTACTTGTAGCTCTGTCCGATCTGTCGGCCGAGCGTGATCTCACCATTGTCGATGCGGATGTTGAACCCGCACTCCGGACTCGAGCAGACCCATGCTTTGTAGCGAATCGGTGCTCCGTCTCTCCCGTAGTCGGAAAGCGGAAGCAGAATGCCTCCCTCACACTTCTGACAACTCGGAAATCCGCCGCCATCCACCATGTCCATCCCCTCCCGAGGGCTTCGTGACGGCCGCGGCCGTCGGTTTGCCCGACTGCGCCGGGCTTGTCTTGGTTGTCGACCGGTCTCGCGGACCGATCCGGTCAGTCAGGGGTGCGCGCTCCACGGGTAATCAAGGTCGAACACCTCTTCGAAGTCGAAGAGGTCCGTGAAATCCTCCTGATGGTCTTCATCCTCTTTCACGAGAATACCCTGTTCGACCATCGCGAATACGACACGACCCACATCTTCCGTTTCGTGGATACCCCAGTGCTCGAGCACAGTCCTGGCCAGGGGACCGTACTGGCCGAGCGCCAGCTCTCGAACGCCATCGGTGAGTTCGCGCCCCGTGATGTGGCGCGGTTCGTCGAGAGACCGGATGACCGAATGAAGGGCGCGCAGCACGAACTCATAGGAGCGGGCGTGGAACCTTGGGTTCCGCTCCTGGAGCTGGTCGAGGATCTCATCTGCGAACTGTAGTTCAGTCATGGAGTCGAATCTGTGAAACCGCTTGGCCTCGCGCTAGGTAGGACAGCCGGACACCTCGACCAGACGCCGGTCACGCGAATCAGTCCCGAGCGAGTTCCGGATAGAGTGGAAACTGTTCGCACAACTCGCTCACGGACGCCCGGACGCGAGCCCTGACCCTTTCGTCTCCCGGCCGCGCGAGGATCTCGGCGATCCAGTCTCCAATGCACGCCATCTCCGCTTCGGTCATTCCCCGGGTCGTGAGCGCTGGCGTTCCGATTCGGAGACCGGAGGTAACGAACGGGGACCGGGCCTCTCCTGGTACGGTATTCTTGTTCACCGTGATCGCCGCCGCCTCAAGCGCCTCTTCCGCATCCTTCCCGGAGAGGTCTTCGTGGCTGGTACGCAGATCCACGAGGACGAGGTGATTGTCCGTCCCGCCTGATACGAGTTCGAAGCCATGCTCGATCAAGCGGTCACCCAACGCAGACGCATTTGCGATCACCTGGCCCGAATATGCCGAGAAGGCCGGCTCCAACGCCTCAGCGAAGGCCACGGCTTTCGCCGCGATCACGTGCATCAGCGGCCCACCCTGCATGAACGGAAAGACCGCCTTGTCGATCCCCTTGGCGTGCTCTTCCCGGCAGAGGATCAGGCCGCCGCGCGGACCGCGCAGCGTCTTGTGAGTGGTGGTCGTGACAACATCGGCGTGGGGAACAGGCGATGGATGGTGTCCTGTCGCGACCAGTCCCGCGATGTGCGCCATGTCGACGAGAAGGTAGGCTCCGACCTCGCGGGCGATCTCCCCGAATGCTTCGAAGTCGATGACCCGCGGATACGCGCTTGCACCGGCGATCAGCATGGCCGGCTTGACCTCACGGGCCCGATCACGAAGCGCATCGTAATCGATGAGACCGTCATCGGTGCGGACGCCGTATGCCTCGGCACGAAAGACCGTACCACTGAAGTTGACGTCCGAGCCGTGTGTCAGGTGTCCTCCGTGGCTCAGGTCCATCCCCAGGATGCAGTCCCCTGGGTCGAGGAGGGTGAAGTAGGCAGCCATATTGGCCTGCGCACCCGAGTGGGCCTGCACGTTGGCGTGCTCGGCTCCGAACAGCTCCCTGGCCCGGTCACGAGCGAGGTTCTCGGCGACATCGACGAACTGGCACCCACCGTAGTAGCGACGGCCCGGAAGGCCCTCTGCGTACTTGTTCATCATGACCGAGCCCGTGGCTTCCATGACGGCGATGGACGTGAAATTCTCTGACGCGATCATCTCGAGCCCGTTCTCCTGACGGTCGATCTCCGAGATGATCGCGTCGAAGACCGCCGGGTCTTCCTTGCTCAGGTGCTCCAGCACACTACCAGGTCCGCTGCAGGTGGTGCGCCTGGGCGATCCGGTCTTCGGCCACGCGATCCGCCGCGGCATAGGTCCCAACACCTTCCGTTTCTGCAAGTTCGTAGATGCGAAGAAGCGTCTGGTAGATCTCGCCGGCCTTCTTCTTCGAACGCTCTGCGTCCCACTCGTGGATTTCGCCGTATACGTTCACGAGGCCACCCGCGTTGATCACGTAGTCGGGTGCATACAGGATGTCTTTCTCGGTCAGAGCGGGACCGTGAACAGCGCTCCGTGCCAGGACGTTGTTGGCCGCACCGGCGATGATATCGAAGCTGAACTGAGCCACTGTTTCGTCGTTGACCACAGCACCGAGAGCACAGGGCGCAAAAATGTCGGCATCGACCCCATAGATTGCTTCGGGATCAACCGCCGTCGCACCGAACTCCTCGACGACTCGACTCACTGCCTCCGGATCGATGTCGGCTACGGTGAGCTTTGCGCCTTCTGCCGCCAAGTCCTCGCAGAGGTAATAGCCGACGTGTCCGAGGCCCTGCACCGCGATGTGACGGTCCTTGAGCGAGTCATTCCCGTAGCGCTGCGCTGCCGACGCCTTAATGCCCTGATACACGCCGTACGCGGTCACCGGTGAAGGATCGCCGGAGCGACCATGCAGGCCGACCACGTACTCCGTCTCCATCGCCACGTATTCCATGTCGTCCGGTGATGTCCCTACGTCCTCCGCCGTGATGTACCGGCCACCGAGTGACTCAACCGCCCGACCATGTGCACGGAAGATCATCTCGCGGTCGACCTGCTTGTTGTCCCCCCAGATGACCGACTTTCCACCGCCGAGGTTCAATCCGGTGATGGCGGCCTTGTATGTCATCCCTCGAGACAGTCGGAGTGCATCGATCGTCGCTTCGCGAGCGTCCTCGTACGTCCAGAAGCGCGTTCCCCCGAGCGCCGGCCCCAGGGTTGTGTCGTGCACGGCGATGATGCCCCGGTATCCGAACTCGGGGTCACTCCAGTATATGATCTGCTCGTGCCCGCTCTCGGACATCAAGTTGAAGAGTTCCATGGTCCTCTTTTCTAGAAGTTCTCGTCCCCGGCTTCCCGAAGGATTTCGCCGGCAATGACTCGTCTCATGATTTCGTTCGTCCCTTCGTAGATCTCGGTGCCCTTCGCGTCGCGCAGCAGGCGCTCCACCGGGTAGTGCCGCATATACCCGTAACCACCGAAAATCTGGATCGCCTCATCGGAGGCGAAGCTGGCCGCTTCGGAAGCAGCCAGCTTGGCGATGGCCGCCTGCGCGGTGACACCATCCAACCCCCGACGGCCTCCGTGCTCTGCCTGGCGCGACCATACGGCTCCAGCCTGGAAGGCAAGGGCTCGCCCTCCAGCCACACGCTGCGCAGCGTCAGCGAGCTTGGCCTGAAGCGCACCGAACCGCGCAATCGGCCGACCGAACTGCTGACGTTCGAGGGCATATCCGGCGGCATGCTCGATCGCGGCACGCCCGATCCCCGTCGCCTGCATCGCGATCCCGATCCGGCCGAGATCGAGTACCTCGAGTGCGTAGCGCAGCCCCTGACCGGCCTCTCCCACCTGAGCATCGGCTGGGAGTCGCACTCCATTCAGGCGCACGGACACGGTCTCGGAGGCCCGCATGCCGAGTGTCTTTTCCTGATCGCCAGCCATGTATCCCGCGACATCGGTCGGCACGAGAAAGGCGCTCAGACCATCCTCGTCGGTCCTGGCGAACACGACGACCAGACCAGCCCGGGCCCCGTTCGTGACCCAGCGCTTGGTACCGTCGAGAACCCACTCGTACCCGTCGAAATGAGCGGTCGTCGAGATCGAAGAGGCGTCCGAACCACTCTCGGGCTCCGACAACGCGAACGCACCGAGGACCTCACCGGTCGCCATCCGTGGCAGCCAGTCACTCTTCTGCCCGTCGCTTCCGTGCCTGCGCACAAGCTCGGCGACCGGACCGTTGTGAATCGCGACCGATAGAGCCACGGCCGCATCACCCCATGCGAGTTCCTCCAGTACCGTCAGATACGTAGCGAGCTCGAAGCCGAGCCCACCATGTTCTTCCGGAATCATCATACCGAGGAAGCCCGATTCAGCGAGCTTCTCGAACACGCTGTCATCGAGAGATCGCTGTTCGTCCCATATGGCCGTATACGGCCGGAGCTCCGCCTCGGCGAAGTCACGCGCGAGCTGTTGGAGCTCGAGCTGTTCGTCATTCAGCATATCGTCATCCGATCGCCCTCCGCGGGAGCGGTGGACAGGTTCTCAGTCGTACTCGTAGAAGCCGCGGCCGGACTTTCGACCAAGCCACTCAGCAGCGACGTACTTCCTGAGGAGCGGACACGGACGATAGCGATCGTCTCCGAGTTCGCGATGAAGCACCTCGAGAATGTTCAGGCAGGTGTCGAGACCGATCAGGTCCGCGAGAGCCAGCGGTCCCATGGGGTGGTTCATCCCCAATTTCATGACCGTGTCGATCGCGTTTGGCTCAGCGACCCCCTCCATGAGCGCGAACACCGCCTCGTTGATCATCGGCATCAGAACACGGTTTGATACGAAGCCGGGGAAGTCGTTGACCTCCACGGGGATCTTTCCGAGTTCCTCCGACAGAGCAACCGTGACCTTCGTCGTTTCATCGCTGGTCGCGAGCCCGCGGATGACTTCGATCAGCTTCATGACCGGTACGGGGTTCATGAAGTGCATCCCGATCACCTTGTCGGGACGCGCCGTCCGCGCGGCGATCTCTGTGATCGAGATCGACGACGTGTTTGAGGTCAGGATCGTGTTCGGGCCTGTCACGCGATCGAGGATTTCGAAGATCGAATACTTGAGGCTTGGAACCTCAGGCACGGCTTCGACGACCAGATCTGCCTCGGCGGCGCCGGCCTCGAGATCGTTCGCCGTCTCGATCCGAGCCAGCGTCTCGTCGCGCTGGGGCTGATCGATCAGTCCCTTCTTGACCTGACGATCGAGGTTCTTCCCGATCGTAGCCACCGCCTTCTCGAGGACCTCATCGGAGAGGTCGATCAGGCAAACCGTCTTGCCGGCCTGTGCAGCGACGTGGGCGATCCCGTTGCCCATCGTTCCCCCACCCACGACCGCAATCGTTTCGATGCTCATGTATGTGTCAGTTCCTCTGTTCGTTCCCGTTCGTTTCATGCGACACCAGTGCGCCCGACTTCGACGCTGCAACACCTGGCTTCAACCCCTCCGAACGCCACCACCATGCCGTCACCGCGAGCAGAACCGCCGTGGCCACTAAACTCCCTTCCGGCCCGAACTCCCCTCCCCCCAGCCATTGGGCACCCCGCGTCGATCCCTCGTACAGCGGTGCGTCGACGACGTCGAGTCCGCTTACCGGAACGTCCGCGAGATATCCGTGCGCCCAGTTCCAGCCCAGGTGCAATCCGGTCACCCACCAAAGACTCAATGTCTTTACGTATACGACGCCGAAGAGAAGCCCGGCTGCGGTCACGTTTGCGACCTCGAGCACACCGCTGCCCGGATTGCCCAGATGGAGCGCACCGAACGCGACGGACGTAGCGATAACGCCAACTGTCGGCCCGTACGATTCGGTCAGCGCCTGAAGCGGATATCCGCGAAGCAGTGCCTCCTCCGCGGCCGCAGGAATCGCGAACCACATCAGAGCAACCACAGCACCCACGCACCAGCCCATCCCCGAGCCCGGCTGGGTGTTCCACGTCAGTCCACCGAGAAGCGCCATCCCCCCAACGACCATCATTCCAATCAGCACACCGAGGGCAGTACCCCGCAGGGTTTCCGTCACACTGTCTCTTGCGAGGTAGAAGCCGAGCGCACTCGGCCTCCGTCCGTCGAGCGCAAGCAGAGTCCAGCCCGCCACAAGCGCACCAAAGAGCACGGCGAAAGAGCCACCAAGGACCCCTGAGGGCACGAACCCCTCCACCGCCACGCCTGCAAGAAGGGTTACACCGAAGAAGCCTCCCAGGCGCCACCCGATCCGAACCCGACCCGTTTTGGTCAGGAAGGGCCTCGAAACGCGCATCAAGAGCGCTCGCGTACGCTCAATGGGCGTTGGGTCAATCGCGGGCTCGAGTCGCGGTACCAGCGGCGGTCAGCGCGAAGAAGGCGAAACCGATCTTCGTCAGATCGCCCACGATGAAGGGTGCGACACCGGCAGCGAGCGACATGCCGAGATCCTGACCCGTAAACGCCATGAGCTGAAGTACGCCACCTGCGTACATCACGACCACACCTCCCGAGAGCCCGAGAAGCAGCCGCCACGCGGTACCCGCGCGGCCGGCGATGGTCCCTGTCACAAACGCCGCCGCCGGGGCAGCCAGGAGGTAGCCCCCTGTCGGCCCGAAGAGCCAACCGAGCCCCGCACCGCCGTTTGAAAAGACGGGTGCACCGAGCGCCCCAACGGTCACGTACGCAGCCATCGCGACCGCGCCCAGCCGGGGGCCAAGGACGGCTCCCGCCAGAATCACCATCAGCGGCTGGAGCGTAACCGGCACCGGTGTCCAGGGCAGCGGGACCGCAACCTGCGCGGAGAACGCGGCCGCAACTGCAAAGGCCACGGTGCCAACGGCGAACCTGCCCCGTTTTTCGTCGGCTACGCCGTCGAAGGTTTGTCCAGCGAGCGATTCGGTGAAGTTCGTCATGCGTATGCTCCGTTGTTGGGCGTCAAGCCTTTTCGACCGAGAGCGCGACGGCGTTTCCACCGCCCAGGCACAGCGTCGCCAAGCCGGTGGAGGCGTCGTTCTGAGCCATCGCGTTGAGGAGGGTGACCAGGATCCGTGTGCCGGAGGCACCGATGGGGTGACCGAGCGCCACAGCTCCACCGTTCACATTGACGCGCGCCTCGTCCATCTCGAGCGCACGCATGTCCGCGATCGCCTGGACCGCGAACGCCTCGTTGACCTCGAAGAGGTCATAGTCCCCGATCGTCCTCCTGTCCTTCTTCATCAAGTTCTGGACGGCTGCGATCGGCGCAAAAAACAAGTCCTGCGGAGCCGTAGCACCAGTCGCATAGCCGGAGATGACCGCGTCGACCTCCAGGCCATGAGCCTGAGCGTACTCGAGCGATGACACGACGACAGCGGCTCCACCGTCGTTCAGGCCCGGTGCGTTTCCGGCCGTGACAACGTGCTCTTCAATGCCTTCGGGAGCGTCCCGCACGAACGCCGGGCGCAGGGTTCCGAGGGCTTCGAGAGATGTGTCTGCCCGCGGACTCTCATCCGCCTCGACCACGGTGACACCCTTTCGCGTCTTCACCTCGACGGGGACGATTTCGTCCTCGAACCGGCCCGCTCTGGCCGCTTCGACCGCTTTCTGGTGAGAACGGAGCGAGAAGGAATCCGCGTCGTTTCGAGATACGCCGGCCTTCGTGGCCGTATACTCCGCATGACCACCCATGTGGCAGTCTCCAAAGGAGCACCAGAGCCCATCGTAAATGAGGCCGTCTTCCATCGTCTGGTTTCCGAACTTCACGCCGCCCCGCATCCCACGGACGTAGAACGGGACCGTCGACATCGACTCCATTCCGCCGGCGACGATCAGCCGGGCATCACCCGCCCGGATGGCCTGGGCAGCAAGCATAACGGCCTTCAAGCCGGACCCGCAGACCTTGTTGATCGTGACCGCCGGGACCGTCTCGGGAATCCCGCCGCGGATCGCGGCCTGACGGGCTGGCGCCTGGCCAGCGCCCGCAGTGACCACGTTGCCCATGATGACTTCTTCGACGTCCGCAACGTCGATGCCGGATCGCTCGACCGCAGCACGCACGGCCATGGCGCCGAGATCCGGGGCGGAAAAACGGCTCAATCCGCCCAGAAATCGACCGATCGGACTCCGTGCACCCCCCTTCAGGAGGACCGGAGTCCTCGAAGCGTCACTCATCTATCGAAACATCCTCTCATATCCAGATTGGACAGCCTCCGAAGATACCAAGAAGTCCATCCGTTCTGAATTCCCGGATGTGTTCAGAGTAACGCCACGTCCTCGGCCAGGACCGGTCGATCCTCGGCCGGATCGAGACGTCCCCACGGGACTCGCGGATCGTGCTCGAACACGAGGAGCCAGTCTTCTTCTCGCGCCCGCTGCCACAAACCGCGCTTCGACTCGAGGGTCACGAGCGGCTCGAGGTCGTATCCCATGATCCACGGCAGCGGAAGGTGCGCGGAGGTCGGACAGACGTCCGCGAGGAAGCAGGCGGTCTCGTCGTCGCTGCGGATGAGCACGGATTGGTGGTGAGGTGTGTGCCCCGGTGTGGGCACGACGCTGATCCCTTCCGTGACATCAGCCTCTCCTTCGACCAGGTGCCAAAGCCCCGCCTCGGTGATCGGCTCGAAGTTCTCCAGCAGGTAACTCGCCCGGATACGCTCGTTCTGACTGTGCGCGAAGTCGAGTTCTCCTCTCTGGACGACGTACCGGGCATTCGGAAACGACGGACGGATCACACCGGACTCGTCCCGCACCGTGTTACCGCCTGCGTGGTCGAAGTGGAGATGCGTACTGAGCACAATGTCGACGTCGGCTGGATCGAAGCCGGCATCACGGATGCCGTCCTCCAGGCGAGTCGGCTCCCCCGCATTCAGTACACCGTAGATGTCGGCGAACTTCTCCCCGTATTTGTTGCCGATCCCCGTGTCGATGAGTACGAGGGCGTTGGGGGCCTCGACGAGCAGGCACCGGAGCGCGAGCGGAATCCGATTCCGCAAATCAGCCGGGATGCGGCGTTCCCAGAGAGGCTTGGGCACCACGCCGAACATGGCGCCTCCGTCGAGTTGTTGTACGCCGGCCTCGATCCCGTGCATCCGGACCGAGCCAACCTGTATGCTCCGACTGAGCGGAAGTCCCTCGTGCATCAACCTCTCCTTCTGGGTTCGTATCCGGGCAGTTCCAGAGAGAACTGCTCGGGATCGAAGCGCTTCCGCTGACGTCGGCGCTCCAGGTACCACTGCAGGGTCGAAAGGTCTTCGATACCGCGCCCCTTCGCCTCATCGAGCAGACGGAGAAGCACACGCGCTGTAGCGAGCGCATCTCCGTGCGCGCGGTGTCGTGCATGAATGTCGATCCCGAAATGCCGCGTGACCACATCCAGATTCCGCCTACGTAACTCGGGTACGAGGCGACGAGTCATGCGCACCGTGCACAGTTGGGGGACGTCGAGCGAATCGCCCGTGGCTCGCTGGAGCTCAGACGTGACAAAACCCCAGTCGAAGGTGGCGTTGTGTGCGACGAAGACACGCCCCCGCAGCCGCGCCGAAATGTCGTCCGCAATATGATCGAAGTACGGCGCGCCCTGGACCATGTCGGTTGTGATCCCCGTGAGCGCCGTGATCATCGGCGGGATCCCTCGCCCGGGATTGACCAGGGATTCGTACTCAGAGACGATTTCCCCTCCGAGGACCTCCACGATCGAAATGTCCGTGACTCGATGTCCGCGCCAAGAAGCACCGCCGGTGGTCTCTACATCGACCACCGCGAATCGAACGGTGTCGAGGGGAGCCCCAAGAGGCACGACATCCGGGTCGAGGCTCCACATGCCTTCCTTGTCGACCCGAAAGCGAGGATCGGTACCGAGGAGTTCGAAGACAGCAGCGGAAGCGGCTCCGACGTGTCCGGCAAGACCCAGTACCTGACGGGCCAGGTCAATCGTGTGGACAGACCCGACTTCGAGCAGGTCTGCGGCAGTGCGGACAAGGGAACTCTGATCTCCTCCCGTCACGCGTCCTGCTCGCGCTGCGTGATCTGAAACGAGAGCGCCTCGAGCTCCATCACCAGGTTCACATCCTCGACCGGGACTCGCGGCGGAACGTTGAGCCGGATCGGCGCGAAGTTCAGGATGCCCTTCACACCGGCGTCCACCGCACGCATCGCCATGTCCTGGGCGCCCTCGGCCGGTATGGCCAGAATCACCAGTTCGACGTCCAGTTCTACGATCGTCTTTTCGAATTCTTCGGGCGACCGGATGACCTGGTCTCCCCATACCCGCCCGATCTTTTCAGGATCGGAGTCGAAGATCGCAACGCAATTGTACCCCCTGGAGCGAAACGCGGGGTACTCGAAGAGCGCGAGGCCAATACGTCCCGCCCCGACCAGGGCGACCGTCCACGACCGGTTGATCCCGAGAATGGAGCGGAGTCGGTCACGGAGTTCATCCACCTGGTAGCCGAGGCCGCGCTTGCCGAAGGACCCGAAGTGTGAGAGGTCCTTCCGTACCTGAGCCGCCGTCGTCTGGCCGCGCGCTGCGAGTTCCTCACTCGACACGGTTCCACCAGACTCGGGGAAGCCCTCCAGAGAACGGAGGTAGTGTGACAGTCGACGGACCGTGCTCTCAGGGATTTTTCTGCTCACGAATACCCCGAAACGCCAGTGTTTACATGGTCTTTCACGGTGTCACAAAGAGCTCCGCAAAGGTACACGCGGCCGATCCGGGCGGCAACGAAAGCCTCAGAGCAAGGCGTTCGCCAGCGCAACGAAACGCTCCGGCTCGAGCGTTTCGGGGCGGGCCTGGCCCGAAAGGCCTTGCTGATTCAGGACCTCGTTCACCCTGTCGGCCTTAATGTTCAGAGCCGGGTGATCCCGCAGGATCTTCCGGAGCTGCTTCCGACGCCATTCAAAAGAGGCTCTGACCACACGACGGACTCGCTCTTCCTCGGTCGGGTCGAGCGGCTCCGGGCGAATCGGCGTAATTCGCAGGACGGCAGACTCTACCCGTGGCACAGGCCGAAACGCCCCTCGCCCTACTTTGAACAACCGTTCAACTCTGGCCACGGACCTGACCCCCACGGAGAGGGCCCCGTAGGACTTCGTACCGACGCTCGCGGTGATGCGATCGGCGACTTCCGCCTGCACCATGAGGACGATGTCGAGCGGGCGGGGTCGCTCAAGCAGCTTGAAGATGATCGGGGTGGTGATGTTGTACGGGATGTTTCCGATGACCCTCGTGTTCTCGGGTTTCGTGAGGATCGACGGCAGATCAACGTCGAGCACATCGGCCTGCACGATCCGCACATCGGGGCGGCCGTCGAAGCGCTCTCGGAGAGCTGCAGCAAGAGCATCGTCGATCTCGACGAGCGTGAGCCGACCGACCCGGCCTACCAGGTGTCGCGTTAGCGCTCCGCGCCCTGGGCCGATCTCCAACACCTCATCATCGGGGGACGCGCCAAGCGCCTCGACGATCTTGCGCTGAAGGTTGGCATCGACGAGGAAATTCTGGCCGAGCGACTTCTTCGCCCGTGCAGCCTGAGCGCCTCGCACCTCAGCCGCGGACGACCAGGGCCGTCCGATCGTCAGCCAGCGCCGACCTGGCGACATCCGCCGAGAGCTGGAAGAGTTCGTCGATAATCTCCGGTGGGCTTCGGAATCGATGCCGGATCGCACAATCCACGACCTGGGTTTCTCCGTTCTTGAGCCCTTTGGTGGCGAGCGTGTCGGAGAGCCCGTCCGTAAAAAGGAGGAGAAGATCGTCTTCACTGGCCCATGTGACGCTTTCTTCCGAATACGAATCAGCGCCGGCGAACCCCACCGGCGGGTCCGTCGCCAGCAGTCGCTCTGTCTCTCCATCGGCTCGGACCGCGAATGCGTGCGGGTGTCCCGCGTTGGCATACGTCAGCACGCCCGCGGCAGGATCGATGACACCGTAGAAGACGGTGAGAAACATCTCGGTCGTCGCCAGCTCGTCCGCAAGCGCATCGTCCAGCTTGCGGAGAACGAGAGCCGGAGATTCAACCTCCCGCGCGTAGATGCCGGCAGCACTCATCGTGAGCATCATGATGAGCGCGGACGGAAAGCCGTGCAGCGAGACATCACCCAGCATGACACCGACACGTCCTCCCGGGAGCTTGAAGAGCTGGTAGAAGTCGCCGCCGACCTGCTCCGTCGGCTGCACTCTCCCTGCCGCTTGAGCGAACTCGAACGTCTCTACAGCTGGCAGCAGCTTCATCTGCAGGTCGTGCGCAAGCTCCATCTCTCGAGACATCCGTTCCCTGGACAGCGACTCCTGAACCAGGCGGTGGTTCTCGATCGCCGCACCGATCTGGGAGGCGATCGCAGCGAGGAGCTTCTGATTCGCCGCACTGAAACGCCCGCCGTCGAGGCGGCCGATCAGATTGATCACTCCGACGGTACGCGAACCACCTGTACCTGGCGAATAACGGATTGGGACCGAGAGGAACGAATCTGCGGTTGCGCCCGCTTCACGCTCGGCAGCGGTCGGCTGCCGCGACGCGATGATGGAACGGCCCTCTCGGAAAACCATCGCCGTGATCGTATCTGGGTCGTCGGGATTGAGGGGCTCCGAGCGGCCATCGTCCCCGACCTCGGCTGCCAGATGCAGGGCGTCGTCATAGGATTCGTGCACCCAGAGCGAGCCACGCTTCGCCCCCATCACGTCCCGAATCTCAGAGAGGATCGTCGATGCTCCCGAATCCATGTCCAGCGTCGAACCGAGCGTCTCGCTGATCGAGTACAGGAGGTTGATCTCCTCGAATCGCTCACTGAGTTCGTAGGTGAAGAACTGGATGTCACGGGTGGCTTCGAAGCCCTGGGCCAGCGCCGGGGTCAACGCCTCGGACACGGACTCGATCGGAGCGTGTCGGGCGCTCAGGACCTGGAGCTGCAACTCGGGGCCGAGATGGGGCACGACGGTGGTGGTCACCGGCGTGCCAGTCCCGGCTTGATCACCCGAAGACTGATACAGGACTTCGTTTGCAGCCCCCGGTTCGGTGGGGGGTACAATCAGACGGAGGACAGCGCCAAACGCGTTCTCGAAGTGCTCGAGCGTCTGCAGAACCGGCTCCGGCAGCGCCCCCAGGACGAGCCGGCCGGACTCACTCAAGCGGGCGCGCCACCTTCGAAGGCGCCACCCGACTCGAGCCGAAGCACGAGCGTCACCTCGTTGCCCTGATCGTTGTATGAGACCTCGTCGAGCAGCTCGCGCATAAGGAAGACACCTCGACCGCACGGCCGAGAACGGTTCTCCGGAAGCGTCGGGTCGGGGATCGATGTCGGATCGAAGCCGGCTCCCTGATCGCGAACCGTCGCCTCAAGACGACCCTCGCTCATTGCGAGTTCCACGACAACGTTCTTCGATGGATCGTGCCCGTTGCCGTACATCATCGCGTTGGAGAGTGCCTCGGTGAGCCCGACCCGAAAGTTCAGGTTGAGCTTCTTTGCATGAACCTGGCACGCCATGCACCGGCTCATGACGTAATCGACCGCACCGGCGATAGAGTGCACGTCGGTCGGGATCTCCAGGACCAGGTCCCCGTCCATGGTTTCACTCATTACGGAGACCGATCAAAAGCCTTCGAGCGCCTGATCTTTGTCGTCTGCGATGCGAAACAGCGTATCGAGCTTCGTAAGCTCGAAGAGCGTGCGCAGATCCTCGTTGAGGCTGGAGAGACGGAGTTCTCCTCCCTGTTCGCGGATCTTCTTGGACAAGCTCACCAGAACACCCAGACCCGACGAGTCGATGTAGCCCGTGTTCGCGAAATCAACGACGAACTTCAGGTCACCGCCCTCGAGCTTGTCGAGCACTCCCTGTTTGAGCTCCTGACGGTTTCCGACAATCAGCTGACCTTCAACCTCGATAAGCGTGACGTCGTTCACCTTGGAAACCTGAAAGCTCATGAATTGGACGCTCCTAGCGTTCTTCTGGGTCCGGATCGCCCGCAGCTTCGGCCGCTTCGACGTTCGGATCGACATGACATGATAAAGACGGACGGTTTCCCGGGGCAACCGGCATGTTTACCCCATCCGTCGACAAGGTGCCATGTCCTGCCACATCCCCAGCCATGAGCGCCGTAATACATGTCACGTCGACAATGTCGCCGGCGACGGCGCCGCGCGACAGATCGTTGAAGGGTCGCGCCAGGCCCTGGAGGATCGGGCCCAGGGCCACCGCGCCCCCGAGGTGCTGAACCAGCTTGTACGCGATGTTCGCAGCGTCGAGGTCAGGGAAGACCAGAACGTTGACCCGGCCTGCGACAGACGAGTCCGGAGCCTTGCGACGCGCCACCGCGACCGAAAGCGCTGCGTCTCCCTGTACTTCGCCCTCCGCCAGGATCAAAGGCGCTCGCTCACGGAAGATCTCGAAGGCCTTTCGCACGGCAGCCACCGTCGGCCCCTCCGCCGAACCCGCAGTCGAGTAGGAAAGGAAGCCGACACGTGGTTCGTCTCCCACGATGCGCCCCCGCGCCACGGCAGCCGCATGAGCGATCTCCGCCAGCTGGCTTGAGCTCGGGTCGGGAACCACCCCCGCGTCGGTGAAGGTGAGCACCATCGGTCCCGCCGCATGGTCGGCGTCAAAGACCATGTAGAAGGCGGAACTCAGCGTATCGAACTCATCACTGAGTCCGACGGTGACCAGCGCTGCTCGCACGACGTCGACCGTTGTCCGAACGCAGCCCGCGACGGCACCGTCAGCAATCCCGGTCGCGACCATCGTGCCCGCCTGCATCAATGGGTCGCCGGCCATTCCGGTCAGGGCCTCCCGAGTATCGTCTCGATGAGCACGACGACTCGCCACATGCATGAACGTTCTCTCCACCAGCGCCGGGTCCGACGGATCGAAACATTCGACGCGGTCCGCAATCAGTGTCGTCGCCACATCCCGCGCTTCAAGGCCTGCTCGAATCTCAGCGGGGTCACCGATCAGCACCGGTGACGCCAGCCGCTCCTCCAGAATCCGAGCCACGGCGTCGAGGACGCGCGCCTCCGTCGCCTCGGGAAAGACGATTCGGCGGGCAACCGACGAGGAGCGCGCACGCAGGGAGGCGAGGAAGTCGTCCTGTGGGGAGACTACCCCTTCCCTCACGTGTCGAGCTTGGCCAGGAGTCGATTCAGTACGGCGGGCGAGACAAAGGTGGACACATCACCACCCAACGCCGCTACCTGACGCACCAGCGACGAAGAGATAAATGAGTTCTTCACCTCCGGCACGAGGAAGAGGGTCTCCAGATCCGGGTTCAGCTCCTGGTTCATCTGCGCCATCTGCAACTCGTATTCGAAATCGGAGACGGCGCGGAGGCCTCGAACCACAAGGTGAGCGCCCTGCTCCCGAGCGAAGTCAACGAGCAATCCCGTGAACGACATCACCTCGATTCGCGACTCTCCCTCGAAAACGGATTGAATGAGTTCGACCCGCTCGTCGATCTCGAAAAGCCCGCTCTTCGTGTGTGTGCTGGTGTACGCCACGGCGACGATCACCCGGTCCGCGACCCGGAGCGCGCGTCTCGCAATGTCCTCGTGCCCACGTGTGATGGGGTCGAACGAACCCGGATAAAGAGCGACAACAGAGGCGGGGCGGCTCATGATTGCAGTTCCCGATCAAGTGGTCAGGGTCGAAAGTGCGGTGTCACCGTAGCGCCGGGTCTTCGCGCCTTCGGGCAGCTGAAGCGACTCTCGGACAGGATGCTCCAACCAGAGTTCGTTGGCAAACGGAGTCTCGACGAATCGCTCGACCAGAGTGACCGCATCTCCGCGACCGTACGGCGGGTCGGCGAAGGCGAGATCGAAGGGTTCGTCCAACCGGCGGAGAAAGCGGAAGACGTCGTCCGAGACGATCGTCGTCTCCTCCGCAGCACCCAGCAACATCACGTTCCGACGGATCACGTCTACCGAAGTCCGAGCCTTCTCTACGAAGACCACCGACGCAGCCCCGCGTGACAGCGCCTCGAGTCCGAGGGCCCCCGAACCGGCGAAGAGATCGACGACTCGTGCACCCACTACGGAATCGCCGAGCGCAGACATCCATGCCTCCCGAACACGATCGGTCGTCGGACGGATGTTTCGCCCCTTCAGAGGTCGTAACGTGTGCCCCCTCCATCGGCCTGCGATGATCCTCACGATCCCGGCCTCAGGTCCGCGAGCTTCGCCTGAACCCGAACGTTTCCTCGCCACTCGTTTCGCTCGAGGCGGAAGAGCGCCTCCCAGCGTCTGCCAGCGAGCGATGCAGGAGCGAATCGCTCCGCCAGGCCGAAGCCGATGGCGTCCACAGACCCACTGGAGGAGCGGAGCTCGGCCTTGAGGTGGTTGCTGCCCACCAGGCGAGCACCCACGACCTCGATGTTCCTGGCTCGGAAGAGGGGCCCAGGGTTACCGACCCCGTGCGGGCCCAGATACGAAAGCCAGTGCACGAGCTGCAGGTCGATCTCACCGAGTTCGACGTCCACGTCAGGGCGCAGAACCGGTCGTAGCAGTTCCTCGTCGAGTCGGGCGCGCGCAGCCTCATTGAACGCGGTGCGGAAGGCATCCAGCGCTCCCGCCCGGAGGTCCATCCCGGCCGCCTGTCGATGCCCCCCGAAGCGCCTCAGATGCTCGGCGCAATCGGCAATTGCGTCGTACAGATTGAAGCCCGGAATCGAGCGGGCACTCCCTCGTCCCGACTCGCCGTCGAGTGCGATCATGACGACCGGACGGTGGATACGCTCAACCACCCGGGACGCCACAATGCCAATCACCCCGGGATGCCACCCGTGCCCGGCGAGGACGACACCGAAGTCTCGCTCCGGATCAAAGTGCGACTCGAGATCTACCAACGCCTCATTCAGCGTCCGCTGGTCCTCGTCACGTCGCTCACGGTTCGCCCGATCGAGTACGCCGGCGAGCGCTCGGGATTCCGCTTGATCGTCAGATAGAAGGAGCGCCAGTCCATCTTCCGACTCTCCCATCCGCCCCACGGCGTTGATGCGAGGACCGATCTGATAGCCGATGCGCCCGGCGGTGACCCCGTCCACGGGGACGTCCGAGACCTCCAGGAGCGCCCGTAACCCATGGAGCGTCGTGTGAGGGAAACGCCGGAGACCGTATGCGACAAACACGCGGTTCTCACTCTCCAGCGGGACCAGATCTGCGATCGTCGCAAGGGCCACGAGGTCGACCAGCTCGATCAGCTCGTCAAGACTAGAGCCACACTCACGCGCCACGAGCTCTCCCAGCCGAAACGCGACCCCAGCGCCGCATAGCCCCTTGAAGGGGTAAGAGCAGTCAGCACGCTGCGGGTTGACCACAGCGAGCGCCTCCGGCAAATCGTCACCGACGGTGTGGTGATCGGTGACGATCACGTCGATCCCGGCCTCGTTAGCCAGAGCGACCGTGTCATGTGCCGTCGTTCCGCAATCGACCGTCACGATAAGTGTCGCGCCGACAGTGTGCGCAGCGCTCAGCCCGGCAGCCGAGAAATCGTACCCGTCTCGCACGCGATGTGGCACGAACGGAGTCACGACTCCACCCAACGATCTCAACCAGCGTGTGAGCAGCGCCGATGCACAGATCCCGTCCACATCGTAATCCCCGTGGATGAAGATCCGCTCCCCATTCCGGACCGCACGGGCGATCCGAACCGCCGCCGCCGGGCCATCGGCGAGGAGTTCCGGGTCGCCCAGCTGATCCATGCGAGGCCGAAGAAAATGCTTGGCATCGTCTGCGTCGGTCTTGCCCCGAACCGCGAGAATCGCGCAGACGGGCTCCGGCAACTGTAACGCATCCATCAGAGCTCGGACGCAGCCCGAGTCAGGAGCAGGAGGATCCTCCCACCGCGGGTTCGGCGGCCGTAGGCGGGTCTCTGAAGGACCCTGGCCCGCCGAGCTCACTCCTCCTCGTCGCCTCCGTCGGCGTCGGCGTCGGCCGCGACTTCGACTTCGTCGGCCGTCGCGTTGTCGGACGCGGTTTCGGCCTCCGCCTCCGCCTCAGCCTCCGCCTCAGCATCCGCCTCAGCCTCCAATTCGGCTTCCGCCTCTGCCGACTCGTCGACCGGCTCCGGAGCGGCGAGGATCACGCCGCACGCTTCGCAACGAATCAGCTTCTCTCCGTGCCGGATCTCATTTTGGTGCTGAAGCGGAACCATCCCGAAACAGTTCCCACAGGCTCCATCCCCTGTGAGCTCCGAGATCGCTTGCCGACGACCACCTCCGCGAATCGCTTCATAGATCCGCAACTCACCTGGATCCATCGCACCCACGAAGCTTTCCCGCTCTTTCTCCAACGACACGAGCTCGGCCTTGACCTGCTCCCGCTCGGCAAGAAGGGCCCGTTTCTTCGGCTCGACGAGGTCGGACGCTTCCTTGAAGGCTTCCTCCAGCTCCGCCACCCGCTCCTCACCCTTCCGAACCTGGTCGATCAGAGTCAGAGCCTCGGTTTCGTCATTTTCCAGAGCACGCTTCACCATCTCGAGCTCCGTGGTGACGGCCGACTCCTCGCGCAGGTTTCGAACCGAACCGAGTCGCTCTTCGAGTTTTCGGATTCGCTCACGACGTTCGTCCGACGACGACTCGAGCCGTCGGGCCTCGAGCTTCATCTCCTTGACCCGCGTGCGGCTCGTACCGAGTTCGCTCTCGAGCAGAAGTGCAGGCTCTTCGACTTCCTCGAAGAGTGGATCGAAGCCCCCGATCCGATCGCGAGCGTCGAGGATGCTCACGTCGAGTTTCTGAAGTTCTTTCAGTGCCGTCCGCCGCTGCTGACTCATCTGGTCGTTTCGTTCGGGTTTCGATCGTTCGGGCGGCGGCGTGTCGCCGCCACCCAATAATTCTCGTCCAGTTCTCGAATCTCCGCCGCGAGGCGCGACTTCTTCGTCATGAGCTCGAGCTTCTCCTCATCACTCCCCGACTTCTCGATTCGGGTCTGCAGATCCTGAGCGCGCCTGTGCAGGGCCGCAACGCGGATCCGAGTAACCGCCTTCGAGAAGATCTCGCTGCCGTGCGCGAGTTCCGCAGGATCCACAAGAATCTCGTGGAATCTTTGGGATGCGACGGGATCCATCGACGGCGGTGGAGTGCGCGTCTCCGGATCATCGAGAAGCGCTTCAAAGATGGCCCGGTGATACGGATCGTCAAAGTCCTCGGAGGAGATCACTTCTGCGGCTCGCTCCACCCACTCGACACCACGGACCATAACCTTGAGCAAGTGACGCTCGGCCCCGCCACGCAGACTACGGGGCTGCGGCGGACCCGACGGCACGTCACGAGACCTCGGCTTGGGCACGCCCGGGCGAGGGGCCTTCTTCATGTCCTCCATGAGGGTCGCGGGCTGGACCCCGGTTTTCTCCGATACCTGCCCTACATAGATGTCCCGCAACGTGTGGTCTCTCACGGCCCGGAGGGTCGGCAGGAGGCGGTCGATGGCAAGACGCGTGCGGTCGATCGACGAGAAATAGTTCTTCTCCTCGAGGATCTGGAGCTTGCGCTCCATCACGTCGATCGAATCCTTCAGGAGCGCCCTGGTCGACTCCGACCCGTGGGCGCGCACGTACGTATCCGGATCCTCACCGTCCGGGAAGGTCACGACGGAAGGGTGCACCTCGGCTTCCAGCATCACGTCACCGGCTTTGAAGGTCGCCTTCAGGCCAGCAGGATCCGAGTCGTACAGCAACAAGGCGCGGTCGGTGTACCTCTTGAGAAGCCTGGCCTGCTCCGGCGTAAGTGCGGTCCCAAGCGGTGCCACCACGTTTTCGAAACCCGCCGCCGCGAGGGACACAGCGTCCATGTACCCCTCGACGACCAACGCCTCACCTTCCCTTCGAATCGGGTTCTTCCCTCGTGAAAGGCCGTACAAATTCCGCCCCTTCTCATAGATCGGGCTCTCCGGAGAGTTGATGTATTTGGGCCCGTCACCGGACGCCGTTTCCAGAATGCGTCCGCCGAACGCCAGGACTTTCCCACTCACGCTCTTGATGGGAAACATCACCCGGCCGCGGAAGCCGTCATAAGGCTCCTTACTGCGCTCCGACTGCTTCAGCAGCCCCAGTTCGAGCATGAGCGCTTCATCGAAACCATGCTTCACGGCCGCGTCTCGGAACGCCCGCCACTCGTCCGGTGCGTACCCAAGCTCGAAGCGCTCAGCGATCGCCGCATCGATACCCCGCCCCTCCAGGTATTCACGCGCTTCGCGCCCGACCGCGTCGTCGAGCAGCTGCTCCCGAAACCAGCTCTGAGCAAAGTTCGTGATCTCGTAGTACGGCCGGTTGGGATCCTCTTCAGGCTTCCGCCCTCGAACCTCTTCCACTTCCACCCCGGCCCGGCCCGCTACGTATTTCACCGCCTCGACAAAGTCCATGCCCTGGCGTTCCATCACGAAATCGAAGACGCTGCCGGCTTTGCCACACCCGAAGCACTTGTAGAAGCCTTTTTGAGGAACGACGTAGAAGCTTGGTGTCTTTTCGTCATGGAAAGGGCAGTTCGCCTTGAACTCTCGACCCGCCTTCTTGAGCGACACGACTTCACCGATGATCTCGACGATGTCCGCTCGGTCCCGGACCTCGTCGATCACGTGCTCCGGAATCATCCGTGCCCCCCGAACGTCGCAACAGTGACACCCGAGCCACCTTCACCGGGACCACCCATGCGAAACTCACTGACGCGCTGATCCATCTTGAGAATCTCGCCTACGCGTTTGCGCAGTGCGCCTGTTCCCATGCCGTGGATGATCCGGAGCTGCTCCAGATCATCGAGTACGGCTTGATCCAGCCCCCTGCGAAGTTCCAAATCCATCTCGTCGACGCGTAGCCCCCGGAGATCGATCTCGAGTCGGGCCTGCTGCTGCGGAGGTCCGATCCAAGCACCCGCCTTCTGCTTCGGTGCCTGCCGAATCGGCGCATCGACCGGCTCTACATCGTCGCAGGGGACTTCGAACCGAAGGGCGCCGACCTCGACGAGAACCCGTTCACCCCGGCGCTCCACCAAGAGTCCTTTCGCGCCAGTCGATCGAATACGCACATGCGCGCCCTCCAACCCTTCGATGGCGGTTGCGTGGGTCTTCGGATACCCGCTACGTCTTTCACGTTGCGTGTTCTTCGCAGCGGCTCCAGCCTGTTGCTGCCGAGACGCCGAGCGCTCGACGCGCTGCCGCGCGGAGCGGGCCGCCTCTTCCAGGTCACGTCCCTCCTCGGCCGCAGCACGCAGATCGGCGATCACCGATTCGACCTCGGCCCGGGCGTCCATCAGAAGTTGGCGAGCATCCGCTCGAGCTCGACCCTCAGCCGTTCGTTCAGCCTCGACCAACGTCTGCTCACGCGACTCCACGTCGGTTCGGAGACGATGGGTCTGCCGGCGTTCCAGATCCAGTTCGTGCAAGAGGCGTTCGACTTCCTGTTCCTGTTCCTCCAGCCGCTCGAGGACGTCCTCCATGCGGGCAGCGCCACCCTGCCGATACGACTCCGCACGATCGAGGATGGGCCCAGGAAAGCCGAGTCGCCGTGCGATCGCGAGTCCGTAGCTCCGCCCCGGCCGTCCCTTGGTCAGACGGTAGGTCGGCTCCATCCGCTCCGCATCAAAGTGCATCGACGCATTCGCGATACCGGTCCCCTCCCCGTCGAGCTGCTTGAGTTCTCCAAGATGGGACGACACGATCGTCGTAGCGCCCCGCGCCACCAATTCCTCGAGCACCGCACGGGAGAGCGCAGCCCCCTCGGCGGGATCGGTCCCCGTGCCCATCTCATCGATGAGGACGAGCGACCGCTCATCAGCCACCGTGACAAGATCCCGAAGGTTCTCGAGATGGGCCGAAAAGGTGGAGAGATTTCGCGCGATCGACTGTTCATCTCCGATGTCGGCGAAGAACGACGTAAAGACAGGCAGCCGGGTCTCAGGGCCCACCGGCGGGACGATTCCCGACTGCGTCAGTGCCGCAATCAAGCCGGTCGCCTTGAGGAAGACGCTCTTGCCACCGGTGTTCGGCCCCGATACGACCAGACAGCGCTCACCCTCGCCCAGCGCCAAGTCATACGGGATCACCGGACCCTCTCGTGCTTCGACCAGCAAAGGGTGACGGGCGCCCTGCAATACGAGGGGCGACGGCGCCAAGGCATCCACGCGCGGTGGGGTCGCATCCCACAGTCTCGCGGTTCGGGCACGAGCATGCAGCGTATCAAAATCCACAAGTGCATCGAACGCACCCTCCAACTCGTGCCGCCTCGGCGTGAGTCGGTCCGTAAGCTGGCCGAGGACTCGCCGGATCTCGCGATTCTCTTCGCGCTCAAGCTCACGAAGCTGGTTGGTCGCCTCGATCGCAACCGGTGGTTCCATGTACAAGGTCGCACCGGTCTGGGACTCGTCATGCACGATGCCCCCGACCTCCCCTTTGCCCTCCCGGCGCACCGGGATGACGAATCGACCGTCGCGGATCGTCACGGAGGCGTCCGGAACGACAAAGCGCTCCGATAGAGTCGACAGGAAGGACTCCAGCCGTTTCACGATCCGGTTCTGGGCACCCTTCAGCCGATCCCGGATCAATCGCAGATCAGTGGACGCGGTAGAACGTACGGTCCCTTCTTCATCCACGGAGCGCTCGATGATTCCTACGAGCTCGCGATCCGTCACGAGTCGATCGCGGATCGTCCTCAGGGCGACGACATCTTCGTCGGTGGCGTCGAGCTGTCTCGCGACAGCTTCAGCGGTGCCGAGGAGCTGGCCGATACGGAAGACGCCTATCGGCTCGAGTACCGCGCCCTCGACTCCGAGCTGAGGCAACACCTCCTCCAGATCCGGAATCGGCCCGGGTGCCCAGTGCGGTGATGCGTCGACCAGCCGCATCGCGGCCGCCACCCTGTCCAGTTCGCGTGCAATGCCCTCGACGTCCACGCGCGGACGTAGCCCTAGAATCCGTCGGCGACCCGCGACGCTGGACGCGCGCGAGGCTACCCGCTCGAGGACGCGCCCGAACTCGAGTACTCCGAGCGCGTGATCGGTCATCGGGCGGACATCAGGAGCCGAGTTCCTCCCGAACGATCCGGTTGGCGTCCTTGCCGTCGAAGCGTCCCCGAATGCGGGGCATGACCTGGCCCATGAGCGACCCCATCTGATCGACGCCAGAGTCGATGATCTCACGAACGATCGCTCGCACCTCAGCCTCCGTGAGACCCTCCGGCAGGTACTCCTTCAAGACCTCAGCCTGCGCATCTTCCTGGTCGGCCAACTCGCCGCGTCCTGCTGCACGCATCTGCTCGGACGCGTCCCGTCGCTGCTTGATCGCCCTGCTGACCACTTGGATCACACCCTGGTCATCCACGTCACTGCGCTCGTCGATCTCCTTGTTCTTGATATCGGAGAGCAAGGTCGACAGGACAAGCGTACGCAACTTGTTCCGATCTTTGCGTGCGGTGTTCAGATCGGCCTGGATGCGGTCTTTGAGGGAGCTGGACACGATGCGATGGGCGAAGGGGCTTCGGTTCTCGTTCGGGACGCAGAAGCTACCGTCGTGTGTCGACCGCATCAACGCAGGGCGCCCATCGAACGCGTACCGGCGAACCCGAAGTCCTGTGCGTCTCACTTCGCACGGCGGTGACCCCCACTCAGCCGGGAGGCCACGTCAGCGAGCGCCCCCCGAGCACGTGCGCGTGCACATGCATCACCTCCTGCCCCCCGTCGGCGCCTGTGTTCAGCACCGTACGAAAGCCCGAGTCTGACAGACCTTCCTTCGCCGCTACGTCCCTCGCCGCCAGCATCAGTTCACCGAAGAGAGGCCCGTGGTCATCGCCCGCCTCACCCAGGGACACCACATGGTCCCGCGGGATCACCAGCACGTGCACCGGAGCTTTCGGCGCAATATCACGAAAGGAGATCGTCCGCTCGGTCTCATGGACGATGTCCGCGGGAATTTCACCGGCGACGATGCGACAGAAGAGGCAATTCGGGTCTTGCACGGTCGTACTCCTGGGCGACGGGTTCGATCGACGGTACGAGCCGTGCCCCACGGTGTCTACGACCGTGTACAACGTGGCCGGTTCGGACATGGTTCTGCCCCGCTCGCCTCTCGATCTTCGCCACCCGTCCACACTCACGCTACGCACAGGAGACCTCGATGCATCCGATCGTCCAGCGGGCCGAAGCTCTGCTCTAGAGCAACAGCCACCCTGCTCTGCAACTCCGGGAGTTACTCAGACTTCTTCGCCCCGACATGGATCAAACCCTGACCGAAGCTCGCCTGCGCACGCTGCTCGGCAAGCACCCGGAGCACATTCGGATTCTGGAGTCCTGGCAGGGTGGGTGGAGACAGGTCGCTGCAGGATCCGAGCCTTCGACGTGGGTCGTTGCCGTCGGATCGTCACCCCCTCCACCGGACGGACGTCATCTGAGCCACCGGCTCCGTGAGAGTGTCCGCTGGCTGGGTTGCGGTATGGATACTCGTTCCCGCACCGATGCCACACGCTGGTACGCAATCGCCCTTACCGAGCGTGCAACGCGCAGGGCATTGGTGCGACGAGCGGTTTGACCGGGACAACGTGCTACGCGCGCGCAGGCACCTCGTCCAAGGCTCCTATGCGTCCCGTCGGAAGACGCCGGAGCGCCAGTCCCCGTCTTCATCGAGAGCGACGAATTCGAAACCGTGGGACTCGGCGCGCACCCGCGACTCGCGCCATTCGTGTCCCAGGATTCCCGACAGGATCAACCAGCCGCCCGGCTTCAGCGCTGCCCGAAAGCCCTCGTGGAGCGGTGCAAGGAGACCGGCTTCGATGTTCGCGACGAGCCCCTCGACAGGCCCCCACGACGCCAGGCTCTCGTTTGTAGCCCATGCCTCGTGGACCGTCACGATACGCTCGACACCGTTGGCTACCACGTTCTCCCGCATCGCCTCACAGGCGAACCCGTCACCCTCGATCGCCATCACGGCATCAGCACCGAGCCGAGCGCCCGCAATCGACAGAATGCCCGACCCCGCCCCGACATCGAGTAGTCGGTCTCCCGTCGCCACGAGACCGTCCAGAAGACGCAGACATCCCCGGGTGGTCCCGTGCTCGGCAGTACCGAATGCCATACCCGGGTCCAGCCGGATCACGATGTCGTCCCGCCGGACCTCCTCAGGCAGCGCCCACGACGGGTGCACGACGATTCGGTCCGTAACGCGCCGTGGGTCGAGCCCTCGCTTCCACGTGTCCTCCCACGCTTCGTGCGCTTGCCATCCGTGCTCGACGAGCACGGGGGACAGTCCCGTCTCTGCTTCGACGACCGACACGGCCTGCGCCACGAAGGCGTCCACGTCCTCCGGCTCAGCGAAGTAGGAGACGTACCAACCGGCCCGCTCTTCGACCCCCCGGGCGCCGAACGCGACAAGTCCGTCGGCGAGCAGGTCTGCACGATCACCCGCATAGGGACAGCGCACACGAAGTTCGAGCCAGCGCCGTCCGTCTTCGGTCATCCGCCGGTGAACGCCTCTTTCACACGGGACCAGAAGCCCTTGTGGGTCCGACGACGTACGGACTCCGGGGCCGGAGATTCGATTTCGGAGAGTCGACGCAACAACCCTTCCTGCTCCTCGGAAAGATCATGCGGCGTCCAGACGCGAATCCTGATGACCTGGTCCCCTCGAACAGTCCCGTTCAATTCCGGCAAGCCCAGTCCCTTCAGGTTCAGCCGTTCATCACTTTGAATGCCCGCAGGGATCGTCACACGAGCCGTGCCGTCGATCGTCGGGACATCGATCTCCGCTCCGAGTGCAGCCTGAGTGAAGGTGATCGGCAACTCGTGCACGAGGTGCGGCCCGTCACGCACGAAGCGGGGATCGTCCTGTACCTCGAGGAGCACGACGAGGTCTCCACGCACCCCGCCACGTGGACCGATGCTGCCTCGACCGCGCAGCGTAAGAAAGTTCTCGGACGTCACACCGGCCGGTACCTCGACCTCGATCGATGTATCGTTTCGTACACGCCCCTCCGCCGAGCACGTCGTGCAGGGCTCGGCGATCACGCGCCCCTCCCCACCACATGTTCGACAGGGTTGTACACTGACGAACTGGCCGAACACGGAGCGCTGCACGTGACGCTCTTCCCCTGATCCGCCGCACGTGGTGCAAGGCTGCGGCTGTGTGCCCGTCTTCGCCCCGCTCCCATCGCACATTTCGCACTCGTCGAGAAGCGCGACCTTTACCGTCTTGGTCACACCCGTTGCCACGTCCCCGAGTGTGAGCGGAAGCCGGATTCGAACGGTCTGACCCTTACGGCTCGATGCACGCTGCCCGCGTGCCCCACGCATGCCGAACATCTCCTCGAATCCGGAAAAGCCCCCGAAGTCACGCATGAAGACGTCGATGGCGTCGCTGAAATCGAAGCCCGCCGCCCCCCCACCTGCGCTGGCGCCCCGGACCCCCTGCTTACCGTACCGGTCGTACATGGCGCGCTTCTCGGAGTCGCGAAGAACCTCGTATGCTTCCGTGACTTCCTTGAACCGCTCTTCGGCCTCCTTGGAGCCCTGATTGCGATCGGGGTGATACTCGAGGGCGAGCTTTCGGTAGGCCTTCTTAATCTCCTCGGAGCCGGCCTCTCGCGAAACGCCCAGGAGCTGGTAGTAGTCGGACATCTATTTCCTGTTGAACGCGTTTCTGCCGCCCACCGGCAGGCCTTTACGCGTCATGGTGCCAGAATGCGCGTGACAAGGGTAGACGTATAGTCCACGATGGTCACGACTTTCTCGTAGGGCATGCGCGTCGGTCCGATGACTCCGATTACACCTTTCAGGTCGCCGACGCGATACTCCGCCGTCACGAGGGTGAAGCCCGAGAGCATACTCGAGTCATTCTCCTCCCCGATCGTGATCCGGAGGCGACCTCCGTGACGCCGACTACCCACCGTCTGGGCGAGAAGATCCCGCTGTTCGGTCAGACTGATGAGTTCCTTGAGCTGTTCTCCGCTTTCGAACTCGGGTTGTCCGGCCAGAACGCTGGTCGGTCCAAGGTGCAGACTGGTATCGTCCAACGCCTTGATATCGAAGAGCTCCGCACCCGACTGGACAAAGACGTTCATGAGTTCGGAGCTCGCCTCGGGCGGGACCGAATCGCGAAGTCGATCGGGAAGAGAGCCACGAATTTCGGAGAAGGTCAGGCCCGCGAGTCGCTCGTTCAGAGCCCTTGTTACCGTCAGCAGTGTCTCGCCATCGATCTCGACCGGCAAATCCGCGTACACTGTCCGCACCAGCCCACCCCGAATCGTGGCGACGAGCAACACCTTGTTGCTCGACACCTTGATCAGCTCCAGCCGCTCGAGCACCGCGTCATCGACCAAGGGGGCGACGGCGACACCGAGCTCGTTCGAGATGAGGCTCATCGCCCTGGTCGCCTGACGCACAAGCATCTCTACCGCCGACGTGCCCGATCGCTCGATTTCCTCTTCCAGGACGGCTCGCTCACGAGCTGACGGCTGGTACGGCTCCATGAGCCGGTCCACGAAGAAGCGATACGCGAGGTCCGTCGGGATCCGGCCAGCCGACGTGTGCGGGTGGAAGAGATATCCCTTCTCCTCGAGATCGCTCATCGTGTTGCGAACGGTCGCAGCCGAAACTCCCAGACCATAGGCGCGCGACACCGTTCGACTCCCCGCGGGTTCGGCGGTGTCTACATACGTGCGGACCACGGCTTCGAGAACCTGTCGTTCCCGATCCGTCAGATCCGTACCAACCATGTCGCGGGGGTCGAGGGCAGCCATGATCGAATCTCGAAACGCCCGCGGGCAGGGGTCAACCCGGCCCCGCCTCGTCGTAGTCGATCACCAGGCGGTCGAGGAGGAGCCAACCCTCGGTCGTCAGCGTGAAGCGACCGTCGCTTGCGCAAGCCAATCCGCCCTCGATCCATGTCGACAGGAGGTCCGCCCGCGCAGTACCCGTCGCGGGTTCTTCAAGACCACGATTGGTCCGGAGACCGAGCCATATCGCCTCGAGCGCCCGAGCGGTTTCATCCAGAGTCTCTCTCTCAGACTCGGGGCTGGAGTCGGCTGCTACGGCGGCCCGATACTCTTCCCACGATCGGAGGTTCCAGCGCCTGACCGGTGAAGCAAAGCTGTGAGCCCCATTCCCGAGCCCGAGATACGGCCGCCCACGCCAGTACATCGAATTGTGCCGGGACTCGAAGCCGGGTCGGGCGAAGTTGGACACCTCGTAGTGCACGTAGCCCGCCCTCGTCAGCACGTCGGCCGCCATGAGGAATTCGTCCCGGTACTGGTCTTCGTCGACGGGCGTCTCACGTCCCTCGCGCACCGCCCGCCCCAGAGCCGTGCCCGCCTCGACCGTCAGTCCATACAGACTCACATGGGGCACTCCCAGGCCCACCAATCGACGGAGGTCATCCGCCCAGGAACGTCCGATATGAGCCGGGAGACCGAAGATCAGATCGACGCTGAGATTGTCTATGCCCGCCGCTCGAGCGACCTGCACGGCAGACTGCGGCCCCTCTGAGCCGTGCAGGCGCCCCATCCACCGAAGGGCGGCCGGGTCGAAGCTCTGTGCCCCGAGACTCACCCGATTCACACCGGCGGAGCGCCACCCTTCGGCCACCTCAGCAGTCAGGCTTTCGGGGTTGGCTTCGGCCGTCCACTCCAGACTGGGGTCGGCGAGCCGGTCGGATCCGAGTACATCGGCCAACTCGAACATCGCGGAGGGGCCGAGCAGCGACGGCGTTCCACCGCCGACGTACACGGTCTCCAGCCGATCCGCGAGTCGAACGAGTCCCTCTCGATCGACGTGCGCCAGTTCTCCTGTCAAAGCCTCGATCCAGGCAGGAAGGTCACCCGTCTTTCGTACGGCGACAGCGAAGTCACAGTACACACAGCGTCGTGCACAAAACGGTGCGTGTACATAGACCGATCGGACGCGCCGCGGCGCAGCACCAG
Source organism: Gemmatimonadota bacterium (assembly GCA_028873595.1). Lineage (GTDB taxonomy): Bacteria > Gemmatimonadota > Gemmatimonadetes > Longimicrobiales > Gaopeijiaceae > UBA2589. Next base: position 17,728 of record JAPPOV010000022.1, on the reverse strand, counting down.
GCCCCGCGCTCACGCCGCCCTCCGGTACCGAAAACCGGGAAGCCGAACGACTCGGCCGCGAAGCTCGAGTGACGTCAGTGTGGCCAGCATGTCCGGTACGGAACAGCCGCAACGGCTGGCGAGCTCAACCGGCGCAAGCGCTTCTTCGGCGAGGTGACGCAGGACAGCCTCGGCGGGCTCATGTCTGTCTCCACGGGTGACCTCAGGGTTCACGGCGGTCGGGGCGACGGTGGCTGCGTACGCTTGCTCCACCGTGTTTGCCCCCAACTCCGCCACGAACGTATCGATCGACACGAGCGGGTGAGCACCGTCGGCAAGCAGCCCATTCGAGCCAGCACAGGCCGGGCCATCGATCGGTCCGGGGACCACCCAGACATCCCGACCCAGGTCCAGTGCGTGATCCACGGTGATGAGTGAACCCGAGCGCGCGCCCGCCTCGACGACGACGACTCCGGCCCGTCCGAGGGCAGCAAGCACACGGTTGCGACGCGGGAAGTGGTACGGGGCGGCGCGGGTGCCCGGAGCGAACTCGCTGACGAGGAGACCCCGCTCCGCAATCGCATCGAAGAGTCTCGTGTGGGTCCTCGGGTACGGGACGTCGGCACCAGCACCGAGAACCGCGATCGTATCGCCCTCTGAGTCCAGCGCTCCACGGTGCGCCTCGCCGTCGGTGCCGAGCGCCAAGCCACTGACCACCACCGCACCTCCCTCAGCGAGCGCACGGCCCATCGTCCGAGCGACCTCGCGACCTCGCGTCGTCACACGCCTTGATCCCACCACCGTGATCGCGGGTTGTCGGGTGAGCAGCTCAAGTCGACCCCGGAGGAAGAGAAGTGCAGGCGGATCCGCGAGATGCAGAAGATCCTCGGGGTATGCCGAGGATCCCCATGTCAGTACCGTCATACCCATCCGGTCGGCACGCTCGAGTGCTTGATCAACCTGATCGGCGACCGAGCGGTCGGAGCGGGCTCTAGCGGCCTTGGAACCCGCCACGGTCGCGAAGGCCGCAGCTGGCGCCCTGAGCGCTGACGATGCCCCACCGAAGGCCTGAACCAGTCTCAGGAGCCGAGCGGGCCCAACACCGGGAAGAGTTCCCAGCAGCAGGAGGTCCCGGGCGCGATCGTCCGCGTGTCCTCGCGGACGGGTCAGGGCGCCCACCATTCTTCGTCGGCTCCACTCCCACGCTCCTCCGCCACCACCTGCTGACTGGCCCGCCAGAGGCGCTCGAGCAGGTCTTCGAGATGCATGCGCGCCACCGACGACAGAGGCACCACATCGATCGCGTCGCCCGCATCGAGTATCGGTAGGGGCGTGTCAGGAGGAAGCATGTCGACCTTCGTCAGCGCCACGACGTACGGTGTCGCCGCGAGATCCGGCGAGTACGCTTCGAGTTCAGCGCGTAGACGGTCAAACTCCGCCTGTGGGTCGAACGAGTCCACGGGTACCATAAGGAGCAAGACCCGCGTTCGCTCGATGTGGCGAAGGAACTGGTGCCCCAGTCCCTTACCTTCGTGTGCACCTTCGATGATCCCCGGAATGTCGGCAATGACAAAGGTGCGGAAATCCGAGAGCTGCACGACGCCGAGATTCGGGGACAGTGTGGTGAAGGGGTAGTCTGCCACCTTGGGCTGAGCCGCCGTGACCGTCGACAGGAAGGTCGACTTTCCGGCGTTCGGCTCACCGACCAGCCCCACGTCCGCGATAAGCTTGAGCTCGAGGCGAACAGATCGCTCCTCGCCCTCAACTCCCGGCTCCCACCGCGTCGGCGCCTGGTTGGTCGCCGTCGCAAAACGCGCGTTCCCACGGCCACCCCGCCCTCCCCGGGCGATCACGACCGATTCTCCTTCATCGAGGAGTTCACCGATCACTTCGTTCGTCTCGGCATCGTACGCCACGGTTCCCGGTGGGACGCGAAGCACGAGGTCCTCCCCAGACTTCCCCGTACGCTTGCTACCTTCGCCGTGCATGCCCCGCTTCGCCTTGTAATGGCGACGATAGCTGTAATCGAGGAGCGTGGTCAGCTGGCCGTCTGCCTGAAGGACCACGTCTCCACCCTTTCCGCCGTCCCCTCCAGCCGGGCCGCCACGCGGCACTCCCGACTCCCGTCGAAAGGCCTCGGCACCGGAGCCACCGGTCCCGGCGATCACTTCGATGACGGCGCGGTCGACGAACATCAGACCCCCTGACCTGCGATCTCGAGACTGAACGCGGGCCGTAGCTCACCCACCACCTCCCCCCGCGTGTTCGTCACGTCCGGGCGACCATGCGAGCGCAGCAATCGGGCCTCTTCATCGGTGATCGCACCGATCGCGTTCAATGTGTGGATCAGCGCGACCTCCACCGCGCGCCGACCGCCGTCTTCCACCTTGATCGCAACACCCAGCCCCCGATCTCGCACACCCGCAGCGTACACGCCCTCAGCACCAAGCTTCACAAAGACGCGATCACCGGCCGTCTCCATCACATCCGTGCAGGTTCGGCCCGTTCCACCCACCATGAAGGGCGCGGTCGTCATCGCGTCGACGACGTCGCCGGCGGGGGCTCCGCCATCCGCTGCGTCTGTAAAGGCTGCAAATGAGCGCGCCATCTCTCTGAGCGGAACCGCGAAACACAAGACGCCGCAGCCGTCTACCCCCACCGGAATCCGATCAGCCGGGACACCTGAAAAGCGGACCACTTCATCGAGCATTCGCATCTGGACCGGATGCTCTGCCAAGTGGTAGTCGACGGGATCCCACCCCATCGCGATCGCCAGGGCGATCATGCCGGCATGCTTTCCGGAGCAGTTGTTGTGGATTCTTCCGGGTTCCTCGCCTGCGGCCACGAGGGCATCTGCGGCCAGGACGGAAAAAGGCGTGTGCGGTCCACATCGCAGCAGGCTCTCGTCTGCACCCGCCTTGGCGAGAATCGAACGAGCCCCCGAAACGTGGGCCGGCTCACCTTCATGAGAAGCACAGCAGAGAGACAACTCTTCGATCGTGAGGCCAAAGCGATCCACCACGCCCTCTTCGACCAGCGGAAGGGCCTGCATGGGCTTGGCCGCCGACCGGTAGTACGTATGGCCCTCGACGTCTCCTACGGACGCCACGACATCCCCCTCCCGAGATACGACCGCCACGTGTACGCGGTGACGCGACTCGACGATCTCTCCTCGGACGACTTCGACCATGCTCATGAATCGAAATCAACCACCGTGGACGGGACGTGGGAATACCCGAGCGGGCGTTCGTGCGCTTCCTGTCCTACCGATCCGGGATCGCGTCGAGCTCTGCGTCGGTAGCGACCGTGATCAAATCCTCCGGAGACTCCGCGTTTCGAAGGAGTTCGATCGCCCGCGAAAGCTGACGATCGTAGGACTGCAGCTGTCGGAATCCAGCCTCGTCTCCCCACGCCTGCAGGGCGATCTCACGCTCCATGTGATAGCGGACGAACCGGCCTGCAGCTGCGAAATCGCCGGGATCGATCCTGTCCTCGCCGTTACCGAGCGACTCGTAGAAGTCGGCGACATCCCCCTCGGTCAGCGAAAAGCCGAGCTCGAGGTCCGGGTGCTCGGCGATGTACTCAACCGCGTAGTTGAACAGGGCGATGGAGAAGCCACCTCCGCGCCGAAAGAGGCGCAGCACTCCACTCGACTCCTCCGCGGTGAGCGTCACTGGATAGACAAAGAGGTCAGGCGTGATCCCACCACCACCGTACAATGTCCGGCCAGCCCCTGACTCGAATTCCGGGCGACCTTCGGTCCCGATTGGCTCAATGAGCTGGCCGGTGATGGAGTACGCGCGATCCGCGTCCTCATCGAGCGGCGCGAACCGCGAATCCGGATCGAGGTGAATCGAGCGTCCGGCGGGGGTATACCACTTCGCAGTAGTCAGCCGGAGCACGTCCCCCCCCGTAAGCCGGTACAGGCTCTGAACCGACCCCTTTCCGAAGGTCGTCTCTCCAACCAGAATCGCCCGATCGTGATCCTGTAGCGCTCCCGCGATGATTTCGGACGCCGAGGCGCTCGCCTGGTCGACCAGGACGACCATAGGCATGTCCGGGTACTGGTCCGGATGCGCTGCTGCGTACGTCTCGTTCTGACGCTCGTCACGGCCACGCGTTTCGACGATACCCTGGCCCTCGGAGAGGAAGAGGTCACTGACGGCGATACCCTGGTCGAGCAGGCCACCGGGGTTTCCGCGAACATCGAGGACGAGGGACTTCATTCCTTCGGCGCGCAACGAATCAATCGCGGCTCGTATCTCGGTTGCGGAGGTCTCGCGGAAGGAGAGGAGAGGCACATACCCGACTTGCTCATCGAGCATCACCGAGAAGGGCACCGCCTTGAGAACGATGACCTCCCGCTCGATCGTGAACTCGATCGGCTCCTCCACCCCCGGACGCAGCATGCGAACCGTCACCTCGCTGCCCGGTCGGCCACGAAGCAATTCCACCGCCTGATCGGTGACCATCGTGTCGGCGGCGATGCCATCGATCTCGTAGAACTGGTCGCCCGCTCGAATACCCATACGTCCACCGGGTCCGCCCGGGATCGGACTGACGACCGTCACGTATCCTCCGCGGTCGACGACCTCTAGACCGACACCACCGTACTCACCCTCGGTACGAATGCGCAGATCTTCGTAGTCCGACGCCGGAAGAAAGGACGAATGCGGGTCGCCAAGGTCACGGATGAGGCCGTCAATGGCCGAGTCGTAGAGTCGGTCCCGTTCGACCTCGTCGACGAAGCTGTTCGAAACTCGATCGACAACCTCCTGCAACACCCGGACGCGGACGTAGAGGTTGTCCGCCCGATCGGCACCCTGCTGGAGAAGCCAACCGCCAGCCACGGCAGAGAAGGCCACCACCAGAATTGGTGCAAGAGCGCTGCGCTTCATCTCCCTACATCCTCCACTGGTCACGGCTCGAACGGCGTCGAGGAAATCTCTACCCCGGCCGTCCTGCTTCGGTCACGCCCGCATCCGGAAATGTGGCAGGGAAACGCGCGGCGAGCCGTGATCTGACCCTGGAATGCACATCTTCCGGCGTACCTCGAGCGGAGACGACCTCGACCCCCGGCTCCGACATCGCAAGAGCAAGATACGCATCGCGGACCGTGTCTCGGAAGGACCGGCCTGCCGCCTCGATCCGGTCGGGTGGCGCGCCGTCGTGCTCTTGACGCTTCTCTCCTTCATCCGCCGGAAGATCGAGCACGATGTAGAGGTCCGGCGTCATACCGCCGGTGGCGATGGCGATCGCCTGGCGGACCTCGTCCAGGTCCAGCCCTCGGCCGTATCCCTGGTACGCCATCGTCGACAGGGAGAACCGATCGGCGAGCACGACCTTGCCCCCGGCGAGCGCAGGGCGAACGACATCTCGCACGAACGCGGCCCGAGCACCAAGAATGAGCATGAGCTCAGTCTCCGCGGGCATGTCCATCTCCGGCCCCGCGAGCACGATCTTCCGGATCGCCTCGCCCACGGGCGTGCCCCCGGGCTCCCGCGTCGAAATGTGCGGAAGCCCGAGGGCGTCGAACCATTCGGACAGGAGCGCAACCTGCGTGGTCTTGCCCACTCCATCCCCCCCTTCCAGGACGATGAAGGGTGGAGTCGCGTCCGGCTCCGTCACCTCAGTCGTAGTACTCGACACCGAGGTGCGTGATCATCTCCTCGCCCATCATCCAGCGAAGCGTGTTCTTCAGCTTCCAGTGCTGGATGAAGATGTCGTGCTCCGGATACAGACCCGGCACCGTCTGAGGCGCCTTGAAGTAGAACGACAACCACTCCTGGATACCGCTCATGCCAGCCCGGCTGGCGAGGTCCAGGAAGATGGCCAGGTCGAGCACGATCGGAGCCGCAAGAATCGAGTCACGGCAGAGGAAATCGACCTTGATCTGCATGTGGTACCCCATCCATCCGAAGATGTCGATGTTGTCCCACCCTTCCTTGTTGTCTCCACGCGGCGGGTAGTAGTTGATCCGCACCTTGTGGTACATGTCGTCGTAGAGATCCGGGTACTTCTCCGGCTGGAGGATGTACTCGAGTGCTCCCAGCTTCGACTCCTCCTTCGTCTTGAACGACTCCGGATCGTCCAGGACCTCACCATCCCGGTTGCCCAGGATGTTGGTGCTGAACCAGCCCGACAGACCGAGCATCCGGGTCTTGAAGCCCGGGGCCAGGATCGTCTTCATGAGCGTCTGACCGGTCTTGAAGTCCTTTCCGCCGATCGGCACGCCCTTCTGCTTCGCGAGTTCCTCGAGTGCCGGAATATCAGCAGACAGGTTCGGAGCGCCGTTGGCGTACGGGACACCCTCCATGATCGCGGCATACGCATAGAGCATGCTCGGGGCGATCGCAGGGTCGTCGGCTTCCATCGCGGCCTCGAAGGCCTCGATCGTCTCGTGAGCCGGGCCGGGGCGGAGGAATACCTCGGTCGACGCACACCAAACCATAACCGCGCGATCACAACCGTTCTCGGTCATGAAGTTACGGATGTCGGCACGGATCTCTTCCGCCTGTTCCTTCTTGGTACCCGTTTTCTTGTTCGGCCCATCCAGCTTCTTGACGTAGTCCGGGCTGAACGCCGCCTTCATCGGCTTCACCGACGAAAGAAAATCCTTGATCGGATCGAGGTGGTTCTCCTTGTGGAGCACACCGGCGTTCACGGCACTGTCATAGCCGTTGTCGGGGATCGGATCCCAAGCACCGAACACCAGATCTTCGAGCCCCGCGAGGGGGACGAAATCCTTGATCAAGGGCGTGTTATCGTCGGTCCGCTTTCCAAGCCGGATGGTGTTCATCTGCGTCAGCGAGCCAATCGGCTTCGCCAGGCCTTGACGGGCCGCCTCGACGCCGGCGACAAACGTCGTCGCCACCGCGCCAAATCCGGGGAGGAGCACGCCGAGCTTACCTTCGGCTGGCTTGATCTCTTCGGGCTTCTTCACGTTGTCCTCGATGGTTCGTTGTTGTCCGCCAACGGTACGTCAGCGAGCGCCTAGGAAGCGATGATGATCCGGCTCTGGGCGCCCTCTTCGATGCCCTTTGCAACGGTCTCATTCACCTTGTACATCACCTTCTCGAAATTCGTCTGAGCCGCGATGACCCGCTGGAACGCGGGCATGGCCTGAAGCTCTTCGGCCACTTGGCCATACGACGATTTCAAATCTTCGCTCGGCTCCTGGCCGGCCTGAATGGCAGCCTGAAGCTCCGCTTCGAGGGCCTGGATGCGATTCCTCAACTCGACGAGATCCCGATCTTCTTCCGCTGCGTCCGACGCGCGCTTGAGAGCTTGATACTCATCGGTACGCGCAAGCGCATTCCCCAGGTCCTTTGCCTTCTCGTAAATCCCCGCCATCACACATCTCCGGTCGAGGGTGCCGGCCATCCCGACACTCCATCATGATTCATCGCTCCGTGCGCCAGCACGAAGCGTTCAATTCCTGCATGGTCGCGCCTGATCCGAACTGCTGTATACCCTTCCGCCGCCTCGAGCAGGGGAGCAACGGTCCCCGCCTGCCCCGAACCCACTTCGAGTGCGAGCAATCCGCCAGTCCTAAGGTATCGTGCCGCACCAGCGACGAGGCTACGAATCACGTCGAGGCCATCCGCCCCCGCGAAGAGCGCGCCCCGCGGTTCCCAGTCACGAACCTCGGGCTCCAGGGCGTCTTCGTCCACCTCCGCGACGTAGGGCGGGTTCGACACGATGACGTCAAATCGGGCGTTGTCGTCCAGAGGCTCGAACAGAGAACCCAGATGAAGTGCCACTGTGTCAGTCAGATCTGCGGTCTCTCGGTTCTCCCGAGCGACCTCGAGAGCCGCCCCGGAGACATCGGTCGCCACCACCACCGCTCGTGCTTCCGTCGCCAGCGAGAGCCCGATCGCACCCGTTCCAGTACCTACGTCCAGAATCGTCGGGCGGTCGATGGACGACCCGGCAATCCACTCGAGCACGACATCCACGAGCTGCTCGGTCTCGGGCCGTGGAATCAGCACGCCCGGGCACACCTTGAGCTCCAGTTCACGAAATGGCTGCTGGCCGATGATGTATTGTAGTGGCTCACGAGCCGCCCTCCGTTTCAGGAGAGGTCGGAACCCGTCGAGTTCGTCCACCGTGAGCGGGCGCTCGAACTCCAGATACAGCTGCAGTCGACTCACCCCCAGGACGTGCGCCAGAAGGTGTTCGGCATCGAGACGCCCCGATGACACACCCTTTTGGGTGAGATACTCGGCGCTCCAGAGAATCAGTCGCAGCACGGTCCAGGGGTCGGAGTCCGACCACTGGTCCGAGGAAGCACCCGTCGTGACAGTGCCCCCCTCGGGACGGCCGGGATGCGTCACTCCTCCTGCGCCTCCATCCGCTCTTCCTGCTCCGCCAGCCGCAGGGCGGCCGTCATCTCCTCAAGGTCACCATCGAGAATCTCGCCGAGCCGGTAGAGCGTCAGCCCGATCCGGTGATCCGTGACACGGTTCTGCGGGAAGTTGTACGTGCGGATCTTCGCCGATCTGTCGCCCGTACCGATTTGAGTCTTTCGTTCGCGCGCACGCTCAGCTTCGGATTCCGCAATCTTCGCATCGAGCAGCCGACTGCGCAGGACCTTGAGGGCTTTGGCCTTGTTCTTGTGCTGCGATTTCTCGTCCTGACACGACACAACCAGCCCTGTTGGGATATGCGTGATCCGGATCGCGGAGTCCGTCGTATTCACGGACTGACCTCCAGGACCGGACGAGCGGAACGTGTCGACCCGAAGTTCGCTCGGGTCGATTTCAACATCGACCTCTTCGGCCTCGGGAAGCACGGCCACCGTCGCGGCAGACGTGTGGATGCGGCCCTGACTTTCCGTCGCAGGTACCCTCTGCACCCGATGAACGCCGGACTCCCAACGCAGGCGACCATACACGCCCTTCCCGCGCACGGTGAAGACGACCTCCTTGACGGCGCCGGGAATACCTTCGGAAAGGTCGATGAGTTCGATCGACCACCCGGTCCGCTCCGCGAAAAGGCGGTACATACGCATGAGGTCCGCCGCGAAGAGCCCTGCCTCGTCACCACCGGTCCCCGCCCGGATTTCCACGACGGCGGGGCGGTCCCCGAGCGGATCCGGTGGAATCAGAAGCTCCTTCACCTTCAGCGAAAGCTCTTCGATCCTCGTGGTCAGCATTGCCGCTTCTTCTTCGGCGAGCGTGGCCATCTCCGGATCGTCCGACGACTCGACGAGTTCGACGGCACCCGCACACTCCTCAAGAGCACCACGCAGCTCACTGCCGGCGCGGATAATCGGCTCGAGCCAGGAGCGCTCCTGTCCGAGTTCGCGCAGCTTGTCGGGGCTCGAGAGAACCTCGGGGCTGGCGAGAGCCTCCTCGACTCCCTCGAAGCGACGCTCCGCCTCGGAGAGGCGATCGTCGAGCCGCGGGTCGAGGGTGGGGACCTTCATCGGGCGAAGGGCGGGGCGCACGGCGATGTGCACCCGAAGCCGGTCCTCTTACTCGGCGGTCGCTTGGTACTTCTTCTTGAAGCGATCGACACGTCCGGCGGTGTCCACGAGCCGCTGCTTACCCGTATAGAAGGGGTGGCACACGGAGCAGATCTCCACGTGAACCTCGTCCTGAGTCGCCATCGTCTCGAAGCGGTTCCCGCACGCACACACGACGGTCGACGCCATGTATTCGGGATGAATCCCCTGCTTCATATCCTGCTCCAACAGTTCGGTTGGGGTAGAGCACGAAAAGCTAAACGAGGCGCCCGCGGGGGTCCAGTCAGTGGGGCCAGCGATGGATCCTACCCTTCGACGTCCACTTCCGAGCCGGATTCCGCCGACCGGTACGCGGCTTCGATGATCTTCATGATGGTAACCTGCTCGCGCGGGATTTCCGCCTCGGCCAATCCCAGTAGACTTCGAACCCACGCATCGAGCAGGCGTCGGTACGCGTTCGTGTATGGATTCTCACCACCCTGTGGCAAAGGCTGGCGCGGTGTGACATCCATTGGCCGTCCGCCGAGTAGCTTGTACACCTCGAGCGGGGGGATCGCCGCCGATCCCTCCGACCCCATCACCCGGAGGTAGTAGCGATCCTCACGAGCAAACAACCGGTTTGAAACCTCAACGGAAATCGCCATCCCGCCGCTTGTATGCAGGAGCAAGCTGCCGGAGTGCTCGACGGCGTCACCGTCTGAGGCCAACGCGCAGCTCACTTTGGCTACGTCGGGAAAACCCAGGGACCAAAGGCACAGGTCCAGGGCAGAGATCCCGAGGTCCACGAGGGAGCCACCGCCGGCGGACTCACGGTCCGATCGCCAGCTTCCTCGTTGTCCGGGCAGCTTCCGGGTAAGCCAGCTCGCTCTCGCAGCGAACACTTCACCGAGTTCGCTCCCTTCGACGAAGCTTCGGAGCGCGGCCACTTCCGGCCTGAACCGATGCGGCACGCCAACAGAGAGTACACGCCCTTCCGTTTCCGCAACCTCGATGACCCGCTCCGCACCTTCCGACGTCGACGCAAGTGGGCGCTCCACGAGGAGGTTCAAACCGGCCTCGAGTGCCGTAACCGCCATCTCTTCGTGGAGATGGTTCGGTGTGCACAGGACGAGCGCATCCACCTCGTCGAACCGAAGCAACTCGTCCGTGTCCATGACGACGGGCACCCCGAAGCGGCGCGAAAGCGTCTCGGCCTTGTGGACATCGGCATCCGACAGAGCAACCACATCCACATCTACGCGTTCGGTCAGTATGGGGAGGTGGACGAGTTGGCTGATCGCGCCCGCGCCGATGATGCCGACTCGGACCGGTGACCTCTCACTCATCCGCATGCCTCCCGATCATGGCGGCCGTACAGCCGCGGTCTAGTTGCTGCCCGGCCCCTCACCAGGCGCGTTCGGGCCCCACATGAACTGCCATCCCACCCGTACCTGAACATACTGAAGGTCCGGCATCACCTCGTACCGACCGTTGGCGTACAGGCGCATGTTGTCCCGGATCGGGTACTCGGTACCGAGGTGCAAGTTGAACCCCGGCTCGACCGAATCGAGCAGATCCTCGACAAAGGTCCCGCGGATGACCTCGCCGTCACCATCCATGACGTGGGCCGTCAGACCCAGACCCCCGAAAGTGAGTACGTCCAGGGGGAGCTCCCACACCACCTGGGCATCCACCCCGAAGGCGACGTCGGTGTAGTCGATGCGGCCCAGATCCAACGCGGGACGAACGCCGCCATTCTGCTCCGCGACGAGGTCCTGCACCCGGTTGCGGAATTCGACGATCTCGCCAGCGTTGAGGGGAGAAGTCCAGTACATGATCGAGGGAACCACGCGCAGGCCGGGGCCTGCGTACCCCAGATCGAAACGCAGACCGAACGAGGACGTTTCCTGGACCCGATCCGGCCAGAGATATCCGTACTCGAGCGCGATCCCGCGGAACGAGAGGTGTTCATAATCGATATCCGCAATGTCCTGCCCACTCGCTCCGCTCACTCCAACACCCAGGGCTGCGGTCGCGATCAGGACAGTGCGGCGGGGCCAGGGCATCATCAGTTCTCCGGCTCGTCGAGAGGGCCGAGGATCTCGGCCACGAGGTCATAGTCGTGGGCCTCAACGACCCGTGCTCGGACGAAGTCCCCCGGGCTCCATGTTCCAGGACCGGTCAGGTGAGTCACACCATCGACGTCGACGGCCTGGCCGACAGTCCGTCCCACAGCCACATGCTCGGGGTCGCCCTCGATGGATTGATCGACAAGTACGGTCATCTCTTCACCAACACACACCGAATTTCGTTCGAAGGAGATGGAACGCTGGAGTTCCATGAGCTCTTCGAGGCGGTCGTCCATGACGTCCTGCGGCACGTGACCAGGAAGATCGGCCGCCCTCGTTCCTTCCTCGACCGAATACGTGAACGCTCCGACACGCTCGAACTGCACCTCATCCAGGAGTTCCAACATCTCGCGGAAGTCCTCGTCCGTCTCACCGGGAAAGCCGACGATGACGGTCGTGCGAAGGGTCAACCCGGGGATCGCATCACGCAGCCATCCGACGCGCTCCTGAATCGTATCCCGGCGCTCCGGCCGGCGCATAAGCGTCAGAATCCGATCGCTACCGTGCTGAATCGGCATGTCGAGGTACGGCAAGATCCGGTCCTCGCCGGCCAGAAGGTCGACCAACTCCCGGGTGATACCCGAAGGATACATGTAGAAGAGGCGGTACCACGGCACGTCCGTGCCGTCGACGAGCGCGCGCAGGAGTTCCGGAAGGAGAGGCGCTTCACGGTCATGCCTCTTGAGGTCGCGACCGTACCACGTGGTATCCTGCGAGACGATGTTGATTTCCTGTACGCCCGCGGCATGGAGACCGGACGCTTCGCGAACCAGTTCCTCGACAGGCTGGGAGCGGTGCAGTCCACGCATCAGAGGGATCGCGCAGAACGCACACGTGTGATCACATCCCTCGCTGATCTTCAGGTACGACGTGTGCCGCGTCTCGGTCGAGAGGAGCCTTAGTGGCCGCTCCATGAGCAGAATCACCTCCGACTCGTCCGGCAGCAGGCCACGACCTCGGAGTTCCGGCACCAGGGTCGGCAGCTCGGTCAGACCCAGAAACAGATCTACCTCGGGGATCTCCTCCGCGAGCTCGTCTCCATGCCTCTGAACCAGACACCCCACCGCAACCACCGCACGAACGTCCCCCTCTTCCTTCAGAGAGCAGGCTTCGAGGATCGTCTCGATCGACTGTTCTTTTGCAGACTGGATGAAGCCGCACGTATTCACGATGACAACTTCGGCGTCGTCCACGTTCGAGGATACGCGAGCTCCGTGACCGACCAGAGCCGCCATCATGCGCTCGGAATCCACCGTATTCTTGTCGCAGCCGAGCGTCACCAGTGCGATACGAGGCCCGTCTTCGACACCCGTGGTGTCGAACTCGTGGCGGACCGGAGCCGCGTCGGGTGAGACGCCCGGGCGAACTGGATCCGTCGAGAGCGGGAAGACGGGCAGATCGCGTGTCCGACTCATCGGACGACCACCGTCATCGAACCACGACCAGCGCGCCATCCGGCGGCGAGAACGTGAAGTACTCGGCGCCCGGGTCGACACCGAACCCCACGTCGTCGAGCGTGATGGTCCGGATATTTCCGTTCGCCTCCTCCATCTGGAGCCGTCGCAATACAGGTTCGCCCTGATCGATCCACACAGTCGCGACGCGATAGCTCATCGGACGTTTGGGGGTCATACGCAACTTGTAGGTCGTCCAGCCGTCGATGTCCTCGGCACCCTCATATGTGACCTCGTACTTCGACTCGGGCTCTTCGAGGAACTCGCGGTGGAAGTCACGGCCACCAGCACTCTCGTCGGCCGAGGTCTTCAGGACGGTCTTGGCGTCGTTGCTCGGGAAGTACACCCAAGCGAACGATCCATCCACGACAATCAGATCTCCTTCCGGATCGTCGAAACGCATGGCGAACAGATTCGGCGCGGTCTGACAAAGGCGCCCTGCGCCGGTTCGCTCGGTGCCCAGAAGTGGCACGAGCAGGTGCTGCGTGAAGTCGGCGCACAGCGTCTCGACCGATCCGTATCGGTCGGCGGTCTCGTGCAGAATCTCCACACCACGGTCCTGGGCACGCACTCCGGACGGCAGGAGGGCGATCGCGGCTGCGACCCAAAGGCTCCTCCGGGCGTTCACCGGCTCACTCCCCGCTCATGAACCGCTCGAGCTCGTCGTGCATCATGAGTACTTCGCGGCCCTTCGATCCCTCCGACGGGCCGAGCACACCGGCATCGTGGAGCTGATCCACGATCCGCGCGGCACGCCCGTACCCTATCCCCAGCTTCCGCTGGAGCAGGGACGTCGAGCCTGTCCCGTTCTGGATACAGACCTCGGCTGCCTTCTGGAACAGCCCGTCCCAGTCGCCCCGGATCTCCTCCGGTCCACTGCCGTCCTCCTCCAACTCCGCTCCCCGCACCTCCTCGAGAATGTCGGGCTCGTCCGGCGCTTCGATCGACTGCCCCGTTTCCTCGGCGTGCCGCTCGAGCAGCTCCACATACCATGCCATCAGACGCTCTGTATCCTCGGTCGGCAGGAAGGCGCCCTGGATCCGAACCGGAATGCTGCCACCCGGAGGGAGGAAGAGCATGTCCCCGTTCCCGAGGAGCGCATCCGCGCCGTTCTGATCGAGGATCGTGCGCGAATCGGTCTTGGAGGCGACCCGGAACGCGATCCGCGTGGGAAAGTTCGCCTTGATCAGCCCGGTGATCACGTTCACGGACGGGCGCTGGGTGGCGACGATCAGGTGGATCCCTATCGCGCGGGCCTTCTGGGCGAGCTGGGTCAGTGGCTTCTCGACCTCGGACTGCACGGTCATCATGAGGTCGGCGAGCTCGTCGACGACCACCACGATGTACGGCATAATGCCTTCGGCGTAGATCCAACGGTTCTCGTCTCCTTCCGGCCCCTTAGGCTCGCTCCGACGGAGCACCTGGCCCCCACGCACCTTCTTGTTGAACTCACCGATGGATCGGACGTGGTTCGCCTTGAGCAGTGCGTAGCGGCGCTCCATCTCGATCACCGCCCACTTCAGTACACCAGCGGCGTCTCGAGGGTCGGTCACCACGTTGTGGCGAAGATGAGGCAGCCTCGAATAGACTGAAAGTTCGACCATCTTCGGGTCGATCATCAGAAGACGGAGGGTCTCCGGCGTATGCCGGTAGACCAGACTCGTCACAATCGTGTTCAGGCAGACGGACTTCCCTGCCCCGGTCGCCCCCGCGATCAGAACGTGGGGCATCTTCTCGAGCTGAGAGACGTAGGGTGTCCCGTTGAGGTCCTTGCCCAGGGCCAGCGGCAAGACGCCCTTCGCCTTTGTGAACTCCCTGGATTCCAGGATCTCACGAAGGTTCACGATCTCAGGCGCGGGGTTCGGGATCTCGACTCCGACCGCGCCCTTCCCGGGGATTGGCGCAACGATGCGGATCGTCCGCGCCTTCATCGCAAGTGCCAGATCCGCATCGAGATTCGCGATCCGGTTGACCTTCACGCCTGGGGCCGGCACGACCTCGAACTGGGTCACGACCGGCCCGGTGGTACGTCCGCCGAGTGAGCTCTTGATGTTGAAGGTTCCGAGCTTCTCAACCAGAACGTGACCCAACGCGTCGAGCTGCCGTTCCATGCTCGCGCGATCCTTGAACTCGGGTGCACTCAGCAGTCCGACGGGCGGCACCTCGTGCTCCATGAGCACGTCGGCGTTCGGATCTGCGAGCCCATCGTCGTCTTCGAACTCGTTCGCATCATCCGCGTCCTCAGATACACCCACCGCGTCGGCCTCCTCCTCCCGCGAGGCCTCACCTGCATGTTGGACTGCACCCTCGTCGTCCAGCGCGTCACTCCACGGGAGGTCATCATCGTCAGACCCGTCCGCAGCATCCTCCACGGCACTGACCACGGCCGCCGCGATGTCGCGATCCTCGGCCGCCCACTCCGGCTCCATCCCCTCGATCGGAGCGACTTCTTCGATGACCTGACTCTCCCGCTGCTCCGCCAGTGCAGCGGCGGCGGCTTCACGACTCCGATCCGCCACAGCCTTCATGGTCCGGCCTGCCGCATCGCCACCAACCAGGACGCCGCGGCCGACCGAACGCAGGGGATTCCAGCCGAGGGTCGTCACGCTGAGCGCCACGAAGATCGTCGCGGTCACCACCGTTGCTCCAACGGTACCGAGCAGACCGACGAGCGGATCACCCAGTGCGGTACCGAGCCACCCGGCAGCGACCTCGGACTGAGTTCCGATCCATGTCGCAATCGGAAGAAGGAAAAGAAGTCCGAGCGAAAGCAGCCCGAAGCGAAGTGCTCGCCATGATGGCATCCACTCTCCACTCCACAGCCCGAGGCAGGCGATCACCACCGGCACCACAACGGCTGAGCCACCCACGAACGCAACCAGGAGTCCCCGGATCGTGCCCCCAACCACACCAATCATGTTCCCGGACGGGAACCACTCGAGGCTGCGCGCTCCGAACACCCCGACCGGGAAGAGAGACAGAAGAAAAAGGAGAGAGACCCCGAAGAGCGCTACTGCAAGGATCTCCCGCTGCTGCTCACGTGAGAGAAGACCGTCTCCACCCGACCTCTTCCTGGAGCGCCCGCTCTTCGACGCCTTCTTCTTCGGCGCCGTCTTCTTTCCTTTGCTCTTCTTCGACGTCACGCTCGGGTCACGCTCCGGCTCGGGTGATCTGCTGGTCGCGCATCTCGGCCACAAGGTCGTGCCGGTCGACGTCAGCACAGATGACGAGATCTTCCCCGAAGCCGATATCGATCACGGCTCGGCCTCCCGATGTCAGACTCAGGAAATGCCTGGTCGGTTTGCGGGCCTGCGCGAGCGCCCGAGCCGCCCGGGACGCATCGTTGAACTCGAGTTGTTCGTCGTCCCCGCCGTCAGGGTCTTCGAGAATGCGCTGGATGAGGTGGCCGGCACAGAGAGCGTCATCGAGGGAGAAGCTATCCTCCTTGCCTGCACAGATGATCACCACGTGCTCGACCGTTGCCAGCTCCGCGGCGACAGCACCCAGGTTCGTGAGCGCGCACGGAAGAATGCGTGCCCCTTCCTGTGCCACGTTCAAGGCACGGGTGCCGTTCGTCGTGCTCATGACGAGCTTCTTGTCTTCGACGACATCGCGCACGAACTCACCCGGAGAGTTCCCCAGGTCGAATCCTTCGACCTTTTCTCCCTTTCGCTCGCCGCAGAGGATCGAATCCTCGCGACCAAGCGAGGAAGCAAGACGAACGGCGTCCTCGGTGGAGACGGTGGGAAAGATCGCACGCGCTCCATTCGCAAGCGCCTCGATGATCGTCGTCGTGGCTCTCACGACGTCGATAACGACGACCGTCGACTCAGCGAGCGACGACCCCTCAACCTCGGGCAGAGTGAAATACGTGTCGATTCTCATTCAGCTGGCTGATCCTCGGCCATCATGCGGGCCACAAAGCCCGTATCTACATCGCCCGCCACGAAGTACTCGTCGTCCACGATTCGACGCAGGAAGGGGATGGTGGTGGGGATTCCCTCGATCACCATCTGATCCATGACGTGACGAGCCCGGATGATCGCTTCTTCTCGGGTTTTCCCACTCACGATGAGCTTGGCGAGCAGTGAGTCGTAGTTCGGCGGGACTTTGTACCCGGCATAGATATGCGAATCGAAACGTACCCCAGGACCACCTGGAGCGTGGAATGTCGTAATCGTTCCCGGGCCTGGGGCGAAGTTACGGTCCGGATCCTCCGCGTTGATGCGGAATTCGATCGCATGCACACGATGCTCGATGTCACCCTCCGGTGCGGCGAGACGCTCACCGGCGGCCACGCGAATCTGCTCCTTCACCAGATCGAAGCCGGTCGTAACCTCGGTGACAGGGTGCTCCACCTGGATCCGGGTATTCATCTCCATGAAGTAGAACGAGCCGTCCTGGTCGAGCAGAAACTCGACGGTGCCCGCCCCCACGTAATCGATCGCCTCGGCCGCCCGGACCGCGGCCGCACCCATCTCCGTCCGAAGCTCGGGTGTCAGCACCGGAGACGGCGCTTCCTCTACCAGCTTCTGATGGCGCCGCTGGATCGAGCAGTCGCGCTCGCCGAAGTGCATCACGCGTCCATGCTGGTCGCCAAAGACCTGGATCTCGACATGGCGAGGCTTGAGAATGCAGCGTTCGAGGTACACGTCCGGGTTCGCGAATGCAGCCCGTGCCTCGTTTTGAGCAGCAGTGAAGAGCTTGGGGAAGTCATC
>JAPPOV010000020.1 GCA_028873595.1 Gemmatimonadota bacterium | reverse complement strand
CGACGGTGACCTCGGGGCCGTACTCCCGATTCAGGACTCCGAATACGGAGACGGTCTTAGCTGGGTCAGGATCAAACGTCGGCCATAGGGCGCCGGCCTCGAACCTCGTCAGCCCTCCGGTGTCACGCGCTCAGGCGAGGGTGCCACACGCCCCGCTCAGCTTCGGGTTCCGCTACCGATTCGGCTCAATCTCCAACAACGTCGTCAACACACGCTTCGGGGGCATAGGGAATCGGGATCGCTTCTGACCCGTCCGACTGGCCGTACCGTTTGATAGTGGGCGCGACAGGGATCGGGAGCGGCGTAGGTTGTCTCGGCAACTGGTCCGCAGCAGAATTCCGAGACGTTAGAACGCGCACCAAATCTTCTGATGACTGAAGGCTATCCTCGTATCGCGCCTCGCCGCCTAACACGACTTGGGTGGTTCTTCGCCACGGGCTTCGGGCTCGTATCCGGATGCACCCCTGCCTTTGAGGTCGACGTCTTGCTCGAGGACGTCAATGTCGTGGACGTCCGAGCCGGCGAGGTCGTGTCCAGCCTTGATGTGCTAGTGGATGAGGGGGTGGTCGTGGCAGTGATTCCCCATGGTGACGAGCGCGTCCGTGCCGAGACAGTCGTCGCCCTCGACGGCGGCTATGTCGTGCCTGGGCTATGGGATATGCACGCGCACTTGCGGACGTATGAAGGCCAGGACGTTCTGCCGATGTTCCTGGCACATGGGATCACCGGCATCCGCGATCTTGGATTGACGGACTTCCGACTCGTTCGCCGGTGGGAGAGGGAAAGTGCACGCGGAGCGTTGTGGGGGCCGCGCATCGTTTCCTCTGGAGTGATCGTAGAAGGAGCCACACCCCGGTTTGCCAGTTCCTTGTCCGTTACCGCGGTAGACCAGATCACGCCGGCCCTCGATTCTCTGGTCGAGCAGGGGGTGGAGATCATCAAGTTGTTCCAGAACTTGCAAGGACCAGTCTACGAGGCGCTCGTGACGTATGCAGTGGACCGGGGCCTCCAGTCGGCCGGCCACATCCCGACGGAGTGGGATCAGGTGCGAGGGGCGGAGGCCGGATTGGGGTCGATCGAACACTTCTGGGGCATGTCCAACACCGTGAGCGTATCCGATGGGAGCCCCAGTAGCGAAGACCTAGACAGGCTCGCTTCCGCTCTCTTGGCCGCGGGCACCTTTCAGAGCCCAACCCTCGTGAACAACCCGTTGACGGCGGAGGCGCTCTTCGGGGATGACGAATCACTCGCCTACACCCCTGCATACCATCGAGCGTGGTGGTCACGGCTAAGCGAGGGTCTTGTGGCAGGCATGACCCCGGCCGACAGCCAAGCCCTTCGCGCGGCGGCATCGCTGGATCGAGTCATCGCCGGAGAGTTGGCACGTCGCGGGGTGAAGTTCCTGGCTGGCACGGATACGCCGAACCCCTATCTCCCCGCGGGCCTGAGTCTGCACGCGGAGCTTCGCGCTTTCGTCGAGTCAGGGATGACGCCCGCGGAGGCGCTCCGCACCGCCACTGTCTACCCGGCGGAATACTTTCGGCGGGAGGGGCAGTGGGGCGCCGTGGACGAAGGGTACGAGGCCGATCTCGTCCTGCTCGCCGCCAGTCCCCTTGAGGATATCGCCAACACCCAGCGCGTAGTCGGCGTAGTTACACGCGGGCGCTATCTGTCTCTGGAAGCAATCGAGGACTTGAAGCGCGCCCACCGGATCCGCCTCGCTACGCGGTCGGCGGAGGATCTGGATCAGGCGATTTACATGGAAGTCCGGCGCAACGGAGTTGAGGGTGCCAAGCGGCTGTACCCTGACCCATTGCGCGAAGGCGATCTCGTAGCCCAACCCCCTCATCTGCTCCGCCTCGGGCAACTGCTGGTTGAGTCCGGGTTGCCCGATCAGGCTAGGCAGGCTCTGGAATGGAACCTCGAGCTCTTCCCCGGCGACGCCGCGACTGTCGTAGCCCTCGAGGCCCTCCCCGATAGCCGGCCGCCGACTTAAGGGGTTGAAGACGTCAGCCGGCCTTAGGCCCGGCAGTCGCTAGGTGCACATCGATGAGTTATGTCGACAGCTCGAAGAAGGGTGGAGGCCCCGTCGTGGCGCGTTCTAACAAGGAAGTGCTGCTGTCCGCATATGAGCGGGAGGGCGACTCGCTGTCGTCCGCTGGCGAACTAGACGGTGCGGCAGCAGAATTCCAAATCCGTTAGGCTGCGTCCAACCCTCCCCTGAGGACCCCATGAAGCAGGACAGCACGGCGCGACAAGTCATATCCGCGGTAGCAGTCGTCGCGTCTCTTGTGTTTGTTGGACTTGAGATCCGTCAGAACACCGCAGCCCAGCGCTCGCAAACGCGTCAGGCAATCGCTGACGCGTCGAAAGACCAGATACTTAGGTTGGCCGAGGACGCGCAACTGGCTCGGGCGTGGCAGGGATACCTGTTCCCTGAACGCTTCGCATCGCCACCTGCCCTGACAGTGCTCGACACTGTGAGGGTGGAGCAAGCGATCCTCGCGTTTATGCGCCATCAAGAGAACGTGTACCTCCAATACCGCGAAGGTGTCTTCGACGAGAGCATCCTGGATACTTACGGTTTCGTTGGAGGCGCTTGGGACACTCCGCAGTTCGCCGTTTTTTGGGAAACCAGCCCCATGCTTGCCGTTTTCGACTCGTCATTCGTACGCGCGTTTAGCGAGGCCAACGGCCTTAGATAATGACGCAACCTAGCAAGGAATTACTGCAGCCACGGAAGAGCTAGTTGATACACTGCGCTGGCGATCTGGCGAGCTGAGCAGCAGAATTCCGGGACGTTAAAGGGCGAGGTCGGCGGTTCGGCCGAAGGCCGGTTATTGGCTGGGAGTAGCGGTGGACCGAAAGACAATTAAAGAGTCACTGGCTGCTCTCAGTCTCATCGCGTCCCTGTTGTTCGTCGGCTACGAGATCCGGCAGAACACTGCGATGGCTAGAGCTGCCACCTATCAGGATATCGGCTTCTCGGTCCTGGAGACGTGGCGGCAGTATGCCCACGATCCTCAACTGGTGGGGCTTCTGGAAACCGCCGACGATAGCACCCGCTGGGATGAGTTGAGTGACCCAGATTGGCGGCAGCTGAGCTCAGTCATCTTGGGCTCGATGCGTGCTTGGGAAGCACTATACCGGCAGGTGGACGAGGGGATTCTCCCGCCTGAGGCTCTTCAGTGGTTCGGGTATGGGCTTGAGCTTCCGGACTGGTGGGCCGCTCTCTGGCCTGAAGTCAAAGCGAGCGTGCCCGCCGACTTTCGCGAGTACGTATCGAGCTACTACGGATGGGAGTAGGATGCACCGGTTCGCCTTTTAACATGGAATTGCTGCTGTCCGCGGGGGCTGCTCGATAGGTCGGGTAGCGCCTGCGGTCTGTCAGCAGCCAGTTGCGGCAGCAGAATTCCGAGAGGTTAGATATCAGGGAAGACTGTGAAGGGGCGGGAATCTCAAGATGTGGCCGCGCCTGACTCCCCTGGCAGCGGATATGCTTCGCAGCCTGTCGAGTTGATCGGTCCGTCCCGTTCCACGAATGCCCGAACGGCGGCGCTGGTTCCCGGCCGAATGACGGGCCACAAGCATACGAACACGGGATCGGCCCCCAGTCGTCTCATTTGGGAGTAGCCGAGTCGGTCAGCGGCATCTTTGGGGAGGAGGTCTTCCTCCACCTGCAGGAGAAGGGCTTCAAGCAACCTGATAGAAGCCGTCCACTCTGCGTATAGCCGAACCCAATCGGCGGCTTCAAGGCTGGCCGGCGGTGTCGACCATTGGTGGGTGGTGTTCTCGTTTTGAGAAAGAGCTATCCACAGCTCAGCTGTCGCCACCCCAATGGCCTGATAGGCGGCACCACGTGCGATCCTGTTGTTTTGCCGGATCTCCAGCCCTACAAAGACCACCGAGAGAATGATGACAGCCTGCCCGAGCAGCTGCACGAACCTCTTGTCCTTCATGTGTTCTCCCTGAAGCCGAGGTCGAGAAGGACTCCCAAACGTGGTAGCGACAAATCAGCATCGCAACGAAGTCCGCTATCTAACAGGCGATTGCTGCAGTCGCGTGAAACTTTGATGGGAAGCGCTTCGCGCTTGTGCACACTCAGCACGCGCAGCAGACTCGCAAATCGTTAGAGAGCCTTGAGGAACTCGTGGGTATCGTAGCGGGAGCGATCCAGTGGTATGCAGCCACCCGA
The DNA here is from genome assembly GCA_028873595.1 of Gemmatimonadota bacterium. Lineage (GTDB taxonomy): Bacteria > Gemmatimonadota > Gemmatimonadetes > Longimicrobiales > Gaopeijiaceae > UBA2589. The sequence continues at coordinate 1,631 of JAPPOV010000020.1, read as the reverse complement.
AGTGGTTGGGCCTGGGCCTGGTGACTTCCTTGCTCATCAGTGCGTGCAGCACGACTGGCGTCGGCACGGCGGAGGCGGGTTCTCGTTACCGCTGGGTCCCGGGCGTATATGAAGTGGAGGGAGCGATCCGCTATCGTGCTGACACGCTCGATCGAGAGCGTTTCGAGAGGGTCCGATTTCTTGGCGAAGTTACGGTCGGGCCGGCTGGACCCACATCCGTCGATGTTCAGATGCCGGTCTCTGCGTGCCTAGCGCCTGAGCGAGCGCAGAATAGCCAGACGAGACGGCGGTTAGGCTGGGACATCCGCTGCGGCGACACGAACCTCACTCTTTGGTCGGACCAAGGTCGAGTTCGTGGAAGCGTCTCAATGACCGTCACGGAACTGCGTCGATTCAGCGAATGCGTGCAGTACACGGTGTTGCAGGACGGAAGCCGAGTGTGTGTTCGCCAGGGTTCCCGCGTCCAAACCAGCCTCACAACGCGTTCGTCTTCCCTACGAAGCATTCATGTGAGATAGAGAGCCCTTCTGGTGGGCGGCTTTCTAACAAGGAATTGCTGCTGTCCGCGCAAGATGGGCGGACGGAGGGAATGGCCTCGTAGGCAGTAGCGAGAAAACCCCGCCCGAGGCCGTAACCTCGAGCGGGGCTTCCGTTTCCTTCAGTGGGCCTGGGTAGATTTGAACTACCGACCTCACGCTTATCAGGCCTGCGGTGTGATTACCGTCCCTCGTCGTGGCGTACGATCGCTCCGCCCTGCATGACGAAGAAGACGCGTTCCATCGCTGTGATGTCGTCCAATGGATTCCCTGGAACCGCCACCACGTCGGCGAGCTTTCCTTCCTCCAGGCTGCCGACCTCATTCTCCCACCCCATGATCTCAGCGTTGAGGCTCGTGGCAGCGGTGATCGCGTCCATGGGCGGTTCGCCATTTTCGACACGAATCGAGAACTCGCGAGCGTTCTGACCGTGCGGGAAGACGCCTGCGTCTGTGGCGAAGCCGATCGGCAGTCCGGCCTCGAGGGCTCGACGGAAGGTGGCGTTTCGGTATCGCATCATTTCCGTGGAGCGCTGGATCTGTGCTTCGGGGATGCCCATTGAGGCACCATCTCGCGGCACGATAACACCGACATATAGGGTCGGGACGTAGTAGGTATAGTCCTGAGCCAACAGCATCTCGATGCCTTCATCGTCCATCATCGAACCGTGATCGACCGTTCGGACACCAGCACGGATCGCTGCGTTGATCCCCTCTGCTCCGTGGGCGTGGGCGGCTACGAAGCGGTCCCAGCGTCCTGCCTCCACGACTGCGACGGCGAGTTCCTCATCTGAGTACTGCTGAGCGCCGGGAGGGATACCCCGGGATAGCACCGCGCCCGTGGCGAGGATTTTGATGAAGTCTGCCCCATGCTTGAGGTTGGTCCGAACTGCGGTACGCACTTCGTCGACGCCGTCTGCGAGGTTCTGGACGACAGGCACATCGACGTAGATCGAGAACTGTCGGGCGTCGCCGGCTCCACCCGTCGCCGACACGTAGTTGCCGGCCACCATCATCCGTGGTCCCGGCAGGGTGCCTTCATCGATGATGTTTCGGAGATCGACGTCGGTGAAGGACCACGCGGGCCCCATGTCCC
>JAPPOV010000035.1 GCA_028873595.1 Gemmatimonadota bacterium | reverse complement strand
ATGAGGCTTTGTGCGCTCAAACTTCTCTTTGCCCATCTCGCTACCCTCTGGGGTTAATCTTTCTTGCCGGAGGCCGCCATGATGTCGTCGGCGGTCGACTTCGGCACTTCTTCGTACTGCGCGAACTGCATTGTGTAGACGGCGCGGCCCTGGCTGAGCGAACGCAGCGTCGTCGAGTACCCGAACATCTCTCCTAGCGGAACGGAGGCGCCGATCACACGGGCGCCGGCCCGGTCCGTCATGCCACCCACGCGGCCGCGACGGGACGAGAGGTCACCAATGATGTCACCCATGTAGTCGGCAGGCGTCACCACCTCCACGTCCATGATCGGCTCGAGCAGGACGGCTTTGGCCTTCCTCAGGCCCTCCTTCATCGCCATCGAGCCGGCGATCTTGAACGCCATCTCGCTGGAGTCGACGTCGTGATACGACCCGTCAATCAATTCGACCTTCACATCGATCACCGGATAGCCCGCGAGGATACCCGAATCGAGGGCATCCTTGAGACCAGCCTCGACTGAGCTGATGTACTCACGCGGAATCACACCACCAACGATCCTGTCCTCGAACACGAAGCCGGATCCCGGCTCGCTCGGCTCGATGTTGATCACGACGTGCCCGTACTGACCACGACCACCGGTCTGACGGACGAATTTCGCCTCGACCTTTTCGGCTCGGTTCCGAATCGTCTCGCGGTATGCGACCTGCGGGCGACCGATATTCGCCTCGACCCCGAACTCGCGCTTCAGTCGGTCGACGATTATCTCCAGGTGTAGCTCTCCCATACCGGAGATGATGACCTGATTGGTCTCCGGATCCGTCTGGACGCGGAACGTCGGATCTTCATCGGCCAGCTTGATCAGGCCATTTGTGAGCTTGTCCTGGTCGGCCTTGGTCTTCGGCTCGATGGCGACAGCGATCACCGGCTCGGGGAAATTCATCGCCTCGAGGATGATCGGGTCGGTCTCGGTGCTGAGCGTGTCGCCCGTCTTCACGTCCTTGAGGCCGATCGCTGCGGCAATGTCACCCGCAAACACCTCATCGAGCTCGTCGCGCTTGTTGGCGTGCATCTGGAGGATGCGGCCCACGCGCTCGCGCTTCCCCTTCGTCGCGTTGAGAACGTAGGAGCCGGACGGCAGTGAACCCGAATAGACGCGGAAGAACGTCAACTTACCCACATAGGGGTCGGTCGCGATCTTGAACGCGAGCGCCGAGAACGGGGCGTCGTCATCAGCCGGACGTTCTTCGAACGTCTCGTCGTGCTGCGGCAAGTGCCCCTGGATCGCTGCCACGTCCACCGGGGCGGGCAGGTAGTCGATGACCCCGTCCAGAAGTGCCTGGACACCCTTGTTCTTGAAAGCCGACCCACAAAAGACCGGGAAAATGACGCCCTTGATCGTGGCGGTACGAATCGCGTGGCGTAACTCGTCGTCTGTCAGCTCTTCACCCGCGAAATACTTCTCAATCAGCTCGTCATCATGCTCTACGGCCGCCTCGAGAAGCGCATTGCGGAGTTCTTCGATCGTATCCTTGAGACCATCGGGCACGGGGCCCTCGGTGATGTTGGAACCCATCTCATCTTCAAAGATGATCGCCTTGCGCTCGATGATGTCGACCATGCCCGTGAAGAGCTCGCCTTCACCCAGCGGGTACTGCACGGGATGAGCGTTCGCACCGAGACGATCCTTCATCATCTCGACTACGTTCATGAAGTCCGCACCGATACGGTCCATCTTGTTGACGAACGCGATACGCGGCACTTCGTACCGGTCCGCCTGACGCCAGACGGTTTCGGACTGCGGCTCTACACCGCCCACCGCACAAAACACGGCGACTGCGCCATCGAGTACGCGCAGCGATCGCTCCACCTCGGCCGTGAAATCGACGTGCCCGGGGGTGTCGATGATGTTGATCCGGTGCTCAGTTCCGAAACGGGTCCAATGCGCGGTCGTCGCGGCGGAGGTGATTGTGATTCCACGCTCCTGCTCCTGCTCCATCCAATCCATGGTGGCCGCGCCATCATGGACCTCACCGACACGGTGTACGCGGCCGGTATAGAACAGAACACGCTCCGTCGTCGTGGTCTTACCGGCATCGATGTGCGCCATGATGCCGATGTTGCGGAGCAGCGGAAGTGGCGTCGTCCTGGGCATCTATCTGGTTCTCTTGTTTGCTTCGTTCGTCCAGCCCCTCGCGGGGCATGAAAAAAGGAGCGTGGCCTGTCTGCCGCCGCCTTTTGGCGAGCGGCCGTCCGCGCTCCCTGGGTCGGAGAGGGCCCGTCGGCTCATCCGGGGGCCATCGCGTTTCTGTTGTCCGCGGCCCTCTCTCTCAGTGAGGGCTTCGGTCTGCGCTTGCTTCGTGTCGTTCAGTTCCTGGGGATCACCACCGGTAGTGGGCAAATGCCTTATTGGCCTCGGCCATGCGGTGCGTATCGTCCTTCTTCTTGATCGTGCTGCCTTCACCACGGCTCGCGGCGAGAAGCTCTGCGGCAAGCCGCTCGGCCATACTCTTCTCCGAACGGCCTCGTGCGAATGAGATCAACCAGCGGGTCGCGAGGGCCGTGCGACGATCGGGGCGGACCTCGATCGGCACCTGGTATGTGGCACCACCGACGCGACGGCTCTTCACCTCGAGCGCCGGCTTGGCGTTGTTCAGCGCGGTCTCGAAGACCTGTACACCAGGCTGCCCGGAGCGCTGCTCCATGATGTCGATCGCATCATAGAAGATCTTCTCGGCCTTCGACTTCTTGCCGTCGACCATCAGGTTGTTGATGAATTTCGTGACACCCCGGGACTCGAACTTCGGGTCGGGCGGGGTCTCTCGCTTAACGGCGCGGGTACGACGACTCATTGATCTGCCTTACTTGGGCCGTTTGGCCCCGTACTTGGAGCGTCCCTGACGGCGGGCATCGACGCCGGACGCATCGAGGGTACCGCGGACAACGTGATAGCGAACACCGGGAAGATCCTTCACTCGACCCCCGCGAATGAGCACGATGGAGTGCTCCTGGAGGTTGTGACCCTCGCCACCGATGTAGGCGGTTACCTCGAAGCCATTGGTCAGACGCACACGAGCGACCTTCCGGAGGGCCGAATTCGGCTTCTTCGGCGTCGTCGTGTACACGCGCGTGCAAACGCCCCGCTTCTGCGGGTTACGCTGGAGAGCCGGCGCCTTGTTCTTCTTGACCTGCGCCTTCCGGCCCTTCCGCACGAGCTGGCTGATGGTCGGCATTCCTACCTCACTACACCGTGACAAAAAAACGGCGGCCACGAACAACGCGGACGCCGGTCCGACAGAGCATAGAAAGGTAGAAACGGGCCTATAGGGTGTCAACGGAGAAAAAGACCTTGTTCAGCCAGTTCCTCGCTGACGTTCAGTGGCCGGGACCGATCCGTGTTCCGGATGCTACCCGAAGCTGCCTTCACCGGCTTCAGTCGGACGTCCTCCGACCCATGTCCTGGAGCGCCACCCACGCCTCGACGTCCAAGCATCGCCCTGTCCGTAAGCGGACCCGAGAACGTTCGACCAGGTCACCTTGCGAGCACATTCCCGTGGCGCCTTCCTCACGAATGTGGCGCTCGCTGCAGCCACTTCGTGGGACCGGACCAACTCGTCAGCGAATCGGCAGCGAGATCTGGAGCCTGTGCGTGACCGTGGTCTGATCCGGGGTCAGGAGCCCGCCCGCCGGCGGAGCGAGGATATCACCGCCAACAAGTTGATCTTCGGCCTGCGGAAGCCAGACCACTGGGAACTCGTCGGAGTTTCCGAAGTCAAGGAAGGGGAAGTGGCCGGCTGCAGACGCGAGCCCTACATAGCTCAGCTCGATCCCGTCGAGGTCGTACGAGATCCCCCATGACGGAGTCCACTCGGTCCACTGCTGCATCAGGCTTCGATCCAGACCCAGAACGTAGTCCTTCTGCTCCATCCGATAGCTGTAGGAGCGCATCCGCACACCCAGCTGGAACGCCCACGACTCCTTGAACTTCTGGTCCAGGCCAAGTCGCGCAGACACGTTCGAGAAGTCGAAGTGGTTGTCGACCGTGTGGTCCCCCGCAGGGATGACGCTCCCATCCGCCGCCGTCACATCAACCAGCTCGTCCGCCCACGTATCGCTCAGGGCAGGCTCGTACGCCACGTCGACCCCGAAGGTCGTTGGGCCCTTCTCGTAGGCCAGCCCCGCACCGATCACGAATGCCCAGCTGTTGCCTGGGTCGCGCGGAATCGGAGGACGTTCGGCTAGCTGCACCGCAAGCAGGTCATACGTGGGAATCTTGGGATGGTCCTTACGATTCACCGTGAACGAGCCACCTGCGGTCCACCCAGGAGCCTCGAGCGGCTGCTGATAGCTCACCTGAGCCCCCCAGGTCTTCGTAACGTTGCGATGGGCCTCTTCGTCTACGGTCGGAGTCCACAACCAGTTCGCGCTGTCGGTCAGCGCCCATGTCACAGAGGTGACGTCCTGGGTCATCTCCGAATGACTTCGAACAACCGATAGCTCGACGACCCGATCACCCGACAGCTGACCGACCAGCCCGACTCGATACTCTTCCAGGCTCCCGTGCTCGATGATGTCCCACGCGTTGGCATAGAGCTGCTCCACCCCATCGGTACCGTTGATCCCGACCACCAGAGCGCTGGCACCCAGGGACCAGGTATCGCCCAGCTCTCGGCCCAGATAGATCTGAGCGAAACGGTTGGTGGCCGACCGCTCCGCCAGAAGGTGCGGGTTCGGAAGCATGAAGTCCCCGTCGAGTGGGCGGGCCCACTGCCAATTCGATGCCGCCCGGCCCTGATCCACATCCTGAAGAGCGACCATCCCTCCACCGAACCAGGTTTCGGAGCGGAGCTGGATTCCGATGGGCATGGTACGAGCTCCGCCGTGTTCGTCCGATACGGAGTAGAAGGTGGGCACACTGAAGACCCGTGAATCCGTGGTCCGCACCCCTGTCGCCGGATTCGCGAACGGATCCGCCAACGCATCCTGAAGAGCAAACGACGCTGCCCCCATACCCAGATTCTGCGATGGGAAGATCAGGAATGGATCTCCCGCCGCGAGTGGAACGGTCTTGAGTCCGATCACCTGGGCGGACACCCGGGGGGTGAGCGTGGCGCTCAGAAAGACCAAGCTGCACACACGAATTGCGAACGCGAGTCGAGTCATAGGGCCCTCCGCCTGGAAGTATTCATACCCTGAGAACGATCGACAGCGCGGCTCTGTGACGTAGCGCCTGGACGCGGCTCGAAACAGGCGATGTGTCAGCCAGCCAGAAGCCTCAAGACCCGGTCAGCAAGAGACTGAATCGCTTCCTGATTGTGTCCTCCTCCGGTGAGAAGAACGTCCGCGTGAGCGCGGGACGGTTCGACGAACATGTCATGCATCGGCTGAACACGCCGCGCATGCTGATCCTCCACAACCGCTCGCTTTCTGCCCCGCTCCACCGTGTCACGCGCGATCCGGCGAGTCAGGCGCTCCTCCGACGTGGTGTCGATGAACACCCGAAGGTCCATGAGCTCGCGAAGCCGCCGCTCGTGCAACGTGAGCATTCCCTCCACGACGATCACAGGCGCAGGCGCTACATGGAGACCCGCCGCCGCGCGTGTCTGCGACACATAGTCGTAATCGGGCATCTCGACGGCGCGACCCGCTCGCAGGATCCCGATGTGATCGACCAGGAGCGTCGTCTCCAGCGAATCTGGATGATCGACGTTGACCTCGATCCTTTGCTCCATCGGCATGTGGGACAAGTCGTAGTAATACGCGTCATGGCTCAGCACCGTAGCACGGCCATCCCCGAGAATACGCGCAAGTTCACGAACAACCGTAGACTTGCCGGACGCGCTTCCGCCCGCGATGCCGACCACGATTGAACCCATCGAAGACCCGACTCCTTCTCTGTTCCTGATCGGAGGACGGTCGACCCCCGAACCGAAGACGGCCCGGGCCGCATACGCGAACCGGGCCGCCTCCGGTTGCACCGGA
>JAPPOV010000045.1 GCA_028873595.1 Gemmatimonadota bacterium | reverse complement strand
CCCCACCGCCAGGCGGAAGACTTCCCGAGGGTGGATCAGCGCCGCATCCAGGATACCACGGGTCACGAGCACGGCTCTGAGCACGCGGTGGCGAGTGTTGAGCAACAGGGCGTGGAACTCTTCCAGGGGTCGATCACGCAGACGGGGGCCCATGATCTTGAAGACGTCGGCCGGCCCGCGGATCGGCGCGTCGGGTGGGGGTGCCTGCGAGGCCGCTCGTCGTGCGAGCTCAAACGCCGCAACGAGCCGGGCCGAGGTGGCACGGCCTACCCCATCGACAGATTCGAGGGCTGAGACGTCAGCCGATGCGAGCCTCCGCGGCGCCTCGAAGCGCACCAGAAGCTTCGCCGCGATCGCCGGTCCGGGTGCATGTGCGGTCCCGCTACCGATCAACAGGACGAGGAGGTCAGCATCAGAGAGCGCAGCCGGGCCGAGTCGGCAAAGGCGTTCGCGGGGGCGGTCATGGTGAAGCATGTCCTACGGTCGCGCCGAGACCGGGGCGAGTGGATGGAAGGATGCGGCGGATCGTTCGCCTCTGTGCCTCTAGGCCATCTCCAGCAGCATGACCCGAGCATCTTCGCGAGGATTGTCATAGTACGCCGGGCGCAGTCCGACATCTGCGAAGCCGAATCGCTGGTAGAGATCGATCGCCGCCGAGTTCGAGGAGCGAACCTCGAGGAAGAGTTTGTGGACACCACGACTGGACGCGACGTCGACCACGTGCTTTAACAGACGGCTTCCGAGCCCAGTTCCACGTCGGAGCGGGGACAAGGCCAGATTCGCGAGTTCACCCTGGTCGAGAATACACCAGAGAACGGCGTACCCGATGACACCCTCGGTGGTATCCTCCATGACGATCAGCTCCACGCCATCACGATCCATGAGGCTCTTGAACGTGTCGGCTTTCCAGGGGGTCGTGAACGCCTCTGTCTCGATCTCCACCACGGCATCGACATCGTCAGGACCGAGCGTACGAATCTCGATCCCATCGGGAAGCGAAGAGCCGCCCGTCATCCCCAGAGTCGCTCGGCACTCGAGGCTCGAACGTATTCCGGCTCCCACCGCCCAGAGTCATCGACCGGACCGAATCCATCCGGACATGCGGCCCAATACCGAATAAGCCCGTCGGCACGTGACACGTCCGGGCTCGGACCGACGACTTGAAACCCCGCCCCTTCGATCACGGCCCGATGCTTCTCGGATCCATCGCCAACGAAGACGGCCTCCGCAGGAACGTCGCCGTCGAGTACATCCCGCAGCTCCCCTGCGTGCGGTGAAACGAGCGCCTCAACCCGGCTTTCACCTACTCCGTAACACGCGCCGTACACGCGTTCAGCCCGGGCATCGAAGAGTGCGTAGCGAACGGCCCCTTCCTCGACGGCCAGCGCCGCTGCGGCCAGACTGGAGACGGGCCAAAGCGGGAGAGTCAGCGCTTTGCTCAGTCCCTTGGCCGTGGCCGCGGCAACCCGGACTCCGGTGAAGGAGCCAGGCCCCTCACCGACGACGAGTCCCGTCAACTCCTCTCGACCTACGTCCGCATCCTCGAGAACCTCGTTGATCATCGGGATCAGCCCCGCCGCATGCCCGGCCTGCACGCGCAGTACACCCCTCGCAAGCACATCCCCCTGGTACGCGACCGCGACCGATCCGATCGGCCCCGATGTGTCGAAAGCGAGAATCATGCGATCGACACCGACATCGGGAACGGGGGCAGTTCCGGCGGGAGACCCACGCGGCAGACCTCGACGTCGCGGAGCAGTGGCTCGTCGTCGGGGACGGTGAGACGGATCACCCAATAATTGTCAGGCATGAACGTCTCGGCGCGCTCCGCCCACTCGACGAGAACGATCTCGGGCCCTTCGCCCAGCTGAGCCCAGCCCAGCTCCCAGAGTTCGTCGGTCGCCCCGATCCGATACAGATCGATGTGCACGACATCGATGCCGGCCGGGGTCGTGTAACGAAAGAGCAAATTGTAGGAAGGTGACGGCATCGCGATATCGACCCCTGCTCCTCGTCCGATCGCTCGGGCGAGAACCGACTTGCCCGCGCCGAGTCGGCCTTCCAGCGCGATCACCACGGGAGCACGAACCGTGCTGCCGATCTGCTCGCCCCAGCGTTCGAGCTCCCGCTCCTCGAGCCTCATGACCGGTAGAGTCCCTCACGCTCGATCACCGCAGCGACCTCATCGGGTACCCAGCCCTCGATGGAATCACCCCGGGCGACCCGTTCCCGGACCGCAGTCGACGACACATCGACGCGACCGACGGGCACCCGGAGGACACCCTGAGACTCCTGCCCTGCCTCGCCGCCACGATCCATCACTGCGATTGTCGCCATCGCTCGGATCGCCTCCGGAGTCTTCCACTTCTCGAAGGCGGCGAACTGGTCCGCACCGATAATCAGGACGATGTCGTTGCTGTCTTCGGCACGAATCGACCGCAGGGTATCGATCGTGTACGACGGCCCCTTCCGTCGGATCTCACAGTCATCGACCCGGAAACGAGGATCGGCAGTCACAGCGCAGTGGACCATTTCCAGCCGGACACCGGGCGGGGCTTGCGGACGATCCGGCTTGTGGGGCGAACGGAACGCCGGCACCCACACGAGCTCGTCGAGCCCGAGAGCATCAGCCACATCCCGGGCCACGGACACGTGTCCGATGTGGGGGGGGTCGAAGGTGCCCCCGAACACACCCACCCGGCGCGGTGGAGATACCGGGGCGTTCAGCACATGGGCCGAAGCGCCGTCAGCCCCGGTCGCCATCCGTTTCGCTGGCGATCTCGGCGTTCATCTCCGCCGCGGCTTCCGAATCTGGATAGCGCTGAAGCAGCAGATCCCGAGCTTCCTCAGCGAGGTCGTCATAGCCGATCTCGAGGTTGGCACGATACACACCGAGCAGAGCAGGCGCAGCGAAGTCGGACTCGGGATAGAGGCTCGCCACAAACTCGTAGTACTTGATCGCCGCGTCCCAGAGACTTCGGCGGAAGTAGAACTCGCCATTCAAGTATTCTTTTTCCGCCAGCGTATGGCGCAGCTCGTTCGAGATCCGGGCAGCCTCCGTGGACGCGGTGTTCCCGGCAAAGTCGATCACCACATTCCGGCAGCTTGCGATCGCCTCCTGCGTGTATCCCTGATCCCGATTGGGATTCGGCGCCAGCCCCGCGAGTGACTTGCAGACACCCAGTGCGGCTTCGGACGAGCGTGGGTGCGCAGCGTACCGATCGATGAAGCGCGTATACTCGGACCGTGCGGTCAGGAAGTCACCACGCGCAAAGTAGACATCTCCCAGCATGAGCCGAGCATCAGGGACGCCCGCCCAGTCCCCATACGCGACCAGGATCCGATCGAGCATCTGAATCGCCTCACCGTGGTCACCAGCCTCGAACCGTTCCGTCGCCATGCCAAACAGCTCTTCGGCGCTCAGGCCTGCGAAGCGATTGGTGCTGCCACCACCGCACGCTGCAGAAGCGACGAGGAGCACGAGCGACAAGATGGCCAGAGGCCGGCGGCACGATATGCGTGAAGCTTCGGTTTTCATGGCAAGCAATCTAACGACAACGGCCTTCGCGCAGGTGTTCGAGCCCCCGTCCGAAACGGATCTCGTCGAACCGGTCCTGCGCTCGGTCGATCAATGTTCCAGCCTGGTCCGCGTACCGGACCTGTGCATAGGCGTCCATCGCCTCCTGACACCGCCCGAGTTCCGCGAGAATCTCTCCCTTCTCAAAGAAGGCCTGTGCCTGGATTGTCTGCGGCTGTCCGACGTCGATCGTGCGATTCACCAGCTCGAGCGCCCGCTCCAGGTCGGCCTCGACCTGCTCGGGATCTTCCGCCGCAGCCTGGTCCAGTAACCCCCGAGCGAGGTTGTAGGCACACGTTCCGATGTACCACTCCGCCTCCCCACGCTCCCAAGGGCGAACCATCGTCAGGAACCGCTCGAAGAAGACCAGCGCATTCTCACAGTCGCCGATCTCGTCGTGAGCCACGCCGACTTCGAAGACCACCTCCGGCTGTGACTCGTCAACTGCATCGGCAAGAGCCTTTTGGTAGAACGGAAGCGCCCGCCCGTACTCGCCGTTGCGGTAGTAGTGACGTGCGAGAGGAAGTGCCATGCCGCCCACGCCGACTCCGGGCCGAAGCTCCAAGGCCGTCTCCACCGCGGTCGCCATGGCAAACCGGTCGTTCCCGTCTTGAGCAATACGCGCGAGCCGCATCAGGTCGGACACCGCCTGGTCCGTGAGCCCCGGGTCGCGGGCCGATGCGTCGACATAATACGCGCCGGCATCGTCGACTCGACCCATCATCACGTAGGTGTGGGCGACCCGAGCCGTCACAGACGGATCGTTTGCCCCCTGACGGATCGCGAGCCGGTACTCGGCGAGCGCCTCGTCGTAGTCGGCCTGCGCGAACGCCTCATCGCCTCTTCGAACCGCACTCGTCTCCGTATCGCGCGGAACACACGCCACCGCGAAAGCGACCGCGAGGCCGGCCATCACCAGACGTGTCGAGTGGGTACGGTTCGGAATCATGACGGAATTGGGCAGCAAGGATCAAGCCGAAATTCGACGAACGGGGGAGTTCGTTCACACCTGGACCAACGACTCATGGTAACGGACGTCCTACACGAAAGTGGGCTCAGCCTTCCGCAGAACCCCCGTCGACGGACGCCAGATAGGCACGCGCACGCATATCCCGGGGGTCGTCCTCGAGACAGCGACGCCACTGTTTGGTCGCTTCGTCCTCCTCTCCGAGGCGATAATGAACCACACCCAGGCGGACCCGGGCACCGACGAAAGACGGACGGCCCTCCAGGATCAACTCGAGTTCCCTCTTCGCCCGATCCAGTTCCCCGAGTTCAATCAGTGTCTCCGCGAATTTGCTTCGGATGTCCATGAATCGCGGTCGTATTGACAAGGCAGCCCCGTAGTGCTCGATCGCATCAACCGGATGGTCTGCAACGAGGTAGAGATCTCCGAGTTGGGCGTGCGTGACGGCGAGACGGTTGCCAACCTCGGACGGAAAGGCCGGGGAATCTCGCATATCGATCTCACCCGCACGATCGAACGCCGCCTGCGCCTCGTCGAAGCGGCCGAGATCATTGAGAACGATGCCACGGTTCAGGTGCGCTTCCGCATACGAAGAATTAAACCCGAGCGCATTGTCGAAGTGCTCAAGCGCTTCCTCGAGCCGACCGAGCATGGCGAGACACAGGCCGGTCTTGTTCTGGACATCGGCGAAGTGCGGATACTCCTCAAGAACACCCTGGAAGGTATCGAGGGCAGTCTTGAAGTCGTCGCGCTCCCAGGCGCTGACGCCCTCGGCGACGACCTGTCGCGCATGTCGCTGTTCGTTGCTCATCCGGGAAGCTTGGGGGATGGGGCGGGTGCGGTAAAGGGGCCGTCCACGCGCTACCAAGCACACGTGAGCGCTACGTCGGAGTCTGTCCGGGGGTAAGGACGGCTCCCCTAGGCGGTCACTCCCAGGTCCCGCAGACGCACCATGAGCTCCGCTACGACCTCATCAAGTCCACGACCCACCGTCTCCAAACGGATTTCCGGGTTTTCGGGCACCTCGTATGGGCTACTGATCCCCGTCATGTGCGCGATCTCACCACGGCGTGCCCGCTCGTACAGCCCCTTCACGTCCCGCTTCTCGCACTCCTCGAGCGGCGTGTCGACGAAGACCTCGACGAAGCGACCCTCCGGCAGAAGCTCTCGCGCCCGTTCGCGGTCCGCCTGGAACGGGGAAACGAAGGTGCACAGCACGAAGGCACCCTGACGGAAGAAGAGCGACGACAGTTCACCGATCCGACGGATATTCTCCGTCCGGTCTTCCGGGGTGAAGCCGAGATCGCCATTGAGCCCATGGCGCACCTGGTCGCCGTCGAGGAGCATCGTTTGCGTCCCCGCGTTCCAGAGTCGGCGCTCGAGCTCACGGGCGATGGAGCTCTTGCCGGAGCCAGAAAGACCCGTGAACCAGATCACCGCTGCCTTGTGGCCGTTCCGTCGCTCACGCTCGGCCAGTTCGATGTTCCACGCCTCCCAGACCACATCCGGGGAGACCGGCCGGATATCGGTCTCCGGCTCTGCCGCCGGCAGGTCTTCCACCGAACGGACCGCGCTGCGGATCATGCCTGCGGCGACCGTGTTTTGTGTGTGCGGGTCGATGAGAATGAACGAGCCCGTCTCCCGGTTCATCGCGTAGCGATCAAAGAAGATGGGAGAGGCGGTCGTAAGGTGGACTCGACCGATGTCGTTCAGCTCGAACTGCGAGACTTCGTCTCGGTGGAGTGTGTCGACGTCGATCTTGTAGACGATCTGACTGATGAAAGCCTTCGTCTCGCGTGTCGTCTGCCGCAGCCAGTACTGCGTGTTCGGCTGCATCGGCTCGTCGGACGTCCAACAGATCGTCGCGTCGATCTCCGTGTCGGCATTCGGAAGGTTACCCGGCCGGACGATCATATCGCCCCGACTGATGTCGAGCTCTTCCGTGGTCGTAATTGAAACCGAATCGCCCGCCGTCGCTTCCTCCAGGGCGCCGTCAAAGGTCTCGATCGAGGCGACCGTCGTGGACTTCCGTGAGGGAAGTACGACAATCTCCTCGCCCGGGCGGATCGTCCCGGACGAGATGCGCCCGGCGTATCCACGATAGTCCTGGTCCGGGCGGATCACGTACTGCACCGGAAAGCGGAAGTCGACCAGGTTGCGGTGCGCTCCGACGTTCACATGCTCCAGGTAATGCAGGAGCGTCGACCCCTTGTACCACGGCATGTTCTCGGACGAATCTACGACGTTGTCGCCGAGCAAGGCCGAGATCGGGATGAAGGACAGATCGTCGACCCCGAGCTTCTCGGCAAATTCCGTGTACTCTGCGGCGATCTGGTCGAACGCCTCTTCCGACCAGTCGACCAGGTCCATCTTGTTGATCGCGACCAGTATGTGGGGGATCCCCAGGAGCGACGAGATGAATCCATGGCGCTTCGACTGGGTGAGCACCCCGTTTCGCGCGTCGATCAGGATGATCGCGAGCTCAGCTGTCGAGGCACCCGTGACCATGTTGCGCGTGTACTGAATGTGCCCCGGGGTATCCGCGATGATGAACTTGCGCTTCGGCGTCGCAAAGTACCGGTATGCGACATCGATCGTGATATCCTGCTCGCGTTCGGCACGGAGCCCGTCGGTCAGGAGCGCGAGGTTGACGTACCCCTCACCCCGACGCGTGCTGGCGTCTTCGACTGCCTCGAGCTGGTCTTCGAAGATCGACTTCGTGTCGTAGAGGAGACGGCCGATCAGGGTCGACTTCCCGTCGTCGACGGAGCCTGCGGTGGAGAAGCGTAGGAGGTCCACTAGAAGTACCCCTGTTTCTTGCGGTCTTCCATCGCCGCCTCGGAGCGTTTGTCGTCAGATCGTCCCCCCCGCTCCGTTTGTCGTGCCGCTGCGACCTCGGCGATGATGTCTTCGAGGGTCGCGGCCGTCGACTCGGTCGCACCCGTACAGGTAGCGTCCCCGATCGTTCGGAAGCGGATTGTCCGCTCGTCCCAAGACTCGCCCGGCATGAGTTGATTGAACTCGGACTCGGCCAGCAGCACACCGTCACGCTCGACCACGTTGCGCTGGTGCGAGAAGTAGAGCGATGGCATTGGAATTTCTTCGTCAGCGATGTACTGCCAGACGTCCATCTCGGTCCAGTTCGACAGGGGGAACGCACGGAAGTGTTCACCCGGGTTCCGCCGTCCGTTGAACAGGTTCCAGAGCTCGGGGCGCTGGTTTTTCGGGTCCCATTGACCGAAGCGATCGCGGTGGGAGAAGAAGCGCTCTTTCGCCCGGGCCTTCTCTTCGTCGCGACGGCCTCCACCGCGGGCCACATCGGCCTTCAGCTCTGCGAGCGTGTCGAGGAGCGTGACCGTCTGCAGGCCATTGCGGCTCGGGTTGGGACCTTCCTCTTCCTTGACGCGGCCCGAGTCGATCGAGTCCTGGACCAATCCGACGTGCAGCGTCGATCCCGTCTCGTCCACCAGTCGGTCCCGAAACTCCAGCGTCTCCGGGAAATTGTGGCCCGTATCGATGTGCACGAGGGTGAACGGGATTCGTGCTGGTGCGAAGGCTTTTCGTGCGAGGTGCACCATCAGAATCGAGTCTTTGCCTCCCGAGAAGAGAAGAACCGGCCGCTCGAACTGCGCGGCCACTTCCCTCATGAGGAAAATGGATTCGGATTCCAGTTGGTGGACGTGGTCGTGGCTGAGGACCATTTAGATGGTCCGGGCCTTCGCGTCGAAACGGGTCAACTGTTCTTGGAAGTACGATAGAGTTTGACGGATTCCGGCGCGCAGATCCACCTTTGGTTCCCAATCGAGAAGAGCCTTCGCTACGGAAATATCCGGCTGTCTGACCTTCGGGTCGTCGACCGGCATGGGTAGTGAGTCGAGGGCAGACTCACTTCCGGTCTCTTCCAGAACGATGTCCGCCAGTTGACGGATCGTGAACTCGTGTGGATTGCCGATGTTCACCGGCTGCACGCGATCCGAATGGAAGAGGCGGAAGATCCCTTCGACCTCATCCTTCACGTAGCAGAACGACCGCGTCTGCTGACCGTCTCCGTAGATCGTGATCGGGTCTCCTCGAAGCGCCTGAACGATGAAGTTGGAGACAACCCGGCCGTCTCCCGGACGCATACGCGGACCGTACGTGTTGAAGATCCGAACGATACGCGTGTCCAGACCGTGGTATGTGTGGTACGCCATCGTCATGGCTTCGGCGAAGCGTTTGGCTTCGTCATAGACGCCCCGCGGGCCGACAGGATTCACGTGGCCCCAATACGTCTCGGGCTGGGGGTGGACCTGCGGGTCGCCGTAGACCTCTGAAGTTGACGCAAGGAGGAACCGTGCACCCTTGGCCTTCGCCAGGCCGAGCATGTTCTGCGTGCCCAGGCTCCCGACCTTCAGAGTCTGGATCGGGAGTTCGAGATAATCCACCGGGCTGGCGGGGGAGGCGAAGTGGAGAACGCCGTCGATGTCGTCATCTAGGAAAAGCGGGACGCTGACGTCGTGCTCGATCAGGCGAAAGCCGTCGAAGCGATCGAGGTATTCCGCGTTTTCGCGAGAGCCCGTGATGAAGTTGTCGACACCGATGACCTCATGACCGGCGTCCAGAAAGCGTTCTGCGAGGTGAGAGCCGAGGAAGCCGGCTGCGCCGGTGATGACGATTTTCATCAGACGCCCACCGGGGCCCGACCGATCGATACGTACTGGAAGCCGTGGCCAGCCATGTCCGCCGGATCGTAGAGGTTTCTGCCGTCGAGAATGAGCGGGCGGCTCATGGCCTCGGCCATCCGCCTGAAATCGGGGCTCCGGTAGGGATGCCATTCGGTGTGAATCAGCAGCGCGTCGGCACCCCCCAGGGCATCGTAGTTCGACTCGACGTACTCGATGCGATCACCAAGATGGTGACGGGCCTCGGTCATTGCGACTGGATCATGCGCTACAACCCGGGCCCCTCGTGCGAGGAGTCCCTCGATCGTCACAAGGCTTGGGGCTTCTCGCATGTCGTCCGTGTTTGGTTTGAACGCCAGACCCCAGACAGCGATTGTCCTTTCCGACAGGTCGTCCCCCATGATCGCGAGGAGTCTCTCGAGCAGAGTGCTCTTCTGCGACTCATTCACGTCCTCAACCGACTGGAGGATGGATGGGTCGACTCCGAATTCCCCCATCGTCTTCACAAGCGCCTTTACGTCCTTCGGAAAGCACGAGCCTCCGTATCCCACGCCCGGGAAGAGGAAGCTGGAACCGATCCGCGAGTCCGAGCCAATCCCCTTTCGGACCGCGTTCACGTCCACCCCGGTGGCCTCACACAAACGTGCGATCGAGTTCATGAAGCTGATCCGGGTCGCCAGCATCGCATTCGCCGCGTACTTCGTGATCTCGGCCGCAGGCACGTCCATGATCATGATGGAGTGGCCCGTTCGAACCAACGGGGCATAGAGTTCACGCAGGACCTCACCGGCGTGCTCCGAGTCGACACCGATCACCACTCGATCGGGCTTCATGAAGTCGTCGATCGCGGCACCCTCCCTCAGAAACTCCGGGTTCGAGCACACGTGCACGGGAACGTCGGTCTCTTGTTCGATCGCCTCACGCACGCGCCGGGCCGTACCCACCGGCACCGTGCTCTTCGTGATGACGATCTTTTCATCCTCCATCGCCTGCCCGATTGTCCGGGCGACGGCGAGGACGTGCTGCAGGTCCGCAGAACCGTCTTCGTCGGGCGGAGTGCCCACCGCGATGAAGATCACGTGCGATGCCTTCACGGCGGCCGCGACGTCCGTTGTGAAGGACAATCGACCCTGCTCGAGATTTCGCTCGATCAATGCGTTCAGGCCAGGCTCGTAGATCGGCACGTCGCCTTCGTTGAGGCGAGCGATCTTGCTCTCGTCAATATCGGCACAGATCACGTCATTGCCGGACTCTGCCAGACACGCACCGACCACGAGACCTACGTACCCAGAGCCTACAATCCCCACGTTCATGTACTGACCTGAAGCGTTCTTGGGTCTCGGCGGCGGTTGCCACCCCTGGACCGCAGAAGATCTAGAATTACAGGCAGTATGTGGACCCCCAAGGTCGCTATTTCGCAGCGTTCAACTCGAACAGCTGGTCTCTCAGAAGTGCTGCCCGCTCGAAGTCCAGCGCTTCAGCAGCCTCCGCCATTTCCTGCTCGAGAATCTTCACGTACTCCTCACGATTCACCTCGTCCTGGTAGGACCCGGACGGTTCCGCTACTCCAGACGCCGGAGCCACACGCGCATCTGCGACACGGGTCGCGAACTCGATCTCCTCGATCGACTTCTGAATCGTCTCCGGTGTGATGCCATGCTTCTCATTATGGGCAAGCTGCGCAGCGCGCCGACGATTTGTCTCATCGATGCACGCATTCATCGACCTCGTGATCCGATCCGCATACATGATCGCCTCCCCACCTGCGTTCCTGGCAGCCCGCCCCACCGTCTGGATCAAAGAACGCGCGTTGCGGAGAAAGCCTTCCTTGTCCGCATCGAGGATCGCGACGAGTGAGACCTCCGGTAGGTCGAGCCCTTCGCGCAACAGGTTGATACCGACAAGCACGTCGATCTTCCCGAGCCTCAGCGTCCTGAGGATCGCCATGCGTTCGATCGTATCGACCTCTGAGTGCATGTACCGTACCCGTACTCCGACCGACTGGAGATATTCGGACAGGTCCTCCGCCATCCGCTTGGTCAGGGTGGTGACGAGCACCCGCTCGCGCCGCTTCTCGCGTTCCCGGATCTCGGCCAGCAAATCGTCGACTTGCCCCTTCACCGGCCGGACCGAGATCTTCGGATCCACCAGGCCGGTCGGTCGGATGATCTGCTCGACCACGGCTCCCCCGGTCTTCTCGAGTTCCCAATCGCCCGGTGTCGCAGACACAAAGACAGCCTGCGGTACGACGCTCTTCCACTCCTCGAACTTCAGGGGCCTGTTGTCGAGGGCGGACGGCAGTCGGAAGCCGTGCTCGATCAAGACTTCTTTGCGTGAACGGTCACCCTTGTACATCCCGTTGATCTGCGGAATGGACACGTGAGATTCGTCCATGACGGTGAGAAAGTCCGCCGGGAAATAGTCGATCAGACACGCAGGGCGATCGCCGGTCCGACGCCCACTCGTGTACAGCGAGTAATTCTCGATCCCCGGACACGTCCCGATCTCGAGCATCATCTCGATGTCGAAATTCGTCCGCTGTTCGAGTCTCTGGGCTTCCAGCAGCTTCCCGGCTGAACGGAACCTCGCAAGCTGTTCCTCGAGTTCAGCGCGGATCGCCGGCACCATACCCTCGATTGTCGCTCGACGAGTGACGTAGTGGCTCGCCGGGTAGATCGCAGTCCGGTCGAGGGTCGCGATGATCTCACCCTTGAGTGGATCGAATCGGCTGATCCGCTCCACCTCGTCACCCCAGAGCTCGATCCGGACACCCTGCTCTTCATAGGCAGGAAAGACCTCGACCGTATCCCCACGAACTCGGAATGTGCCGCGCTCGAAGAGATAATCGTTGCGTTTGTACTGAATATCGACGAGGCCACGAAGGATCTGCTTCCGCGGGTGCTCCTCACCCATCGCCACATGAAGCATGAGGCTTCGATAGTCCAGAGGATTCCCGAGGCCGAATATGCACGACACCGAGGCCACGACGATGACATCCTCACGCTCCATCAGCGATGACGTAGCACGAAGCCTCAGCCGCTCGATGTCCTCGTTGATCGAGGCGTCTTTCTCGATGTAGGTGTCCGTGGCGGCGACGTACGCCTCTGGCTGGTAGTAGTCGTAGTACGAGATGAAGTACTCGACTGCATTGTGGGGAAAGAGCGACTTGAGTTCGCCGTAGAGCTGGGCGGCCAGCGTCTTGTTGTGCGACATCACAAGGGTCGGCCGCCCGTAGTTCGCGATGACGTGCGCCATCGTGAAGGTCTTCCCGGTACCTGTGGCCCCAAGGAGAACCTGGTGTTCGTCGCCCCGTTTCAACCCAGCCGTGAGCTCTTCGATGGCCTTGGGCTGGTCCCCGGCGGGCTGATGAGGAGAGATGAGATCGAAGGCAGTCACGAGGCCTGGCCCTGCGTCCAGCATTGGGTCACTGACACGTGGCGGTTTGCCACCAACGCAGGACGAGCTCCTGCGCCTCTGGAAGCGCGCACGGTAGGCCGATATCGATGGAGAAACAGTCGCATAAGAGGGCTGGGACCCGTCCTTCCTAGGTGAGTTCCGGAGTCAACGAACCGCAGAACTGAGGCGGGCTCTGATGGCCCGATGTCTAGGGAGTGGCTGAGCGAGCCGCTGGACGACCACACCCGTTGTGAGGGCGGCGGTCAAGCGTCAGAAGAGTGCATGGTCAGACCCTCGTCTGAGGCTGTTCTCCCGTTCGAACAGCGGCAAGCCGACCGAGGGTCTCACCAAGTGCGGGGGCAAGACGCCGCGCGATCAGACGGATGTCCGTGTACAGCCTGTGGCCGGTCGAGCGACCACAAAACGACAGCCTGCCGACCTGGGCACCCTCATACAAGACCGGTGCCTGGATCTTGTATTCCTGATCGCCATGAAGGACTCGATCGAAGTCGACCCTCAGGCGAAAGCCCCCACCGTCCGGGGTGGCGAGGGGGTGACAGGCCAGGTCACCACCCGAAGATCCAACGACCCAGAGCTCCACCGCCGAGAACTCACTCCCGTCGAACGCGTCCGCAAGGTGCTCGACGATGTCGGCCGAGGAGCTCGCCTCGCTCAGCTTCACCGTCGCTGAGTGAACGCGAACATTGTGAGAGATCACCGTGCGCTGCTGAAAGGCCCGGCCGAACACGCCACCGAGCTCTGCCAGCTCAGGCACCTTGAGCCTTTGCACCGCGAGGATGAGCACAGCACCCGCGACGACGAACACCGGAAGGACCCTCGTCGCACCCGGTTCGGCCAGGACCATCGAGAGCGACGCGCAGCCTGCACACGCCACATAGAGCAGAATCGCGACACGCCGGGGCGAATGCCCGAGGTCCTTCAGCCGATGATGAATGTGTCCCCGATCCGGCGCGAAAATCGGCTCGTGTCTCAGGAAGCGGCGCACGATCGCGATCGATGTGTCCAGGAGTGGAATTCCGAACGCGATGATCGGGATGGTGATCGCCAGAAACGTGGAGCCTTTCTGCACCGTGATCACTCCGAGAGACGCCAGCGTGAAACCCAGGAAGAGGCTCCCGCTATCACCCATGAAGACGGAGGCAGGAGGGAAGTTGAAGAAGAGGAAGCCCAGGGTAGCTCCCACCAGGATCGTCGCCATCAACGCGCCCAGAGGGTCACCGTTCAAAGCCAAGATGACGCCCATCGCGATGGACGCGAACATCGCCGCACCCCCTGCGACACCGTCGCTTCCGTCGATCAGATTGAACGCGTTGGTTGTTCCCACCAACCAAAACACGCTCACGGTCAGACCTGCCAAACCGGTGAGCTGGCTTGACCAGATACCGCCGATCTCGACCCCCATGATCCTCACCCCCCCGAGGAACACGGTGACCGCGATCAGAGTCTGAACGGCGAATTTCGTGCCCGCCCGAAGATGGTGAGTGTCGTCCCAGAACCCGAGAAGGAAGATCAACCCTCCCCCGACCAGCATCGAGAGGATCTCGGGGCGTCGCAGCATATCCGGATCAGCCACACCGCCCCAGAGCACGAACGACAGGAGCGAGGCAACGAAGATCGCGACGCCACCGACATTCGGGGTCGGCGCAGTGTGGATCCGCCGAGCACCGTCCGGGTGGTCCACGAACCCCTTCCGGATCGCCCACCCCCGCACGAGGTACGTTCCTGAGAGGGAGAGCACGAGCGACGTGAGGAACGCGCCCGTGAGGAGCAACGGAAGGTGCGTCGGGGTCAAAGGTCTGTGGCCTTTAGATTTACGAGCAGAGCTCGCGGGGGGAAGGGGGGAGGGTAAGCGCCTAAGAAACTGTACGTGACCTTCGTATCGAGCAACGGTTGTGGTTCAGGCCCAGCCCAGATCGTCCTCCTCGAAGTGCTCTCGACGCTCAACGTCGAGTACCCCTTTCACGCGCCCGATCGACCGACGCACCTTCTCCAGATGTGCGAGGTCACGGACCTCGACGACGAATTCACCGTGCATGCCCCCCTCGGTCGTGCGCATGTCGGCGTGAGAGATGTCCGTGCCCGTATCCGTGATCGCCTTGGCCACGTCGGAGAGCAATCCGCGCCGATCGGAGCCCCTCATGAAGAGCTTCACGAAGAAGCGGTCCCCTTTCTCGGCGGCCCACTCGATCTCGATCCTGCGCTCGGGGTCGCGCGACAGGGCAAGCACGTTCGGGCAGTCCTTTCGGTGGATCGACACCCCTCGTCCACGCGTGATGTACCCAATGACCGGGTCACCGGGCACGGGCTGACAGCATCGCGAGTACCGCACCATCAGGTTGTCCATCCCCTGAATGCGGACACCTCGACCCGAGATTCGGAGTCGGGCGGCGAGACGCGAAAGGGCAGATGGCTCACGACGAGCGGCTTCGGCCGGGTCGTGGTCCGGGAAGAACTGTTTAATGACTGCGGTTGGCCCCACTTCGCCGCGGCCCAGGGCTGCTTGCACGCGCTCGAAGTCGTCGTACCCGAGGTTGATGGACGCTTCGAGACGTGCGTCTGCGTCGCTGGGTAATGTCCGGCGAGCCTTCTTGAGTTCCTTCTCGAGCAGCTCTTTTCCGAGACGCAGGGCCGAGTCGAACTCCTCCCGACGGATCCACTGGCGGATGCTTTGACGAGCTCGGCTGGTCTTCACGAACGAAAGCCAGTCCCGGTTCGGCCGCTGCTTGGGGTTTGTGAGGATCTCGATCGCATCTCCGTTCTTCAGCTCGCGCGACAACGGAGCAATGCGACCGTTCACCTTGGAGCCCGCACAGTGGTTGCCGACCTCCGTATGGACCGAGTAGGCGAAGTCGATGGGGGTCGCACCGACAGGGAGCGCCTTTACGTCGCCATCTGGCGTGAATACGAAGATCTCCCCACGGAACAGGTCCATGCGGAGGAATTCCATGAACTCCTCAGGCTCGGCGGTATCCTGCTGCCATTCGAGCACCTGCCGGAACCAGGTCAGCGCTTCGTCCGCTTCATCGGACCTCGCGTCCCCATCCTCCTTGTACCGCCAATGCGCTGCGATCCCGTACTCCGAGGTTCGATGCATCTCTTCGGTTCTGATCTGGATCTCGTAGCGTCGGCCGCCCGGCCCGAATACGGTCGTGTGGAGAGACCGGTACATGTTGGACTTGGGTGTGGCCACGTAGTCGTGAAACCGCTCCGGGATAGGTGTCCACTTGCTATGGATAATTCCGAGCGCAGCGTAGCAGTCCTGGATGTTTGCCGTGAGGACCCGCATCGCCATCAGGTCGTAGATGTCATCGAACGGCCGATTCTGCGTGACAATTTTCCGATGGATCGACCAAAGATGCTTGGGTCGGCCGCTCACCACGGCCTTGATACCGGCGGCCTCCAGTTCCTCCTCCAACGGACGCTGCATTTCGAGGATCTGGCGCTCGCGCGTCCGACGGCGCTGCCGGAGTTTCTTGCCGAGAGCCTCGTACTCCTCCGGCTCGAGGAACTTGAAGGCCAGGTCCTCGAGTTCCCAGCGGATCGCAGCGACACCCAGCCTGTGGGCGAGAGGTGCGTAGATCTCGCGGGTTTCGAGCGCGATCCGCCTACGTTTGTGATCGGGGAGGTGTTCGAGCGTCCTCATGTTGTGAAGTCGGTCGGCAAGCTTCACGAGGATGACTCTGGCGTCGCTGGCCATCGAGAGCAGCATCTTGCGATAGTTCTCGACCTGCTGCTCTGTCGCCGAGCGGAACTGAACCTTACCGAGTTTGGTGACCCCGTCGACGATGGCCGCAACCTGCGTTCCAAAACGCTCCTCGATATCACGAAGTGTGACGTCGGTGTCCTCGATCGTGTCGTGGATCAGGCCGGCGACTATCGTATCCGTGTCGAGCCGCAATTGCGCCAGGATGATGGCGACATCCACCGTGTGGGAGACGTACTCCGCACCGGACGCGCGCGTCTGACCGGTGTGGGCCTCCACAGCTAAATCGTAAGCGCGTCGAATCGCGTCGACGTCCAGACGCTCGGTGTAGCCTTCGAGACAGCGGGCCAGCGGACGAGGCAGTCCGAGGATCGCATCGCCCGAAACGCGCGAGGAGTTCACAGCCATCTAAGCGAGTGTTGTTCGAGGATGGTCTGGACCTAGACCAACGCCTTAATCCGCTCCAGCATGGTCCGAGCGAGCACCCGCCTGTCGAAATCACGGGCTAGCTCGGCACCTCCCTCAGCCAGACGACGAGACAGACTGGGGTCAAGCTTGAGACGCCGGATCGCCGCGGCAAGTTCCTGTGGGTTTTCCGGCTCGAAAGCGATACCCGCACGGTAACGCTCAACCAGCCTCTGCGCTTCTCCGCGAACACCGAGGAGAATCGGGACGCCCGCAGCAGCGGTCTCGAAAATTTTCGAGGGGATGACCTCGGTGAAAGTCTTGGTCGCCCGGAGGGGGATCACGGCCGCATGGAACGCTTGAAGTCGGTCAGGCACCTGCTCGCGACCGATTGGATCATGGAACGTCACGTTGGTGAGCTCGCGTACTTCGGCAAAGGATATCAGCCAATCTCGAGCCGCACCATCGCCCGTGATCTCAAACTGCACATCCTCTTCCGCCAGAAGCGACGCGGCCTCCAACAGGACCTCCAGCCCGTGAGCCAAACCCATTGTTCCCAGATATCCAACCTTGAACGGCTCTGAGTTGGACCGATCGGCGACCCCACCTTTCGAGTTCCATTCTTCCGTGTTGACTCCGTTGGGCACCACGCAGATCCCATCACCCGGAATACCCCGAGCGATCAAGTTTCGCTCGAAAGCTGACGTGACGGGGACGATCAGGTCCGCCGACCGGTAAAGGTCCAGTTCGAGCCGCTCCAGAAGACGGATCGCAAACCCATTCCGCATTGCTCCGGTCGCGACGATGCTCGCCGGCCAGAGATCCCTGACTTCAAACACCCACGGCCGCCGCTTGATCGTCGCGAGGACCGAGCCGGCCCAAGCCGTGAAGAACTGTGGGGAGGTCGCCACGATCACGTCAAAATCCTGCGCCAAGCCCGCAATTACGCTCGCAACCGCGAAGGAGACGTAGTCCACGATTCGCGCGGCAAAGCCCGCATTGGCTGCCATGTAGCTCCAAACCCTTACGACCCGCACCCCGTCCACCGTTTCTTCCTGGACCCAGCGGTTCTCGTATCCCTTGTGCGGAACGCCCTGCGGGAAGTTGGGCACACAGGAGATCACCGTGACCTCTGCCCCCGCGGCGACCCATTCCCGGCAATGGGCATGCGTGCGGAGCGCGGGTGCGTTGACCTCCGGCGGATAGTTGTCGGAGAGAAAGAGAATCCTCATCGGCCTGCGCCTCACTACCATGAAGGTTGATGGTGGACCCAGAGCACCGTCACGCCAATGCGGGAGGCTGACCCAAGCCCGATACCGGAGACGCCGGGAACCGAAAGACCGAAGCCAGGCATTCCCTCGCGAGCGGGGTGCCCAAGCAGCTGCGGAAAAAAAGTACGCCTCGATTCTGCCAGCACTGCCCGGGGAGGGATTGTGCCCTTGAAGACCGCCTAAGGAAGGAATTCAAGAACTCTCCGCCTCGCGCTCGCCAGGGGCAAAACACTCAGGACCGTTGCGGCGACTTCGGATTCTGCATTCCCTATGCGGTGCTCACTTGGGGTAAGCGCGCAAATCATCTCGACTGTCTGGGAAAACAGACAAGCAACCTAGGCCGGAGGGACTCAAGTTGAGGAACGGCCAAGACTGTCTCGCGCTTCTCGATCTGGATAGTTGATCAAGACCGCCCGGTATTTCCCCTTGAAGACAAAGAGGCTGCCAGCAGCCGCCCCGATGAGCTGGAACTCATCGACCAGCGCCCGGATGTGCTCGAGGCTCCCCGCGCCCCCCATAACGGTAATCGGCACAGATACTTTTTCGCGAACACGACGAACTAGATCGAGATCATACCCCTCCATGTTACCGTCCCGGTCAACAGAATTCAGAATCACCTCTCCAGCCCCGAGCTCGGCGCACCGCCGAGCGAAATCCACCGGGTCCAGGCCGGTGCGACGCGCTCCGTTGTGAGTGACGACCTCCTGACGGCGCCTCAACCCTGTCCGCTTCACATCCAGAACCACCGCGATGCTCTGGCTACCCACCTTCTCACTGGCTTTGGAGATGAGATGCGGCTGCTCCACCGCCAACGCGCCAATGGCCACCTTCTCTACGCCGAGCCCAATGATACGCTGGACCTGATCAGCCGAGCGGACGCCACCGCCGTAGCAGAGGGGCATCCTGCATTCCATGGCGAGCTTGGAGACAAGATCGTAGTCCGGATCACGCTTCTCCACCGTCGCATCGATGTCCAGTACGACTATTTCGTCGACCTCCTTCTCGTTGAAGATGCGGACTGCGTTGATCGGGTCGCCGACATACTTCGGGTTACTGAACCGTACCGTCTTGACCAACCCACGGCGGTGGACCAAGAGACAGGGGATTATTCGGGGACGGAGCACGATCGGAGTTCAGCGAAATTTTTCAGGAGGCGGGTCCCCCAGTCGTGGCTTTTCTCAGGGTGGAACTGGGTTCCGAAGATGTGTCCCGCCTGCACGGCGGAAGCAAAATCAATCCCGTATGACGTCTCGGCGAGAACGTCCGACGATCGGCTTGCCTCGACGTAGTAGGAATGAAGGAAGTAGAAGCGAGACGACCCCTCCATGCCTCGGAACAGCCCCCCCTCCTTCTTCGGTACAGCCTCATTCCACCCCATATGAGGGTAAGGCAGGGCCAAAGGTCCCGAAGCCTTAAACTGGCGGACCCGCCCGGCGACCCAACCGAGTCCCGGGAGCGAGCCTTCCTCGCTCTCATCGAAGAGCATCTGCATCCCTACACACACACCGAGCACCGGAATCTCGTCGTGGACGACCAGGGACTCGAGGCATTGCCGCATCTCGGACCCGTTGAGACGAGCCATGGCCCAGTCGAACGCTCCCACTCCAGGGAGAATTACCCCAGTACAGTGGTCGAAGTCGGAAGGAACTGAGGCCGTCCGGGCCGGAATGTTGAGCTTCTTATAGATGTGGAGAAATGCCTGGACATTTCCAAGACCATAGTCGACGACGGCGATCATCGCTTCCCCCCCACCTCCAGACCCAGTGCCTTCATCGTCCGGGATCCGACCTGATAGAGCCACCACTGCGACCTAAAATCCCGGAAGCTCTTGGGGGGAAGCTTCATGAAAGCCATCAACTCGTCGTAGGAGATGCCGAGCTTGTTGGCCACGAATTCTGTCTCGTGACGAATGGAGTGCGGATCGTAGGGCAGAGCGTCCAGTTCGAGAAGGGCCTCCTCTCTGGTCATCTGCTCTGTCAGAATCAGGCTGGAGAACTGGACCCGACGAACGTCGTACCCGAACCGCTCCGGCAACCAGTAGCTCTCATAGAACCGGGTAAACCGTGATTCGAAGTGTTTCTGGGGGTACGGCTGCCAACCGAAGCGGTCCTCTAGCAGCTGCATGGCCTCCTTCTTCACGTAGGGCATGAAGTTCAGGGGGCGCAGCACACGGATCCCCTTGGCATACGGAAGCCAGATCTTGTGCCAAAGGATGGAGGTGACGGGGTACGTCTTGAGAGGACGGCTCCCGAACTTCCGGTGAATGTCTCGAAGCTGACGGGAGTCCGACTGGAAGTACATCCACTCCACCGGGTTACGAACGCATTCCGTCGAGAGATTCGCACCAGTAAGGATATGTTTGACGCCATACTGCTCTGCGAACTTGTACATGGTCGCGAAGAAGGCATGATCCTGAGGTACGTCTATGTGCGGAACTCCAGACTTGAAGAAGGCGAGCTGAAGATCCTTCATCTCCTCCCAGTTAATGACCTCGGTGTAAAGCTCCAGCCCCAGCCCGTCGATCAGCTTCTCGATGTTGTTGACGGCGATCTGGGAGTTCCATCCCGCATCCACATGGAAAACCAACGGGCGGAGACCCAGCTCCTCCCTTGCCAAATAGGTTAGGTACGAACTGTCGATTCCCCCACTCATCCCGATAATGCAGTCGAAGTCCTTCCCCACACCCTCCCTCTTAATCTCGGCAACCTGGGCGTCGAGCTGTCTGCGCCCCTCCTCGTCCGTCCTCCATTGTGGGAGTGTGTGAGTATAGAAGGTGGTGCAGTGATCACAGCGCCCGCCCTCATCGAAGGTGATGGCGGCGTCAGAGGTGTCCATGACGCACTTCTGGCAGATTTGGTATTCCGAAGCCGATGATGTGGAGGACATGAGTGGGCCAATTCTGGAGGCTACGGTCCGAGAGCATTTCGATCGCAGACGCGCGGACGAGCTGTTGAAGGGACCGGGTCGTGAGAGTCAAACGTTCTTTTTCGCCTGGGTCAAGCGGTGAAGTAGGAGCAATACCTCGACAGCTCTTCCCGCAACCAAGGCAGACCTTTCATCCCCCATGGCCGCCGACTAGATTGACGCGCTACGGAGGGGTCGGCGTGTATGGAGACAGCTTTACGGGCACCAGAAGACGCCACCCCGGTGCGCGTGCAGCAGTCCTCGGACCCAGACCACGAGAAGGAGCGCCGGCCCCGGTTCAGTCGCGTGTCGATCACAGTTCTTACGGTCTTCGTCGCCGGGGAGCTGCTGGGCTACGGTACGGGAGGAGCACTCCAGCGGGGAATCGCGCTGGCAGAGTACGGTTTCGTTCTGATCCTCTGCATCGTGAATCTTCGGCTGGCCATCAGCTACTTCGTCGCGTTCACCCTCCTTGCCCTGGGTGCTTGGACGTTCGTTCTCCCTGACCTGGCACCAGGCAACTTCTGGGGCCTCCGCCTGGCAGGTGTCTCGGTAAACGCCCTGGCGACCGCAGGACTCCTCGCGGTCGCCCTGAGCACCTGGGACGTCCGAAGCAAGTACCGTTGGCGTGTCGAGGGCATCGGGTTCCTAAGCGCGTTCTTCCTCTACTCCCTCGCTCTGGGGCTGGCCGGGGTCATTCTCGGTACTGTCTACCTGGACAACCTCTACCGGGACCTCGCCGTCTTCGTCCCATTCGTGCTCTATCTTCCTCTTGTGATGCTCGTACCACCCGACGAGCGCCGGCGAATACTGGCTGCAGGGCTGGCCTTAGGAGTGGTTACCATGGCCGCATCACTGGTCCTCGGGCTACGCTTCGAATATGCCGAGGGTTATCCGTTCCTCCCTCTGAGTTCCTTCGGCTGGCTCTCGGTTTTTGGGGCCTTCGCAGCGATTCGCGGACTGCTCCCGCGAGCGCAGGCTCTGACCCTAGCCGTGGTGATGTTGGCCCTGCTTCTCACCGGAGACGTCTTCCTGGGGGCCAAGACAATTGCCCTTCTCCTGGTGACCGGAGTGTGGCTGATCTCGGGAAGATGGATGTGGCTACTCGGGGCCGCGGGCCTGGCGATCCTGGCCGCCGTGGGTGTGCAAGGATTGGTGTATTCCGCCGAAGCCACCCTCCCGGAGGGCTCCCTCCTCGCCAGCAAATTGCGGCAGGTCTTGAGCCTGTTGACCATTGTCGACCTCCATTTCGTCGCCTCCGCTCGGTCCAGCCTGGGGAACCTCACCGGGGAGGCCGTCACGCTGGTCGGATACTGGGTCTCCCACCCGGGGGCAGCCCTGTTCGGAGGAGGAATGGGCGCTGGAATCCCCGATCTATATGGCTACCTTTCGCCCTGGGCGGGAGCCGGCGGGTATGCCCTTGAGGATGCGGCGCGGAACGAGTTCCTCCGATTCCACCTCCCTGTCTTTGAAATCGCCCTCAAGGCGGGAGCCCTCGGTGTCTTCTTCTACCTCCGCTTACTCCACCGTCTGACTGTGGAGGGGGGGGCGGTGGGCTTTCTCGCTTTCATCCTTCTCGCGGCGGTACTCACCAACAATAAAGAAATGATGCTGCTGACGATCCTCTGTCTCCTCGTGCGCTCTGACTTGGAACGTGACACCGAGGGACCGACGGTCGGCCAGCCTGAACGTCCTAGTGCGGCCGACCCTACGATGGGTTTCTAGGGAGCTACGCACATCAGCCAAAGTACCTGGAGAGAACGCCCGGCTGAAGCGAGCGGTGGCAAACCTGGCACTCGACAAGCTGATTCGGGAGGAAGCGGCGAGGGGAAACTCAGCCCCACACGACGCAGCGACGGAGTCGGAGGGTGTGCGTCGACGAGGGGGCTCTGCGAAGCGACGTGGTGCGGCTCGCGAGCCGGTTCGGTCGCCACGACTAGATTGTCCCGAGCAGCGTGTTCATTGTTCCCGAAAGATCTGAATCCCAAATCCAGTCGCTCTGGAGCCTCGGTAAACAGAAATGTGCGGAATATTCGTCGCCTTCAATCACAACGGTATCGCGCATCTGCCCGCGAGACGGCTGCGCGCGGCGATCGCCAAGGTGGGCCATCGCGGCCCTGACAATCTGGGCTATTTCGCGCAGGAAGCCTGCTTCCTAGGCCATACCCGCCTGACGATCCTCGATCTCGACGCGGTGTCCAACCAGCCGTTCCGATTCGGCGATCTGTCGCTCACCTACAATGGCGAGGTGTTCAACTATCAGGAGCTGCGCGAGGAACTGCGCGCGCTCGGGCACAGCTTTGAGACCGAGTCGGACACTGAGGTGGTGATTCATGCCTTCGCCGAATGGGGCGTGGAGAGCTTCTCCCGCCTCAACGGCATGTGGGCGCTTGCCATCTACGACGCGGCGCGCCGCGAACTCGTCGTCTCGCGCGATCGCTTCGGGCAGAAGCCGCTGTTCTTGTCGAAGGCAGGTGACGACGTCTTCTTCGCCAGTGAATTCCAGGAACTAGCCGGCCTCGTTGCGAATGACATCGACTTCGAGTTGATCCAGATGTTCCTGAAGGAAGGCACGTATGAAGGTGACGGCCGCACTTTCCTCGCCTCTGTGCAGGAATTTCCGAAGGCGCATTATCTGCGCATCAGCACCGACGGAGCGTGGGAGAGCAAGCCGTATTGGCGCTATCCCGTCGGCAAGATCGAGCGGACGACGCCGGACACGCTCGCTGCATTCTCCGACCTCCTGAGCGACGCGGTGCGGTTGCGTCTCCGCTCGGACGTGCCGTTCGGGTTGCTGGTGTCGGGTGGCGTCGACAGTACACTGGTCGCAGCCTACGCGCGACAGCACAGCGGCGGCGACAAGCCCATTCCGGCCTTCACCTTCTCCTCGCGCGACGCGCATGACGAGCGTGAGTTCGCCGAGGCCGTGGCCGAGCGCCTGAACCTCGATCTCCACGTCCGCTACCAAGAGCAAGAACCAAGCGAATACAAGGCGCGGCTGGCGGCCCTCGTCCGGCATCTAGGGCGCGGCCACTCTTCGCCGGCCATCGTTTCAGTCGACTATCTCTATGAGTCGGTCGGCGCGAACGGCGTTCGCGTGGCGCTCGACGGACAGGGGGCCGACGAGCTACTCGCCGGCTACAAGAATTACTTCGTGCTGGTCATCCCCTGGTATCTGATGCGTGGCCAGTTCCGCCAGGCCTGGCTGGCCTTCAAGGATCAACTGCATTTCGGCTTCGTCTCATCGGTTCTGCTGTTCCTGCGCAATAATCTACCGCCGTCGCTGCGCAAGGTCATGCGCTATGTTTATGGTTACGAACCGCTGTTCCGGCACTATCGTGGCAATGCGACGCCGCGCTGGATGGAGGCGAAGCCGGTGCCGGCGCACGCCAATCTGCTCAATCGCCATCTGATCTGGCACCACAATCTCGGTCTCGAGAATCTGCTCTACTATGGCGATATCGTCGCCATGCGCAGCAGCGTCGAGAACCGCTCACCGTTCATGGATCACCGGCTGGTCGAGTTCGCCTTTCGCCATGACGACAAGCTGAAGCTGAACGACGCCATCGATAAGTACGTGTTGCGCAACTCGGCGGCCTACGAGCCGTTCCGGGACGTGCTGGAGCGGGACAAGGTCGGTTTTTCGTCGGACATCCGGCCCGCCACCAAGGCATCGATGATCGCCGACCTTCGCCGCTCGCCGATCCTCGACTGGCCGATCTTCTCGGATCGGATGCGCGCGTTCGTCACGTCCGAAGAGCCGAAGCGCTCGAAGTACGAGCGCTTCCTCTTCCGCCTGTACCAGGTTCACCTGTGGAATGAGATCTTCATCGAGCGCACCGAAGAATCCATCCCCAGTCCGCCGCAGCTTTAACGATCGGAGAGATTCCGTGTCCATCATCCACCGTATCGTCCGTAGAATCGTCCGCGACATTCGCAAGCAACTTCGCCTGCGCAAAGCGCGCACCGCCGGTATCGCCTATGTCGCGCCCGACTTCATCTACTGGCCGCGCATCAAGGCCGGCGACACCGTCATCGACGCCGGCTGCAGCTCTCAGGCGGATTTTTCACTGGCTATGATGGATCGCTACGATGCGCGCAGCTACGCCGTCGATCCGACGCGCAAGCACCGCCCCGCGCTCGCGGCGCTCGAGGCAAAGCACGGCGGCAAGCTCGTCCATCTACCGATCGCTATCGGCCCGACCGATGGCGAGCTCACCTTCCACGAGAGCGAGAAGAACGACAGCGGCTCTCTGATGGATGACCACACGAACGTCACGTCGGACCAGGTGGTGAACTACACCGTCCGCGCGGTGACGTTGCAGAACCTCGTGAAGGAGCTCGACAGCGACCGCGTGGCGATCCTCAAGCTCGATATCGAGGGCGCGGAGTATCCGCTACTGCGCGACGCGACCGCCGAGGATCTTGCCGCGTTCGACCAGATCTTCATCGAATTCCATCATCACGCCGTCGTGAGCTACAGCGAGGCCGACACGAAGCGTATCGCCGACCGCATCGTCGGAATGGGCTTCAAGTCCTTCTCGCTGGACAACCACAACTATCTCTTCTGGCGCGCCTGAACCGGGCTCGAAGGCGGAGGGCAACTCCATAATCCTCGTCATCCAAGGCCAGTTCCCGCACTATCGCCGGGGCTTTTTCGACAAGCTCAGCGAGGTCGATGACGTGATCGTCGTGCACTCGGGTGAGCGCGCCGGCGAGCCGGGCGACCGCTTCGCCGAGGTGCTCGTCCCGATGCGGAAGGTCGGGCCGTTCCTGCTGCAGCGGGGGCTGATGGACGTCATCCGCCAGCACCGGCCGACCACCATCATCGCCGAGTTCAACCTGCGCAACCTCATGTCCTTTGCGGCCAAGGCTCGGCTCGGGTCGCGCGTGCGCTGGGTCTGGTGGGGTCTCGATAAGGGAGCGAGCGACGCGGCGCTGCGAATCAAGACGTGGCTCGCGCACGGGAAGGCGCCGATCGTCTTCTACCACCACCGAATCCGTGACTTTTTCGTTGAGCAGGGGCTCGATCCCGACCGGCTTCATGTCGCCAACAATACCTTTCACGTGGAGAACCACCGGTCTTTCCACGAGTCACGACCGAAGGACATCTTCCTCAATGTCGGTACCCTCGATCCGCGCAAGCAGAACGACGTGACGATCAGGGCCTTCAAGAACGTCCTCGACAAAACCGGCTGCGACCTTTCGCTGTATCTGATCGGTGAGGGACGCGATCGCGCGATGCTCACCCAGCTGGTGCGCGACCTCGGGCTCGACGATCGTGTGTTCCTGCCGGGCAAGATCGAGGATCCCGCGGTGCTCGAAGAGTATTACGCGCGCGCGATAGCGTCGGTGTCGTTCGGCCAGGCCGGCCTCGCGGTCTTGCAGAGCATGGCGTTCGGTGTGCCCTTCGTCACCAAGAAGTCGGCAATTTCGGGTGGCGAAAAATACAACATCATCGACGGCTACAACGGCATCTTCTGCGAAGACGACAGCGCCGCCCTCGAGGAGGCGATGCTGTATCTGGCGACCGACGATGCCGCGGCGCGCACCATGGGGAGCAACGCCTACACCCATTACCGCGAGCGCGCGTCCGTCGAGAATATGGTCGATGGGTTTCGGATAGCGCTGGCGGACGGTGAGGGATGAGTGGGGCACGTCCTCGTCGACGACATCAGCAGTAAATCTGGTAGTGGCTGTAGCATCCTGACCAACTGGCTGGCGCTCCCTCTCGCCAAGGGGTCGGGGCATCGCTTCCGCTTGATCGTCCCCGACGATAGCTGTGCGGCATTTGCGACGGCGGCCTCCTTCCCGGGACCGTTCTCTTCCTGGAGCGGTGGAGAAGGCTGTACAATACCGTCAGACCGCACAGCGCCTAGGGCGGACCACCGCCCGCTCCCTAGGCGGTCGTAAAGCACCTGGGGGCACGTCACGTGAGCACCAGCGCTTTCCAAAGGCGCCCCCACTAACCCAAGCTGAGCATGAGTCGAGTTCTGATCAATGGCCTGCAGGCGAAGACCGGGGGTGGACGCAGCATACTGCATAACTACCTGCGTCTCCTCGCGGGCTCACGAAGGGTCCATGAATATTTCGTCCTGACACCCGACCGAGATGAGTACCTGAACTACGGCCGCCCGGGGCTTGAAATTCTTCAGGTCCCGGCTTTCTACGGCCGGAATGCCGCCTTCCTGTTCCTGTATTTCTGGGCCCTTCCGCGTCTTCTGAAGGCTCACCGTATTGAGGGAGTTCTCAACTTCGGGGACGTTCCGATCCCTACGGAACTTCCCCAGGTCCAACTCTTCGACTGGCCGTATGCCGCGGAGCCAGAGAGTCCGGCATGGAGACGGATGAGACGCAAGGATCGGTTGGCACGCCGAATCAAGCTCAGCGCCTATCGACGCTTTGTAAAACACGTAGATCTCACGATGGCTCAAACCGCGCGGATCGGTCGGCGACTCCAGGATCTCTACGGTATCCGGACGGTGAAGGTAGTCCCCAACGCAGTCTCGTTCGAGAGCACCTCGACTCGCGCCGAGTTGTCGTTTCCCCTCCCTGAAGGTCGGAGATTGTTTCTTTGTCTGAGTCACTACTACGCCCACAAGAACCTTGAGGTGCTTGTGGATGTCGCGGCCCTTGCCCGGGCGAGGAATTCCGGAACCACGATCTTGCTGACGATCGCCGCCGATCAGGACCCGGCTGCGGCAGCACTTCTTGAGCGTATCCAGAGAGAGGGTCTGGGAAAGGAGATCGTGAACCTCGGTCCGGTGTCCCATGCAGACGTGCCTTCCCTCATCCAGCGTTGTGATGGCATCGTGATGCCGACCCTCCTGGAGAGCTTCTCCGGCGTGTATGTGGAGGCCATGTATCATGGATGTCCGATCCTCACCTCTGACCTCCCATTCGCACATGACGTGTGTGGGGAAGCCGCGTGGTACGTCGATCCGCTCGATCCGGTGGCGATCCACGACAAGATGGAGGGGATGGGGCGGGCTCCGGAGCTGTTGAGGGAGCGTGTGGCGACGGGAAGAGATATAGTGTCCGCCATGCCCGACTGGCCAGCCGTCTTTGCGATGATCCAGGAGCACGTGGACACTGCACTCACCGGTGACGACGGAAGAAGTGAGCCACGTCCGTGAGCCGGCCGGCCGCAGAGATCCGCCGCATTGTCGCCATCGAGCCGGTCGTCGAAGGTTACGCTCATGCCAAGCTGAATACTGCCCTTCTACAGATGCTTTCGGCCGCCTTCCCGCGGGCAAAGCTCCGGTTTCTTGCAGACCCCTCTCATCTCGACTTTGTCCTCGGCAGCCTCGATAAGGAGCTTGGGATTGAAGGGGAACCGATCGAGATCCCGCGTTACGACCAACGCGAGGGGCCACTGAGGATCGCCGGCGAACTAGCGTGGACCCGGCGCTTCCGCGAGGAGTTGTATGAGAGTCAGTTGGGGCTGATCTGCGGATTCTCCCAGCTTGGACTCGCCATCACGAAGCTTCGGCTCCTCATGAGCTCCAACCGTACCCCGACCTGGGGAATCATCCACGCCATCCTAGCCAAGGTTGCGGTTCATGAGACCAGCCTCCCACGACGGATCCTCTCCCCGGGAGCCACTCTTCGGTGGCCACAGCCCCAGGCGCTCCGCTTCCTCGCGCTTGGGCCATCCATTGCCGAAGCGCTAAGGTCGGTGGATCCGCGGATCGCCCCCCACTTCGACACCCTTCCTGTTCCCTGGTCCTGGCCGGACGAGCTCCTACCGACGGCGCCCGTCGTGCCGAAAAATCGGGACTCAATGGTCTTGGCCGTCGTGGGCGGGGGGGGGGCGCGTCTACCGGAGGCCGCAGAGGTAGCGCGCGGCTTCTTCCGGGCGCGGCCCGACGCTCGGTGTCGGTTCGAGTACGTGGGATATGCGCATCCCGAGGTCACTCGCTCGATCGGTGGATTATTGGGAGAGTTGCCCGCCGAGCCACTCTCGGATGCCGACTTCGCCAAGCAACTGGGGCGGGCAACCTACGTTTTCGGGCTGAACGGGGACGCCAAATACGACTTCTGCCCAAGCAGCGCACTCCACGACACCTTCTCCTTCTCAAAACCTTCGCTACAGCTGGAGAGTGGATACATCACCGAGCGGCTTCGGGCCTTCCCTGGCACTGGCGAGGTCTTCCCTTCCCTTGACGCCCTGGTGTCCGGACTCGTTCGCACCTACGACGAGTACGACCCTGAGGAATACAGAGAACAGGCCACGGCCACGCGGCGGGCGGCGGCGGCCCATGAGCCGCTAGCCGTTGCTCCGATATTCCGCGCTCTGGTTGACTCTCGGATCGGAGCCGGTGTCCCCGAGTGAGCCAACCTGTCGTGCGAAGTCTCGCACACACTTTCGCGTCTCTGGTGAGCGCCAACCTAGCTCTTGCCGGCGCCTCTCTTTTCACGTCTTTGGCCCTGGCGAAGACCATGGGGGCTCAAGGGTTTGGAGAGCTAGCCTACGCCTTGGCCCTTGGTGGCTACCTGCTCACCCTCGCCGCCGGAGGCTTCGATCAGACACTCCTCCGCGATCTCGTCCAAAGACCGAGACTGAGGTCCAGACTCGTCTCGTCGAGCCTGCTCTGGCGCATGATCCTCCTGGCCGTGGGTGCACTCGGACTTCTGGGAGTTGAAGCCTTCACCGGTCTCGTGCGCCCATTGGATGTCGAAGATTGGGGCTTGATCCTGGCTTTTGCTCTTTCGGCACTGACTCTGGCGCCATTGTTCGACGCCTGGGGGGAGTTTCGACTTCATACCCTCCTGTATGTCGTCGAGCGGGCGGTTTATTTCGCCGTGATTTGGGGCATACTCCTCCTCACTCCTTCTATCCTCTCGGTCGGTGCAGTGGCAGTGGCACTTGGGCTGGCGGGAGTGGTCGGCCTGGTCTTACAGGCAAAAACGGCTCTCTCGAGGTTTCGTCCGACGCTCGAAAGGTCGGACCTCTGGCTGGGTTGGATCCTCATCAAGCGCAATGGTTGGATCTGGGGGTCTGCGCTGGCCCAGCTCTCTTTCGGAACGCTCAGCAAGATTGTCCTTGGAAATGGCGCGGGTGATACGGCCTTGGGAGGCTATGCCATCGCTTGGCAGGTCGTGACCGTGGGCTCCCTTGTCACCGCACAGGCGAGTCGGATAGGGAACCCCCGCCTCGTAGCGTTAGTCCGCGATGGCGCCCCGATCGAGCGAGAGAGGTTCCTGAGGAACTATCTTTTGGCCATGATCGGAGTGGCTGGACTCGTGGCAGTACCTGCACTGCTGGCCCCCACGCCTCTCTTGGGGTTGCTCGGCCCGGAGTACATGGCGGCGGCCCCCGCCATGAGGATCCTGAGTCTGTATGTGGTGCTGATCGGCGTCGGGCAGGTGGGCCTACAATACCTTATCGCCGCCCGAATCGAGTGGGCCTATGGCGTGACCCTGCTCTTGACGGCGTTGTTAAGCATGATCCTTCTATCCGTCTTGGTGCCAGCACACGGAGCCGTAGGGGCCGCTTGGGCGGTGCTGGGTTCTCATGGCTTGGGTGTCGTCATCTATCTACTCATCATGGTCGGGCATCTCTTAAAGGCCCGCACAGCTAGGGCCTGAGGTCCGGTCAAAATCCCATGAAGCATCTCTTTCAAGACGTTTCCTCCGGCGAGACGCTCGTCTCCGAGGTCCCTGTGCCGCGCTGCAAGGCAGGGCACGTTCTGATCCGGACCATCTGCTCGCTGATTTCTGCGGGCACGGAAAGGTCCCTTGTGGAGTTCGGAAAGGCCGGGTACCTGGAAAAGGCTCGGCAGCAGCCCGACAAGGTGAAGATGGTCCTGGATAAGGTCCGAACCGATGGGCTGATGACTACGGTCGAAGCCGTTCGCTCCAAGCTTGGCGAGCCCATGCCCATGGGGTATTCGAACGTGGGTGTAGTCGTAGAAGTCGGGCGAGGGGTCGAGGACTTCCAAGTGGGGGACCGGGTGCTCTCGAACGGCAACCACGCGGAGTTCGTCTGCGTTCCCCGAAACCTTTGCGCGCGAATCCCTGCCGACGTGGATGACGAGTCCGCTTCCTTCGGAGTCCTGGGAGCTATCGCGCTGCAAGGAATTCGGCTCTCGGAGCCCACTCTCGGAGAGACGTTCGTAGTGACCGGGCTCGGCCTGATCGGCCTCGTGGCAGTTCAGATTCTGCGGGCTAACGGGTGTCGTGTCATCGGGATCGACTTCGACACCGCCAAGCTGGACATGGCGGAGTCTTACGGGGCGCAGGTGGTGCGCCTCGACAGAGGACAGGATCCAGTGGCGGAGGCGGAGCGCATCACGGGCGGGGTGGGAGTGGATGGAGTGATCGTCACGGCTTCGGCCAAGTCCGACGAGGTGATGCACCAGGCCGCCACGATGTGCCGCAAGCGCGGACGGATTATCCTGGTTGGCGTGGTGGGACTGAGCCTACGTCGCTCTGATTTCTACGAGAAGGAGCTGACCTTCCAGGTCTCCTGCTCGTATGGGCCCGGACGATACGATCCAGTGTACGAAGAGGAAGGCCGGGACTACCCACTCCCATTCGTCCGCTGGACCGAGAACCGTAACATCGAAGCCGTACTCGGGCTGATGAGGTCTGGGCACCTCAGGGTGTCGGAACTGATTTCCGCGCGCTACACCATCCTGGGCGCAGGGAAGGCCTACGAACTGCTTCTGCAGGATCGCGGCGCCCTGGGCGTGATCCTGAAGTATCCCTCGGAGGAGTCGGGAGAGACGTCGCGGACTATCCGGATTGCGTCCCGGCCCTCCACCTCCACGACGGTCGGGAGAGGAGTTGTGGGCGCCATCGGGGCAGGCAACTACGCGGGGCGGGTGCTCCTACCCGCCTTCAAGAAGGCGGGAGCCCGACTAAAGACTATCGTGACCTCCCAGGGTAAATCCGGAACACACGTGGGAAATCGATTGGGGTTCGAGTTCAACAGCACGGACATCGATCTGGTGCTTCAGGATCCCGAGGTCGACCTTGTCGTCATCGCGACTCGCCATGATTCGCACGCCCGCATGACGGTGGCAGCACTGGAAGCCGGCAAGCACGTCTTCGTGGAGAAGCCCTTGGCCATGACGATTGAGGATCTGGAGCGCGTCGCGGAAGCCCGCGCTGCCGCCTTGAAGGCTGGGGCTGGAGGGCGCGTCATGGTGGGCTTCAACCGACGGTTCGCCCCCCTCATGGTGAAGCTGAAGGCCGAGGTGGAGCGATCCGGAGCACCCCTGGCCCTGGTGTATACCTGCAACGCCGGTTCCATCCCCGCGGATTCCTGGGTTCACGACCCGGCGGCCGGAGGCGGCCGGATCGTTGGTGAGGGATGTCACTTCATCGACATCGCCCGGTTCCTGGCGGGGAGCCCGATGGAGTCGTGGTCCGTCGAGGTCATGGATGATCACCACGGACTCGGGGACACGGCGACGCTCTCGCTGCGTTTTGCCAATGGGTCGATCGCCACCGTGCACTATTTCGCTAACGGGAACCGAGCCTTCCCCAAGGAGCGGGTAGAAGTTTTTCAAGACGGGCGCATCCTGACCTTGGACAACTTTCGATCGGTGAAGGGCTTCGGCTCCGACCTCAAGGGACGTGCCTGGAAGCAGGACAAAGGACAGAACCCATGTGCCGCCGCCTTCTTGGAGGCGGTGCGGGGCGGCGGCGAGGACCCCATCCCCTTCGACGAGCTCCTGGAGGTATCGCGCGTGACAGTGGCATTGGCCGAGGCGGCTCGTGGTCGCTGAGCGAGTTCCTTGTTCGTGACCCGGATGTTGCTCCTACTCCGAACCGTTCGACACCTTCAGGCCCGGCAGATCCTCAACCGCCTCACACGACGATTCGCACCCGAACCGCTCATGGGCGACGCCCCGCCTGCCCGGATGTCGGAGGGTACACCGACGACGCGCTCCTTCCTCCCGCGGCCAATCTCCTGCCTGGGCTCAGGCCGCTTTCGTTTCCTGAACCAGGAACGGACGGTGTACCCGGAGGACTTTGGCAAGAGAAAGGACGGGCTGCTTTGGGACTACAACTTTCATTATTTCGACGGTCTGCTGGCCCCTTTACCCGACTACGATGCCAAGGCCCGGTGGGTGGAGCAATGGCTTGCACACGTCCCCGTTGGAAGTCGACCGGCCTGGGACCCGTACCCCGTCTCCCGCCGAGTCTGCAACTGGATCAAGTGGTCCCTATCCTCAGGAAGCCATGAACTCCCGGGGCTCCTCCCTAGCTTGGCCTCCCAGGTGAGGCACCTGGAGAGGACCCTGGAATACCACCTCATGGCAAACCACCTCCTGGCCAACGCGGTTGCGATCACTATGGCAGGCGCCTTCTTCGCGGGAAGGGAGGGAGATGGCTGGCTCGCACGGGGCAGCGCACTCCTCGAGCAGCAGTTGGATGAGCAGTTTCTTCCAGATGGCGCGCACTTCGAGCTGAGCCCGATCTACCATTCGGTGATCCTCGAAGATCTTCTGGATCTCATGATCGTCGCCCGGCGTCTCGGCGTGGGGCTCCCCTCTGTGGTCGAGTCGAGAGTGCGATCCGCGGCAGACTGGCTTGCCCACATGATCCGTCCCGATGGGCGCGTCCCCCTCTTGAATGACGCTGCTTACGATCAAGGACCGCGAGCTGCCGAAGTCCTCGCACAAACAGAGCGGATGCTTGGTCCCGCTCCCGCCCCCGGGGATGGTCTCCACTACCTCGAAGGATCTGGATATTTCCGGTATCGGAGTGGAAGGCTCTTCGTTCTGGGGGACGTCGGACAGATCGGGCCCAGCTATCAGCCAGGCCACGCCCATTGCGATATGCTCAGCTTCGAGCTGTGCTGGGAAGATCGGCCACTCATCGTGGACACCGGGACCTCCACCTACGAGATCAGCCCGCGTCGAAGCGCCGAGCGAGGCACGGCTGCCCATAACACTGTCCAGCTGAACGGACTGGAGCAGACTGAGATCTGGGCGGGGTTCCGGGTGGCTCGTAGAGCCCGGGTCGAAGACGTCGTTGCCGAGGCCGGTAAGATCTCCGCCCAGATTCGTGCCTTTCCAGCGGCCTGGTCGCGCCTTCATCGGGATTGGCGGTTCTCCCGGGGCGAGTCGATGCAGATAGAGGATCGGATCCTGTCCAACCCCGCCGGCCTCCCCGCCACCACCCGGCTGCACTTTCACCCAGATGTGAAGTTAGCCGGCCGCGGCGACCTATGGTCCGCGGAGGGCCTGCAGATTCGTGTCGAGGGGGCACTTGCGGTGAGGAACGTGGAATATCTTTACGCCCCTGAGTTCAACACCCTCAGGACTGCGCGCTGCCTAGAGATCGATTTTGATGATCATCTCCTCACCCAGATCCACCCGATCAGATCCTCCCATACTAAGCTCTAGCCTCCCGCCCTCAATGCGCACGTCCACGCGGACCCAGCTTCTCGACAAGAGTGGTCGGGGTAGCATTTGAGGTAAGGACGATCAACTCTGTCCCCAGGTCCTCCCCCCATAGGGGTCATGGGTCATCGCCCCGGTGAGAGCGGTCCAGGCTTCGGAGAGAGAT
Organism: Gemmatimonadota bacterium; assembly: GCA_028873595.1. GTDB lineage: Bacteria > Gemmatimonadota > Gemmatimonadetes > Longimicrobiales > Gaopeijiaceae > UBA2589. The sequence continues at coordinate 48,492 of JAPPOV010000045.1, read as the reverse complement.
CCCAAGAGCGAGCCGGCACGCCGAGCATCTTTGATTCGCGGGGCCGGAGGCACGAGCTGAGGTGGAGCAGAACGTCCCCCAAGAACATTGCCCTTTTTCGTCCCTGCGGGTCATCGCGACCACAAAGAAGTGTAGGATGAGTTAGGGTATCACGACCGAGTCGCGCAAATTTAGGGAACCATCCCGAACCAAAGCTTCTTGCAATTGCTCGCATCTGGGTCTCTCACCCGGGCTGGTCGCACTTCTTACACTTTCTCGCCGACCCACACGGGCAGGGATCATTCCACTCGGAGCCAACGCTCGTGCACAGGCGGTCGTAAACGACCGCTTCGAGCTTCCACCCGTCAGCCCTGCTCAGACATGGCGCGGATCGTCCCTAGCAAGTCCCATTCAGGAAGCCACGAGACTGCTCGGCGGAGAGCCCCGGCGTCGGGCCAGGACGCTGTCTGCCGCCGGGGCTTCGAGCAATTTCTCTCGGGACACGGACTCGGGAATGCCCACCTCGCGACACACGATCGCGACGATCTCTCGCACACTCCGACCGACGCCCGACCCGACATTGTACGTTCCACACACTCTGCTTTCGGCCAAGAGCCGGTAGGCGCGCACGATATCTCGCACGTCGGAGACATCTCGGACCGGACTCCCTAACCAGTACTCAAGCTCACTCCGATCTCCGGCCCGAACCGCAAGTGCCCGCTGCACCAGACTGGGTACGAGGAAGTCGTCGCTCTGGACGGGCCCAGTGTGGTTGAACGCGCGCACAAGGGTCAGCATTTCGGGCGCGGCAGTGAGCCTGACAGCCTGCTCCATGGCGAGTCGCGTAATACCGTACAGTGTGCTCGGTGCCAACTCCGCGTCCTCACCGAGGGCCCCCGGTACCGGCTTATAGACGTAACACGCGTTTACCACGACACCGTGGGCAGACACCTCCTGAGCAGCCCGCGCCACATTCACGGAGCCACAGACGTTGACGGCCAGAGCCCGGGAAAGGGTGTCATGCGTGGCGCGGCTCAATCCAGCCAGATGGAGGACAGCATCGGGGCGTTCAGTGTCGAAGATGACCCGCACTTCGTCCAGCTTCGTTACGTCCAGGGCTTCGAGTTCAGACGCTTCACTCTCTTGATACCCCATACAGACCACTTCATGCTCTTCGGACTCCAGTTCTTCACATAGGTATCTTCCAACGAAGCCACCGCACCCCGTGATCAGAAACTTCATGTCTTGGCGGCTATCGCCTCGACGCGCTCCAGATCCCGGTCAACCATGATCGCCAAGAGTTCCGCCAGAACCAGCCCAGTTGCTCCTCGGCTTTCGTCGCGTCGCCTACAAGCAGGTCGACCTCAGCCGGACGATGGAGTGCCTCGGATGTCCGCACGTGCTCCTCCCAGTGCAGGCCAGCGTGTGCGAACGCCTGCTCGGCAAAGTCGCGGACCGAATACGTACGACCCGTCGCGATCACGAAGTCCTCCGGTTCGTCCAGCTGCAGCATCAAGTGCATGACCTCGACGTACTCCGCGGCGAACCCCCAGTCGCGCTTCGCGTCCATGTTGCCGAGTTCTACATGGTCATCCAGCCGGGCCCGTATTCGCGCCACCGCGCGCGAAATCCTGCGGGTGACGAACTCCTCACCGCGAAGAGGCGACTCGTGGTTGAAGAGGATCCCGGAGGTAGCGTACAGCCCGCACGCCTCGCGATAGTTCACCACAAGCCAGTGCGCCGCAAACTTAGCGGCGGCGTAGGGACTGCGCGGGTAAAAGGGCGTCGTCTCGGATTGTGGTACGGCCTGCACCTTGCCGAACATCTCGCTGCTGGACGCCTGATAGAATCGAATCCCCGGGTCAACGATGCGCATCGCCTCCAAGAGACGGGCGCACCCGAGAGCCGTCACATCCAGCGTGTGAAGAGGCTCGTGAAAGGAGAGACCGACGAAGCTCTGCGCGGCGAGGTTGTACACCTCCGACGGCCCCACGGACTCCAGAACCGGAATGGCCGACGCCAAGTCGGTGATGTCCATATCGACCAGCGTGATCCGATCTAGTACATCCAGTTCGGCGAGGCGCCATCGGTTCTTTTTGCTCGTCCGCCGCTCGGCTCCGATGACCGAGTACCCCTTACCGAGAAGGTGACGGGCCAGATAAGCACCGTCCTGCCCGGTGATGCCTGTAATGAGAGCTTTGGGAGCCCTTACTCTTGATTATCCTTTATACGATAGGCTAGCGCGCTCCCGCGCTCGGGAAATCGGGAAGACTGCAGGCGCGCGGAACCATGGCAGGATGGGGCATGAGGCAGCGCCTGTCTACCGTCGCAGAAGCCCGGCGGAATAGGGCTCCCGAGAACACTCGGGCGCTACGCTCAGCCCCGCCCGTGACACTTTTTGTACTTCTTCCCTGACCCACACGGACAGGGATCATTCCGCCCCGGCTCTTTGTCTACCGAAACGGGGGTCCGGTCACGCGGCCCCTCCCCCCGATTCGTCGCCAACTGCCGCGGATCCGGCCCCGCCGGCACCGCGGCCCCAGCCGCACCACCCGAAGCCGCACGGGCGGAGATCCCCAGCTCGTCCACGACGGGCGTGCGTGGAGGCGCCCCACCCCTGCGCCGTGCAGCCAACGCAGCCTCATCTACGACCCCCGTCTGCGGCTCGGTCGGCCCTGAGTAGACCATCCGCTGGGGCGCCCTGCGCTGCTGTGGCTGTCCGAACTGCGCCCGGAAGAAGTAGCTCGAAAGCGTCTTCCGCAGGTCGCTCATGAGGTCCACGAACATGTCGTAGGCCTCCTTCTTGTACTCGACCAGCGGGTCCTTCTGGCCCCAGCCGCGGAAGCCGATCGACGCCTTGAGGTGATCGAGGTCGTAGAGGTGATCCTTCCACTTCTCGTCGATCACCGAGAGCATGATGAAGCTCATGATCTGCTCGGCGTGCTCCCCAAGGGTGTCGATCTTGTGGTGGAAGGAGTTGCGGAGTCCGCTCAGGACCCACTCCTCGACCTCGTGTCGCTCGATCTCGTGCTCGGCCTCGTTCTCCTCGGGCAGCTCGGCAACCATCAGGAAGAAGTCGAGAATCAGGCGGCGACGCAGCCCAGCCAGATCCCAGTGCTCGGGATTGTCCTCCGCCGGTGCGTATTCATCGATCGCGTCCTGCGCCGCGAGCTCGATCATCTCCCAGATCTCGCCCTTCAGATCCTCCCCGCCTTCCAGGGCGAAGAGTCGGAGATCGTAGATGACCTCGCGCTGCTGGTTCATGACATCGTCATAATCCAGCAGGCGCTTGCGGGCCTCGAAGTTGTTCGTTTCGACCCGCTTCTGCGCGCGCTCGATGGACTTAGTGACGAGCCCGTGGGTGATCACCTCGCCCTCCTCGGCTCCCCACTTGTCCATCACGTTCGCGATGCGCTCCGACCCGAAGAGACGCATGAGGTCGTCCTCGAGCGAGAGATAGAACTGCGATGCACCCGGATCGCCCTGGCGACCGGACCGGCCACGCAGCTGCCGGTCGATCCGGCGCGAATCATGGCGCTCTGATCCGATGATCTGAAGGCCGCCCTCTTCCAGAACGTCATCATCGTCCTCGATCTTCAGCTTCTCTGAACGCACTGGGTCGACGGGAAGAACGTCCTCGAGATCGACACCCCGCTCCTGAACCCAGGCCAGCGTCCGTGCCTCCTTCACGCTGTCATGCAGCTTAATGTCGGTCCCACGCCCGGCCATGTTGGTCGCGACGGTCACGGCGCCCGGCTGACCGGCATCCCGGACGATCTCCGACTCCGACTTGTGGTGTTTCGCATTGAGCACCTGATGCGTGATTCCGCGGCGCTTGAGCATACGAGAGAGCGTCTCGGACACGTCCACATTAGTGGTGCCCACGAGTACCGGTAGCTCTAAACGATTGAGCCGCTCGATCTCGTCCATGATCGCGACGTACTTCTCCCGCTTCGTGCGGAAGATCAGGTCGTCGCGATCGTCACGCGCAATCGGGCGGTTCGTGGGGATGACGAGCACATCGAGTCCGTAGATCTGATGGAACTCGCTCTCTTCCGTCTCTGCCGTCCCGGTCATGCCAGCCAGCTTGTCGTACATCCGGAAGTAGTTCTGAATCGTGATCGTCGCGAGCGTCTGCGTCTCCCCACGAATCTCGACCCCTTCCTTCGCCTCCACCGCCTGGTGCAGCCCATCGCTCCAGCGACGGCCTGCCATCTGACGACCGGTGAACTCGTCGACGATGACGATCTGTCCGTCCTCGCCAATGATGTACCGCTCGTCCTTGTGAAAGAGCGTGTACGCCTTCAGGAGCTGATGGATGACGTGCATCTTCTGACTCTTGCCCGCGTACTCGGACTCGAGCTCTTGAATCCGCTCCCGCTTCTCATCCACCGAGAGCGTCTCGGACTCCTCGATCTCCCCCATTTCCGCCGACAGGTCGGGGATCGTGAACGCCTCCGGATCATTCGGTGACAGCTCGTCCAGACCGCGGTCCGAGAGGTGGGTGTTGTGCCCCTTCTCATCCATCGCGAAGTAGAGCATCTCGTCGACCTCGAAGAGACGCTTCTCTCGCATGTAATCCGCCTCGACCCGGTTCACGAGGGTCTGTAGCGCCGGGTCGTCCGCGAAGAGCTTCATCAGCTTTCGGTGACGCGGCGAGCCTCGCTTCACGGCGAGCAGCTTCTCCCCCGCCTCGAACTCCTCACCGGCTTCAAGGTGCGCCTCCGCTTCACTGACGAGCTGGGTCGTGAGGCGATTCTGCTTCTTGTAGAGCGAGGCGACGAGCGGGTTGAACTGCTTGAACGGCGTCGACGTGTCGCGACCTACGGGCCCGGAGATGATCAGCGGCGTTCTCGCCTCATCGATGAGGATCGAATCGATCTCGTCGATGATCGCGTACGCGTACTCGCGCTGCACCTTCTGCGCGAGCTGGTGAACCATGTTGTCGCGCAGGTAGTCGAATCCGAACTCGTTGTTCGTGCCGTAGGTGATATCGGCCCGATACGCGGCTTGCCGCTCGGGGGAGCCGGGATCGTACTGGTCGATGACGTCCACGGTGAGCCCGAGAAAGTGGAACACCGTCCCCATCCACTCAGCGTCTCGCTGGGCGAGGTAGGAGTTCACCGTCACGAGGTGGGATCCCCGACCGGTGAGCGCATTCAGGTACAGCGGCATGGTGGCGACGAGGGTCTTCCCCTCGCCCGTTGCCATCTCGGCGACCTTGCCCCGATGCAATGCGATACCGCCGATGAGCTGCACGTCGTACGGGACCATGTCCCAGACCAGCGTCTGGCCGGTGACCGTGATCTCCGTGCCCTGCAGGCGCCGACAGGCGTCTTTGACGACAGCGAATGCTTCGGGAAGGAGGTCTTCCAGCGACTCTTCGAGCTCCTCGAGGAGCTTGCCTTCGAGTTCGCCGATTTGGAGCTGAAGACGCTCTCGTTCGTTGCCGTCCTCCGACTTCCTCTTTTCCTCGCGAAGCTCTTCGATCTCACCCTTCAGATCGGAGGTCTTCTCTTCGATATACGCGCGAAACTCGTCGGTCTTCGCTTTCAGTGCGTCGTCGGAAAGCGAAGAAAGTCCGGCGTAGATCTCGTTGATCTCATCGACCAGGGGCTGAAGCTTCTTCGCCTCGCGCTTGTGCTGATCGCCGAGAAGGGTTTTGAGGGCAGACTTGAGCATGCAGGTGGCTTCAGACAGCAGTGTTGCGGCATGACGAGGTTAGCAGCAGAAGGTAACCCAAATGGTGGGACGCTCCCACCATCTCAGGGCCATTTGCAGGTGTCGTCTCCGCCGACCTTCGTGCGGTTGAATCAGCGGCTTCCCGACCGGCGGAAGCGCAGACCCAGAGACAGGTTCCATACGTCCGGTCCGGTAAACCAGCGATTACGCTGGCGAGTCAGCGCTCCCGACCAGCCCGTCTCCCACGAATCATGGAACAGCACGACATCTGCTCCGGCCTCGAAGGAGACATCGTGCTGACAAAAGAGACACCCATCGAAGCTGGTCGTATCGGCCCACTCGTAGAAGGCATCGTTGTCCCTGACCGACCGTCGAACCCAGAACTCTGTGCGACCTCTTCGACCGTAGATGGTCGCCCCGAGGTATTGCTGCGAGCCGCCCGGTCCGACGACGGCACCAAGCAGCTGGCCCCGGTGGGTATATCCCTCGAGAGCGACGGAGTGCGCATAGAAGGTCGGGTTGTCCCGCAGCCGAGAGGTCCCTTCTGCTTCGAGGTGGGTCAGTTCTGCGAGCACCGAAACACGTCGCTCGGGGCCCCAGTCGAACAATTTCTCGAGTCCGAGAGTAAACCCCTGAGCGTGCTGGGGTTCGAGCAGGAAGTCCTCGAAGTCGACCGAACGATCGTTTCTCGCCCACTCCGCGTAGACCTCGAAGCCACTCCGGGGAAGCACCCATCGGAAAAAGACCGATCCGAGCTGGTCCGCGGTCGAGGTGTCGGTCGGAACGAGGAGCGAGAGGTAATCGTCGACCGAAAGGCCACGATCGGAGGGTCGGCCGTAACTCACCAGAGACGCACCGAGGTGAAGCCCGGATACGGCCTCGGGCGAGACAGCGACGATCGCCCCGGTCAGGTAGCGGCCCGGGTCGGCGGTCCCGGGAGCGAACCAATGGCTCCGGCTCAAGCGGCCGAAAATCCAACGCCATTCGACGCTGGCGAAGGGCACATCGACGGGGCGTGAGGAGCCGATGAACGCTCGTGGAACACCGCCAGCGGCATTCCCGAGCACGATCGCATTCTTTTGCGCTGGCCCCCACCAGGCGTCGCGTGAACTCAGCCCAACTGCAACGGGCCCAGCATCAAGTCGGAGCTCAGACTGACCAAGATCCGCGGCCCAGAACGGGTCTGGCCCAAAACGTTGGGGCAGGTCGATGGGCCGCCACGGATACGACCACTCGGACTGTCCCGGGAGATCATGCGGCGCGATCGAGAACGCGTCGTTCGCATGCCATCGGACCGAGGGCCGCAGCGTGACCGAAAGCGCCTTCCATCGAAGCGACCCTCCACCCTCTACCGCTGTCGTGAGGCCCCGCCCCTGCCAGACAGATCCGTCATTCGCCCTCCGAGGGTGAGAAGAGTTGTAGAAGCCTCGCGTTTCCGTATCCCAACTCACCGAGGCACCGGACCAGGCACGCAGCCGGTCGACGGCCGGGCCGGACCGCCACGGTCCCGACAGAGCAGAATCGGTGTTCGCAAGATCAGGGGGAGTCAGAGGCAGGAGCGTCATGGACGTCGGCTCCGACGCCCCTGCGAGCTGCATCATGCGCAGATACCGCTGCATGGGATCTTGCACTCCGACCCCCTGAGCCCCGAGTGGACTCGAAATCAACAGCGCGAGAATCGCAACGGCGCAACCACGTGACGACCGGAGGGGGCGACGGCGAATCATCCGATCGATCGTACCGAGCGGGCAAACATGAGTTCGAACATCATGCGGAGTGGGCAGCGAGTGGAAAGGTTCTTTATTCTAGTGCGTCTAGCGTGTGAACATCATCTGCGTTCGGAACTTAAGGCCGGTTGAATACTATCGTGACACCCCAGGAAACTTCGATGCCGTCTGCAGCACTCGTGCATGAGTGGTTGGTGCGATGGGGTGGCTCCGAGAGCGTTCTGGCCTCGTTGAGTTCGATTCTGCCCGGCGCACCGATCCACACGCTGGTGCACCGCCCCGATCCGCGGGTCTCCGCCGCCTTCAATGGTCGGAATGTGATTCCAACCCCGTTGAGCCGACTTCCGGGAGCGGGAAGCATCTACCCGACCATGCTTCCCCTCATGCCTGAGGTCTGGCGCCGAACCCGGATTCCCGACGCGGAGTTCGTCGTTTCGAGCAGCCATGCCTTCTGCAAGAGCGTCGACACCGGGAACGCGGTGCACGTGTGCTATTGCCACACTCCTCCACGGTATATCTGGGATCTCGCGCACGAGTATCAGCCGGCCTTCGTTCGTCGAATGTCCACGCCGTTACTCCGATATCTACGAAGGCGAGACCTCGAGGCCGCCCAGCGGGTCGACCACTTCGTAGCCAATTCCCAGTTCGTGGCAGCGCGCATCCGTCGTCTCTACGACCGCGAATCCCGAGTCGTGTATCCTCCTGTCGACGTGGAGCGATTCGTCCGACATGACAGGCCGAGAACCCACTTCCTGGCAGGCGGAAGGCTCGTCCGTTACAAGCGGATCGACCGAGCGATCGAAGCAGCGAACCAAGGGGCTCTTCCGCTCGTCGTATTCGGAGAGGGTCCCGACCTCATCAGGTTGCGATCCTTGGCGGGCCCGACGGTCCGCTTCGTGGGGGCCTGCGACGACCCCACGCTTCTTCGACTCATCCAAAGTGCGATCGCCCTCGTCTTTCCCGGTGTCGAGGACTTCGGAATTCTGCCGGTCGAGACTCAAGCCGCGGGCACCCCGGTGGTGGCCCTGGCTGAGGGAGGTGCCCTGGAAACCGTCGTAGACGGGACGACCGGGCTCCTCTTCGACCAGGATTCAGTAACGTGCCTGCTCGACGCCATGCTCGCATCTGAGAGCCGAGGCTGGGACGCAAAAGCCTGCCGAGCGAACGCCGAGCGATTCTCACGCTCCCGGTTCGAAGAAGAGATGCTCGAGGTCCTGAGAGACATCGGATTCACCGGTCTTGCCTAGGTGTCGTCTCCCTGCCCTCTGAGCACGACGGGCACATGCGCGAGCAGCAGTCGGAAGTCGCGGGCAGGACCGGCGCAGTCCGTATAGCTCAGATCCAACTGAGCACGTTCTGGATAACCCGGCCTTCGACGACCCTTGGCTGTCCATGGCCCGAATATCCCCGGCCGTACCGAAAGTAGCCGACGACGCTCGTCTTCGGTGAACCACTCGAGTTCTTCCGTGACGAGGGGTCGCGGACCCACGAGCGACATGTCCCCCACGAGGACATTCCAAAGTTGGGGCAACTCGTCGAGTTGAGTCCGTCGAAGAAGCCGTCCGATGGACGTGATCCGTGGGTCATCGCGCAGCGAAAGCTTGAATCCCTCCTCGCGGTGCTGTCTGGCGAGGGTTTCATCTCGCTCCAACCACTCCTCTGCGTCCACGACCATCGTTCGGAATTTCAGGCACTCGAAGCTTCGGCCGTCTCGCCCGATCCGCTCATGCCGGAAAAAGACCGGTGCTCCCGAGCCCAGCCGAGCGGCGACCGCAATGACCGCGAGCAGGGGTACCGCTCCAACCAGAAGGACGGAGGAGCCGAGGATGTCGAAGAAGCGTTTCACTGGGTAGATGTCGAGGACAATTCGGAAGAGTCGGAGATCGGCAAACTCTATACGGTAGAGGTGTTTGCGCTTCTTACCAAGAGGTACTCCGACACTACATCTGGAATCATCCAAATGGGAGCATGACGCGGTCACAGCATGCACCTGACGTCACACCGCTGTCGAGCGTCGCTTTGCAGAGCCTGCGACGCCGCAGCAGCATGTGCCTCCGTGACCCTCTCTCCGATTTCGTTGCGCTCTTGAGGTCCAGCTGCGCTCAACAGAGGAGGACAACCAGAGCGGTCTACGTCCCGCGGGGGCCGCACAGTGCAGCAGTCTGATCGAGTACATCCAGCAACCGACACGCCGTTTCGTCCCACGATGGGATCGCCTCCAGCGGTGGAAAGGTCCGTGGCTCGGAGGAGATCCGCCGAATATGGCGAGCCCACGCACTCGGGTCCCCAGACCGAACTCGAGTGACCCCCAGCTTGGCGAGATCCTGAGACCACGGCCGATCCAGGACGAGAACGGGGGCACCGCAGGCCCTGGCCTCCCACGCCGGAAGCGCGAACCCCTCCTCCAAGGAAGGCACAAGAACCGAGTGAGCCGAGCTGTACAGGTCGCGAAGCTCAGCATCCGTGACGTGTGGACGCACTCGAATTCGGGGCAGGACACCGCGACAGCCGATGTTGATCGTGAGCGCGCGCACGTCCCGCTCCGATGCCCCTACCACCAGGAGTTCCCAACCCTCGCGCTCCGGTAACTTGGCCATCGCTCGAACAGCAAGAGCAAGATTCTTGTGGGGACGGTGCTCCGCCACGCACAGGACGAAGGGGACTCCCCTTCGCTCCACCGCGGCAAGCGCCGGGGCGGGACGACGGCCAGCGGTGAATATCCGGGACACCCCGTTCGCGACGACCGTGACCTGATCAGGCCTTAACCCAAGTCCACGGACCAGCGCCGTTCGACTGGCATCCGAGACTGTGACAAGGTGCGCGGACTCGGAGGCGACCCTTCGCAGCAGCCCTGCTGCCAGCAGTCGCTTCCACCCGGGAAAAAGCCGCGGAAGCTGCAGCTGGATCAAGTCGTGGATGACGGTGACCGAAGGGAGAGGGTGCTTGAATGCGGGCGCGTCATAATGCGGGAAGAGGGTCACATCGGGCTGCCAGCTCCTACGCCGCGCCAAGGGTCCCAGCCAGCGAAGTTGTGCTCTGAAGCGGTAGGGGGGGTCAAGCCAGGGCACGATCTCTATGGCGCCGTGATAGTCCAGCCCCGCAAGCCATGGCTCCAACTCGTCCGGTCGACCGAAGAGACGCACGGCTTCGACACGACGGTCTTCTACCCACCGTCCACACGTCTCGCGGATGAAACGGCCGATCCCCCCGGCCATCAGCATCCGTGCGTCGACTTCGATACGCATTGGTAAGGGCTACTCCTTGGAAACGAACCACTCCAAGGTAATGTTCGGGCACCGTAGCCACCTCCTCTGCGAGCGCCCGTGCACCCTGCCCTCTCAACTCCGACATTACGTGCCTGAGGCACCACCTCTGCGTCTCAGAACGAGGACCGCATGGAGTCTACTCGCGCAGGGATCGCCGGCGATCGCTGCGGTTGCGTGTGTACCGATCCTGACCCGGGCACTCGGGCCCGAGCGCTTCGGGATCCTGCTTCTCGTCTGGACCACCTTCGGCATGGCCGGCGTCGCAGACCTCGGGATCGGACGCAGCCTCACACAGCTGGTGGCGACCCGGCGGTCCCGGGGAGATGCGAGTGACCTCAGAGGTTTGGCGGGCATGGGAATATCGGTAGCCGTGGTCCTCGGGTTCACGGGTGGACTTGGCCTCATGCTCATGGCTCCGAGTCTCTCCGCTTATCTGGGTCTAGCGCCAGACCTTCACGGGGAAGCTCGGCGGACCGCGATTCTGTTGGGCGCGGCATTTCCCATGCTGGTCGTCGCCAGCGCACTTCGGGGCGTGCTGGAGGGATTCGAGCGCTTCGATCTCTCCGCGCACGTGCGGATCACCATCGGCGTGCTGACGTTCGCCGGCCCAGCTCTGCTCGTGCCCATCACCCCTCGAGTCGACGCCGTCATGGGCCTCCTCCTGGTCGTGCGGCTTCTCGGACTCTTGGCGCTGGCTCTTCTGGTCATCCGAGTCCTGCCCAAAGCCCACCACCCCGTCACCCATCGCAGGAGGATTCTGTCCGAGATCTTGGTCTTCGGGGGATGGACTACGGTCAGCAATGTGGTGTCCAGCGCCATGGTATACGCCGACCGCTTCGTGATCGGATCAATGATCTCTGCGTCGGCGGTCGCCTTCTACGCGATTCCCGGCGAAATCGTCACGCGGCTCCTCCTCGCCCCAATTGCCATCGGCGCGGTTTGGTTACCCGCCTTCGCCCGCTCAACCCGTACCGACACTCGAGCTGTTCGAGACCTTTCCGAGCGGGGGCTACGGCTGCTCCTCGCGAGTCTGGTGCCCCCTCTGGTGGCTGCAACGGCACTCGCTGAACCCCTTCTGCGAATCTGGGCTGGGCCGGAGTTCGCGATCACTGGAGTCTCAGTACTGAGATGGCTGGCGCTCGGGGTCCTCTTCAACGGTATCGCCCAGATCCCCTTCGCTCTCCTCTATGCTCGGGGACGCCCTAAGTTGGTCGCCACCCTCCACCTGCTCGAACTACCCGTGTACGTCGCACTTCTCGCGTGGGCGCTACCGATCTATGGCATCGTTGGAGCGGGGATGGCATGGGCTGCGAGATCAGCTCTCGATGCGGCGGCGCTCTTCGCCGCGACCGCTGCACTCGAGCCAGCTGCACTGGGCCAGAGATCTCTCGTGATTCGCTCCGTCGGCATCGGAGGTCTTCTGATTCTGGCTGCAGCCGGTCTGTCCAACGTCACAAACCCGGTGATGGCAGCTACCTTCGTCACCTCGCTGTCACTGCTCTGGGCGTGGACTGCTCTCCTCACTCCCGCCTGGCGCACCGAGGTCAGAGCGGGGGCCGCCCGAATCTTCGGGAGACGATGAGCCGAAAACGAACGCTCGAGGCGTCCCGCGCCAGATAGCGATTGAGATTGAGAAGCCAGGAACTGGATACCTCCACGTCCCAGGCTCCGACGAAGCGCGAGAACTCACCGGTGAAGGCGTAGAGGACGTCGGGGCCCGAAGGCTCGTCGGGTGCGACCCCAAGCGTCTCATCCCGAACGACAGTCCGATCCACCTCCAGCGTCCATCTGCCCACTGGTGAGTAGCGGTCCAGGCCCAGCGACTGAGCATTGCCGTAGGCGCCCGCCGTGCTTGACAGGATCAAGCCTCGGTGAGTGAGACCACCCAAACCACCCGCTCCGGAATAGAAGACGAAGGCCCGCTCCGCGAGGGTTAACCGCGCTCCACCGCGCTCGCGGTGCGTGGAACCTGAAGTGATGCTCTCGCCGCGCAGGGCGGTCATATGCTGGGAATCCAAGACCCAGACTTTCCGGAAGCCCAACGTGTAACCAGCAATGTCATCAGGCTCCAGAACGGCCACGCGCGCATCCCACGAGTGATCGACCCGGGCATACTCACCGAAGATCTCGAAGTGGGCGGATGGCTGCACCCAACGGAAGAAGATAGAGGCGAACTGATCATCAGCTCGACGATCCGTCTCTGACAGGCCACCCTTCAGTAGTCCTTCAAACGGTCTCAGAAGGAGCGCCTCCATCTCCGAGCCCCCCTGAGGCCACGGTGAGTGGAAGAGCCGCGTGCCTCCGACTTCCAGGCCCTTCAGCCCTCGAGGCTGAAGTGCGATGACGAGGCCATTCAAGAGGCGCTCACGAGCGAGTCCGCCCTCCGTGGACCATTGGGATTGCCGAGTGCGCGCGGCCACGTATCGGGCGCTCAGCCGGCCGATCAGTACACGGATGGGTCGCTGTGTCCCAGCAAAGAGGTGAGGCACCCCGCCCGCCGCATCTCCCAGTACCAGGGGATGCAGATCTGCGGGTCCCCACTTCTGCGGGGCCGCGGAAAGCCCCAGACTCGCACCCGCCACGTCGAGACGCAGGGTCGACGAGCCCCAGGCAAGTCCCTCGTAGGCCCCAAACCCGAAGCGTTGTGGAACGTCCAGACCCGCCGTCTGGAGCGGGGACTGGAGGACATAGTCACCCTCGCCGCTACGAGTCTCAGCGAGCTCAAACGGCTCATTCTCAGCTCGAAACCACATTGGGTTGAGGACAGCTCGCAGCGCACCCCAGCGAACATGAACCCCGGCCTCGACTGCGTACGTGAACCCTCGCCCGAACCAGACCGGACCCTCGCCGCGCTGGTATGGGAATGCCGAGTTGAACGCCGTCATCGCCCGGGCAGGCAGGGGACCCCATCGGGTGGAGCCGGCTGGCACCGACCGGTAAACGCCACCCCACGGACCGGACTCCCGCGGTCCGCTCCCCTCGATAACGACCCACTGCTCGAAGCCATCGCGAACAGCGACGCTCCGCGTGGGACGTAACCCGCCGACTTCCAGCGACCGGACGTATCGCTCGGCGGTCGTGCCCGGCACAGGCATGAGCCAAGGGTGAATCGAGTCACTCGTCACCGTTTGGGCCCTTGCCGGTACCGCCGAGATAATGCCGCAAATAGAAAGTGCAGCACACATATGAAAGACCGTCCGAAGGGCGCGGTCTAAAGACCTCGCGCATGCAGGTGTGACACCCTCTTGAGATCCATGGTGCCGACGGTCTGATTCGCTCATAAACTACCCTACAACATCGCGCCGCCACTTCCAATCCGGCGGCCGAGTGGCCAGCGGCGTTGCCACCCTTCGGACTACTGCCAACCTTTCAGCGCATGACGATTCCCTGGCTGGCTTTAGTCAGCGTGCTTGCAGGCGCTGAGCTCCCCGGGCCTCAGTCGCTAACGGCTGCGGACACCCTCCTGAGGGTTGGGCTCCCCCGCAACGTAACCCTCGATCGGGCTCGGCTCGGCGTGCTTTCCAGAGACCGGGCAGCCGCGACAGTGCTCATCCGGTCTGCCGCTGACGATGCCTGGCGCGAGGGCACCAGCCAGGATCCACACGAGAATTTTCTGGGCATCGGGGTTCGCTGGGCTGCGCCCGAGTACGGCCTCGCGCATAACTCCGACCTTCCGTTCTCGGTCAACGAGGGCGTGGTCTGGGCGGGCCGAGGCCTCTCCATGCGGGCCCAGATCGGCGCCGAGATACGGTGGGGACCGGTCACGGCGACTCTTGTGCCGCAGGTGTGGGGTGCACAGAACGGGGACTTTCAGACGTTTTCCTTTCCAGAAAACACCCCAGTGCGACAACGATCGCCTCTGGCGTCCCCGTTTCATTACCCACCCCACTCGATGGATCTTCCGCAAAGGCCCCGTACCGATGCGTTTGCTGAAGTACGGCCCGGCGAAAGCAGTCTCGCGGTCCGTGCGCAGACCGCAGTTTTCGGTGCCGCAACGGAACGGCTGCGGTGGGGTCCCGCGATTCGAAATCCCCTGCTCATGAGCGGGGACGGTGAGGGATTTGGACACGTGTTCGCACAAACACTGAACCCAGTGTCTACACCGCTCGGGTCCGTTCACGCAAAATGGATTCTGGGACGCCTCGAGGAGTCCGATCAGTTCGATGCGGATCCCGACAACGACATTCGGTCCTTGAGCGGTGCCGTGGTCGTCTTGACTCCCGGCTTCGAGCCCGGTCTGACCGTGGGTGTAGCCCGAGTCGTCTTTTCCCCCGCCGAAAGCACCGCTGACCTGCTCGGCGCCGCCCTGGATTTCGTCATCCCCGTAGGCCGGGTGGCATCGATCGCAGGCGACACCTTGCTCGCATCCGGCTCCGACCAACTCTTCTCGGTGTTCGCCCACTGGGTGTTTCCCGAGGCAGGGTTCGAAGCGTGGGGAGAGTGGGGACGTGCGGAGGAGCCCGCCTCGTTTCGAGATTTTCTGGAGACCCCACACCATAGCAGGGGATACACGATGGGGCTTCGCCATACCCGACCTTTCGGCGCTGCTTCGCACATATCCGTCGAGGCGGAACACACGAGCCTCGAGCCCAGTCAGACCTTCAGGACGAAACAGCACGGGGAGTGGTACGCCAGCCGACGGGTGCCGCAGGGATATACGCACCGTGGACGGGTCCTGGGCGCGGGAATCGGACCTAGTGGCTCCAGTCAGTGGCTGGCGGTGGACTGGTTAGCTTCCCGGTGGAGGATCGGGCTGTTCGGTACACGTATCCGGTGGGAGAATGAGGCGCTCTACACCTACCCACCCGAGTTCCGTCGGGCAGACCTCACTCTGCTCGGCGGGATCCGAAGCTCGGGCGACGTCGGGCCGTTCGAGCTCGAGGCGTCGTATGCGTCATCCATTCGACTGAACTATCTGTTTCAGGCTACACGACTGGGACCCGACGAGTACAGGGGTGTGGATCTGCGCAATCGCGTGCTGCGCTTCATGGCGCGCTACGTCCGCCGATGAGTGGGGCGGCTCTCTCTCTCTGGGTCGCGCTGCTCGGAGCGACGCGGATCGATCTCTTGTTTGGCGGCGGGCCTCTGGTGCTCACACCCTTTCTCGTGTTGTCGCCCGCCCTCGTCCTGGCCGGACTTCGGAGCACCTCTCGCACGTTGCCTCGCCCGCATTCGCATGCGGGTGCTGAATCCTTCGTACTCGCGCTGATCGGGCTCGTTAGCCTCCTTACCCTCTCGGCGTTTTTCGCCTACGACCTCGGAACCTCGAGCCGCCGCCTGGCACTGCTCATTGCTCAGCTGGGACTCGTCACGGTAGTCGGGCTCATACTCCTGACGCGTGAGGATCGCACGGACATCCTCGCGCGGGGGGCGGGCTGGGGCATCATCGGGATCGCCACCTGCAACGTCCTCCAGGTACTGGTGTTCGTTTCGGGCGGACAGTGGGGGACCAGTGGCCCGATCGACCTATCCCCCGGGCTGTACTTCGGCGTGATTCCGCGACTCACGGGTCTGGCCTTGGACCCCAATCTCGGGGGTCTGGCAGCGGTGACCTTCACCTGGTTGGCCTGGCGCTTTGGGACCGCTGACGACCGCACCCGCCGCCTGGTACGAGTCGGGATCCTTTGCGTATTGCTCACCCTGTCCCGCTCCGCCGCTCTCGCGGGGGTGGTGATCATCACAATGACGAGCCTGAGCGGCCGATCCTTCCGCGTCACCCCGGGAGCCGTCGGTACCCTAGCGGTATTGGTGGGCGCCCTGCTCGCGCCATACCTCCTCTCCCCCTCGGGCGCCGACGCGCTGGATACGCTCGGAGGTATGCTCGGCACTCGCTTGACCTTCGATGAAGGCTCGAGCAGCCAGCACACCCAGCTCATATTGCGAGGGCTAGAAGTGGGCACAGCGGATGTCAAACAACTGCTTGTCGGAGTCGGGTACGGCAATGCGTTTCTCGAGACCCAATCCTTCTTCCCCGGAAACGAGTACGGCAACTTCCACTCGCTGTTCGTCACCTTCTTCGCGGAAGCCGGCGTGCTGGCAGCGGTTGTCGCTCTCTCGATCTTCCTGCTTGCGTTCCGACGGGGCCCAACCTTTCGGGCAGTGATCGCGGGGCTCTTCGTCTTCAACCTCTTCCAGCAGTCGCATACCGAGCCCCTGACGTGGCTCCTGCTCTGTCTGGCGTGGGTCGCCGGTAATCACGAACTTCTCCGAGGCCCATCCCGAGGGCCGGGTCATCCCTCTGAGCCCTCGCCATCTCTCGTCCCTTCGCCTTGACTCCGCGCCCGAGCGTCATGCCCCAAGAGCCCAATGCCCCCGAGCCCGGCGTACCTCTGCAGGCGCTGCCCGGTGTGGTCGTTCGACAGGGACCGCGCTTCGTTCTCACAGCCACCGGAATCACGGTCGCATTGATCCTGCTCTCACTGCTGATCACGCCAGTGTATGAGAGTGAGGCCTCGTTCCGGGTACGGATGCAGGACAATGCGGGCCTGGGCTCGTCACTCATGAGCGGACTGGGGGACGTTGCAGAAGCCCTTCCCGGAGGCCTCTCCCTTCCTGGTGGCCTGGGGGAGACTGACGTCCAGACCGAGATCGGGATTCTTCGCAGCCGCACGATTCTCGAGCCGAGGGCCGAAGGACTCGCCCTGCATGTGTCGTTGAAGCGCCCCTGGAGAACATTTCGGTCTGAGGTGTTCTCGTCGATCATGGCCGGAGAAGACGCCCCGCGGGGTACGTACACCTTGAAACTCCAGGCTGACAATCGGTACCGCATTTCGGCCCGGGGAACACGTGAGGTGGTGACCCTCCCCGACTTTGCAGAGCCCGGGACCGCATTTCGAATCGGTCCGATGTCGCTCACGATTCACGACTCACTGGCGGCCGACCCTCCTAGGGTGATCAAGATCTCGGTGCAGCCGTTTCGGCGTACCATGCGCACGCTTCGGAAGCGTCTGAAGATCCAGAGGTCAGACCTGGGATCGCGACTGGTGGAGTTCCAGTATCGCAATCCGGATCCAGCCGTTGCCCAGGCCTTCGTGAACGGAGTGGCACAGGACTTTGTCTCCTATTCTCTGAGCACGAGTCAGAGCGATGCCAGGCGGGAGGTCGCGATTCTGTCTGCACAGGTCGGCAACTTCTCGGACGAGCTCGCGAACGTGGAGACGGCGCTCGAGCGATTTCAGGAACGCGAGCGTGTGATTGCTCCCGAGGAGCAGGCCACGGCTCAGATCGAGCGAATCGCTGAAATCCAGGTGATGCGGGATGCGCTCGAAGTGGAGCGCGCATCTCTGACCTCCATGCTCGAGTCACTGGAGGCCCGGGAGCCCCGGCCGGGTGAGGAGACACCATTTCGGGCCTTGGCCAGCTTTCCCTCGTTCATTACGAACGAAGGAGTGCAGCAGCTGCTTCTGTCGTTGATCGATCTCGAAAACCAGCGCTCGAACCTGTTGGTCCGGCGAAGTGAAACCAACGCAGACGTGGCCGCACTTCAGGGCCGAATCCGCAGCATTGAAGAGCAGCTACTCAGCATCGCGGACGATTACCTGCGTGGCCTGGATACGCAGTTAGCGTCCACGGAGGAGTCTCTGCGGGGCTTCGACGAACTCCTGCAGGAGGTGCCCGCCGTGGAGTTGGAGTACGCTCGGCGGAAGCGGGACCAGCGGCTTTTGAGTGAGGTCTACCTGTCACTCCAGGCCAGACTCGTCGATGCACAGGTCGCTCAGGCCGTCGATGACTCCGAGGTTCGGTTGGTCGACACCGGGGTCATCGAAGACAAGCCGGCGTTCCCGAGACGGTCGATCACATGGCTGCTGGCCGGCATCCTCGGTCTGCTCGTGGCGCTCTTCAACGCGATCCTTTCGGAGAGTTCGAGCCGTCCTGCACGCCCTGCGCCTCCGACACCAAGTTCATGATCGAACGCGACTCGAGGCTCAGCACTCCTCTAGGACGATGACCACATTGAAGCGGTTTCCTGTCTCGACTACCAATCCGTCACGGTAAGCACCACCTGGAGGAAGGTTGCAGGTCGGGGATGCGACCACGCGTACTCCGTAATCCCCTCTGGGAAGACGGTCGAAGACCACTTCACCCGCTGCGTCCGTCCCAGCGCGCTCCAGTGCCTCGCTAGCGTTGTACAGCTCCACCGTTTGCGCGACCAACGGAGTACCCGAGGCGTCCTCGACTCGGACCTGAATGACACCGCGTGTGTCCACGAACTCGAAGGTGAGGCGGATCCCCCCCCCTTCAACCATGCGAAAGGTTTGGTAGTAGCCCTCCGGGTGACGTGCCGGACGGAAAATCGAGTCCGGACGGACACTCACCCCGGTCGGTCCCTCCGGAACAAAGTCAAAGAAGGCGGACCCGAACGAATCCGTAGTCGCATAACCGAGGTGACGAGTTCCCGAGTAGAGGGTCAGATCGAGACCTGGCACACCATTCCCATCAGGGAGGGTCACCTCCACCTCGACGGTGCCGTACGCGAACGGCTCAGTGAAGACTGAGCTGCAACCGACGCCGACCGCCATCAGAGCGAGAGGTAGGCGTCGGCTGATCTTCGTAGGGGTCAATTCTCCACCTTGCCTGCGATAAAACACGAACTCACGAAATTTATCGGTGCTCGAGAGCTGAGGCACCTCATCTCTGCGTGGTGAGATGTTCGGCTTGTTGCGTATCGGTGGGTCGGGTAGCTTGCCGTCCATGCGACAGACCACCAGCCCCCGCCGCCGCATCATGTTCCCCTCGATCCTGACGATTGGATCGCTGATGTCGCTGGGCTCAGGGGCAGTCTTGGCACAGGAGACATCCGCGCACGGCCTGTCTTCGCGAGGTACGAGTGTGACGTCGTACCTGCTCCCCGGCGACGCTCTCCAGATCAGGATCTGGCTTGAACCCGACCTCAGCGGGGACTTTGTTGTCGATGAAGAGGGTGTCGTGACCCTTCCGATGCTGGGCCGGATCCCAACTATCGACGTTCCGGTGCCGGAGCTTCGGGGCCAGTTACTCGAGATGTACCGGGTCGAACTCCGAAACCCTTCCATCACGATCACGCCCGTGCGACGCGTGTACGTGTTGGGAGAGGTCAACCGACCCGGCCTCTATGGACTCGACCCGACCGCGTCACTCGCCAGCGCTGTCGCCCTCGCCGGAGGCGCCAACCGCGACGGTGATCTGCGCAAACTTTCCCTCGTACGCGACGGTGAGCCTTTCCTCTCCGGGATCGAACCTACGACCGACTTGCTGTCCACCGGAGTTCGATCCGGTGATCAGATCTTCGTGGATCGCCGGGGATGGTGGGAACGGAATCAGAACTTCGTCGTGACGTCCGTTCTGGGGGTGGCCGGAATCGTCGTGGCGGTGATCCGCTAGAGATGGCGACAGCGCCCTCAGCGCGATAACCAGAGCCTCCGGTCAAGCGCACGTCGATCGGAGAAGCGAGGTCTGCCTGACGCCTCCTTCCGAAGCTTGAGGGCGAGACTGGCTGCATCTCGCCTGCTCTTCAGGAACAGGCGGAATCGCCCTGCCTGGGCAGCGTTGAACAGCGCGAGCAGCTGGCCCAGCAGCAGGAACGGAGCGTCTCTCAGAAGAAGATCACGGGAATAGTTCTTCGCGATCGCCCAGACGGTGTTCCGATGGCGCAACGAGTAGCTCAAGTCCGAGCCTTTACCAAAGCTACCGCCTCCTTCATGAAGGATGACGGCACTCGGCGCAAACACGACGCCAAAACCACGAGCACGGGCCCTCAGGCCAACGTCCAGATCCTCTGCGTACGCCACGAAGCCCTGATCGAAGAAGCCCTCCGCATCCTCCATGAGTGCCAGCACGACATCCCGTCGATACAGTGCGGCACATCCTGAGGGACAAAGGAGAGGACCGTCAGCCTCGAACTTCCGGTCGTATGCCGCTCCCGTTCTGGTCAGGGTGAGCCCAAAACGATCGACCACGTCCGTATCGTTGGCTGAGTAGACCGCAGGCGCCACCATACCTGCCCCGGAGGTCTCTGCCGCCTGCACCATGCCCATCAGGCTTCCCGGGGCCACATAGGCGTCGTTATTCAAAATCAGGTAATAGTCCGCGCCCTCACCGAGACGAGCGGCCAATCCGAGGTTGTTTCCGGCTGAGAAGCCGACGTTGTCGCTGCAGCTGATCAGGTGTACGTCCGAGCCAGCGTCGAATTCCCCGGAGCCGGATCGGTCATGGCACCACGAGCGTACGTCCGCCACCGACAAGGGTGACTGAGATCCTGAGTCAACGATCGTCACGGACCGGAGAAGAGCGGTGTCGGCCGCCAGCGCCCCGAGACACCGACGGGTGAGATCCTTGTGGCCGTAGTGCACCACGATCACGTCGACCCGACCAAAACTCATTGACCCGCCCTCGATAAAATTCTCAGCAAAGAGGACTGAAGTGGACCGTACACGTCTGGCTCGAGCGGAGATTTTGAAGGAAAACGGTGCAGCGACTGGGTACCCTGACGCCTCAATATCGCGGGGCTGTCCCGACGCATGATCGAATTCTCTCGGTTGAGGATATCGAGAATCAAGCCTGAGTCGTTGTAACCGGCCACAGGCCGGTCTAGATTGCGGCGTCTAAACACAATACGAGCACAGCGTCCGGGGACTCCTTGTTGATTCCCCGATCTGAACTGGCGCGTCTCGTGCCCAAGCTCTCCGGACCGCCGACGCAATGACCCGACGGATCGTACTCAGCCTCACGGCCCTGGCCATCCTCGTGCCGGCTGTGCCCGTGTCCGGTCAGCTTCCGGTGTCTCCTGCCCAGGCCCAGCAGCTTCTGCGTGACAACCCCGACCTCGTGCGTCAGCGCCTCCAGGAGTCCGGGCTGTCAGACGCGGAGATCCGAGCGCAGCTGTCTGCGATGGGTTACCCCGCCAGTGCGCTCGATGCGTTCCTGAGTGGGACCCCTATCAATCCGAACGCAGCTCTCGATCCCAGCGCCATCGCCGCCCTCGAATCACTCGGGGTGGTCGTCGAGGGGGCAGACGGGCTGGAGATTGTCCAGACGCTCACGGGTCTGGAGGAGACCGTGGATTCGTTGGAAGCCTCGCCGGTCTTCGGGCACGATGTCTTTCGGCGTGCATCGTCCCGCTTTCAGCCACTCCTGTCCGGTCCAGTCCCGGACCAGTACCGATTGGGTCCAGGGGACCGGGTTCTCCTGCTGCTGACGGGCGAAGCCGAGTTGGCACATGATCTCGAGGTCACCCGAGAGGGCTTCGTCGTGGTTCCGGAGGTTGGACGAGTCTCCGTGGCGAATCTCACCATGGCGGAAGTCCGGACGTTGTTCCGGGAGCGGCTGGCTGGCTTCTACTCGGGGATCCGGCGTGGTGCGACCTCCGTCAGTCTGACGATCACGGAGCTACGCACGATCCAGATCTACGTGGTGGGAGAGGTCGAGCAGCCCGGAGCATACCAGCTTTCCTCAGTGGCGACGGTGACGAATGCGCTGTACGCAGCGAACGGGCCGACCCTGCTGGGTAATCTGCGAGACATCCGGGTACGACGACGTGACGGAAACGACACGAACCTGGATCTCTACCCGTACCTGCTGGAGGGTGACATTTCAGGCGATGTCACGCTGGAGCAGGGTGATGTCGTGTTCGTGCCGGTCAAGGACCGGCGAGTGAAGCTGACCGGGGCCGTTGTTCGTCCAAAGAGCTACGAGCTGGCGGGCGATGATGACCTGATCGATGTTCTGACCGCCGGTGGAGGATTCGCGCCCGACGCGAACCGGGAGCGTCTGACGGTATTCCGGGTCGTACAACCCGTGGACCGCAGGTCAGTCGGTTCGGATCGACTGGCCATTGATCTGGCGCTCAGCGCCTCACTGAATCAGAACGAGATGAATCACCTCGGAGGGGTCATTGTGCCTCCGGTCGGCTTGCAGGACGGTGACTCCATTGTCGTGGATACGGTTCCAGCGCTGACCAATGCTCTACACGTGACGATCGTGGGCTCGGTGCAGCAGCCGGGCATCTTCCCGTGGTGGGAGGGTATGACGCTGCGTGACCTGTTCCTGCTCGCTCGGGGTCCAGCCATCGGGGCAGACCTGCGGGAAGCCGAAGTCGCGAGGCTCCCCGACGACCGGACGGACGGACGCGTTGCCGATCTCCTGCGCGTACCGATGGACTCGAGCTATCTCAGCCCAGCGTTACGGGAGGGCGGCTTTGTCGGCATACCTGGCATCTCGTTTCCGGCCTCGGGTTCTTCCCCTGAGTTCGTGCTCAGACCTCTGGACCAGGTCCAGATTCTTCAACAACCGCAGTTCCGCAGTTTCGGGTCGGTCAGGGTGACTGGTCAGGTGTCTGTTCCGGGTGAGTACACTCTTCAAATGACGGGCCACAAGGTGTCGGAGCTCATCTTGCGAACCGGTGGGATCCTTGCGTCCGGACATGTCGAAGCGGCACGGCTGATCCGCTCGCAAGACGATTTGGGACGTATCGATCTGGATCTGGCTGCGGCATTGGCCAATCCCGACGGTACGAATGACGTGGTGCTTCAGCCCGGGGACTCGCTCCACATCCCCGAGTACTCGGCGACCGTCGTAGTCCAGGGAGCGGTCAACTCACCGGTGACGGTGCTCTGGCGAGAGGGTCAGGATTTCCACCACTACATTGAGGCGGCGGGCGGCTTCCGGTATGATGCGGACGAAGGGCGAACGTCCGTGCAGCTCGCGAGTGGTCTCGCGCGGTCCCGATCGAAGTTCCTGTTCTGGTCGAGCTACCCGACGCCGGATGCCGGCAGCACGATCAACGTGCCAGTCAAGGATCCGACAGACCAGTTCAATAAAGTTCAATTCACGAGCAACCTGGTGGCCATCCTCGGTTCGCTTGCGACGCTGGCCATCGTGATCGATCGGAACTGACGTCCGTTCAACTCCAGACGCCCGCCGGATCGACGATCCGATGGTTGTCTCCAGTCTTGGCCAGACCAGCGAATGCCTTGTGGGCCACCAGCGGCACGAGAACCTGAGCGCTTTCGATCGCCTCGTTGGCCGCGACGAGTCTTGCCTTTCCGACCAGTTCACTTGGCAGCGTCTCGATGTGCGGCTCGACCACGAGTACAGGAAGACCGGTGCGGTCGAAGACCTTCTTCACGACCTCCACCGCCGGGCTTTCCCGCAGATCGTCCACGTCGGGCTTGTAGGACAGTCCGAAGCACGCCAGCGCCTGCCTCCCCTCGCCCTCCAGCGCCTCGACCACGCGCTCAACGACCCAGTCCGTCTTGCGAAGGTTGGTCTCTCGCGCCGAACGCATGAACGACGTGTCCTGGGGTGCTGCATCGATGATGAACCACGGGTCGACCGCAATACAATGCCCACCGACGCCCGCTCCCGGCATAAGGATGTTCACACGAGGGTGACGGTTTGCGAGTGAAATGAGTTCCCACACATCGATGTCGAGCCGGTCGGCGACCATGGATACTTCGTTCGCAAAGGCGATGTTCGCGTCCCGGAACGCATTCTCGCTCAGCTTGGCCAACTCTGCCGTACGAGCGGTCGTCCCTACGCACTCACCGCGCACGAACCCCTGATAGAAGTCCCGCGCGACCCGAGTCGACTCTTCATCCACCCCGCCGACGACACGATCATTCTCGACCAGCTCGATCAGAATCCGACCCGGAAGCACCCGCTCAGGGCAGTGAGCAGCATAGAACCGGGCACCATCGTCAACCGCCAGGTCGGGCCGCTCCTCGAGGATCCACTCCACCATCCGCTCTGTGGCGCCGGGCGGGACGGTGGATTCCAGCACGATCAGATTGCCCTCAGCCACGTGTGGCGCGATGGCCCTCGATGCCGACTCCACATAGCTGAGATCCGGTTCGTGATCACCCTTGAAGGGCGTAGGCACCGCGATCACGAACACCTGAGCCGGCTCAGGCTGGGTCTTGGCGACCAGCGCTCCTCTACTGACCACGCTGTGCAACAGGCCATCAAGGTCAGGCTCCACGATATGGGCCTTACCGGAGTTGATGGATGCGACCGCATCCGGATTCACGTCGACTCCGACGACCTTTTTTC
The DNA here is from genome assembly GCA_028873595.1 of Gemmatimonadota bacterium. Taxonomy (GTDB): domain Bacteria; phylum Gemmatimonadota; class Gemmatimonadetes; order Longimicrobiales; family Gaopeijiaceae; genus UBA2589. The sequence goes on along the minus strand of JAPPOV010000045.1, from coordinate 23,813 downwards.
CGGCCTGTGCGAGCACCACCGACGTCGGCAATCCGATGTAGCCTAGCCCGATGACACAGACCTTCTCAGGCGTACTCACGGACGATCCTCTCCAGGATTCTCGGTGACGCATTCCCGTCACCGTAAGGGTTATGGGCCTGGCTCATGGACTCATAAGTGTCGGGGTCATTCAGAAGCGCATTCGACTCTCGTACGATGAGATCGGTGTCCGTGCCTACGAGGCGCACGGTGCCCGCCCGAACGGCCTCCGGCCTTTCTGTCGTGTCGCGCATGACGAGTACCGGCTTCCCCAACGAGGGGGCTTCTTCCTGCACTCCGCCGGAGTCGGTCAGAATGAGATTGCTTCGATCCATCAGGTATACGAACGTAGGGTAATCGACGGGGTCGATCAGGTGTACGCGCGGGTGCGCTCCCAGAAGCCGTTCTACTGGTCCCTTCACATTCGGATTGAGGTGCACCGGGTAAAGAACATCTACATCGTCACGATCCGCGATCCGCGCCAGGGCATCGCACACAGCCTCGAATCCGGAGCCGAAGTTCTCTCGGCGATGTCCGGTCACGAGCACCAACCGGCACTCCGGGTCGAGGAAGGAGAACCTCTCGGAAAGCGATGCGAGCCTGACGTCGTCACCGAGTACCCGCCCACGAGTGAGGAGGAGCGCATCGATCACTGTGTTGCCGGTCACCACGATCCTGTCCTCAGGAACCCTCTCCCGTAACAGGTTGGCCCGGGACTCCTCCGTGGGAGCGAAGTGCAGGTGCGCGATGGCGCCCGTCACCTTGCGATTCATTTCTTCGGGCCACGGCGAGTACGGATTCCCTGTCCGTAAACCAGCCTCTACGTGGCCCACCGCAACTTTGGCGTAATAGCTCGCCAGTGACGCGGACATCGTCGTGTTGGTATCGCCATGCACGAGCACGATGTCAGGCGAGACCTCTTCGACGATGGGCAGGACGCCCGTGACCACCCGGGCCGTCACATCCGCCAGCGTCTGCCCCGCCTTCATGAGGTCGAGATCGTACTCCGGCTGGATGTCGAAGAACTCCAGGACCTGGTCCAGCATCCCTCGGTGCTGGGCCGTCACGCAGACCTGTGATTGAACGCTCGGGTCGGCCTGGAGGGCCCTGACGACAGGGGCCATCTTGATGGCCTCCGGGCGGGTGCCGAAGACGGAAAGAACTTTGATCGCCATCAACCCTTCACGATCCATCCTCGCCCCGTACCGTCTGGCCTCGGCGCAACATGTCTTGCGTCCACCAGTACAACTGCCTTGTTCACCACCCGGTCGTAGTCGAAGCCTGAGTGGTCCGTCAGGATGACAACCATATCCGCATCCGAGAGAGCGTCATCGGTCAACTCGACCGACTCCAGGTCGACCCCCTCTTCATACAGCTGGGGCACGAACGGATCATGATACGACACGCTCGCCCCGTCCTCGGCCAGTAGCTTCAATACGTCGAGCGCGGGCGACTCGCGGACATCGTCGATGTCCCGCTTGTAGGCTACGCCCAGGAGCAGCACCGAGGCCCCGTTCACGGCCTTCCTCTGTCGGTTCAGCGCCTCGCGGACCTTATCAACCACGAAGTACGGCATCTCCGAGTTGATTTCGGACGCCAACTCGATGAACCGGGTCTTGTAGTTCAGCGTCCGCATCTTCCACGACAGGTAATGCGGATCCACGGGGATACAGTGGCCGCCGAGCCCCGGGCCCGGCGTGAACTTCATGAAGCCGAACGGTTTTGTGGCCGCCGCGTCGATGACTTCCCAGACATCGACCCCAAGTCGCTCCGCAATCAGCGCCGTCTCGTTCACCAGACCAATGTTTACGGCTCGGAAGGTATTCTCGAGAATCTTGGTCATCTCCGCCGCCTCGGAAGACGAGACGGGAACCACCGTATCGATGAACCGCTCATAGAACGCCACACCCGACGCCGTGCACTCCGCCGTGATCCCACCGATGACCTTGGGCGTGTTCTTCGTGTGCCACGTCGCGTTGCCGGGGTCGACACGCTCCGGCGAGAAGCAAAGATTAAAGTCTCGTCCGACCCGCAACCCGGTCGCCTCCAGGGCCGGCAGCATGACTTCGCGGGTCGTTCCCGGGTAAGTCGTCGACTCGAGCACAACGAGCTGGCCTCGGCGAAGACCGGCCGCGACGGACTCAGACGCGGCGAGGATGTACGACACATCCGGATCCCGGGTCTTCGACAGCGGTGTCGGCACGCAGATCGAAACGACGTCACACTCCGAGAGGCGCGCCATGTCGGTCGTGGCCTCCAGCAGGCCCGCATCGCGGAGCGCCGCTACATGCTCTGCCGGCACGTCCTGGATGTGCGAGTCACCGGAGTTTACGAGATCAGTGACGGTCGGATTCACATCGAAGCCGATCACGTTGATGCCAGCCTGGCCGGCCTCGACGGCGAGCGGCAGCCCCACGTACCCGAGGCCGATGACGCCTAGTGTCGTGGAAGGTGACTGGTCGTTCATGTCTGCCTGATCAACGTTCTTTTGAAAGCGACCAATAATAACGGATTGTGCGTCGAAACTGGGGTCCGGGAGACGAACCCGTCGTCACGAATTCATCACAGCCTCGATCCACTCGCGACTCTTCTGGTACCACTGCACGGTCTCGGCCAGCCCGTCCCGAAACGTGACCTCGGGGGTCCAACCCAGCTCCTCCTCCGCTCGCGAGAAGTCGATGGCGTACCGTCGGTCGTGCCCAGGCCGATCCTCGACGAATCTAATGAGCGTCTCCGGCGCGTCCAACGCCTGAAGAATCGCACGTACCACGTGTAGATTCGTGTGCTCCGCCCCACCCCCGAAATTGTAGACGCGGCCGGCTCGCCCACCACGGGCGGCGGCGACCAAACCCCTGCAGTGGTCGTCGACGTGGATCCAGTCGCGGACGTGCAGGCCATCTCCGTACACGGGGAGTGACTCACCCCGAAGCGCCGTACGGATCATCAGCGGGATCAGCTTTTCCGGATACTGACGCGGCCCATAGTTGTTCGACGTACGGGTGATGACGGTGTCGAGCCCATGGGTGACGTGGTACGAGTGCACGAGATGGTCCGAGGCAGCTTTGGTCGCGGCGTACGGCGAGCGGGGCGCCAGCGGGGTCTCCTCGGTGAACTTCATCCCGGCAGCCGCATGATGTCCGGCGCCTTCTATCCCGGCTGCCCCGTCCGCGCCCGACCCGTCCGCCCCCACAGCGTCCGGGTCCCGTTCCGGATCCCACCACGGTAGCTCCCCATATACCTCGTCGGTCGAGACGTGGACGAAGCGATCGACGCCCCCGTCCACAGCCGCGGCAAGCAGGGTGGCCGTCCCGACGACGTTGGTCCGCACGAAGGGCTGATCCCCCGCGATCGACCGATCGACATGAGACTCGGCTGCGAGGTGAAAGACCAGATCGACGTCCACCACGACGCTCCGCACGACTGCGCTATCACAGATGTCGCCCTGCACGAAGTGATGTCGGGGATCGTCCAGGACCCCCTGCAGGTTCTCCAGGTGACCTGCATAGGTGAGCGCATCCAGAGTCACGATCTCGGCCTCGGGAAACTCCACCCGAAGATGCCGGACCAGCGACGAGCCGATGAAGCCGGCTCCGCCGGTCACGAGGATGCGCATCGTCTCAGTTACCCCCGGCCTGCCCGAGATCGATCTGACCCGCCAGGATCCGATTGCCACGGTCGGCCGCAACGAGATCCGCCGCCCTCTGAAGCGAGGTCACGGTACCCGCATCGGTCCACCATCCCTGCAATTCCACGTGCCGCAGCTCCCCCCACTCAATGTACCGGCTGTTCACGTCCGTGATCTCCAGTTCATCTCGACCGGAGGGGGTCAGTCCTCGAACCACGTCGAAGACGCGCGCGTCGTACATGTAGCAGCCGGTCACGGCGAGATCGGTTTCGGGCCGATCGGGCTTCTCCACGATCCGCACGACCCGGTCACCCTCGACGGTCGCGACACCGAAGCGCTCCGGGTCCGATACGGACTTGAGGAACACCGTCGCACCGTGCGGGTTGGCCCGGAACTGCGCCACCGCCTCGCCGAGCGAATCCTGGAAGATGTTGTCTCCCAGGATCACCACGATCGGCTCGCCGGCAGCGAAGTGCTCCGCGAGCCCGAGGGCCGCCGCGATCCCACCTTCGCCCTCCTGATACGCATATCGGAGATGCTCGAGCCCGAAGTCCTGGCCATTCCTGAGGAGCTTGAGAAAGTCACCGGCGTGATCACCGCCCGTCACGACGAGAATATCGTCGATACCCGCCGCGGCCAGCTGCTGGAGCGGATAGAAGATCATCGGGCGATCGTAGACGGGAAGCAGGTGCTTGTTCGTGACCCGCGTCATCGGCAGCAGCCTCGTTCCGAGGCCGCCCGCCAGCACCACACCCTTCACCTCGTCGACACCCCGAAGGATCCGCGCGACGCTACCGCCCGTGAAGCTCGAGCCGCCGCCACCGAGACTGCCCTCAACGAGACTGCCACCAACGGGAGTGCTCTCACCGGGACGACCATCAACCGAGCCACCCCCCCACGGCTGCCCGCCCTACGGACTTCCCCGCAGCGACGTAGTTCGGGTACACGGGCCGCTCCTGATTGAAGGCAGGCTCCGACCCGTCCCGGAGGCAGACCATCCCACCCGCGGCCCGTACCAGCGCCGTGCCACCGACGACGTCCCATTCGCTCTTCCCGACCAAAGTCCACGTGGCGTCGGCCAGCCCGGCAGCTACGAGCCCGTGCTTGTACGCCACCGAACCACACGGCTTCACCTCGAAGCCGTCCTCCTGAAAGCGATCCCACTCCCCTCGCCGGATCTCCGACCTGCTCGCAAGCACGGACACCCGTTGCCGGCCATCGATGGCGGGCTCGGTCACGCGAGCAGGATCACCGTTGAGCGTCACGCCCTGCTCCAGGGACCCGACGATGAGCTGGTCCGTGGCCGGATTGAAGATGCCGCCCGCAACCGGTGTCCCTCCCTCGAGGAGCCCGATCGAGATACACCACTCCGGAATGCCCTGAATGAACTCGCGCGTCCCGTCGATCGGGTCTACCACCCAGACCCTGTGGCAGGATAGGCGCACATGGTCGTCGACCGATTCTTCGGAGAGCCAGCCCTCACCCGATTGCGGCAGGATCTCCTTGAGCACGGCATCCGCCGCCTCGTCCGCCGCGGTCACGGGGTCGTCCCGCTCCTCCTTGGTCCGGAACTCGACTTCCCCCGACGTGAACGGCTGCACGGCCTCCGCCGCGGCACGCAGGCCCTCGAGGATTCGGTCCAGGTCACTCTGACGGCTCACGCCGAACTCCGTTCGTCCAGGTACGTGCTGAGCGCTTCGCGCCAGGGCATCATCTCCCTTCCAAGCTCTCCTTCCGTCGCGGCCAAGTCGAGGACCGTGTACAGCGGGCGTTCCGCGGGAGCACCGTAGTCTCGCGATGAGACGCCCTCCGGTACATCCCGCAGTCCGCCCGCCTCCACGATCGCCGTGGCGAATGCGTGCCACGTCGCGGTTCCTCCGTCGCTGACGTTCACGACGCCGCGCACCCCCGCTTCGATCAGGTCGAGAACAGTGCGAGCCACATTGCGAGTCCACGTGGGCCGCCCCCATTGGTCGTTGACGATCCGAAGCGACTCCCCGGCCGCGGTACGATCCAGGACGAGGTCCACGAAGTCCCGCCGCCCGTGCCCGTACAGCCATCCTGTACGCACGATCAGACACGGCGTACGGCCGGCCCCCACGGACGCGAGCACGGCCTCCTCGGCAGCCACCTTCGACCTCGCATAGGCGCCGAGCGGAGACACTGGATCCTCGGAGAGATAGGGCTTTCCCTTCCTCCCGTCGAAGACATAATCGGTGGAGACATGCACGATCCCGGCGCCAGCAGCGGCCGCGGCGTGTGCCACGTTCGCGGACCCATCTCGATTCACACGCATCGCCTCGTCGGGCTCGGACTCGGCCGGGTCGACCTTCGTGAACCCGGCGCAGTGGATCACCCAATCGGGAGACGCCGCCGCGACCACGCGCGCACAGGCGCTGGCGTCGGTGATATCCATCTCCGTCCGCGACGGTGCCTCGACATCCCAGCCGTCGCGCTGGTGGGCGGCACGCACGAACTCGGACCCGAGCAGACCGGCCCCACCCGTCACGAGCAGCTTCACGGAGTGCGGCGAATCAGGCGCAGGAGCAGCTTCGTCCCACGCCCCTCAACCGTCCCCCCGCACGATCACCGAGTCGTACAACTCGGCGAGCTTCTCGACCACGTTTCCAACGTCCACCTCTTCCGACACCTTTGCGCCGTGGGCGAGGATGTCCTCGCGCAGGCTCCCATCGCCGGCCAGACGCATGAGGTCCCCCGCAAACGGCTCGGGCTGACCCGAGATCATCGGCAGCGATTCGTCGAGTTCCTCGGACCACCCTCCAACCCCGGCCTGCATCTTCACCGCGGGGAGGCCGGCCGCGATGGCAATCAGTGCAGAGCGGGACCAAGACGCCCACGGCGTCGCATCGATCGAGACATCGGCCGCCGTCCAGATCGGGTCGGACTCGGCTCCAGGACCGAGGAAGACGACGGAGTCCCCGAGGTTGAGCTCCTCCGCCTTCCACCGCGTCGAGCCCTCGTACCGACCGGACCCGACAATGAAGATGCGCATTTGGGGGGTCCTCGACCCGGGCCACGGAGAGCCCCGTCAGGATTCGATCCATCCCCGCGCCTGAGTCGAAGTTGGACATCAGGACGAAGACCGTCTCCGCCTCACCGATCCCCATGAGTCGACGCGCGCCCTCTCGCGTCAGGCGACTCACGCGTTCTCGAATGGCCGCCACATCGATCGACGTCGGCAACACGGTGGCATGGCCCTCGGCAGCAGCGTAGGCCCGAACCGCGAGTCCGACGGAGTCTTCGTTCGGGACGACGAAGCGCGTTCGGTGACGTCCTCGTGCCCTCCGCTCAAGCACGCGCAGGATGCGGCCACGAAGGTCCTTTTCATGGTTCGGTGGTCTCGAGACCGAACGCACGACGCCCACATCCCGCGGGGCAGCGAGCTGCGCCACGGCGCCACCCCAGGAACCGTACCCGTGCACGACATCGACACCGGTCGTGCGGATCAGATTCCGCACCTTTCCCACGGCCCTGAGCGCCCCCAGCGGTCCTACCAGCCCGAGGGAGTAGGTCCGAACCTTCATCTCATCGATCCGCTCCTTGAGCTCCTCACGTCCACCCAGTGTGACCACCCGGGGATCGAAGCTGGACCGTGACAGCCGCCCGAGCACGGTCACCATCTCCTCGCCCACGTCGTTCGCGACGAGGGACCCCATCACGTACAGGATCTTCGGTCGACTCATGAGTTGGCACGGAAGGGTCGAAGGTCGGGGGTGCCACCCCCAAAAGTAGAGCCCCCCCCGTCGATCCGGGAGGGCCTCGATGTTCCGTCGCGCACCGCGCTCACGCGGCCGCTGTGCGGCGTCCGCCCCGTCAGGCCTCCACCGTCAAGGCAGGGGCCTTCGTGATCTTGCCAGCGGAGATGCAGCGGGTGCACACCCGAACTCGCCGACGATCACCATTCTCGTCGACGATCTTCACCGTCTGGAGGTTCGGCAACCAACGGCGCCGCGTCTTGTTATGCGCGTGACTGACGTTGTTCCCCGTAGCGGGGCCCTTGCCACACGAATAGCACACTCGAGCCATCTCTCTATACCTGCTTCGTTCGAATCGTCTGTTGAGTTGGGGCTAGTTGCCCTCGGAACCTTCGTTCTCGCCGCCCTGACCGGTCATGACATCCACCCGATCTGCAGCGATATAATGCGTCGCGAATTCGGCGACGATGCGGTCCGTCTCGGAGATCGTCTGCGCCGTCGACCACTGCACGAGCGTGAGCTCCTGCATCTCGGTGACGGTACCCTCGACCGCAATGGTATCACCCATCGCCACACTCGCACCCTCGGCCAGGAGCTCCTCCGACCACGCAACCAGGAACGGGTTACCGCTCGGTGTCGCGAGCCAGAACCCCTGGGAACCAAGCATACTGGCCACCGCACCTTCGCTACGGAGCTTGGTGCCGACGAACGGGCCGGGATCGATTTCGATGTCACCGATGGCGACCGTCTCGACCGTAGCGGCTGCGTTCTCAGCTTCCTCCGCTGCGGCAAGGGCCGCCGCGGCGTCGATCTGAGCTTGTCGCTCTGCAGCGGCCTGTGAGTTCAGCCAGAACATGAACCCGCCGATGACCAGGAATGCCATGATCATCAGCAGCATTCCCATGTCTACTGCGCCGCGTCGTGAAGCGTTGTCCGACATGTCCTTCGTCCTTCCTTTGGAAGAGTCTGCGCGTGTGAAGGCGGGCAACCTAACGGACGAGCTCGATGAGCGACATCTCTGCCGCATCACCCTTCCGGTTCCCGAGTTTGAGCACTCGGGTGTAGCCACCCGGACGCTCCATGTACCGAGGAGCGATCTCGTCGAACAGCTTACCGAGAATCTCTCGATCCTGGATCTTCATGGCCGCCAGTCTGCGCGCGTGAACGTCACCGCGACGCGCCAGCGTGATCAGTCGCTCCGCGTATGGGCGGAGCTCTTTGGCCTTGGCCGTGGTCGTCTCGATGCGCTCATGGCGGAACAGGGATGTCGCGAGGTTACGCAACGTCGCCTTCCGGTGACTCCGAGTTCGGGAGAGCTGCCTCCCTTTCTTGCGATGCCGCACCGTTACTCCTCGCCGCCAGCCGCGGCTTCAGCCTCGTCTTCCACGAAGAAGAGGCGACCGTCGTCACCCTGCTCGAGCTTCATGCCGAACCGGAGACCATGCTCCTCGAGGGAATCGGAGATTTCCTTGAGGGACTTCTTTCCGAAGTTCTCGATCTGGAGCATCGACTCTTCAGTCCGCTGCACCAGGTCACCGAGAGATTGGATGCTCTCCTTCTGAAGCGAGTTCCGTGAACGCACGGAGAGCTCCGCGAGGTCCTCGATCGGACGCTCGAGAAGGTCCTGCAGACGCTCGGGCACCGGGGACGCACCCTGCGGTACGACCTCCGGGATTCCGCCCTCACCGAAGTACAGCATGTACTCGAGGTGCTTGCGCACGAGCTCGGCACCGTACGCAACCGCACCTTCCGGGTCGATGGACCCATCCGTCTCGATATGCAATGTGAGGCGATCGAAGTCCGTGCGCTGACCGACGCGGGTCTCCTCGACGGAAAAGTTTGCCCGACGAACCGGGTTATAGATCGCATCGATCCGAACCAGGTCGACCGGAGCACTGCGTGGAATCGGATGCGCGTCGGCCAGTACGAAGCCACGGCCCTTGTTCACGTAGAGCTCCATGTTGAGGGAGCGATCCTCCTGAAGCGTGAACAGGTGGTGGTCGTCGTCCATGACTTCGGAGCCAGCAGGCGCCTGAATCATCGACGCGGTCACCGGGCCGGCCTTATCGACGTGCAGTTCCAGAACCACCTGATCGACGTCTTCGTCCAACGTGACGACCAACGACTTGAGGTTCTGAATAACCTGGTGGACGTCTTCGACCACGCCCTGAATCGTCTGGTGCTCATGCACCACACCGTCGATGCGGAAGGCCCAGACGGCCGAACCCCGCAGAGACGAAAGAAGAACTCGACGTACCGAGTTGCCGAGTGTGTGGCCGAAGCCACGCTCGAGCGGCTCGATCACGAACTGAGCTGACCGCGCACTGTCCATCGCGTCGACACGCTCGACGCGCTCGACGCGCTCGGGAAGTACGAGTCCGTTCAGATCTAATTCCACAGTACCCTCCTGAATGCTCCGTTGACGCCCTGCGCTCCCCAGAGGAGCCACGGCGAGTGCATTACTTCGAGTAGAGCTCCACGATCAGCTGCTCCTGGATCGGGAACGAGATATCCGAGCGCATCGGCACCCGAACGACGCGACCCACACGCGCCTTCTCATCCAGAGCCAGCCACTCGGGGAGAGCGGGCCGCGTGCGGGCTTCGAGCGAGGCTTCGACCGGAAGGATGTTCTTCGACTTCGAGCGAATCGAAATCTCGTCACCCGCAGACACCCGGAAGCTCGGGACATCGACCGTCCGGCCATTCACCTCGACGTGACGATGACGCACCATCTGACGCGCCTGGTTGCGGCTCTGCGCAAAGCCCATCCGAAAAATGATGTTGTCGAGACGCGACTCCAGCGCGATCAGCAGGTTGTCGCCCGTGACGCCGGGAATGTGGTTCGCGTACTCGAAGAGGCTCCGGAACTGCTTCTCGGCCAGCCCGTAGATCCTCTTCACCTTCTGTTTCTCCCGGAGCTGAACCGCGTAGTCCGACTGCTTACGGCGACGAGCCTGGGCCGGACCGTGCTGTCCCGGCGGATAGGCGCGGCGCTCAATCGGACACTTTTCGGTGTAGCACTTTTGACCCTTCAGGAACAGCTTCTGGCCTTCGCGGCGGCAGAGCTTGCAGACGGGTCCGGTATAGCGAGCCATGACTTAAACCCTGCGCTTCTTCGGCGGGCGGCAGCCGTTGTGTGGTAGCGGCGTGACGTCGAGGATGGACTTGATGAAGATTCCGGCTGAAGCGAGCGCCTGAATCGCGGACTCACGCCCCGACCCCGGCCCCTGCACCCGCACGTCCACGCGCTTCACACCCATGGCCGCAGCCTCGCGGCCGACCTGCTCACCCGCCACGGTGGCAGCGAACGGGGTCGACTTCTTGGAGCCCTTGAATCCGGCCTTGCCCGCAGTAGCCCAGCAAATCGTGTTGCCGGCGTTGTCCGTGATCGTGATCGTCGTGTTGTTGAACGTCGCTTTGATGTGAGCGACGCCCTCGGCCTCGACGACCTTCTTCGAGCGCTTCTTGGGTGCTGGTGTGGCCACGTCTGTATGTCCTGTGCTGCGGATCACTTCGTAGAATCAGAAGCCGCAAGCGCGGGGGGCCTGGAGAGCCATCCCATGGCATCGCGGCGTCATGGTTACTTCCTGGGCGGAGCCTTCTTGCCGGCGATTGCCCGCTTCTTGCCCTTGTGCGTCCGCGCGTTGGTCTTGGTGCGCTGACCTCGGGCGGGCAGACCACGGCGATGACGCAAGCCGCGGTAGCAGCCGATATCCATCAGCCGCTTGATGTTCATGGAACGCTCAGTTCGAAGGGCACCTTCGACCTTGTAATTCCCCTCGATCTGGCGACGGAGACGATTCACATCGTCGTCGTCGAGATCCTGAGTACGACGATCAGGGTCCACACCGCACGCGTCGAGGATCTCCTTCGCCCGCGTCGGGCCGATCCCGAAGATGTACGTGAGGGCGATCTCAATGCGCTTACCGCGCGGAAGATCGACTCCGGCAATACGTGCCATGGTTAACCCTGTCGCTGCTTATGCTTGGGATTTCGTGAGCAGATGATGCGAACCACTCCCTTGCGGCGGATCACTTTACAGTGCTCACAGATCGGTTTTACGCTGCTTCGGACCTTCACTTCTCGTCTCCAAATCCGTTTGTAGCAGAGCTTGGTAGTATAACTAGCCCTGGGACCCCTCTCAAGACGTCTCGGAAGCAGGATTTCCTGCCGCGATCGGCCCTTCTGCCAGGGTCAGAATCCTCGGTCCATCCTTTGTGATGCCCACCGTGTGCTCGAAATGAGCCGACAGTGAACGATCCGCCGTGATGACGGTCCAGCCATCCTCGAGTGTCTTGATCCGGGGTGTGCCGGCGGAGAGCATCGGCTCGATCGCGAGGACCATGCCTTCACGAAGCAACGGTCCGTGCCCGTCCCGCCCATAGTTGGGAACCTGAGGCTCTTCGTGCAGCTCCCTCCCCACGCCGTGACCGACGAGCTCCCGTATGATCCCGTAGTTCGTGCCTTCGCACGTCCTGATGACCGCAGCCCCGATGTCACCCACATGATTCCCAGGGACGCTGACCTCCATGGCCGCGTCGAGCGCGAGAGACGTGACGTCGAGGAGCGCTCGAGCCTCTGATGAGATGCTCCCCACGGCGAACGTGCGCGCCGAGTCCGAATACCAGCCATCGAGACGGACACCGATGTCGACGGAGACGATGTCCCCCTCATTGAGGATCCGGTCTTCACTCGGAATGCCGTGAACGACCTCTTCGTTCAGCGAGATGCAAGCACTCCCCGGAAAGCCGTACAGGCCCTTGAATGCAGGGATCGCACCCTCGTGACCGACGATGAACTCCTCGACGAACGTGTCGATCTCCTGAGTGGAGACCCCGGGGACGATGCGGGCGCTCAATTCGGCGTGACAACGGCCAATGATCGAGCCGGCATGGGCGATCGTGTCCATCTCGCCCTGCGTCCGCAGGTTGATCACGAGTCGGCCCCGTCACCGGCTGTCACCGCGGAGCGAAACTCCCCGTATATCTGATCCACGTCGCGATCCGCCGCGATACTCGTCATCATCGCCGGGTGTTCTTCGTAGAACGCGATCAAAGGGGCGGTCTGATCGAGGTATACCTGCAGACGACGCTGCACCGTTTCCGGCTCGTCGTCGGCACGATGAACGAGTGCACCTCCGCACCGATCGCACACACCCTCTGCCGCGGGTGGACTGAAGTAGGTGTTGAACACGGCCCCACAATCCGGGCAGCTCCGTCGCCCACTCAGGCGCTTGATCAGCACATCATCGGGTGCCTCGAAGAGAACGACCGAATCCACCTTCCGACCACTCGCTTCGAGTACGCCATCCAGGCCCGTGGCTTGATCCGTCGTGCGGGGGAAGCCGTCGAACATCACGTCGGTTGAGGCATCGATCCCGGCGAGGTGTTCCTTGACCAGATCGAGGATGAGTTCGTCGGGTACGAGCTCGCCTCGATCCATGAATCCCTGGGCAATCTTGCCGAGCTCCGTACCGTCACGACGCGCAGCCCGAAGGAGGTCTCCCGTCGACACGTGCGCTGCGGAAAGTTCGTCGACCAGGCGCACGGCCTGAGTTCCCTTGCCCACCCCCGGAGGCCCGAGGAGCACAACGACCATTCGAATTACCTCACCTGATCCGTCAGGCTACATATAACGCTGGCGACCGCGCATCTTCACGCGACCCTTCTTCATGAACCCGTCGTAGTTCCTGAGGAGAAGGAGTTGCTGAGCCTGCTGTACGGTATCAAGTCCGACACCAACCACGATCAGGAGACTCGTACCACCGAAGAAGAAGGTCTGGATACCGAAGATGTCGAAGATCCAGAACGGCACGAGTGCGATGATCGCCAGATAGATCGAGCCGGGGAGCGTAACTCGGGTCAGAACGCGGTCGATGTATTCCGCGGTGCGCGCACCTGGCTTCACACCAGGAATGAACGCGCCTTGCTTCTTCAGATTTTCTGCCAGGTCGACCGGATTGAAGATGATCGCCGTGTAGAAGTACGTGAAGAAGAGAATAAGCAACCCGTACGTGACGTAGTACGTCATCGTCTGAGGCTGGAAGATCTCCGCCAGTGTCGACAGCGGACCGAGATCCACGAACGCCGCGGCTGTACCAGGCACGACGATGAATGACTGCGCGAAAATGATCGGCATGACTCCGGCCGAGTTCACGCGAAGCGGAATGAAGCTCTTCTGACCTTCACGGATTCGGCCCCGCCCAACCACCTTCCGGGGGATCTGAACCGGGATCTTCCGGGCGGCCATCGTCATTGCGACCACACCGGCCGTGATCGCCACCACCGTCGCGACGAGCGCAACAAGACTGAACGCGCCGATCTCACCGAGCGTGAACGACTCCCAGGTACGGCCGATCGCCGCCGGGAACGTTTCGATGATCGAGAAGAAAATCAGGAGTGACATCCCGTTCCCGATCCCACGATCCGTGATCTGCTCACCGAGCCACATCACGAAGATCGCACCGACCGTCAGTACGATGACGGTCGTGAACATGAAGGCGAAGCCCGGGCTCGAAACGGCACCCGGAATGGACTGCAGGAAGACGGAGTATCCGTATGCCTGAGCCGCGGAGAGACCGACAGTCGTGTACCGCGTCCACTGTGTCAGCTTCTTACGCCCGTCTTCGCCTTCCTTTTGCAGCTTCTCGATGGTCGGGAAGACCGCAGCGAGGAGCTGGAACATGATGCTCGCAGAGATATACGGCATGATGCCGAGCGCGAGGATCGTGGCACGCGAAAGCCCACCACCCACGAACATGTCGTAGATGCCAAAGAACGTGTTCTGAAGGTTTCCGAACGCCAGACGAAGCGCGTTGACATCCAGCCCGGGCACGGTGATGTGTGCGCCGACCCGGTAGATCAGCAGGATGAAGAGCGTGAAGAGAAGCTTCTCTTTCAGCTCCGGAGCCCGAAGAAGGTTTGCGACTGGGTTGTTCGCCATGACGTAGCGGTGTCCTAGTCGTCCGAGGAGCTGGTACCGATCACCGTGACCGATCCACCCGCGGCTTCGATCTTAGACTGAGCCGAAGCGCTGAACTTGTGGGCACTGACCGTGAATTTCTCGGACACGTCCCCCACAGCCAGGATCTTGACCGGCTTTTTCAGCGACCGAACGAGGCCGGCAGCCTTGAGCGTCTCAGGCGAGACGTCGGAACCGTCAACTTTCGCGAAGTCCCGCAGGTTCACCACCTGGTATTCGACGCGATTCATGCTCTTGAAACCGCGCTTCGGGATGCGACGGATGAGAGGCATCTGACCGCCCTCGAAGCGCGGATGCACGCTTCCACCCGAACGAGACTTCTGACCCTTCTGACCGCGACCGGCGGTCTTGCCGTTCCCTGATCCCGGACCACGTCCCTTCCGCTTGTGCATGCGGTGGGAGCCGCTGCTCGGGCTCAGATCATGTAGTTCCGCCATTACTCGACCTCTTCGACCTCGACCATGAAGGAGACCTTATTGATCATCCCTTCAATGGCCGGCGTGAGTTCATGCACTACGCTCTGCTGGTGGCGCTTGATCCCCAGTGCCCGAATGGTGCGGCGGTGACCTTCCTGCCTGCCAATACCACTCCGCTTCTGGGTGATGCGGACCTTCTTCGCCTCACTCTTCTTAGCCACGGTGTACTCCAAGTGCCTCGACGGAGATGCCACGCTCCTCGGCTGCTTGCTCAGCAGTCACGAGCTCCTCGAGTCCGTTCATAGTTGCCCGCACGACGTTGATCGGGTTGTTGGTTCCCAGGCTCTTCGTGAGCACATCGGTTATCCCAGCCGCCTCCAGTACGGCACGGACTGGGCCACCCGCGATCACACCGGTACCGGGTGCAGCAGGACGCATCAGTACGCGGCCTGCGCCCCACTCGCCGACGATGTCATGCGGAATGGTTCCGTTCTCGATCGGGACCTTGACCATGTTGCCCTTGGCACGCTCGAACGACTTGCGAATGGCCTCCGCGACCTCGTTCGCCTTAGCGAGCGAAACGCCGACGTTACCCTTCTTGTCGCCTACGGCCACCAGAGCCGAGAACGAGAAGCGGCGTCCGCCCTTCACGACCTTCGCAACGCGGTTGATGAAGATGACGGTCTCGACCATGTCACTGTCGCGACCACCACGCTTGTCACGCTTCTTCTTGCCACCCTTGCCACGGCCACCAGGACCACCACGGCCTCGACCGCCACCACCCTGACCGGGGCCACCCCGGCCACCGGCGGACGCGGTCTTCGCGGCTTCAGCGTTCGCGTCTGTCTTCTGCTCGTTGTCTGCCATCAGAACTCCAGGCCGCCCTCACGGGCGCCATCGGCGAAAGCCTTCACTCGCCCGTGGTATTTGTATCCGCCGCGATCGAAGACCACGGAATCGATTCCCTGCTTCTTGGCCCTCTCGGCCAGCAACTTGCCGGCCGCGAAGGCATGCTCCGTCCGACGGTTTCCACCCTCGGGCTTGAAGTCGCGCAAATCGGCCGAAAGCGTCGACACACCAACCAGCGTGGTGCCAGCGGAGTCGTCGACGATCTGCCCCTCGATGTTCTTGAGGGAACGGGACACGACGAGGCGCGGACGCTCCGAGGTCCCTTCGACCTTGTTGCGCACACGCCAGTGTCGGCGCTGCCGCTGCAGGCTGCGGCTTCTCTTGAGGTTGCTTGCTTTGATCATCACTACGCTCCGGCGGTCTTACCGGCCTTACGCCGGACGTGCTCGCCTTGATAACGGACGCCCTTGCCCTTGTACGGCTCGGGCGGACGGAATGACCGAATTTCGGCCGCGGCCTGTCCAACCTTCTGCTTATCGGGACCGGACACGACCACAGTGGTCTGGTTCGGGCACTCGAGCTTCACGCCCGCTGTCGGCTCATAGTCCACGGGATGACTGAACCCGAGGTGCAGCGTCAGTCCCTTTCCCTTCACTTCAGCGCGGTACCCGACACCGATGAGTTCGAGGGTCTTGGAGAAGCCGTCCGTAACACCGACCACCATGTTGTTGATCAGCGAGCGGGTAAGACCATGAAGCGCGCGATGGTCCTTGTGGTCCGAAGGCCGCTCCACGCGGATCTCGGAATCTTCGACCACCACCTTCATTTCCGGGTGCACGTTCAACTCGAGGGTTCCTTTCGGGCCCTTCACCGTGAGCGTGCCGTTCGATTGCTTGATCTCGACACCCTTGGTGATCGAGACAGGCATTCTTCCAATACGGGACATCGTCGAAGCCTCTGTTCTACCAGACCCTGGCCAGAACCTCGCCACCGACGCCCTGAGCACGGGCTTCGCGGTCGGAGAGGACTCCAGCAGAGGTGGACATGATCGCCATTCCGAGACCGTTGCGAACGCGCGGGATGTCGTCCTTACCGACGTAATGACGGCGGCCGGGACGAGACACACGCTCGAGGTGGCGGATGATGGGCTTATCGTCGTGGTACTTGAGGTAGACACGCAGCACACCGAAGCGGCCATCTTCCAGCACCTTGTGAGCGTGCACGAAGTGGCTCTCCTGAAGGAGCCGCGCGACCTCGATCTTCAAACTCGACACGGGCATGTCGACCCACTTGTGCTTCGCCTGGCCGGCGTTGCGAATGCGGGTAAGCATGTCCGCGATAGGATCGGTCATCATGATTCTTCGTTCTCCTACCAGCTCGACTTGCGCACGCCAGGGATTTCACCCCGAAGCGACATCTGACGGAAGCAGATTCGGCAGATGCCGAACTTGCGCATGTACGCGCGCGGACGCCCGCAACGCTGACAGCGGTTACGGTGGCGAACGGCAAACTTGAGCTTGCCCTTTGCCTTTTCGATGAGCGCCTTTCTGGCCATCTAACTCTCTCTCTTTATGCGGAAGCGCCGACCTGAACCGGCACCTCTCCACGGAAGGGGAAGCCCAGCGCCCGCAGTAGTGCGAAGCCCTCGTCGTCCTTGTAGGTGGACGTCACGAACGTGAGGTCCATCCCGTGGATCTTCTTGACGTCGTCGAAGTTGATCTCGGGGAAGATGATCTGCTCGCGGATCCCCATGGTGTAGTTGCCACGGCCGTCGAAGGACTTCGTGGACAGACCACGGAAGTCACGAATACGCGGGATTGCGGTGCCGATCAGGCGGTCCAGAAAGAACCACATCCTGTCGCGGCGCAGCGTCACGGACGCGCCGACCGGCATACCCTCACGCAGCTGGAAGTTCGAGATCGACTTCTTCGCGCGATTCGTGTTGGCCTTCTGACCCGTAATGACACCGAGCTCTTCGACGACACTGTCGAGAAGCTTCTGGTCCTTGGCGGCCTCACCGATCCCGACGTTGAGTACGATCTTCTCGAGCCTTGGGATTTGGTGAGGATTCGAGAACGCGAACTCCTCCTGGAGCTTCGCACACACATACGTGTCGTAGTGCGTCTTCATTCTCGGTTGAATCTTGTCCACTTCGTTGCCTCTTGGCGGTTACCGGCCGGGCGCTCTGGGCGTATCCGGCACGCGTGACTTACTGCGGCTTCGGGATCGGATTCCCGTTCTTAACGGCGATCCGTTCCTTCGTACCATCCTCCCCGACCTGGATGCGTACCCGGCTGGCCTGGTCAGACGTCGAGTCCATGAGCATCACATTCGAGATGTGAATCGGAGCCTCGAAGCTGATGATCCCGCCGTCCGGATCGGCCTGACTCGGACGGGTGTGGCGCTTGCGCATGTTCACACCCTCAACACGGACGCGGTCCTTGTCAGGGTAGATCTCCAGGACAGCACCGACCATGTCGCGGTAGTTCCCGCGAATGACCTTCACCTGGTCACCCTTCATGATCTTGCGCTTGGTCATCAGAGCACCTCCGGAGCCAGCGATACGATCTTCATGTACTTCTTTTCGCGGAGCTCACGACCGACAGGGCCAAAGATGCGTGTCCCCTTCGGCTCACCGTTGTCGTCGATAATCACGGCCGCATTGTCATCAAAACGGATGTAGGTCCCGTCCCGACGGCGACTCTCCTTGGCGGTGCGCACGACCACGGCCTTCACGACGGTCCCTTTCTTGATGCCCGCATTCGGAATGGCGTCCTTCACGGTCGCAACGATCACGTCGCCCACACCGGCGTAGCGCCGACGGGAACCGCCGAGCACGCGAATGCACAGTGCGGCGCGGGCTCCCGTGTTATCGGCGATCCGAAGGACCGACTCTTGCTGAATCATGGTGTCTCTCTAGCTCTGGCTATCGGTCAGACCGGGCGCTCGATCAGTTCGACGACGCGCCACCGCTTCGTCTTCGACAAGGGGCGCGTCTCGATGATGCGCACCGTATCGCCGACCTGGTATTCGTTGTTTTCGTCGTGGGCGTGGTACTTCTTGGTCCGCTTCACCGCCTTCCCGTACAACGGGTGGGGGAATTGACGCTCCACATTGATGGTCACCGTCTTGTCCATGGCATCGCTGACCACGACGCCCGTACGAACCTTCCGACGGTTACGCTCGAGGGTGGTGTTCTCGGTCATGTCTTTCGTTACGCCTTCTGGGCGAGCTCACGCTCGCGAATCACCGTCTTGATGCGCGCAATGTCACGTCGCACCTGCCCCATCAGGGCATTGTTCTCGACTTCCATCATCGAGCTGGAGAAGCGTAGCTTGAATTGCTCCTCCTTGAGCTCTTTGAGTCGCGCCTCAACCTCGGCGTCACTCATGTCTCGAATATCTTCAGCCTTCATTTCAGTCTCCTAGAGCTGCCGATCGCGTGCGACGAACTTGCATTTGATCGGCAGCTTGGCCGCAGCAAGTTCCATCGCGCGCTTGGCGACATCTTCGGGCACGCCCTCGAGCTCGAACATGATGCGCCCTGGCTTGACCACGGCGACCCACTTCTCCGGGTTACCCTTCCCCTTACCCATACGGGTCTCAGCCGGCTTTTGAGTAACCGGCTTATCGGGGAAGATCCGAATCCAGACCTTACCGCCACGCTTGATGTGACGCGTCATTGCGACACGAGCAGATTCGATCTGTCGATTCGTGATCCACGTCGGCTCGAGTGCCTGGAGGCCGTAGTCCCCGAAGGACACCTTGCCCCCCCGGTAGGCCTTCCCGCGCATCCGACCCTTGTGAGTCTTCCGGCGCTTAACTCGCTTCGGCGCTAGCATCGTCTAATCCTCAATCCTTCGGTCAAGAGCCGGTCGAGTACGTGCGGCCACGGCGCTCTTCCACGATTTCGCCGTTGAAGATCCAGCACTTCACACCCACGACGCCGTAGGTGGTGAAGGCCGGGACCTCCGCATAATCGATGTCGGCCCGGAGCGTATGCAGCGGCACGCGCCCCTCGTTGTATCCCTCGGTACGGGCGATCTCAGCACCACCAAGACGCCCGGCACACTGGATCTTGATCCCCTCGGCACCAGCCCGCATCGCAGATTGGACGGCACGCTTCATGGCGCGCCGGAATGAGATTCGCTGTCTCAGCTGATGGGCGACGTTTTCGGCCACAAGGTAGGCGCTGATCTCGGGGCGCTTGATCTCCTCCACGTTCACGGAGATCTCTGCGTTCGTCAGAACGGCGAGCTCGTCGCGGAGCTTGTCGACCTCGGAACCACGCTTCCCGATCACGACGCCCGGGCGAGCGGTGTGCAGGGTCACGACGATCTTGCTCGGCTTGCGCTCGATCTCGACCATTGCGAGCCCGGCATGCGTCAGGCGCCGGCGCAAATACTTACGGATCGTCTCGTCTTCGTGCAGAAGGCGTGGGAAGTCGCGCTCTGCATACCAGCGGGACTTCCAGTCCTTAACGACTCCGAGCCTAAACCCGACCGGATGTGTCTTCTGTCCCATATCCTCAGGCGTCCTTTGAATCCACGACCACGGTAATGTGGCTCGTGCGCTTACGGATCGGAGCCGCGCGGCCCTGGGCCCGTGCGCGCCACCGCCGGAGGGTCGGCCCCTCATCGACGTAGGCCTCGCGCACGAAGAGATCGTCGACATCGACCATCTCACCCTCGTCCTGCGACTTCACCTGGGCGTTCGCAACGGCTGACCGGAGCGTTTTTCCGACCGGTTCCGCGGCACGCTTCTTCGAATACTGAAGAAGTGCGTACGCCTCGTTCACTGACATTCCCCGAATCTGGTCCACCACGAGACGCACTTTGCGCGCGCTCATGCGGACGTGACGGGCTTTGGCTCTGGCTTCCATAATCAGCGCGACCGCTTGTCGGCGAGTTTGCCCCCGTGGCCTCGAAAGAGCCGCGTCGGGGAGAACTCTCCGAGTTTGTGACCGACCATGTTCTCCGTGATGTACACCGGGATGAACTTGTTGCCGTTGTGTACGGCGACCGTGTGGCCGACGAACTCCGGCGAGATCATGGATGCCCGGGCCCAGGTCTTGATGACCTTCTTTTCGCCCCGGTGGTTCATCCCATCGATCTTCGCGAGAAGCTTCTCGTCGATGAACGGACCTTTCTTGACGCTACGCGGCATAGCTCGCTCTCCCGCCTACGACTGCGTGGCTTTGCCGCGCTTGCGGCCGCGCACGATGTACTTGTTGGAATGCTTCTTCTTCTTTCGGGTCTTCTTCCCTTCTCGCTTACCCCACGGTGAGACGGGAGGACGCCCTCCTGATGAGCGACCCTCACCACCACCCAGGGGGTGATCGACCGGGTTCATTGCGACGCCACGAACCTTAGGGCGCTTACCACGCCACCGGTTCGCGCCGGCCTTACCGACCACGGTCAGCTCGTGATCCGAGTTTCCGACCTCTCCGATCGTGGCAACGCAGCGTTTGTGCACCCGGCGCATCTCGGTCGAAGGGAGGCGAAGCGTGACATAATCCCCTTCTTTCGCGACCAGCTGGCAGCTCGTTCCTGCTGAGCGCGCCATCTGTGCGCCCTTCTCGGGCTTCAGCTCGATGCAGTGGATCGTGGTACCGAGCGGGATCAACTCCATCGGCATCGACGAACCCACCCGCACATCGGCGTTTGGGCCAGCCATGACGGTATCACCGACGTTCAGACCCTTCGGATGGATGATGTACCGCTTTTCTCCGTCCGCGTAGTGGATCAGCGCGATGTTGGCCGACCGGTTCGGATCGTACTCGATGTGGGCGACCGTGCCTGGAACGTCATGCTTGTTGCGCTTGAAGTCGATGACACGGTAACGGCGCTTGTGGCCACCACCCCGACGACGCGTCGTGATGCGTCCATGGTGGTTGCGGCCACCCGAACCTCGGAGCGCTTCGGTCAGGGACTTTTCCGGACCCTTTCGTGTCAGGATCTCGTTGTCGAGGAGCGACCGCGTCCGGGTACCCGGAGTCATCGGCCTGAATTTCTTGATGCCCATCAGCCGGCCTCGTAGAGCTCGATGTAGTCGCCCTCGGACAGCTGGACGACAGCCTTCTTCCAGGACGGACGACGACCCATGCCGGCACCTCGAGACATGCGGCCCATGAAGGCTCGCTTCGCCTTACCGGCATAGCGCATCGTCCGGACATCCTTCACGGTGACGTCCCACAGCTTCTCGACCGCATGACCGATCTCGATTTTGTTCGCGTCGGGGGCAACGACGAAGCTGTAGGTGTTGTTTTCCATCTGGTCGGCGGACTTCTCGGTCACCACCGGCGCAATGATGATGTCGTAGGGTTCGCGCATCGGACTACTCCTCCTCTTCCTCGGCCGGCGCCTCATCCACGGCAGCCTCGGCCTCAGGCTCTTCCTTCTTCGCCTTCTTGGCTGGAGCAGCCTTCGCCTCAGCAAGCGCGTCCAGTTCAATCACGACCGTGTGGGCCCAGAGCACGTCGTAGACAGACTCGGTTCCAAACGGAAGCACCTCGACGCTCTGCAGGTTCCGCGCAGAACGGTAGACGTTCGTGTTGTTCCCGTTGGTCAGGATCAACGTCTTCCCCTCGAGCCCGAGCGCACCCAGAAACTCGACCAGGTCACGCGTCTTTGGCGCATCCAGTGCGGGCAGCTCGGCGAGCACCACGCGATCGTGCTCGGCGCGATCATTCAGCGCAGAGCGACGGGCGAGGGACCGCACCTTCTTGGGGAGTCGTTTGCGCCACGAATGCGGGATCGGCGGGAAGGCCACACCACCGCCTGCCCACTGCACCGCACGGATCGTTCCCTGCCGGGCGCGACCGGTTCCCTTCTGCCGCCACGGCTTCCGGCTTCCACCGCGGACCTCACTTCGGGTCTTCGCAGCGGCCGTACCCTGACGCTGGTTGGAGAGGTATGCCTTCACCACCTGGTGCATGGCGCTCTCGTTGACGGTCCCGTCGAAGATGGCCGCGGGCAACTCACGCGCCTTCCCCTTCTTGCCGTCTGCCTTGTAGTAGCGTGCCTTGAACATGGCCTTACTTCGAAATCAGGACGTAACCATCACGGGCGCCCGGAACGCCGCCCTTCACGAATAGCAGGTTGCGGTCACCATCGACGCGCACCACCTGCAGGTTCCGGATGGTCTGGCGATCCCCACCCATGCGACCAGGCAGTTTCTTGCCCTTGATCACACGCGAGGGGTCCGTGCCCGGCCCGAGCGAACCCGGGTTACGGGACATTGGGTGTCCGTGCGACGCGGGACGGCCGCTAAAGCCATGCCGCTTCACGACACCCTGGAAACCACGACCCTTGGAGCGACCCGTGACCCGTACCCGGTCACCAGCCTCGAACAATTCCACGGTGAGCTGCTGGCCCACCTCGTACTCTTCCCCATTGAGCGTGCGAAATTCACGCATCAGGCGCGGCGCAGCTTCGAGTCCAGCCTTGGCCACATGGCCCATCTCGGCCTTGCTCGTCCGCTTCGCCTTCTTCGCTCCGAAGCCGAGCTGCACGGCATTGTAGCCGTCCTGCTCATCTGAGCGCACGCTCACGACGGGGCACGGCCCGGCTTCAATGACGGTCACGGGAATCTGCACTCCCTCGTCATTGAAGATCCGAGTCATTCCGACCTTCTTACCAATCAATCCGGGCATCTCCGGAGTCCCTCCGTCAGTCGACTTTGATCTCGACGTCGACACCCGCTGGCAGATCCAGCTTGGTCAACGCGTCGATCGTCTGCGGGCGGCTGTCCACGATGTCAATCAAGCGCTTGTGTGTGCGCAGCTCGAACTGGTCGCGCGCTTTCTTGTTGACGTGGGGCGAGCGTAGAACGGTCCAACGCTGCCGGCGCGTCGGAAGAGGAATCGGTCCACGGACCGACGCTCCCGTCTTCTGCGCCGTGCGAACGATGTCCGCCGCCGTCTGATCAACCACCCAGTGGTCGAACGCCTTGAGTCGAATTCGAATTCTGTCTGACATTCGTTGTCCCATGTTGCGGAAAGGGTCGGGGCACCGTTCTCCGAAGGCACCCTTCGGCGCCTTGGTCCAGGATTCCTTTTCCTCGTTCCGCGTCCCCGCTGCGGCCACTGCACGCGGCCGAGCGTTTTTTCGAAGGGGCGGCCCCGGCCGCTTTCGGACCGGAGCCGCTCTTTCGTGTGCTACTCGATGATTTCGGTGACGACGCCTGCGCCGACCGTACGTCCACCCTC
>JAPPOV010000046.1 GCA_028873595.1 Gemmatimonadota bacterium | reverse complement strand
GTTCAGGCCCGCATCTGACTCAGTTGCCGAACAGATATCCGAGCGAGAACGTCACGTACTCCCACGAGACCCCATCCATCTCGAATGCTCGCTGATATCTGGCTCCGACCGTAAACCTGGCGCGTCGCCCCCGAGGGAGGCGCACGCCCACCTCACCGGTAGCCCCGGTGTGCCACCTCGTTTCCTCCGTGACAATCGAGCCGACCTCCGCTCTACGCTCGACCCAGATCGTTCCGCCACCGACTCCGAAGAAGGGCTGGATGCCATCCCTCGAGCCAAACGTGACGGAGCCCGTCAGAATCAGAGGCACAGAATTCACGTACCGGAAGCCGGTACCGGTGATGGCCCCCTTGAGAAGCTGATTCGTTGCGGCGTTCTCTTCCGAGAGCACATGCCACCCCAGCGACGCACCAATGGCGAGGTGGTCGATCACCTCGCGCTCGATATCCGCCGTACCCCCCCGCCAGGAAAAGCCGTCCGCGAACGCTTTCGTCTCGTCTCCGATGGGCAGAAGGGTCGAGTACTGGACGTTCACAGTCCATCGGCCAGTTCGCTGTGCGCTCACCGGCGCCAGCGTCCCACCCACTGTGACCAGAGCCGCCAGTGCGACAGTGACACGGCCTCTCGTGCGCGCCTCGAGCCCTCTCACAGGTATGGGGACTGATCGAACGCCTGTCGGATGAGTCCCTGGAATCGGGACAGCACGCTGGCTTCACTCCCGAAGAACAAACCCTCGATGACAGCGGCCCACACCACGGGAATCGCGTCAGCGTGCGCCACGGGCTGGTCGGCATCGATCATCACGACCTCGAGTGTACCGGGTGAGCGAACCCCCGCATACCGCCCTGCCCACGGATACAGAGGGGCCCACCCTGAGCGCCAACTCGGATACCACGTGGCCCACCCGGGGACCCAGCCCCAGTGCGACCACCAGAGATCCCGGGACCAGAGTCGACTCTCGGCTGCGTTGACCGTCAGCAGCAGAACGACATCCGGGGCTCCGGGCGCGTCGGTTGCCACACGTGTATACCCAAGGGCTGTGAACTCCGTGGCGACAGCATCGAGAACCTGCTGATCGAGTCCCGGTGCAGGTACGAGAACTGAGCCCACATCATCGATGCGGATGATCGTGTCGGGCATCGCATACGTTGCGAACGAGTCGAAGGATACGAGCGGATCGTATGCGGTCAGTACCAGGTCGAGTTCATCTACAGACTGGATCTCACTCGGGTAGCAGGCTCCTGCACTCAGAGGGGCGAGCAGACCTGCCCAGAGGATCACCCGACGAATTCGTCCGTTGGACCGAGGCATCAGCGCGACACCCTACCCGCCCGCATCGTTCGCGCGGAAGTGCAGAACTCCACCATCGAAGTCGATCGCCAAGCCCGTGTCGGTAATCGCATACGTTCGGGCACCCTGCAGACCGATCATGAAGACCTGCTCGAGTCGCATTACATCACTCGCGCACGCCATCCTCGTCAGAGCCGCGGGACCGATAACGAGCCGCCCACCACGCCCGGCATCGTACGTTGCGTTGAAGCGATTGCATCCGGTCGATCCGCTCATCAGTCGGGACCCCGTCGGACTAGCCTCTTCCGAGAACATGACGACCGGCTGGAAACCCACCACAGGCTCGACATCTTCACCGTCGAGTCTGTCGATGACAGTCAGGTGCCAGGGATGATCGGAGAGCGTAGGCTGCTTCACCTGAGTCACCACCGCCTCCGGAGTGCTCGCGGTTGGACCGGGATCGGGCTGATCTCCAGCCGCTCCGCATGATGCCAGCACACATGAAAGGACGATCATCGCCGGGTAATGACTCCTGCAGATCATCGTCGCAGCGTCTCCTGGCTCAACGGTTGATCCCCGACGCTGATCCCCTTCCCGGGGCCAGCCGGCCTTCCCACGCACAGCCGCGTCGTACCTGACCACCGACGTTGAGCGAGGCCACCCATGTGTACATTGAGCCGACCATCGAGTCGGTGCAGGAGCCCCGGGTCACGTCCAGCCGGAGGTGCACGGTTTCAGGGCCGGTCGACAGCGCTTCGAATCGCCACCCATCGTCCAGAGGAAACGGCCTGGCCCCGGAAAAGATCGTCGACGGGATGTCGGGTGTCGCGAGCACAATCCGGTCGCGCAGGACACGCACGTGCCAGAAGGGCTCCTGCCCCGTCGCCCTGAATACAGTCTCGAGCAGGTTCTCGTCGCATCCGAGTCCTTCCACAGCTGACTCGGCACGTATCAGAGAGGTCAATCTGAGCTGCCCCGAGTAGTCGGCTCCGAACCCGACTGCGGGTGCTGGCTCCCGGATTCCCTCAACCTCGACGAAGACCGGAGCATGCGGCTCGGACGCCAGAGCTTCGTACGCTCGCTGCACGGACTCGATCGGAACCAGCCAGAGCTCGGTCTCTTCCTCACACGGCTTCAGAGTCCGCACTTCTGGCCCCATGACCATCATACCGCGGGTTACGCCAACGACGAATGTCTGCTCCGACGCTTGACGCTCCGATGGAGCAGACGCTCCGTCCTCCGTCTGCGGATCCGCCGAGCAGGCGGCTGCGGCGAGAAGGACCGCAGCCGCCGCCATTTCTGTTCGCCGCGACCGTCTTTTTGTGGCGATCGTATGATCTCCAGCGTTATCGACACGTACCTGCGAATGCGACCAGCTGGCCGGGTATGGTCGCCTCGACGTCATCACCCGGCCCGAGGGACATACCCTGTGACACGCACTGCGGCCCCAGGGTAAGATCGAATCCCAGTTGAACGTTACGAATCCCGTCCATCGGCTGGAAGAACTCGGCCGATCCGTTCGCCCGAACGGAGCCGAGACGTTGACGCTGGCCGTCGATCCAGAGGTAGACTCGCGCGTCTGCCATCTGCTGATTCCGTACCACCATCCTGAGGACCTCGCTGGTGTCGCCAGAGAACGGCTCCGGCGGTGCGGCAGGGGCACCCCCGGCGCACGCCGTACCCGCCAACACAACGAGAAGCCAGATCATTCTTGATCGAGAGGACAATCTGCGAAACATGACAGGCTCCTTTCTTCGGTTCGGGGCATCTTCGTGCTCACTGATGAGACGTCTACCAGGACGCATTTTGCACGCATGCGAGGGTGCAGAGACTCTTCGGTCAGTTTCCGGCCAGTGGATCGTACGGCCGTGCCGTCAGGTCCGGATCGGCACCATACCACCGACTACGTTCGACCTGGGTGGGCCACGACCGGCGATCGAGTAGCCCAAGGAGTTCCGTGTACACCCTGAACAGAACGCCCTTCTCATCCCGTTCTCCCGAAATCGGGAGACCCACATCGAGCCGCAGGACGTCAGTCCCACCCGATGGCAGCCCGAACCGTAGCCCGACTCCACCTCCGGCGCGCCATCCCGAATCTTCTCCAAAGGGAACCTCGCCGGCCCATCCACGCCCGACATCGGCGAAGAAGGCGATCCCGACATCTGCCCACCCGGTATTCACCTGGGGGATGGCGAACCGGTGCTCGACCGTAGCGAGGAGACGTCGCGCAGCAGGATAGGCATCGTCGTTGTAGCCTCGCACACCCTCGCGGCCTCCCAGAGTAAGTTGAAACGGGCGATCGAGGTTATACCCGGCAGTGTAGGAAACCCGCGTGAAGATCCGGGTCCCCCCAGAGGGGAGCCAATACGCCCGTCCGCTCAACTCGTAGACCAGATCTCGCCAGCCGTGCGGCAGGGGATCTGCGACTCCGGACTCCACCCCGACACGGCGCGTTTGCAGGTCACCGGAGATACGCATGTACGTGTGGTCGGTCTGACGTCCCCAGAGCCCCTGAGCCCGAAAGAATACATCCGATGCATCACTGCCCTCGAGCGACAGTGCCGGGGCTGCCGTCACGACGAGGGTGGCTCCGTTCACGACGTCCTGAGGAGCCTGAAGGGCATCGAGACCGAGCACGCTGCCCAGCGACAGGTCTCGTAACCCGAGCGTGATGCTCACTCGGCTCGCCGCGTGGTCGCGCGTCTGAGGCCGGATCGATGAGCGGAAGGAGTCGGTACTCGCGCCCGGAGCGTCGAACGCATTGTCCGAAACGAGCAGGACTCCCGGCTCCCCGAAAGCGAAACGTATGTCCTCACGCGACACGCCCACGCCCGTCACCAGCCGCAAACCCTGGTCGTCGCCGAAACGACGCTGCAGGCTCAACTCGTACCGTTCCTCCTCGAAGCGAACGAGCGCTTGCGTGTACCCCGTCGACGGGTCGAGCGAATAGGAGAAGTAGTCGTCACGTGAGCGAGCCACCTGCCGAAACGCACCCGATCCCAACTCACCGGCATACGGGCGCAAGAGCGACTGGTTCAGGTAGGCTCCTGAACGGGTCGTGCCGCCGTGTACTGTGCCATCGACCCGTGTACCGAAGAGGTTGGGCTGTCGAGCGATCAGGCCCATGCGCCTGCGGTCCCGGAATCCCGTCCGAAAGAGGCCGAGACGAGTCCCTGTCCCGAACACGTTCCGCGCGTTCGCGCTGACGCCCGTGACGGCGACGCCACCATCGGAGGAGAGCTCCAAGCCACCCGTGATCGCCCATGAGTCCTGCACCTTCACGAACACGCGATGGTCACCGGAAGGGAGCCGTTCGCTCGAGATATCGGCTTTCGAAATGTACCGTAGACTGCGCAGCGACCTCTCGGACTCAGCAAGCACAGTCGGGTCGAAGCAGTCTCCCTCGCTGAAGAGGAGTTCCCAGCCGACAGTCCGGACGCGTGTGCTGATATGAACCCAGTTCATCGACCGAAAAAGCCAGCCGAGGCGAGCGTCTTCGGACGTGGCTGCTTCGTCGAACGGCTCGCCGACGTCGAACACAATTTCGGTGATCCGGCCCAACGTGCACTGAGCCTGGGCCTCGACCGGTCGCGGGGTCCATGCACATGTCAGCACGAGCAGCCCGCTAAACAGGCGTGTCCGAACCATGCCCCCTCCAGGGATGTCACAAAGCCGACCACCGAATACGACGAAGCGGGAGGCGGCCCGAGGCCGCCTCCCGCTTGTAAGATACCACCAGGTAAAGACTGTTAACCCACGTCGTCCCTAGCCGATGATCACGCCACCCTTGAAGACGAGAGGCTCGTTGTCGAAGTCGGGCAGCGACGGATCGTCCTCATTGAACTCGAAGGTCGCCTCGAGGAACAGTGCTCCGAGGCCGACACCAACACCGGCAAAGAAGCCGTTCTCAGAATCGGAGAGGTTTCCGACACTGGAGGCACGACGCTGGATACCGAGCAGGGCGTAGGGAGCAATGACGGGCAATGGCAGTCCGAGTTTCCCAAAGACAGAGCCTGTCCAGTAGCTGCAGTCACACCCATCCGGGAAGTAGTACGTGAGCGAGCCATATGCACCGATCGGCAAAGCCGGCACCTCGGCACCAATACGGCCCCCGACACCGAAGGAACCATCAAGGTCCGAGGCCTCGTCCAGACTTGAAATCATGGCGACCTGAGGACCGAGCTTCAGCTGAGCCTCCACCGGTACGGCCATGATGGCAAACGCGAAGACCGCGCTGAAAGCAAACGCAAAGCGACGCAAAGTACGCCTTCCTCCAAAAGAAACACGTATCGACAAAACAAAGTCCCCTTTCCTCACCGGATGCAACGAAAATCTCCACATGGGGTGGCTCGCCGCGACAAGCGCAGATTCCGGCAAGAGCCGGATGGGATACTTTTCATGAACTGTGCCATACGCGTTTCCGGTCATTTCGTGCCGCACGACGTGAGAAAACTCGGCACTACGATCCCTGATGCGGCACTGATTGCCGGAACCGCACAGGGGTGAACACGAAGGATCCGGCAGGAACGGGAGGCCAGGCCAAGCATGGCAAAGAAACAATCCTTCGACATCTCAACCTCCGTCGACTTCCAGGAAGTCGACAACGCCGTAAACCAGGCGATCAAGGAGACGCAGACACGTTACGACTTCAAGGGGACGAACTGCGAGCTCGACTTCGACCGGGAGGCGGGCGCGGTCAAGCTCGAAGCGGACGACCAGTTCAAACTCGATCAGTTGGTGAAAGTGCTGCGCGAAAAGCTCAGCCGACGTCAGGTCCCTCTCAAGAACGTGGACGAGGGGAAGGTGGACATCGGGTCGTTGGGTCGCGCTCGCATGAACATGAGCTTCAAGGCCGGTATCGATCAGGAGACGGCAAAGAGGATCTCCAAAGACATCAAGGAAAACGGCTTCAAGAGGGTGCAGGTACAGATCCAGGGCGAGGAACTTCGCGTCACCTCCGGCTCCCGGGACGAACTTCAGGACGTGATCGCATTTCTGAAGCCGCGTGACTACGGCGTGGAGTTGATGTTCGGCAACTACCGATAGCATGACTCCTTCGGCCGCCGAGCGCGTTCTTCGCGGATCACTTCGAGAGGCTGTGGCTGCCTTGCGCCGCCGCGACGTCACATCCGTGGAGCTCGTCAGGGCAGCGATCGGGCGGCACACAGCGCTCGACGAGAAGTTGGGCGCCTACCGCAGTTTCGACGCGGGCTTTGCGCTGAAACAGGCCAGGGACGCAGACGAGGTCCTCGACCGGGCCGTCCGAACGGGCGAGCCGCCACCTCTGTGCGGCATCCCTGTTTCAGTGAAGGACATTTTCGGAGTCGCCGGCTTTCCTACGTACGCGGGGTCCGCCCGCGAACTCCCTGAGGATCCCTGGTGCCGAGACGCCTGGCTGGTCGCCCGAGCACGGGAAGCAGGCGCCGTCATCGTAGGCAAGACACACACCGTGGAGTTCGCCTACGGCGGCGTCGGGATCAATCCGAACTGGGGCACGCCGTGGAATCCCTGGGACCCGGACATTGCGCGAATCCCGGGCGGGTCCTCGTGCGGAGCAGGAGTGAGCCTCTGGGAACGCTCGGCGATGATTGCCCTTGGCTCCGACACGGGCGGGTCGATCCGAATTCCTGCAGCCTTCACCGGCGTCGTCGGACACAAGACGACACGAGGCCGCTGGTCCACCGATGGCGTCGTTCAACTCAGTAGCACGTTCGACACGGTCGGGGCTCTCACACGGAGTGTCGAAGACAGTATCTGGTTCTTCGGTGCAGTCGACGAACGCTACGCCGACCCGTCGATCCTGCTCGAAGACCTCGAAGCGTCGTCGCTCGATGGACTTAGGATCGGCATCCCCGCCTGTACGCTCTGGGAAGCGTGCCAGACCGACGTACGAGACGTTCTGGAACGTGCGCTCGAGGAGGTCGGAGCGGCTGGAGCCGAGTTGACACATCCGGTAGCGTCCGTGATCGACGATGCCGTCGACCACTACATGACGGGCGGAATCGGGAAGGCTGAGGTCCACGCATTCCTCCAGCAGGAGCTACCGGGAGCGATCGACCTGCTCCATCCAACCGTGGGTGACCGCCTGATCGACCCGCTACCGCTGGACGGAGCCCGCTACCGCAGTGCCCTCGTCCGTCAGAGTCACCTGGCAGTCCTCGCCAATGAAGTCTTCGGCGACTGCGATGTCATCGTGCTGCCGTCCAACTTCATGACACCTCCACCCGTGGCGGGTCTCGCGGACGACCTCGGTGCCTACGGTGAGGTCAACTTCGCCACGCTGCGAGCAACCTGCGCCGTCAATCTGCTGGACCTCTGTGCGGTCAGCCTTCCGGTCGGGCTCGACGCATCGGGAATGCCGGTCGGGCTCCAGATCATCGGACGGAGCGATGAAGACGAGGCACTGCTCGGAGTGGCACTCGCCATGGAACGGGTGCTCGGCACTCCGGAGGCCCGACTCGGAATTCCATCGATGGTGCGGTAGCGGACTCCCGAGCCGCACCCGAACGCAGCGACGCCGATCAGCCGACCGGACGCTTGGTATTCAGCCGATCCTTCTGCGTGATGTACGGAACTCCGGTCGAGATCCAGTCTGGAGCCGGCTCACCCTTCAGATAGTGGCCGAACCACTGCATGATGCGGTTTTGGTAGTCGAGCTGGTTCGGCTCGCGCGCCAGCCCATGGTTCTCCCCGTCGTATGAAAGCAAGACCATCTGCTTACCCAGTCGACGGGCCGCGTTGTAGAACTCCACCCCCTGGTTGTATTCGACCGCCCCGTCGTTCGTCCCGAACATCATGAGGAGTGGCGTTTCCATGTTCTGAATGTGGTGGATGGGAGAGTTCGCTTCGTACGAGTCCCAGTCTTCCCACCACGGGACCTGCATGCGGCCCTGGCTGATCTCGAAGATCCGCGCGTCGGTGCCTCCGCTGTTCCAGTAGAATGACAGATACATGCTCATGAGGTTCGTGAGCGGGGCACCCGCTACCGCAGAGGCGAAGAGATCGTCCTGCGTCACGAAGTACGTGGTCTGGTATCCACCCCACGAGTGCCCGATCAGACCGATGCGTTCTGCATCGACGGCAGGAGCCTGCGCGACCGCCGCCGCCACTGCTGGCCGCAAGGTCTCGACGTTCGATTGACCCGGCCGCCGGTCACGGTACACGATATCCGGCCGGAAGACGAAGTACCCATTCTGGCTCCAGATCTGCTGGTTGTAGTACTGAGTCGGATCGGGAACCTGGTACTGGTGCATCCCCTGTGAGAGCAGTTCATAGTGATACACGATCATCGGGTATGACTCCGACGGATCGTAGTTCGCCGGGTATGTCAGCACGCCCTGGAGTCGGCGCCCCCACTCGTTCTCGTAATCGACGAGCTCCACCCTGCCCCAGGCGTAGTCATCGTGGAACGGGTTCGTCTTCGTGACCTGACGCGGCTCATCCAGGTCCGGCCCGGCGACGAAGTAGTCCGGAGAGTCGTCGTAGCTTTCCATGCGGAA
This sequence comes from Gemmatimonadota bacterium, assembly GCA_028873595.1. Taxonomy (GTDB): domain Bacteria; phylum Gemmatimonadota; class Gemmatimonadetes; order Longimicrobiales; family Gaopeijiaceae; genus UBA2589. Next base: position 14,144 of record JAPPOV010000046.1, on the reverse strand, counting down.
GGCATATACGTCGGCGTCCTCAGCCTTCATGAACGGCGTGAAGAACCCGCCGAACATCTTCTCCTCCCATACGAGCATTTCCGGAAGATCACCGGCATCGGCAGCTGCGAACCCGGCTTCCTTGGTCCACTCGCTGTAGACCGAGTAGTAGACGGTCTCGTCCGACCCAATTCCGTCGTCATCACCATCGAGGTCTCGTGATGCGATCCGATAGCGGATGCTCTCGGCTGCTCCTCGGGTGAGCGCTTCGCCTCCCGAGCCATCCAGCAAGATGCGCCACACGTCCCACCGGTCATTGAGCAGCACACTCCTGCCATCCTCCATCCAGGCCGCAATCCCGAACGAAGGCATCTGCTCTCGCGTCGGAGTGACATCGAGGTTTACGAACTCGGCACCCACCCCAGCGGTGATGTTACGGGTCTCTCCGTCCTCGAGGTCGTACGAGTACCAGTCCTCTCCGGAGAACCAGACGATGTACCGACCGTCCGGGCTCGCCGCGCCGCCCCCGGTCATACGGTCTGTGATCTTCGACTTCGCACCGGTCTCGACGTCGATCGCGTAAAGGTCGGAGAATTGCTGGCGGAACATCGCGTGCTCGTCGTACGGCGTCTCATCGAGACCGATCACATGGCGACCACCATCAACCATCATGGTCTGCTCGGTCAGATCGTCTCCGAGCTGCACGAACCCGCCTGCCTCGACGTTCCACGCCGACAAATAGTTCACCTGCCGCAGCTGTCGCTCACGCACCCGCTGCTGTGGCACCGGATCACGATCCAGCGTGTGCCATATCTCGACGCCGGGCGCGTCGTCGTCGTCCTCACAGCCGTCGCCGCTCCCTCCCTCCTGTGCCGCGTCATCGTCGTCGCACGACGGCGGTGCCGGACGTCGCTCCTGAATGCCGACGAAGAGCGTCTGACCATCGTCGGACCAGGCAGGAGCCCGGAACTCGACGATTCGCATCGATGCAGGAAAGGCAGGGCTGGCCTCGGCAGAAAGCGTATACCGTCTCAGCTGATCCTGCTCGAGTTCGCGCCATACCATCGCGACATGCGCCGTGTCCTCGTAGGCCTCGTCGATCGACGTCTTGTACACCACCAGGTCCGAGGAGCCGTCGCGCCAGGAAAGCTGACGATATGTAGCCTGATCAGCGTCGAGCGATCGAATGCGCCCGCTGGACGGGTCGTAGACGGTGACACCGTTTCCTACCTGGTCGTCCGCGTCCGTGGTCATGGCGAGAAGACTACCATCCTCCTGCCACGTCATTTCGGAGACATTTCCGAAGCTCATATCCGTTCCCGCGGTCAGGTCATGCACGACCACGTCGACGCCGTCGCTCTCCTTGTCCTCGGGCTTGTAGCGACGAAGTGCGATGTAGCGCCCGTCATCCGAGAAGACGAACGAGGCGAAGTCGTCCCGTGTCATCTGGACGCCCGTCTCGAGGTTCAGCAGGCCGAGCTTGTCATAGACCTTCTGGTCTCGCTCCTGGGCAGCCTCACGCTCGTCCTCGGACACACCGATCGAGTACGCGACCCAGCGATTATCGGAGCTGAATGCGGCGTTCGTTCCGAAGGGCACGGCCACGACCGAATCCGAGGTGGTACTGTGGATACGGAGTTCACCTTCGTCGCTGACCCGTCCGATCGATACCGCCATCCACGCGCCGTTCGGAGAGAGAGTCGCTCCACCCAGGCGTTCCCACTGATCGTAGTCGCCTTCGGTGAGCGTAGTACGTTGCTGGGCTTCCACCGATGGAGCGGTGACCGTCAGTAGTGCCGCGATCACTGCAAACCGTCTCGTCTTCGTCATCGGTCTTTCTCCGTATCTCCGGGCAGTCTTGGCGCCCATGCTGCACACGAACCGAACAGCCCACGCGGCCGCTCGAGATTTCTTCCAGGTCTCAGGTCAACTCGACGCCTGAATCGCTCCTCTTCCGGTTGCTTCAGGTCTTCTGCAACGAAGAGCTGTGGCCATGCCACCTCCAACGATTTCGCTTCGACGTGATCGCTCCCGAAGGATCCAACATTGAGGCGGTCGATCGTCTCGGCCATGAGGGTGGCGTCCTTTGGCGGCAGATGTCCGAACGGCGTCGAGCTCAGCCGATCAGTCTGAGGAAGGCCGGATCCTGGTGGAGCCGCATGAAGTTGCGGTCCCGAGGCAAGGTCGTGCGACGCCCGTGATTCAGCCGCACGGCCCGACGCAAAGAGTTCATCGCGCCCTCGCGATCGCCCATGCGAAGCTGCACGTTCGCCAACGCCACGTAGGCGTTGTCGTTTCGGGGCGATTTGGCGACGGCAGCTTGAGCCGACTCCAGCGCCCCGGCCATGTCACCAGCTTGCAGTTTCGGATTGATCTCGCGCAGCATCTCGCCCGAACGCTGCAGGTCCAGGATCCGCCGAAGCTCGATCAGTGGCTCAGTGTGATCATCGACGCGGATATCGACCACACGATCGTGGAACGCCCCACGAACACGGGGAGCGACGACGAGAATGGCTCCCGACTGCATGCCGCGAGCATCTCCTCCTGCCGCCTGAGCCGCGTCGAGTGCGTCCATCAACCGTTCGGCGAGCGGCCCCGACGAGGACTCGAAAGACTCGACCATCGCATCGACGACGGCTGGTCCCGTGAGGATATTACCCTGAGCACAGTAGTCGACGCCGCAGCGATGGCCGGCCCAGTCGCTCGTACTTTCGCCGGTCCAGGCCGCAGTACGGCCCTCGATGTCGATAATCGCGTTCTGGCGGCGATCCCGGCCCTCGTCTCCACGGACGAGTTGGCCGAGTGCCTCTTCAGGTGAATAGCCACGCTCGATGAGCTCGATGCTAATTGGTCCGTACATGGGATTCGCAGAGGCCTGATGCGCGACCATCGCGACACCGCCCTTGGCGGTCATCGCTCGATTTCCCGCCCCGAACGCCTTCGACTGCACCCCCATGCCGAGCTGACCCGTCGCACGATCGAGACCGATGATGGAGTATGTCGCCAGGTAGTCGTCTGCGTAGTCGGAGAGAGGGTCGACCGGCTCGTTCGTGTCAGAGGCCTGGGCGCGGAGTTGGCCTGGAATCAGTCCCAGGATGCTGATCAAACTCACCAGCGCCGCACTTCTCCAACCAGCCGGACGCCCGAGGCCACCCACGCTCGTCCGCTCGACCCATTCGTGCATCAGCCAGCTGCCTGAATCTCAGCCGCGACCGCCTGCACCTCGTCGAGCACGCGAAGGAGATTGCCACTCCACAACATGCCGATCTCTTCTTCTGTGTATCCGCGGCGCACCAACTCTAGCGTGACGTTGAAGGTCTCGGACGCGTCGTCCCAACCCGAAACACCACCGCCTCCATCGAAGTCGGAGCTGATGCCGACGTGCTCGAGTCCGATCAGATCGACCATGTAGTCGATATGATCGACGAGATCCGAGACGCTGACCGGCTCAGGCATTCCCTCCGTCTCGGCCATGCGGGCTTCCGTAAGCGCCTGGAGGGTCTGGTATTCCTCCAGATACGCCTCACGCTCTGCTTCGTCCATGGACTGCATGGCCATGAACATGGCCCTGCGTCCGCCCCCAGTGAGCTCGAACCCTCGCTCCTCCGCGATCTCGCGCATCACGTCCTGGGATGCCTCGCTGAAGGCCCGGTTCTTATCGGGCCGCAGGTAGCTCCGGAATGCGACCGTCTGCACCACCCCGCCGTTCTCGGCGAGGGCCAGCAGCTGCTCGTCGTCCATGTTCCGAGAATGGTCACCCAAGGCCCTCGCGGCCGAATGCGAAGCGATCACGGGAGCGCGCGTCAGCTCGAGCGTCTCCATGTTCGCCACCTTCGATGGGTGGGAGAGGTCGATCATGATCCCCCACCGGTTCATCTCGGCGACGACGTCCCTTCCCAGATCGCTCAGGCCCTCGTGGAGCCAGTCGTCCAGAGCCTCGCCGGTATTCGAATCAGCGAGCTGACTGTGTCCATTGTGCGCGAGAGACATGTAGCGTCCACCCCGCTCTGCGAACTCACGCACGCGGCCGATGTCCATGCCGACCGGGTAGCCGTTCTCGATACCGATCATCGCCACCTTCTTCCCCTCGGCCGCGAGCCGGCGGACGTCATCGGAGTTGAGCGCGAGCCCAATCCGGTCCGGCGCGATCTCGGTCGTCAGACGATGAATCGCGTCGAACTTGGACACAGCCTGCGCGTACGCCTCGTCGAAACCCGCATCGGTCAGGTCACCCTGTCCCACGTAGACGATCATCCATGAGACGTCGAGGCCTCCCTCTTCCATCTTGGGAAGGTTGACCTGAGTCTCGAGATCCATCGTGTAGTTTCGATCCGCCGTGAAGTTGGCCGGATTGATGTCGTCGTGCGTGTCGAGGGTGATCACGCGCTCGTGAATCCCCCGCGCTCGAGCGACGAGCTCTTCTTCAGACTCACCAGATGGAGCATCCGCCGCACCACCACATGCCGCGAGAATCGCGAGAGCTGCGAGTGTGATGGACCGTGCATGCCGACGGAGAACTGTGCGTGTGCCGAGGAGCGTGTGCGTCATGTCTGACCTGTGTACTTGTTGGGTGCTGAAGTCGTTGTCCGGGAGGATGCTCAACCTAGGCGCCGTCTACCGATCAGCCCAGCGTTGGCGCGAAGGTCGGAGCCTGTCGGTGATTCGTCGCCTGCTCGAACGCGTAGGCGATTCTCAGGAGCGTCGGCTCCGTCCATGCAGCCCCGAAGAATGAAATGCCCACCGGCAGGCCGGACACGAAGCCCATGGGAACGCTGATGTCCGGATACCCCGCGATCGCAGCCGGTCCTGCGCTGCTGCCACCGTCGAGTCGATCGCCGGCGATATGGTCCGTAACCCAGGCGATATCCCGCGTCGGTGCAACGATCGCGTCCAGGTTGTGCGTCCGGATCAGGCGATCAATCCCATCCTCGCGCGTCGCACGCTGCACGGTCCGCTTCGCCTCGAGGTACTCGGGATCCGTCAGCGGGCCGCGCGCCTGGGAATCGTGGAGCCGCTCCTGACCGAAGTACGGCATCTCGAGATCGGCGTTGGCCTCATTGAAGGCGATCACCTCTTCGAGACTCTTCACCGGCGCGTCCGGCCCGAGACTCTCCAGATACGCGTTCAAGTCGTGCTTGAACTCGTACTCGAGGAGAACCAGCGACAGCGGATCATTCCATGCGGAGGCGTCGAGGTTTGTCGGGTCGACCAGAACCGCGCCGGCGTCACTCATCGCGGAAAGCGCATCCTCGAAGAGCTCGTAGACTCGTGGCTCCTGGAACGGGAAGCTGCGAGCGACACCGATCCTCGCTCCGCGCAGTCCATCGGGGTCGAGGAACTGTGTGTAGTCGGCGTGACTGTAGCTGGCACTCTCCCGGGTAGCCACATCGCGCGGGTCGACGCCCGTCAGCGGACCGAGGAGCAGCGCCGCATCGCGCACCGTACGCGCCATCGGTCCAGCCGAGTCCTGCGAGTGCGAGATAGGAATCACCCCCGATCGGCTCCAGAGCCCGACCGTCGGCTTGATGCCCACGACGCCGTTAATCGAAGAGGGGCACATGATCGACCCACCGGTCTCCGTCCCGATCGTCAGCGGCACCAGATTCGCCGAGACGGCGACGCCCGACCCTGAACTCGAACCGCACGGATTGCGGTTGAGGGCGTATGGATTCCGACACTGTCCGCCCCGCGCACTCCACCCGCTCGTCGCACGGTAGCCCCGGAAGTACGCCCACTCGCTCATGTTCGCCTTCGCGAGGATGATGGCCCCCGCTTCCCGCAGCTTCGCCGCAAGGAAGGAATCCCGAGGCGGGATGGAACCCTCCAGCGCCAGCGAGCCCGCCGTGGTGGTCATCCCATCGTGCGTATCCAAGTTGTCCTTGATCGCCACCGGGATGCCATGCAGGGGGCCACGTACGTTGCCGGCCGCTCGTTCCGCATCCAGTTCGTCCGCGATCTGGAGCGCGTCCGGGTTCAGCTCGATGATCGAGCGTAACTCCGGGCCCTGCCCGTCGAGCGCTTCGATCCGGCCCAGGTAGAGCTCGGTAATCGAGCGCGCCGTGCGCTCACCCGACTCCATCGATGCCTGAAGCTCGGACACCGTCACTTCGTCGAGCTCGAACGATGGGATCGCATCATCCGCACCCTCCCCGATCCTCACCCCAGGCGTATCCGATGGCGCGCACCCTCCGCTGCCGAGTGCGAATCCTGCACCCGCAGCTGCACCCGTTCCCAAGAAGCGACGACGATCCATCATCCTTTTTTCTCCTGTCTGTTCGTGAGGCTCCCGCCCGCCTACCGATCCTCGAACCCGGGCCCGCGCAGAATGACGCCCGGTCGTGCACCTGTAACCTCCCCGTCACGGACGACGGCCTGGCCGGCTACGAATACATGTGGAATCCCGACCGGATACTGGTGTGGGTGGTCGAACGTCGCACGGTCGATCACAGTCTCGGGATCGAAGACCATGAGATCAGCGATCGCTCCGACCTCGATGCGGCCACGATCCGAAAACCCAAGCCGGTCAGCCGGAGCGGAGGTCATCCGGCGCACCGCCTCCTCGAGGCTGATCACACCGAGGTCTCGAGCGTAACGGCCGAGAACCCTGGGAAACGTGCCGTAGCCGCGCGGATGGGGGCTCGCACGCCCAAAGTGCACAAGGCTCCCGTCAGACCCGATCATGCCGAACTCCGACCGCATGAGCGTCTGGACATCACCCTCGTCGAAGGAGTGGAAGATCGCGCTACACCCGCCCGCCTGGTCGATCTCCAGGATCAGGTCGGCAGTCGCGATCTCACCTTCGGCGTCGCGCGCGGCGAGGATGTCGGCGAGCGTGATCCCAGCCATCTCCTCCGGGAACCGCTGGGCAGCCTGGTCGTTCAACGAGCACGACACGAGCTGGATCTTCGAAGGATCGCTCGCGAAACGCATCTCGATCCACTCGACCATGTCACGGACGATCCGAGATCGCAGAGCCGGGTCACCGAGACGATCTGGAAGCCGGTCTCCTTCCTGCGCCCAACGCGGAATAATCGCCGACAAAGAGGTGGAAGAAGCCGTGTACGGATATTGATCGAAGGTGATGTCGATGCCCTCGGCCCGGGCATTCTCCATCATGGCGATCGACTCGAAGGCCCGACCGAAGTTTCGCCAGGCACCGATCTTGTGGTGCGTCATCTGAACGGGGATGCCTGCTTCCCGTCCAATGCGGATCGTTTCCTCGATCGATTCGAAGACCCGGTCTCCCTCATTGCGCATGTGCGAGATGTAGATCCCGCCGTACTCGGCGGCGACCTGTGCCAGCTCGATCGCCTCTTCCGTCGTCGCAAAACTCCCGGGCAAGTAGAAGAGGCCGGTCGAGAGGCCGAGAGCACCATCGGCCATGGCGTCTTCGACCAGACTTCGCATCCGCTCCAGTTCGTGTTCCGAGGGCTCACGGTCATCACTTCCCAGCACCTCGCGCCGGATCGTCCCGTGTCCGACGAACATTGCGAAGTTCGGTCCAGTCCCACCGCTCACCGTCAGTGAGTCGTACCAGTGACCCAGATCGAGAGGTGAGCTCCCGTCATTGCCTTCAACGAGAGTCGTCACACCCTGCAGAATGAAATTATCCGCGGTCGGAATGTCGAAGATCGTGCCCCGTGAGTGCGTGTGTGGGTCAATGAACCCGGGCGCGACAACGTGGCCCGCTGCGTCGATTCGATCGTCAGCCGAGCGACCGGAGAGATCGCCGACCTCGGCGATCCGGCCATCGAGCACACCCACGTCGATGAGGACGCCCGGCGCACCGGTCCCGTCGAGGACCATTCCGCCCTCCAGTACGAGGTCGAATTCCGACTGACACGCGGACAGATTGAGGGCCAGGAGAGCCAACGTTCCGATGGTCACCCGTCGGCTCACCTCCGCCCGGACAGCCGCGAGCGCCATCGTCATCCGGGAGGCCGGATGGAGAATCCCGGAGGGGCCAAGCATTGTCTCATCTCGCACAACGTGCCTCGGGATGGAGTCATCACACCGTAGCGTCCTGAGCCGGGCGCCGAAACCAAAGGACTAAGGTGCGGTGCCACTCACCCGATCACCACCTCCGCAGGAGGTTGTTCAGACTCTGCACCCGAGCGATCGGCATCCTCCGCTGATTGCAGACGCTCCGAGTCCGCCCTACCATCGGCCGGAGACTGCCAAAGGAGCTACGTCTTGAGCGAACCGGTCCACTCGTCCCCTCTCGTCCTCGTCCCCGAGGAACGACCCAACTGGTCGCGCAGGGATTTCATCAAGAGCGTCATCGCGACGGGTTCGACCGTATCGGGACTTTCGTACTTCGGAACGGGTGCGGTACGCGCCCAAACGGCGGGTGCCGAACGCCTGTTGACGCTCTCCGTGAACGGTCAGTCACGGCGCGTCGACGTCCTGCCTCACGAGACGCTGACCACCACCCTGCGATACAAGCTGGGGTTGACCGGTACCAAGCTCGGCTGCGACCGGGCGGAGTGTGGCGCCTGCACCGTCCTGATCGGTGACACGCCAACGTACGCTTGTTCGACCCTGACCCACCGAGTCCGGGATCGCGAGATCCTCACAGTGGAAGGACTCGAGGACGCCGATGGAGCGCTGCACCCGGTCCAGCAGGCCTTCATTGACGAGCTTGCGCCACAGTGCGGCTTCTGCACCCCAGGGCAGGTCATGTCGGCAGTGGCTCTGCTACGCGCGAACCCGGCACCAACTCGTGACGAGGCCAGAAGGGCCATGTCTGGCAATCTGTGCCGGTGCGGCGCCTACGAGCACTACCTCAACGGCGTGATGCGCGCCGCCCGGGAGACGTGACATGGCGGATCTGATCGGAAAGGACTTCACACCGCCTGATGTCCGGGCCAAGGTCACCGGAGCCGCGAGGTACGCCGAAGATTTTCGTATGGATGGCATGCTTCACTGCCGTCTGCTGAAGTCGCCCATGCCCCACGCAATCGTGCGAAGTATCGACGCACGGCGCGCCCTCGAATTACCCGGCGTAGTGGCGATCCTGACTGCAGACGAAGTCCCGGAGCAGAGATCACCCGCCAACAACATCCTCACCAACGAACCGCACTTCATCGGCGAACCGATCCTCGCCGTGGCGGCGGAAAGCGAGGAGGCTGCGCAGGACGCGATCGACGCAATCGAGCTCGAACTCGACCCCCAACCGTTCTGCACGGACCCCCTGTACAGTCTGCACCCGGACGGTCCCAACGCCCGAACGACCGGAAACACCTTCTCGAACCAGGAGGGAGTCTTCGAGCACAAGTGGACCGTGGCAGACTTTGAGGCAGCAGCCGAGGGCCAGATGCCGATGGGTCAGCCCGGGGCGGAATGGGAGTACGGTGACCTCGATGCCGGTTTCCAAGACGCGGAGTTGATCCTCGAGGAAAGCTTCGTGACGGCGAGCACGGCACATCACTCCATGGAACCGCGCACGGCATTTGCGTACTGGCGGAACGGGACCTGTTACGTACACGGCTCCACGCAAAGCCAATCTGTGGTCCATCCGGGCCTGGCCAACTACATCGGTGTCGAGCAGGAGAACCTCGTCTTCATCTCCGAGTTTTGCGGCGGCGGCTTCGGATCAAAGGCGGCTGCCTATCCGCTCATGGCGATCCCGGCACATATGTCGAAGAAGACGGGGCGCCCCGTGATGATGCGGGTCAGCCGGGCGGAAGAGTACTTCCTGGGCTCGGCACGGTGCGGCTTCCAGGGCCGCATCCGCCTGGGGTTCCGTGCAGACGGTCGCATGACCGCGTGTGACCTGTACATCGTGCAGGAGAACGGACCGAATCGGGGGTTCGGGGACATGGGAAGCGCAGCCGGCGCAGTCTCCCTGGTGTATACGCCCGAGGCAATGCGGTATCGCGGTATCGCCGTGCTCACGAATACCCCCCCGCGCGGCGCTCAGCGAGGCCCGGGGCAGAACCAGATCGCATGCGCGGTCGAGCCGCTTCTCGACAAGGCCGCACGCCAGCTGGGGCTCGACCAGGTCGCAATTCGCAGCATCAACGCACCCGACAGCTCCGCGCTCTATGGCGCAAGCCGTGGAACTGTCACGAGCGCGCATCTCGGGGAAGCCCTCCGACAAGGTGCCGACCAGTTCGGATGGGACGAGCGCCGTGCTCGTAGCGGGCAGCGGAACGGGTCCAAGGTACGCGGCGTCGGAGTCGGGCAGGCGTATCACTCCGCCGGTTCCAGCGGGTTCGATGGCCTCGTGCGCATCGACGAGAACGGAGTTCTCCATATCTACACAGGCATCGGGAATCTCGGGACCTACTCCTATGCCGCGACCTCGCGCGTCGCTGCGGAGGTCCTCGGGTACGATTGGAACAACTGCGTCATCCACCGAGGAGACTCGAGTCGCCACCTCCCCTGGAACAACGGCCAGTTCGGAAGCAACACGTCATTCACCATGACGCGGACCAACTACGTCGCCGCGATGGACGCGCTTCAGAAACTGAAGCAGGTCGCCTCGCTCCGGCTCGGGGGTCGTCCGGACGACTGGGACACTCGGGGCGAGACCCTCGTACATCGTACGAATTCCGCGTGGCGCATGAGCTACGCACAGGCCGCACGATGGGCGATCGAGATGGGGGGGACGTACAGCGGAATGAATCTCCCCGACGACATCAACCCGATGACCCGTCGATCAGCGGAGGCGCTCGCTGGAACAGGCCTGATCGGCGTGGCCCGCGACCCTCGGCATACTGGCACCGTGCCGGCCCTGGCAGCTGGGTTCATCGAGATCGAGCTCGATGTCGAGACGGGCCGGGTGGAGATCCTCGATTACGTGGGGGTCGCCGACTGCGGTGTCGTCCTGCATCCGCAGTCACTGGCCACACAGGTGCGCGGCGGCGCGGTGATGGGGTTCGGTATGGCGCTCACCGAGCGGCATGTCTACGACCCACGCTGGGGGCTCCCCGCCGCCATCGGCCTGTATCAGGCAAAGCCTCCGACGTACCTCGACATCCCCGGGGAGACAGCCTGGTCCGCCGTGGAGATCGCAGACCCCGAAAACCCCGTCGGCGCCAAGGGCATCGGCGAGCCTCTGATGGGATGCGCAGCGGCTGCTCTCCTGTGCGCCGTCTCCGACGCGCTTGGGGGACACTACTTCAACCGCAACCCGATCGCGACGGACATGATCGTGAATGCGGCCGCGGATCGCCCGCAATCACAGCGCCCCCTCGCCGTCAACAGCCAGTAGGAGGAGTCATGCTCAGCGATGCGATAACGGGCTTCGAGCTCCTCCAACCCGCAACGGTCGAGGACGCCATCGACCTGCTGGATCGCTATGGACGCGAGGCGTGGGTGCTCGCCGGTGGCTACGACAGCCTCGATTGGTTCAAGGACAGGGTGAAACAACCACCCGTTGTCATCGACCTCGAGGGAGTCAGGGAACTGCGAGGCATACGGTCCGTCGGCGGAGGCATCGAGATCGGTGCGATGACGACCCTCACCGCCCTGGAGCGTAGCGACACCCTCCGATCCCGCTTCAGCCTTCTTGCCGAGGCCGCAGCGAACGTGGCCAGCCCCCAGATTCGACACGCGGCTTCCATCGGTGGGAACGTAGCTCAGGACACTCGATGCTGGTACTACCGCTACGGAGTCGCCTGCTACCGGGCAGGTGGAAACACGTGCTATGCCGCGGCGCCGGAGGCAATGAACCGTGAGCACGCAGTCTTCGGAGCCAGCCGCTGCGTCGCGGTCTCGCCATCGGACACGGCGCCGGCACTCGTCGCGCTGGATGCCGAGATGGTTATCCGGAATACTCGCGGTGAACGCACGATCGCTGCGGCCGATTTCTTCATGCCACCATCGATCGACATCCAGCGGATGACGATTCTCGAGCCGGGTGACCTGCTCACCACCATCCGTCTTCCCGAAACGTGGGCTTCGGCCGACTTCTACTTCGAGAAGGTCGCTGACCGTCAGTCATGGGACTTCGCGCTCGCAAGCATCGCTGCCGCATTCCGCATGGACGGCCCCACGATCGCCGAGGCACGTATCGTCGGCGGCGCGGTGCAGTGTGTTCCGCGACGCTTCGCGGGTGTCGAACGAATGCTCAGAGGCGAGAGTCGCACCGCTGCGATTGCGGAGCAGGCCGGAACGCTCGCTACACGCGGTGCCGAGCCGCTGGGCAGAAACGAGTACAAGGTCGTGCTCGTCGAGAATCTGGTGAAACGAGCAGTCCTCGGCTGATCTCCACCCACAGGGGGGGTTGGTCCGGTTCGAAGGGACTCGTACGTTGGCGACCCGTCACACCCGACCCAGGTCGGGCTGATGTATGCTCGTGACCACCCAGGACCAAGGTACGACTGATGAGGCTCATCACCGCGCTGCTCTTCGCAGGCTTCGTGTCCGCGCACGCTACCCCTCTCACGGCCCAGACGGCGAACGTCCCGTCCATCTCGGACAGGACCGCCGGCATGGAACACATGGAGGGATTCTTCGACCTCTACTGGGACGCCTCCACGGGATCCCTCTTCTGGGAGATCGACCGACTCGATTCGGAGTTCCTGTACCAGATCTCGATGGGGTCCGGGCTCGGCAGTAACCCCATCGGCATCGACCGGGGACAGTTGCGTGGAACGCACGTCCTCCGGGCAGAGCGCGTCGGACCTCGCGTGCTCCTCGTCGAACCCAACTACCAGTACTTCGCGCAGAGCGAAAACGAGACCGAAATGCAGGCGGTCCGAGATGCCTTCGCGCCCTCCGTGCACTGGGGTTTCGATATAGCGGCCGAGACGGACGGGCGAGTGCTGGTCGATGCGACCCAGTTCTTCCTGCGGGACGCGCGTGGAGTTATCGATCAGATCGCCGCACGGGGACAGGGCAACTTCACGCTCGACGCCTCACGGAGCGTGATCCACATGCCCGCCGTCGCCTCGTTTCCGGAGAACACAGAGGTCGAGGCGATGCTGACCTTCACGAGCCGAAACCCGGGCAACCTCGTCAACGGTGTCGCCGCCAGCGGAAACGCGATTACACTGCGTCAACACCACTCGTTCATTCAGCTGCCAGGGCCAGGGTACGAAACGCGTATCGCGGATCCACGCGTGGGCGCAAATGGTCCGAACGTCTACGACTACGCTACGGCCATCGACGAGGACCGTACGGTTCGCCTCGCAGCCCGGCATCGCCTGGAGCGGACGGACCCGGGCGCAGAGCGCTCGACCGCGGTCGAGCCCATCATCTACTACGTGGATCCGGGAACTCCCGAACCCGTTCGCTCGGCGCTGATCGACGGCGCAGCGTGGTGGAACCAGGCGTTTGAAGCCGCAGGGTTCGTCGACGCATTCCAGGTCGAAGTCCTGCCGGACGGCATCGACCCGCAGGACATCCGATACAACATGATCCACTGGACGCACCGACGGACACGCGGGTACTCGTACGGCAACACCGTGATCGATCCCCGTACGGGCGAGATCGTGAGGGGTGTGGTGAACCTGGGTAGCCTGCGTCTGCGGCAGGATTACCTCCACGGTCAGGGTATGGTCCCGCCCTTCCCGACCGGAATCTCCGAGCAGCAACAAGATCCCGAGCTCGGCGAGTTCGCAGATGCGCCGACGTACGACTACCTGGCGCAGGTCGCCCCCAACTCGGACGCCGTGGAAATGGCGCTCGACCGTGTACGCCAGCTGTCCGCGCACGAGGTGGGACATACGATCGGCCTCCCACACAACTACATCGCCAGTGCGTACGGCCGGGAAAGTGTGATGGACTACCCGGCGCCGTACGCTGACATCGACGAAAACGGCAACATCGATCTGTCGAACGCCTACGTGCAGCGCATCGGAACCTATGATGAGCTGTCCATAAACTGGCTCTACCGCGACTTCCCGGACGGAGTCGACGAGGTTGCCGCACTCCGTGCCATCGCGGATCAGGGCGTCGACGATGGCCTCATCTATATGGGCCATACGAACAACAATTTCATCGGGGCGGCGCATCAGTACGCGGGCGTCTGGGATAACGGCTCTAACCTCGTGGACCACCTCAAGCTCGAGTTGCGCATCCGCAACATCGGCCTGGAGCGGTTCAGTACCGACGTCATCCGGCCGGGCGAGCCGCTTTCGGACCTGGAATACGTCCTCCTTCCCCTCTACATGCACCATCGGTTCCAGTTGCGTGCCGCGGTGCAGAGTCTCGGT
>JAPPOV010000049.1 GCA_028873595.1 Gemmatimonadota bacterium | reverse complement strand
GCGCGGTGGGGCAGCCGGGGTGGAGATCGGCGATGACGCCGCTGTCGACGAACGGACTCGACCTGACCAAGACCGACTACCTCGAGTTCTATGCGACAGGTGATGGCCAGCTGAATCTGGTCATCGACCTTGGGGTCGTCAGCGAGGATGCGTTCTTCATCGGTCCCGGCGGTACAACGGCCGGGACGCGTGAAGATGGACGCCCGTGGGGACTGGGTGAACTGGATCAGGAAGCTGACCCCAGACTCGGTGAAATCTGGAGTGATGTCCGTGACCAGCTGGGTGTCTGGGTCGAGTCGTGCGAAGGGGAGCGTGGCGCGATTTTCCCGCTCGGTGATCCGCGTGCCGTCTGTACTCGGAGCAATGGCCGCCCGGACTCCGAGGACCTTGATGCCGACGGCAACCTCGATGTATCCGAGCGTCACCTCCGATATGTGGTCTCCCTGGACGGCTTCTCCCCCTTTCTGGCGCGCACTCGCTCGGAGACAGGAACCGACTTTCAGCTGTATCGAGTCCCTCTTCGCGGCGCCGGGGCCATCGAGGTGGGTGGCCCGATCACCGAGGCGGACCTGCGTGCCGTTCGACACCTGCGTGTGACGGCCGCGGGGCCAGAGGGAGAGGTCGAGATCGCGCGGATGCGGCTTGTAGGCTCCCGTTGGATCAAGCGAGCGGGTGAAGGTGTCCTCGACGGGATCGTCGGAGACACATTGTCGGGCATCGGCCGCGTCGAGGTTACGTCGGTCTCGCAGGTGACGGAGGGGAGTGAATACGTCTCGCCCCCGGGTGTTCTCGAGGAGCTGACCGATCCCACTCAAGCGTTCTCGGGACAGGGCATCGAGTTCAACGAGAAGTCGCTCGGCATCACCTTCCAGGACGTGCCGGACGGCGGGCGAGCCGAAGTGTACTATCGTTTCCCTCAGCGTCCGCGCGATTTCCTGTCGTATCGGGAGGCCCGCCTCTGGGCCATTGCACGAGAGGGTGACTTCGGGCCAACCCGGCCCAACCGGTTCTTCGTAAAGGTCGGAAGTGACGCCGAGAACTTCTACCTGTATCGGACGCCCATGAGCCCTCCCGTCGGGGCTGGCCTGACCGCGGCGGACTGGTTGCCGGAGATTCGGGTCGACTTCGGTATGTGGCTTGATTTGCGCAGGCAAGCGGAAGAGCAGCTTTCGGTGGCGCCACCCGCGCCGGGTGATCCTCCGGTCGAGGTGTGGTCGGCCGACTCCACGTACGCTGTCGTACTGGCTGACCGTGGTCGCGCGCCGAACCTGGCCGCCGTTCGTGAGATTTCGATCGGCGTCTGGAACGAGACCGGACAACCGACCTCGGGAGAGATCTGGGTCGACGAACTCCGACTCGGTGATGCGCTCAAGGCCGCCGGGATCGCGAGCTCGGTGAACGTTTCGCTCGACGGGGCGGATGTGTTTCAGACTCGCGTGAGTATGACGAATCGTGGAGCGTTCTTCCGCCAGCTGCGAGACCTTCCGACGTACGAGGACGATCGGACAGTCAACCTCTTCAGTTCCCTCGCCTTCGACCGATGGTTGCCCAGTAGTTGGGGCATCGACATGCCGGTCACCTTCGAGATGTCACAGGCGAGCCAGGCGCCGTTGCTGTTGGCCAACTCGGATGTGCGGGCCAGCGAAATCCAGAATCTTCGGGATACGAATGCCGGGCAGAGACGCATTGGAGTATCGCTGCGTAAGCGAACCCAGAGTGCGAACCCGATGGTGGGATTCCTGATTGACGGCCTCGATGCACGAGCATCGTACGCGACCGCAGACGGATCGACCGTCACGACCGAGAACGAGTCGAATACGATCGATGCGGGGATCGGATGGACCCGCACGCCGGAGGTTCGTGACGTCGGTCTTGTGCCGGATGCGGCCCGTGGACTGGTGCGAACGCTTCTGCCCGGCTTCCTGGAGGATAAGATCGCTGATGCGCGCCTCCGCCTGACGCCGGAGCGCGTGTCGCTCGGCACGTCCTATTTTCAGCAGGACAGTCGAGTCCTCCGGTACGAGACCATCGTTCGCTCTCAAACGGACGACGAGGCGATTGCGACGCTTCGACCACGCGAATTTCTGCAACTCGCGGCCGATGTGCGGCTGCGGCCGCTCTCGCCGCTCACTGCTGACCTCAGGCTTCTCCAGGTTCGGGATCTTCTGTCGCCTGATGAGGCCGCTGCGGACCCCGAGGTTCAGCAGTTGATCCGGGATGAGCGAGCGCAATGGCGCGGGTTGGATCTTGGTTGGGAGACTGCGCGGACGCTGCGGACAGATGTCGGATACCGGCCGAAGTTGTTCACATGGCTCAGAACCGATTTCGACTGGACAACCGTGTATCAGTCGGACCGGAACACCAATTTCGTCGATCAGACTGTGGCCGGTGCAGACACGACCCTCTTGCTCACCCGAGATGCGAGGGGGCAACGGGATTGGGGCGCGACCATCTCTCTGAGCCCCTCGGCACTCGCCACGAACTGGTTCGGCACTGCGTCGGGTGATGCTGAGGCCGACGCCGATGTTGCCCAGCTACGCTCGATCCTGAGTGCCGTACGACCGCTCAGCGCGACGTACCGGGACGGCATCACGTCCCGCTTCAATCGGGATCCCGTCGACCCACGCTTCGACTACCAGCTCGGCTTCGGGGGGCGTGATCGCTACCGCTTCGTAGATGCGGACACGGCGGCCAGCCTTACCGACCGTTCGAGTTGGAGGCTGTCATCCGGGGTCGCATTGCCCGGCGGGGCTGGTGTTCAGGTCCGATACCTGTGGAGTGACTCGGAGACGCTCGATATCCGCAGTGACCGGAATACCCGGCAGGAGACGTGGCCCGACGTGCAGGCGACGCTCCCTGCGATTCAACTACCGGCGTTTACGGGAATCCGGAGTATCAATCTTTCTTCCGGTATTGTGCGAACCGAGCGCGAAATCACCTTCGGGGGGCGGGCCTTGCAGCGAAGGTTCGACTCGGACCTGCAGGTGCCTCTCGACGTATCGATTCAGTGGCTCCGAACCCTCGTTACGACATATCGGGGTGCCTGGCGTGAAGGCACCGGTGTCGACCCGACGGGTGATACCGAGCGTGAGGAACGGAACCATCGGGTTTCCTTGAGTACCCAGCTATTGCCAGCAGGGGGGCTGGCGTCGAGGCTCGACCGACCGATCGCTCTATCGATCATCGGGACATATCGGAGCGAGAGGAACTGCCGCATTACGACGGCGGGTGAAGAGTGTGTGCCCTTCGTGGATCAGGTACTTCGAACCGCGAGTCTCCAAGCGGACACCAGCATTCAAGGATTTTCGTTCGGCGTGCAGATCAGCTACGACGATCGACAGTCGTTCGTCGGTCAACAGACGGGCTCGACCCAGTTTCAGATCGGGCTCTTCGGTCAGCTCGACTTCGGTACCGCAGAGTTTCCGATCCGCTGACTGGCCTGGGCGATGGGCGTAGGGGCCTGGCCTCGTCGTCGATCCGGTCCCAAGACGCCATGTGTTCGCCCGCGTCGCGGCCGGATGATCTTGCATGTCCTCTTCACGAAACGAAGCACGGTCGCTGACCCTTGGCGCCGATCATGATCGTCGCGCTCGGTGTTGTCCTAGGTGGCGTGATCTTCGCGATGTACCTGCCAATTTTCGACATGATCAACGCGGTGCAGTAGATCCAGACCGCGGGATGTACGCTCGGGGGCGGCCGGATCGGTCGCCCCCGTCTTGTTTGGTGCTCTGTCCGCGCTCAACACGCCTCGAGCCGGGGAGGTCGAGGATGCGGACGGCCGCTGTGGCGTCGCCTTTCGCAGTGAGATGGGTATTCAGCGTGATCGGAGGCAGCCGGTCCGAGTGATCAGTAGGACCGCTCAGTTCGATCGCACAGGTAGCGAAGGTGCGACTTCGGGGCTGGACGCTCGTCAGCTCGTCCGCCAGGATGGTAGGTCGCGATCGTACGCTCGGGAGTCTCCGTGCCCTTCGACTTTTTGACGACGGTGTCGCTGATCGGCGCCGGATTCCTTGCCGGCACGATCAATTCGATCGCCGGCGGTGGTTCTCTTCTCACCTTGCCTCTTCTGATCTTCACCGGATTGCCGGCAACGGTAGCGAACGGGACGAATCGGATCGCCATCTTTGCTGGTGGGATCGGGGCAACGACGAGCTTCCATCGCCGCAAGCTGATCCCGTTCGCATGGGTGAAGTTTGCGCTTCCACCTGCTCTGATCGGTGTCGCGCTGGGAACGTGGGGTGCGAACACGATCGGAGATGTGGCGTTCGAGCGGATTCTGGCTGGCATCCTCGTGCTCACGGCCGTCTGGATGGTCTGGCACCCGGTCACGCCGCCCGATTTTGCGGAGTTGAGCGCACCTGATCCTGAAAAGCGCTGGCTCCTCATGGGAGCATTCTTTCTGCTCGGAGTCTACAGCGGGTTCATACAGGCGGGTGTTGGCTTCCTGTTCCTCGCGCTGCTTTCAGCGCAAGGCCTCGACCTGGTGCGGGGGAATGCGGTGAAGGTCCCTCTGATCCTGGCGTTCACAGCGCTCGCGATCCCCTTATTCGCTTTGGGAAACAATCTGGATTGGATAGCCGGTCTCTCGCTCGCCTCGGGACAATTCTTCGGTGCGAAGCTGGGGGTGCGCCTTCAGGTGCTGAAGGGACAGGCGTGGGTCCGAAACGTACTCACCGTGGCGGTCCTGGTGTTTGCGATCCAGTTGGTGTTCGGTTAGGGGCCCGCTGATTCGGAGGCGGTATCCCACACTTGCCCGGGACGCGTGATCGAGAGCTGAGGGGAAGACAAAACGGGCCGGCTCACCGAGTGGTGGGCCGGCCCGAACTCTCAGATGGAGGGCGATCTAGTACCGGTAGTGTTCCGGCTTGTAGGGCCCTTCCTTCGGCACATTGATGTACTCGGACTGCTCATCAGACAGCTCCGTGAGGCGAGCCCCGAGCTGATCGAGGTGCAAACGAGCCACCTTCTCGTCGAGGTGCTTCGGCAGCACGTACACCTTCTTCTCATACTGGGCCGTGTTTTGCGCGAGCTCGATTTGGGCGATCACCTGGTTGGTGAACGATGCAGACATGACGAAGCTCGGGTGACCGGTCGCGCAGCCGAGGTTCATCAGGCGACCCTCGGCCAGGATCAGAACCGAGTGACCGTCTTCGAACGTCCACTCGTGGTATTGCGGCTTGATTTCGGTCTTCACGATGGCGTCCACCTGCTCGAGGCCGGCCATGTCGATCTCGTTATCGAAGTGGCCGATGTTCGCAACAATCGCCTTGTCCTTCATCCTTGCCATGTGCTCGGCGGTGATGATGTCCTTGTTTCCGGTGGCCGTGATGAAGATATCTGCCGTATCCAGCACGTCCTCCAGGCGTACCACGGTGAACCCTTCCATACACGCCTGCAGGGCGCAGATCGGATCGATCTCCGTGATCGAGACCCGAGCACCCTGGGCCTTGAGGGCTTGGGCGCAGCCCTTGCCGACGTCTCCGTACCCGAGCACGAGCGCGCTCTTTCCGGATAGCATGACATCGGTGGCACGATTGAGCCCGTCGATCACTGAGTGCCGGCAACCGTAAAGGTTGTCGAACTTCGACTTCGTAACCGAATCGTTCACATTGATTGCCGGGAAGAGGAGCGATCCGGCGATCTCCATCTCGTACAGGCGATGCACGCCGGTCGTGGTTTCTTCACTCACACCGCGGAGGTCGCTGGCCAGCCGCTCGAAACGACCTGGGTCATCCGCGAGCGTTCGGCGCAGCAATTCGAGGATGACACCCCACTCTCCGGGCTCCGTCTCCGCATCGAAGGGCGGGACGTTGTCGACGGTGCCGTACTCCACACCCTTGTGGAGCAGCAGCGTCGCATCGCCACCGTCGTCCACGAGAAGGTCCGGGCCGGATCCATCTGGCCACTCGAGCATCTGATCGGTGCACCACCAGTATTCTTCCAGCGTCTCGCCCTTCCAGGCGAAGACCGCGGACCCCTTGGGCTCATCGACCGTACCGTCTCGACCCACCACGACTGCCGCTGCCGCATGATCCTGAGTGGAGAAGATGTTGCAGGAGACCCAGCGCACATCGGCTCCGAGGTCCACCAGCGTCTCGATGAGCACGGCCGTTTGAACGGTCATATGGAGTGAACCGGCTACCTTCAGGCCTGCAAGCGGTTGTTGGGGGCCGTACTCCTCGCGCGCTGCCATCAACCCGGGCATCTCCTGCTCGGCGAGGCGAATTTCATTGCGTCCCCAATCGGCGAGGGAGAGGTCGGCGACCTTGTATGGGAGACGAGTCTTCGTCTCGGCTACGATCTTCTCGGGCATTACTGCGGTGTCCGTCATGATTCCTCATCGTGTGAATCGGCGCGATCGCCGAGTGGTATACTGCGGTAGGGTTGAAGCACGCCTCAGGCACAAGCCGAGGCGATGAAAAGGAGGGGGCCGGTTGCACCCGGATCGGGCGCAAGCGGTTGAACACGGATGGAGCGAAAGCGGGCGTCGGCCAGCCATGCTCCTATTCGCTCGAGTTCGAATCCGGGCCACACGTGGCCCATGGCGTCGGAAAATCCAGACCCTCGGTCGTGACGCCTCATGTCCAGAACGAGGATGCGTCCCCCCGGGGCGAGCGTTCGGCGGACTTCAGCGAGGACCGCACGCGGGTCCACAACGTAGTGCAGGACGAGTGCGAGAATCGCGAGATCCAGTTCATTGTCGGCCACGGGAAGGGACTCGAGTTCGCCACACCGTAGCTCGGCGTTCTCGTGGTCTTCCAGACGGGCGTTCGCTGTGCTGAGCATCGCTTCGGAACGGTCGACACCGATCGTTCGGCCGGCAAATGGTGCCAGCCGCGCCGAGAGCGCCCCCGTCCCGCACCCGAGATCGCCCACGGTGCAAGAGGGATCGATGAGCCCGAGAAGCGGGGCCAGGCCCGTCGCCGAACCGAACAATTCTTCTCTCGTTCGGTCCCACTCCGCGGACGATTCCGCGAAGAACTCGGTCGCGCGCATGCGACGCTTTTCAAGAACGGAGCGCGCACGTTCGGCGTCCGCGCGGTACACCGATGACCCGCCGACCTCGTCGTGCACGATACGCCAAAGCGAGCGGGCGGCATCGTCGAGCTGTGGACTCAGGTGGTAGTGGCGATTTCGACCCTCGGCTCGAGCCTCCACCCAACCGTCAGACGCGAGGGCCTTGAGGTGGCGACTTACCGACGGCTGAGGCACCTGCAGCACGGCGCAGAGCTCAGACACGGTGAATTCACTACCGTCGAGCAGAGAAAGAATTCGAGTCCGAGTCTCGTCACCGAGCACGCTGAGGCGCTCGAAAATCGCTGGGGACGTGCGTGTATTCATCAATGTTAATATGAAAATACAAAACTGGGCCGGTTGTTCCAAGGGGGGGCGGGTGTAGCTTCTGATCAGCCCTGAAACGTCCGCAGCATTGCAGGATCAAGGCTTTGGCCCACGATCGTCCCCCGCACAGTGACGTCGTCTACCCGTCGGCGATTCCGTTCGTCCTGACCCATGTCGTCTGCTTGGCGGCGTTCTGGACGGGCGTACCCGGGGAAGCCCTGTTGCTCGCCCTTGTCCTCTATGTGGTCCGCATGTGGGCGATCACCGCGGGGTATCATCGTTATTTCAGTCATCGGTCGTTCAAGACGAGTCGGATCTTTCAGTTCTTCATCGCTGTTCTCGGCCAGTCCTCTGCGCAGCGTGGCGTGATCTGGTGGGCGGCGGTGCATCGGCACCATCATCTGCATTCGGACACCGAACACGACGTCCATTCCCCGCGTCACCACGGCTTCTGGTACTCACACATCGGATGGATCTTCAATCCGAGTAACTGGGAGCCGGATTACGGAGCTGTGAAGGACCTCACCCGCTATCCGGAACTCGTCTGGCTCGACCGCAACACGTATCTGCCAGCGATACTGCTCGGCTTCGGTGTGTGGGCCATGGGTGGCTGGGCGATGCTGGTGGTCGGCTTTTTCTGGAGCACGGTCGTGCTCTTCCACTGCACCTTCTTCATCAACTCGCTCGCACACGTGTCCGGGTCGCAGCGGTATCTGACGGGTGATGACTCTCGCAACAACGTATGGCTGGCGCTGATCACACTGGGTGAAGGTTGGCACAACAACCATCACCACTACCAGAGTTCGACTCGACAGGGTTTTCGCTGGTGGGAGATCGATGTCTCCTACTACGTCCTGAAGGTCATGTCGTGGTTTCGCCTGGTCTGGGATCTCCGAGCGCCCCCCGAGGCGATTGTTCGTGGGGAGCGGCCTGCGGGGCGGAAAGTCATCGAGAAGGTGGCGGCAGAGCTTGCGGAGGCGTTCAGCGTCGAGGGGATTGCCGCGTCGGTTCGCGAGGCGTGGGACGAATCCCATTCTATTGAGGATCTCGCCGAGATGGCTCGTCGAACTCGAAGCCAGGTCGAGGAGCGTTTCGCCGAACTCTCGCTGCCACATCTCCCGACCGTCCCTGAGCTCCGGGACAAAGCCGAGGAGATGTTCCAGGAATCGCCGTCACTCGATGCCATCGTGAACCGGGCGCACGAAATGCTGGCCGTGGCGGTGGCTACACATCTTCGCGAGCACGCGTTCCTGGCGGGATGATCCGCCGTCCCGTTCAAGGTTCGCTTGCCCCGGATCCTGGACCAGGGCATTCTTCCCAGCTTTGAATCTTGGGCCGCGGGGTTGCGCCGCGGCCGTCTGACACCGACCAACGGGCCTACCCATGGAGTCCTTCCTCAACAACTTCCTCCAGCCGATCGTCGACTTCTCGAACGACTGGGTCATCAACATTGGTCCGACGATTGGTGGCGAGCAGGTCGCCATCATGGTCATTCTACTTCTGGGGACGGGGTTCTATCTGACCGTCCGGACCGGGTGGGTGCAGCTCCGTCACCTGGGTCATGGCTTCGGTGTCACCACAGGGAAGTACGACGACCCGGACGACCCCGGCGATGTATCGCACTTCCAGGCCCTGACCACTGCGCTCTCTGCGACCGTAGGGATCGGGAACATCGCCGGTGTGGCGATGGCCATTCACTGGGGTGGCCCCGGCGCGCTCTTCTGGATGTGGGTTACGGCATTCCTGGGGATGGCGACCAAGTACTCCGAGGTGACGCTCGCCCAGAAGTATCGGACGACTGACGAACTCGGGAATGTTGCCGGTGGCCCGATGTACTACATCGAGCGTGGCCTCGGGTCGAAGTGGAAGCCGATGGCGGTCTTCTTCGCCGTGATGCTCGCGTTTACGGCTTTCTTCACCGGCAACGCGGTGCAGGCCAATACGGTTGCCGATCAGATGAACAGCGCCTTCGGGATCCCGACGGTCGTCATGGGAGCCATCACGGCGATCATCGTGGCGGCGGTCATTCTTGGCGGAATCGGCCGGATCGGTAAGGTGACGGCCTTCCTCGCTCCCTTCATGGCAGCGATCTACGCCTTTGGTGCCCTGCTAATCCTGATGATCAACTTCGGGTCTGTGCCGGGTGCGTTCGCGACGATAGTGACGGAGGCGTTCAACCCGCAGGCTGGCGTGGCCGGGGTCGGGGCGGGCGTCTTCGTTGTGACGCTCATGTGGGGGGTCCGGCGCGGCCTGTTCTCAAACGAGGCGGGTCAGGGTTCTGCTCCGATCGCCCATGCCGCGGCGAAGACGGACGAGCCGGTTTCGGAGGGTGTCGTTGCTCTCCTCGAGCCCCTGATCGACACGATTGTCATCTGCACACTGACGGGCCTCGTGATCGTGATCACAGGCACACATGAACAGCGCTTTCCGACCGAGATCACGCTCGGAGGTGGAGACATCACCTGGACGGCCGAGGTTGAGCCGAACCGGTTCGGTGGCGTGGATGCGCCGGAGTCGATCGAGATCGTGAGCGGGCAGCATGTAGGCTCCGGTGTCGGTGCCGCGATGGTGTCATGGCACGAGGTCAGCGTCGACATGCTTTACACCGACGAAGGACAGACGCAGGCATTCACGGGTACGGTCTTCCCCGGTCGCGGCGAGGCTGTAGCCTCAGATGGTACGACCTATTCGTCACTGTACGGGGACGCGGTCGAAAATGGTGCGCCGGTCACGGCGGCCGCATTCCGACAGGGCCTCTCGCCGCTCGGTGACTGGGGGCACCTCATTGTCGTCTTTGGCGTGCTTCTCTTCGGAATCTCGACAGCGATCTCGTGGAGTTATTACGGTGATCGTTGTGCCTACTACCTGTTTGGTCAGGGCGCCATCCTTCCATACAAGGCGCTCTTTGTTTTCGCCCACTTCATGGGGGCTGCGATCCCTCTGGCGGTGGTCTGGGCGCTCGGTGACGTCGCACTTGCGATCGTGATCTGGCCCAACCTCATCGCTCTGATTTTCCTCGCGCCGGTCGTGGCGAAGGAGACGCGTAGCTACTTCGAGCGCAAGCCGTACGAGGCGATCGCGGCAAAGCGCGCAGCGATAGGTGACTGAGTCGAGGGCCTTTCGAGGCCCGGAGAAGTGAACTCGAAGGCGGGCCGGTCCCAGGTGACCGGCCCGCCTCTCGCGTGAGAGGGAGGCGTCAACTGTGTGCCGACTCGATGAACTTCTCGGCCCGGGTCGGATCGATGCCGGCGCCGGCCTCCCCTCCGGCCATGACCGCGCTCCCGACGATGACACCATGCGCCAATTCCAGGAGCCCGCGGACTGTGGCTGGTGTTGCTCCTGATCCAACCATGACGGTAGCGCTCGGTACGTTCTCCCGTACGCGGGCGACGTCGTCCATATCGGTAGCCTGGCCCGTTCCAGTACCCGATAGCACGAGCCCGTCCGCTCGACCACGGTGCCATGCATCTGCAGCTGCGTCTTCTATACGAGCGCCTGCAGGAGGCGTTCCGTGCTTTACGTGCACGTCAGCGAGGATGGCGATTCCGCTACCCAGTGCGGCCCGCGTTCGCAGAGTATTGGCCGCTTCTCCCTCGATCAGCCCCTGGTCCGTCCACATCGAGCCTGTGTGGACGTTCACGCGGATGAACCGGGCTCCGGTGGCGACGGCAATCGCGACCGCTGCGTGAGCGTCATTCCGCAGCACGTTCACTCCGACGGGGAGCGAGATGCTTCGGCGTACGGCGTGGACGCAGGCGGTCATGCTGGCCACGGTCTCTGACGGGACGGATCCGCCAAAGAAGGGCACGTCGCTGTAGTTCTCAACGATGACCCCGTCGAAGCCGGCGCTCTCCAGCGCTTCGGCGTCCGTCACGGCACGAGCGACGATGGATTCCATGGAGCCACCCCACGCTGGAGCGCCTGGCAGCGGTAGCAGGTGGACCATCCCGATGAGTGGTCGCCCAACCGGCCAGATGGCCTTGATACCCTGCGTACTCACGAATGCCCGTCCCTGGTTCTTGGGGGTGATTGTCTTGGTTTTTTCGGATCGCACGAATCGGGGCGTTGTCTAATCAGGCCACCGGAGACGACGGTCCCGTATCCGAACCGATCGGCGAGCCGATCGACCACACGACTCAAATCTCGGTCTCGTTCCGACTCCTGTGGTCCTTCGGTGCCCTCGAAGAGCGCGAGTTGTGTACGCTGATTGGAATCCGTCAGGCCGGAAAGGCCCACGCCCAAGAGTCGAGCTGGGACTCGCCGATCCGTGCGCAGTTCAGTCAGGAGTGATCGTGCGACGTCAATGATCGCCTGATTCGACTCGACAGGCTCCGAGAGCGTACGGCTGTGCTGCCGGGTCGTGAAGTCATAGTCCCGCAGCTTCACGGTGACAGTGCGTGAACGGACGCCCATGCTTCGCAGCGTTGCGGCGACCGACGTGGCGAGCTCGAGGAGCCGATGGTCGAGGTCCTCGTCTCGGTCCAGATCTTCGGAGAATGTCCGCTCGGAGGAAATCGATTTCCGTTGGTCGTGCGGATCGACCTCACTTCGGTCGATTCCGTGGATTCGCCGGTGCAACCATGCAGCACGGCGCGGTCCGAACCACCGCTCTAGCCAGTCCGGCTGAACGCTGCGTGCGTTCGCCACCGTGACCAGTCCTTTCTTCCGCAGTGACTTCGCGAGCGCGGGCCCGACGCCCGGCAGTTCGGACAGGGGCAGGGGGTCGAGGAAGTCCTGCTCCGAACCGGGTTCGACGATGTGAACGCCGGCTGGCTTAGCCCGGTTCGTAGCCAGCTTCGCGATGACTCGCCGGGTTCCACCCCCGAGCGAAACCGAGATGCCTGTCCGCTCGAGCACCTCGCCCCGGATACGCCACGCCGTATCTGTCAGCGTTTCCGGACTGAAGAGCCGCTCCGTACCTGTGAGATCGACATAGAACTCGTCGACGGATGCCGCCTGCACAATTGGGGCGAGTTCCTCCAGAACCGTGCGGACCTCACGGCTGCGTCGGGTCACGGAGCCCCTGGGTACGCCGACGACCGTCGCGTCCGGGCAAAGCCGCAGCGCTTGTGAAGTCGGCATGGCGGATCTCACCCCGTACGCACGCGTCTCGTAGGATGCCGAGGTGACGACCCCGCGGCCGCTCGGCGAGCCGCCCACAATGAGCAGTGGCGCCCGACCGGCGCCCTCGGGGTCTTCCAGCCGCGCGACCTGAACGAAGAAAGCGTCACAATCGACGAGTAGAATCCGTCTAGGCGGCAGCGAATCGGGCACCGGGTAACCGTCTCCTCTGAGGTTTGACGATGTGGGCGGGGTGGGTAGCTTCAAGGACCCGGCCGACCCTCCCGAACGTAGCCTGTTGGCTTCACGCCGGGCACGATCCTTATAGATCGACTCAATTACCGAATCCACGCCAAGGAGTCCGGCCACGATGGCTTACCCCTTCCAACTCCCTGATCTCGGGTACGAGCACGACGCGCTCGAACCCCACATCGACGCACAGACGATGGCGATCCACCACGGCAAGCATCACGCCGGGTACACCAGCAAGTTCAACGCCGCGCTCGAGGGACACTCCGATCTTCATGGTAAGTCCGCGGTGGAGATCGTATCGGAAATCGAGTCGATCCCCGAGGAGATTCGTGGTGCGGTGAGAAACAATGGCGGTGGGTACATCAATCATGCCCTGTTCTGGGACGTGATGACGCCGGGCGGTGCCGTTGTTCCCTCAGGTGATCTGGCGGCAGGGATCGACGTGGCCTTCGGCTCGCTCGACGAGTTCAAGGCCCGTTTTCAGGCGGCTGCCGGTGGCCAGTTCGGTTCCGGATGGGGCTGGCTCTGCTCTGACGCGTCCGGCGCGCTGTCCGTGGTGGCGACGGCGAACCAGGATAGCCCGCACATGCAGGGGCTCACACCAATCCTTGGCGTCGACGTATGGGAGCACGCTTACTACCTCAATTATCAGAATCGCCGGCCCGACTATTTGACGGCGTTCTGGAACGTCGTGAACTGGGACCGGGTTGCAGCACGGTATGACGCGGCTCGGGGAGCCTGATCCAGCAGCTAAAGTGTGTCTCCCAGGACGATCGAAGGGCGACTCCAGCCGGAGTCGCCCCTTTGTCGTGTGTCTCGCTAGGTGATGGATCTCCTGGCGCGTCGACGCCGTACCATGAAGGAGGCTCGATGACGGGTGGGACACAATCCTTGTGTCGAAGAAAACATCCGTTTACTACTGTAGGACTGCCCCTTTTCGAGCCCGTGGTCTCCCTACTGAGCGAATGAACGGATGCTCTCGGAACGCGCCTACACTAGGTCCCACCGAACGATAATTCTCGGCCTTGCCGTCATCGCCGTCTCCGCGACGACGACGTGGTCTCTGGACGCCCAGACGTTGCAGGGTTCGCGCGCTTCGATGGATCGCCAGGTACGAATGGCACTTGAGTACGACTATACCTTCATCGACACCCCGGAGCGCGTGCGGTACTTCGCGGAGCAGGGCTGGCTCGTTCGGATCGAGTCGACGCGGGACTATATCGTTAAGAACGATGTGCGCTAC
Source organism: Gemmatimonadota bacterium (assembly GCA_028873595.1). GTDB lineage: Bacteria > Gemmatimonadota > Gemmatimonadetes > Longimicrobiales > Gaopeijiaceae > UBA2589. Next base: position 9,174 of record JAPPOV010000049.1, on the reverse strand, counting down.
CCGTATGCTCGCCCTGAAGTGCAGCTATTTGTGGAACGACTGGGACGTCAGTATAAGCGCGCATGCGGCGAGCAACTCGTCGTGACGAGTCTGACGCGCCCTACGACTCGTCAGCCGAGAAACGCTTCGGATCGCTCGGTGCACCCGACCGGGATGGCGCTTGATCTCCGATATAGCTGGAATCGATCATGCCGAGAGTGGCTGCAAGGCGTCCTCTCGAGTCTGGAGCGGCAGGGTGTTCTCGAAGCGACACTCGAGCGAAATCCCCGTCACTACCATGTGGCGCTCTTCACCAAACAGTACGCGAACTACGTCCAGTCTCTCGTGGCACGCGGTGTGGGTGGCCCTGAGCTCTCGGAGTATCGGGTGCGTAGGGGGGACTCACTCTGGACGATCGCCCGTCAGCATGGCACGACCGTCGACGAGATCAAGGATATGAATGGGATCAGGGGAAGTCGGATCTACGTCGGCCAGGTCATCGACGTGCCTCAGGGCGGTTGACTCGAGCCAGGGAGCACCGCGTATCAGCGGAGCTTTCTGCGGCCCTTTTGCTTGGGACTTCTTATCGCCGGGCTCACTGGCATCATGTGCCTTGCCAATCTTGCCCGGGTGTATTTTGAGACGCTCAGTGTACTCACCTTTCGGCGTACCCATCTGTCCACACTCTATGGGAAGCTCAGTTCCTGCGGTGTCGATGAATGATGAAGAGCAACTCGCCTTACAGCCGAATGATTGAGGACGATCAGTTGGCTTGGGACCGTGTCAGACTCACGGTCGTGATTCCTGCCTACAACGAGTCGCGGACTGTGGAAACATTACTCCGCCGTGTCCGGGAGGTACCACTCTGGCTCGAGGTCATCGTCGTCGACGACGGTTCGACCGATGGTACACGCGAGCTGCTCTTGGAGTTGGAAGACACGCTCATCGACCGTCTGATCTTCCATGAGCAGAATCGGGGCAAGGGCGCGGCCCTACGAACCGGTTTCGCGCATGCTACCGGTGACGTAGTGGTCGTTCAGGACGCTGACATGGAATATGACCCTCACGAATTTCAATTGCTCCTCCGGCCGATTCTGCTTGGTAAGGCTGACGCCGTGTACGGGTCGCGTTTCCTAGGCGGACCGCACCGTGTGCTTTTTTTCTGGCACTCGGTAGGGAACCGACTCTTGACCCTACTTTCGAACATGTTCACAGACTTAAACCTGACCGACATGGAGACGTGCTACAAAATGATCCGCAGAGAGCTGCTACAAGAGCTACCGCTGTCTGCGAACCGTTTCGGGATTGAGCCCGAGTTGACCGCCCGGCTGGCGCAGGCTGGTGCGCGAATTTATGAGCTACCGATCAGTTATGATGGCCGTTCGTATGCGGAAGGAAAGAAGATTGGGTGGAGAGATGGCGTGTCTGCTCTCCGTTGCATTGTGCAGTACAACGTGCTCGGTCCAAAGGCGCCCTCTTGGGTGCCACCGAAGGTCGCGCTATGGGATACGGAGGAGCGCCGCTCGTCGCTTTCAGTGAACCGCGAGGTGGTCAAGTCTGAAGAGTTTTGACTTCCGGACTATTAGGGGGAAAAGCGGGTATTTACTGAGCAGGGAAAGTCCTCCGAAGGGCCGGTCCAGTGTACTGGGTTTGGCCAGCTGTTCGATCGGGACCGAGATAGAGCATAGGCTGTTTCAGCGTGCAGGATAAGGCGCAAAGAGCGTTGCTTGCGATGGCTTATCACAGTAAGGCTATGCCTCACAGAGATCTAAGTGATATGAGCTTGCTTTGAAATATCAGGTGCCGTAAGAGTTTCCGACCACCTTCGAATTCTTCCACGGGTTCTTTACAGATGCGTGACAACAACGGTTTTACAGTCATTGAACTCCTCATCGTAATCGTCATCATTGCAATTTTGGCAGCAATCGCTATTCCGAAATTCAGTGCCACGCGAGAGAGGGCATACTTTGCTGCCATGGAGTCTGATCTAAAGAACTTGGCCAGCCAGCAAGAGATCTACTATGCGGATGCCTACGCTTACACGACGGATACGGACGCTCTCGCGTATAGGAACTCTGCTGGCGTGACTGTCACGATCGTGGCTTCGGCCTCCGGATGGAGTGGCACGGCCACACACGCTGCCCTAGGGACGTCCGAGGGATGCTCTATCTATGACGGCACGGCCACCCCTGTAGCCGTGGGCCTGTCAGTCCCGTCTCGGCCGAGGGAGATTGCCTGCACCAAATGACTCTCGGGTGAACTGAGAGAGCCCGGGGTCTCCTTGCAAGATACCTTGGGACAGGGCAGGGGAGGCTTGAGCTTGGCTCCGAGCTTCCCTTCGCGTTTCGAAGGTGTTCTGACCGGAACTGAGGACAGGTGACCTGCCCGATCGGACGGAAAGCGTCATATGAATCGTGGCCTTGGTTGATCGGAACCCTCGGCCAAATACCGAACCCCGGGGTCAACTCCGTATGCGCTGTGGAGAGCCCCGTAGGTGGCGGCAATTGGGAGCTTTCTAGAATGCCCAGATTGTGCGTGCGGGTAGCCACGAGACAGAAGACTTGCACGTCGTGGTTGAAATTTCCGATATCGATGGCGACACGTGCCGCGATTCCGTCAGGGTAACGATCGGCACTTAGGCGGGTTGGTTACCCGAGACCGTGGACATATATATATATCCAACTCCGACAGATTTATCGGAGGTAGCCCGGCCTTGGCCGGGCTTTTGCATGTCCGGTGGGGATCGGTGACCCCACCCGCCCGCGAGCCAGGTCGCCCATGAAGTCTCTTCACTTCCACACAGCTGGTGAGTCGCACGGTAAGGCGCTCACTGCGCTCCTGGAGGGGATCCCGGCCGGACTCGAGTTGGATGTCACTCGACATGTGGACCCGGAACTCGCTCGCCGCCAGGGTGGGTATGGTCGAGGGCGTCGGATGCAGATCGAACACGATCGGGCGGAGCTCCTCAGTGGCGTGAGGCTGGGTGAGACGCTCGGGTCGCCGATCTCGATGCTGATCTGGAATCGTGACTGGGAGAATTGGACCATCGCGATGGCCCATGAGGCACCCGGGGAAGGCGTCAACCCAAAGGCGCTTCGGCCGCATTATCTGCCTCGGCCCGGGCATGCTGATCTCGTGGGTGCGCTCAAGTACGATCGCCGCGATGTACGCGATATCCTCGAAAGAGCGAGCGCTCGCGAGACCGCCGCGCGAGTGGCGTGCGGCGCGGTTGCGAAGCGGTTCCTCGTGGAGGTGGGCGTTTCCATTGGGAGTCACGTGCGGTCGATTGGACCGATCGCTGCGGAGGAAACGGCGATCCCGAACGACCTGAACGATGTGGTAGACGGGGATCCGGTACGCTGCCTTGATCCGGATGCCTCTGCCCGAATGTGCGAGGAGATCGATGCTGCGAAGGAACGGGGGGATACGCTGGGTGGGGTGTTCGAGGTGGTCGCCCGAGGCCTTCCCGTGGGCCTGGGCTCCTATGTGTCCTGGGATCGGAAACTCGACGGTCGCCTGGCGTCGGCAATCATGTCCATTCAGGCCGTGAAGGGTGTCGAACTCGGAATCGGGTTTGAAGGCGCGATTCGGCCAGGATCGCAGGTGCACGACCCGATCGTGCCCGCCCAGGACCGGCCTCGTTCTGGCGGCATCGCACGGGCTACCAATCGGGCGGGTGGACTCGAGGGAGGTGTGACCACGGGTGAGCCACTTCTGGTCCGAGGCGCGATGAAGCCGATTTCGACGCTCCGAAAGCGGTTGCCGAGTGTCGACATGCGTGATGGGTCCGAAGGTGACGCGGCCGTCGAGCGGAGCGACGTCTGCGCCGTACCTGCAGCTGGGGTCGTCGGTGAGGCGATGGTCGCCCTGGTGCTCGCGGACGCGCTCCTGGAAAAGTTCGGTGGCGACTCGATGGGTGAGACGCGCCGGAACCTCGACGGATACGTCACGTACTTGGCAGAGAGGGGTTTCAGAGAACGTTGATCCCCCCGGTGTTTCGTCGCATCGTCCTCGTCGGCTTCATGGGCGCGGGAAAGACCTCAGTCGGCGAGCAGCTTTCATCTCGCCTGGGGTGGCGATTCGTGGATCTGGACGAGGAACTGGTGGCTCGCTCAGGGCTCAGCATCGATGACTGGTTCGACGCTTTTGGGGAGGCTGCATTCCGCAAAGAGGAAGCCGCTCTCGCGCGAGAGCTACTGGCGTCGTCGGACCTCGTACTCGCCAGTGGAGGTGGGTGGGCGGTCGAGCCTGACCGACTCGTCGAGCTTCCGCCGGGCACGCTTTCGGTCTGGCTGGACGTAGGTGTAGAAGAGGCGGTACGTCGCGTGCAGAAGAGCTCGGTTTCTCGCCCACTCTTGAGGGGAAAGGCACCGGAGAACGAGGCACGTCGGTTGCTGGAAGCCAGATGGTCAGCGTATGCCGAAGCACAGATTAGAGTGGACACGAACGGCCAGTCGGTAGAAGATGTCACGTCGCGGATCCTCGAGATCCTCGAGAACGAAGGAACGAGAACTGCAGCCGAATGAGTGAAAAACACCTCGTTATCGTCGAATCTCCGGCCAAGGCACGGACGATCGGCAAGTACCTCGGCAACGACTACGAAGTCGCCGCCTCGGTGGGCCACGTCCGTGATCTTCCCGCGAAGGAGCTCGGGGTGGACGTGGATCATGGCTTCGAGCCGAAGTACGTAACGATCCGCGGGAAGGGAAAGGTCATCTCCGACCTGAAGAAGCGTGCGAAGGACAAGGACTCGGTCATTCTCGCGACGGATCCGGACCGTGAGGGTGAAGCGATCGCGTACCACGTCGCGGAGCAGCTGGGGTACGAGAAGAAGCCAGAACGCTTTCAGCGCGTCACCTTTCGTGAGATCACGAAGGGAGCCGTGCAGCGCGCCCTGGAGACCCCTGGAGAGCTCGACCTCAAGAAGATCGAAGCCCAGCAGGCACGACGGATTCTCGACCGTCTGGTGGGCTACAAGGTCAGCCCGCTTCTCTGGCGCCCGATCCGACCGGGCCTGTCTGCTGGACGCGTCCAGACGGTTGCGCTTCGCGTCATCTGCGAGCGTGAGGAAGAGATTCAGGCGTTTGTGCAGGAAGAGTACTGGTCGATTACAGCGCAGCTCGAGAAGGACGGGCAGACATTCGACGCGAAGCTGCACCACATCGACGGAAAGACCTTTACGATCCCAAACGAGGACGAGGCCAATGCAGTGCTTGCGGCTGTCGGAGGCGCTCCGTTTGAGATCACGACCATCAAGAGACGGGAGCGACGTAAGAACCCGGCGGCTCCATTCACCACGTCGACTCTCCAGCAGGCTGCCGCCAAGCGTCTTCGCTTCTCGACCCGACGTACGATGTCGAACGCGCAGCGGCTCTACGAAGGTCAGGAGATCGGCGGGCGAGGCCAAATCGGTCTGATCACGTATATGCGTACCGACTCTACCCGGGTGTCCCCGACCGCCGTCGAGGATGCGCGCGCGTGGATCAACGCGCAGCCCGAATACGGCGAGCCGTACGTACCGAATGCACCGCGTCTTTACGGGGGCAAGAACGCGCGGGCTGCCCAGGACGCCCACGAGGCGGTTCGCCCGACTGATGTCACGATCCTGCCTTCCGAGGTCGCCCGATACGTAGAGGTGGATCAGGCGAAACTCTACGAGATGATCTGGATGCGTTTCGTGGCGAGCCAGATGCAGCCGGCGATCTATGACACGACCACGGCCGACTTCGATATCCCGGGCGCGAACGGGCACCGGTATCTCTTCCGGGCTACGGGGTCGATCGTGAAGTTCGATGGCTTCACGAAGCTGTATCAGGAAGCCACGGAGCAGGGCGACAAGCGCCGACTGGACGACCTGGAGCCGCTCCCGGAACTCCATGAGGGCGACGCGGCGACCCCAAAGCGGATCGAGCCTCGTCAGCACTTCACGCAGCCTCCGCCGCGGTATTCCGAGGCCAGCCTCGTGAAGGAGCTCGAGAAGCAGGGGATTGGACGTCCGTCGACGTACGCCTCGATCATCTCCGTCATCACCGATCGTGGATACGTTGAGCTTGAGCAGCGACGCTTCCACCCAACCGACCTCGGCGAGGTTGTCTCGAAGCTGCTGGTCCGGGTGCTACCGAACATCTTCGACGTCGATTTCACCAGCCGCATGGAGGGTGAGCTCGACAAGGTGGAAGACGGAGCAGTGGACTGGCGGAAACTGCTGGGTGACTTCTATCCGCGCCTGATGGACCAGATCAAGGAAGGAGAGGCGAATTCCGACGAGATCATCAAGGAGATCCTCGCCGCCGAGGGGGAAACATGCGACAAGTGTGGGCGCCCCATGCTGGTCCGATGGAATCGGTACGGTCGATTCCTCGGCTGCTCCGGATATCCAGAGTGCAGGAGTACCCGTTCACTCGATGGGTTCAACCCGGAGGGTGAGGAACTCGGTGAGCACCCGGTCGAAGGTCGGATGATGAAGTTGAAGTACGGCCCGTATGGACCGTACGTGGAGCTGACACCCCCCACGGAAGAGGAGAAGCCGAAGCGCGTCAGCGTGCCGAAAGAGGTCGATCCCACCACAGTCGACTTCGACTACGCCGTGAAGCTTCTCGAATTGCCGAGGACGATCGGAACGGATCCGAAGACCGATCAGACGGTTGTTGCCGGACTGGGCCGATTCGGGCCCTTCGTCCGGCGCGGGAAGACCTTCGCGAGCCTTAGATCCAACGATCAGATGTGGACGGTGTCACTCGAGGAGGCTGTGGCTTTGGTCGACGCCAAGGCTGCCGGTAAGCGGCTACCGCTCAAGGAACTCGGTAAGCACCCGGATAGTGGCGATGACGTATCCGTGATGTCTGGCCGTTACGGACCGTATGTCACTGACGGTACGATCAACGCCACTTTGCCGAAGGGGACGGAGCCTGACGATATCGATCTCGCGACGGCGGTGGCTATGCTGGCCGAGAAGGCCGCCAGGGGTGGTGGTCGAAAGCGGGGGAAGAAGAAGCCCGCAGCGAAAAAGAAGGCCGCGAAGAAGAAGGCGAGCGAGTCGGACGCATGACCTCGGTCGTGACCGTAGTCGGCGGTGGCCTTGCCGGCTGTGAAGCGGCGCTTCAATTGGCGCGGGCGGGCCATCAGGTGCGTCTCGTCGAGATGCGTCCGGTACGAACTACGGAAGCGCATCAGACAGATCACCTCGGCGAGCTGGTATGTACCAATTCGTTCAAGAGCGAGGCGCCTGAGAACGCCCACGGGCAGCTCAAGCGTGAGATGCGGATGCTCGGATCTGTACTCCTTCGGTCGGCGGACGTCTCGAGGGTCGCAGCCGGGTCCGCCCTCGCTGTGGATCGTGCACTCTTCGCCGAAGCCATGAGTCGGGCCGTCGAGGACGAGCTGCTGATCGAGGTGGTACGCGAGGAGTGCACCGATTTGCCTGCTGGCCCAGCCATCATTGCGACGGGTCCCTTGACGTCGGGAGCGCTGTACCAGGCCATCGAGGGTGCCCTGGGTGACGGTGGGCTGGCCTTCTTCGATGCAATCGCTCCGATCATCGAACGTGACAGTCTCGACGACTCCATCGTCTTCGCGGCAGGTCGGTTCGATGAAGACGCGGATTATCTGAACTGCCCGATGAGCCGTGAGGAGTACGACACCTTTATCGGTGCGTTGAATGGTGGCCAGGCGCATGAAGGTCATGACTGGGATAACGTCCCGTATTTCGAGGGGTGCTTGCCCGTTGAAGTCATGGCGTCACGGGGACATGACACACTGCGCTTCGGGCCGATGAAGCCGATCGGCCTGACCGATCCGCGGACGGGTGAGCGCCCGTGGGCAGTTGTTCAACTGCGTCGCGAAGACCGAGCCGGGCAGATGTGGAATATGGTCGGTTTCCAGACTCGCCTCAGGATCGGTGAGCAACGCCGCGTCTTCTCCATGATCCCCGGGTTGGCCGACGCCGAATTCCTGCGTTGGGGTTCGATCCATCGGAACAGTTACCTGAACTTCCCGGAGCGACTGACCGAGTGCGGTGGCCTTCGTGAGCGCACGGACCTCATGTTTGCCGGCCAGTTGACCGGAGTAGAGGGGTACACGGAGTCGGCCGCGTCCGGCATCCTTGCGGGCATCAACCTTTCCCGAATTCTGGTAGGTAAGAAGCCCGTGGTGCCGCCGCCGACGACGATGCTGGGTGGGCTCTTCCGGTACTTGCGAGATGCCGCGCCAGGGCGCTTTCAACCGATGAACTCGAACTGGGGCCTGGTCGATCCGTTACCGAAGCGAGTGAAGAACAAGAAAGAAAAGCGCCAGATTCTGGCGCAGCGCGCCCAGGACGACTTCGCCACCTGGATGGCGAAGTACGGTCTGGCCGCCACCGTGCCGGCGTGACGGGCAGGACGGAATCACGACCCGAGGTGGAGGGCTTCCTCCGGCATCTGGCGAACGAGCGCCAGCTCGCGCAGAACACGCTCAAAGCGTACCGTCGCGACCTTCAGGAGCTCGAATCGTTCTTGACCGACTATCTCGGACGTACGTCATGGGCGTGGAGTGACGATGATGTGGACCGGCTCGCTCTGCGCGCGTTCATGGGCGCGTCTGCTCGACGGGGACTATCCAAGCGTAGTGTCGCTCGGAAGCTGACCTCGGCACGGACCTTCTTCTCGTTCCTGCACCTCGAAGAACGCATCCCATCGAACCCGGGGCGGACGATCCGGGCCCCAAAGCTCGAGCGGCGCCTTCCCGGTCACCTTACACGCAGTGACGTGGATGCAGTCTTCGAGTTCGCCGAGCGTGCCGCTGAACGGAACACGCTCGCCGGGACGCGTACCCTCGCCGTCATGGAACTCCTCTACGGAAGTGGGCTGCGACTTTCCGAACTCCATGGTCTGGATTCGGGTGACATTGACCGGGTGACGAAGCAGATGCGGGTCATGGGGAAAGGTTCGAAGGAGCGGATCCTACCTCTGACCGATGCGGCGCTCCGGGCGGTAGAGCGTTATGAGCTGAGACGGCGAGAGGTCGCTCAACCCGATGAGGTCGCTCTCCTGGTGAATCCGCGCGGACATCGCTTGTCGAGGCGTTCGATCCAGTCGACCGTCAGGACATGCCTGGAGCACGCTGCGGGCTCCCGGGGACTCTCGACGCATGCACTGCGGCATACGTTCGCCACTCACCTTATGGAGGCCGGAGCGGACCTCCTGGCTGTGAAAGAAC
>JAPPOV010000024.1 GCA_028873595.1 Gemmatimonadota bacterium | reverse complement strand
CCCCGGAGCACCACCCAAACGCCACTCGGACGCGACATCCTCTCTCTCATCATCTACAACCGTCGTGTCGACCTGTAGAAGAAAGCTTCATTGCTTTAGTAGGTTAGAGCATGAGCACCGAACAGACCCGTTATCGCGAGTTCACCCCCTGGAGCGGAGTGGCTCGGGCAATCCTCTGGGCTGTCGTCCTTCTCGCATGCTACGCGAGCGTGGCGGGGTGGGACGAAGACGTCGCTCCACACCTGGGACTCGCGATGGTCGGCCTTGTCTTTGCGATCACGGGAGCAGTCATATGGATCATTGCCGGGCTGACGGTCGAGGTCCAGGAGAGCCGTATCGTCATGCATCTCGGACGGCTTCCCGTGATCAGAGGTGTCGTCCCGTTCGACGAGATCGTGTCTCTTCGCTCAGTCGAGTACCGACCGATCCGTGAGTTCGGAGGCTGGGGCCTACGCGGATTGGGCCGGCGACGGGCCTGGACGGCACGAGGAAAGCTGGCGGTCGCGATCGAGCTCAAGGGAAACCGGGGGCTGCTGATCGGGTCCGACCATCCAAAGCGGCTCGAGGAGCGGATCCGAACACTCGCGGGTATACACGTGCATGACTGACCGACACGAGGTTCCCAAGAAGCCCGAGGACTCCATCGCCATCGTATCCGAACTGATGATGCCTCATCAGGTGAACAACCTCGGACACGTGTTCGGCGGCGAGATCCTCTCCATGGTCGACCGCGCCGCCGCGGTTTCGGCAATGCGGCACGCGGGAGGGCCGTGCGTCACCGTCTCGATCGACCGGGTCGATTTCGTGGAGCCCATTTACACGGGCGAGTTGGTGACGTGCACGGCACGCGTGAACTTCGTGGGTCGGACATCGATGGAGGTGGGGGTGCGCGTCGTCGCCGAGAACCTCCTCAGTGGAGAGACGCGGCACACCAATACGTGCCTCCTCACCTTTGTGGCGATCGATCCGAACCACCGTCCATGTCCGGTTCCGCCGCTCACTCTGGAGGATCCCGATGACGCACGACGGGCGCGAGAAGGCAAGCGCCGCCGTGAGGTCCGCGAACAATTGGATCGTGAGCTGCAGAAGTGAGGTCCGGCCAAGAGTTGGCCTGGCTTGACGCTCGAACCTGAACGAGGCCCTGACGACCTGATCATCGGGACTTCGCTGGTTCGGGAATCCGTTGAATGGACCCCGTCAGCGTCGCTCCACGACCATCGCGAAGCCCAGCCCCCCAGCTGCGCAGACCGTGATCAGTCCGAACTGAACGTCACGTCGCGCCATCTCGTTCAGGATCGTCATCGTCAGTCGACCTCCGGTCGCCCCGAACGGATGCCCGATGGATATCGATCCACCCATCACGTTAATTCTCTCGACATCGGGGTGACCCACCGCGTCGGTGCGCCCAAGTTCCGATTCGGCAAAGCTCCTGGATGAGAGCGCTTGCAGATTAGACAGAACCTGCGCCGCGAATGCCTCGTGCATCTCCATGAGCCCGATGTCCTTCATCGACAGACCCGCACGATCGAGCGCGATCGGGGCAGCGTACGCAGGGCCCTGCAGAAGCTGACCGGCGGGGTCGAGCGCGGTCCATGCCCAGCTGCGAATCCAACCCAACGGTGCGAGGCCCTCGGCAACGGCCTTCTCGCCGTTCATCAGTACGACGGCTGAAGCTCCGTCGGTGAGCGGAGACGCGTTTCCTGCGGTGACCGAGCCGTGCGCACGGTCGAACACCGGTCGCAGCCCGGCTAGACGTTCGGCCGACGTATCCGTTCGGATGCCATTGTCGCTCGTGACAACAGTTGTGTAGTCCGGAGGCACGTACATCGGCGCGATCTCGGCCAGAAGGCGCCCGTCCGCAGTTCCAGCCGCCGCCAACTGGTGGGACCGGAGTGCCCACGCGTCCTGGTCATCCCGGGAGATCCCGTTCTCCTTGGCCATGCGCTCCGCAGACTGGCCCATCGTCTCGCCGGTACTCGGCTCCGCGATCGTAGGTGCCACGGGCACGAGATCTTTCGGCCGGATCGTGCGGAAGGGCGCGAGCCTTTGCCCGACCGTCTTTCCCTTCGAGGCAGCCACGAGACTCTTCGCAAGCGCTTCGCTCACCGTAATGGGAATGCGGGAAAGCGACTCGGCCCCACCGGCGATCACCACGTCGGCATGCCCTACCTCGATCATCTGTGCACCGTCGGTGATCGCCTGATTTGCAGACGTACACGCGCGGGACACGGATACCGCCGGGACATGCTTCGGCAGCACAGCCAGGCCCACTTCACGCGCGATGTTCGGGGACCGTGTGTCGTGGACCACGGTCCCATAGACCAGGTGGTCGACCCGATCACCAGACAGACCACTTCGGGCGAGAGCGTCGCGCACCGCCGATTTGCCCAGGTCGATTGCCGAGAGGTCGGCAAACACCGAGCCCGACCGTGCGAATGGCGTCCGGCTCCCAGCGACAATTGCGGTCTTCATACCGTGCCTTAACCCTCGACACCCTCAGCGATCGTCCGAGCCCACTCCGGAACGACCGAAGGGTCGATGTCGAAGACGACCGTGCCGACGGTGAAGACGATCGCACTGATCACGAGCACACCAACCAGGTTCAGGAAGATTCCGATACGGGCCATCTCTCCCACAGTGAGGCGCCCGCTTCCAAAGACGATGGCATTCGGTGGCGTCGCGACCGGCATCATGAACGCGCACGACGCAGATAGCGTAGCCGGGATCATGAGAATGAGAGGGTGCGTTTCCGTCGCGACGGCCACTGCTGCGAGGATCGGCAGAATCATCTCGGTAGTCGCCAGGTTGCTGGTCAGCTCGGTCAGAAAGGTGATTCCGAGGCAGACCAGCACGATCATCACGAACGTCGGAAGTGACCCGACCAACTCGAACTGCTCACCGATGAGCAGAGCGAGCCCCGTACGCTGAAGCCCTGCCGCAAGCGCGAAACCCCCTCCGAACAAAAGGACGATGTCCCACGGGAGCTGAGGAACCACGTCGGGGCCCATGATGCGCGTGGCCCCCGTCGACCTGTCTTTCGTGGGGATCAAAAAGAGCAGGGACGCCATACCGATTGCGACCGCACCATCGTCGATCATCCCGGGACTCTGAAGTAGCCGGGACCAACCGGGGATGGAGAGAAATCCGAGATTGAGGTCCGCACGGAAGACCCAGAGAAGAGCCGTGGTCGCGAAGACCAGAGCAATCCAGCGCTCCTCGTATGACATCGGGCCGAGTTCGAGCTTCTCTTCGACGATCACGTCATGGTCCACCGTCACGTCCTCAGGCGTCCGATAGAACACCTTGGTCAACAAGAACCAGACCAGAACGGTCATCAGGACACCGATCGGAAGCGCCATCACCATCCACTGGCCGAACGCGATCGGCGGCGCTTCCGGAAAGAGAATCTCGAAGATCCGAACGAATGAAAGGTTGGGGGGCGTCCCGACGAGGGTACTCAGACCACCGACCGAGCATCCGTAGGCGATGCCGAGCATGAGGGAGACCGTGAAGGCATGGCTTCGTTCGATACCGAACGAGTCCTCGATCTTGAGCACGATGGCAAGACCGATCGGGACCATCATGACGGCGGTCGCCGTGTTAGATATCCACATGGAGAGGAAGCCGGCCGCGATCATGAAACCCAACACGATACGTGCAGGTCCACCCCCTACCGCGTGGATGATGCTGAGCGCGATGCGCTTGTGGAGGTTCCACTTCTGCATCGTGAGGGCAATCATGAAGCCCCCGATATAGAGTACGATCGTACTGTTGAAGTAGATCGGCGCGGTCGCCCTCGCCTCGAGGATTCCGAGCAGAGGATACAGAAAGAGTGGGAGCAAGGCGGTCGCAAAGAGCGGAATCGCGCCACTCACCCACCAGATCGCCATCAAGGTTGCGACGGCCGCAAGCCGACTTGCCGGCTGATTCGTCGCGTCAACCGGGAAGAGGATCAGGAGGAAGAACGCAGCGATCCCGAGCCAGAATCCGATCTTCTGGCCCAAACCCCCCTCGGGTCGAGTGGAGTGATGAGACATGTGGCAGTGGGTGGAGGACTTTGCGAGGCGAACCTCAGCTCGCCGTGCCGTGGCGGTGGAGTGAAGCCGCACCAACGTCGAGTCAACCACAACCCCATGCAAGCGACTGGGTTCACCTGGCTCCGCCGGTGTCGGCACCCGTACTTTGGCAGCCAGCTTGAACCTGTACCTGGGAGCCGTCCATGCAGCCCGACTCCGTGTCTCGCCGCTCTTTTCTCGGAACCGCAGCCGCTCTCACCGTGGGAGGCTCACAGGGCTCCCTCCAGGCCCTAACGCGCTCCGAACGACAAGATCGTTCAAGCATCGCGGCAGCATCCCGTGAGCCGTGGGCCCCTTACGATGATGCCATCGTCATCGATTTCCTGGCTTCGCCGGGATACTTCAACTACCCGCTCAACCCGCCGCTCGACGCAGAGATGATCCGCAACGCCGTGGAATCGGGCATCACGGCGGTGAACCTCACGTGTAACGGAAGCGACTTCACGTCGTCGGTGCAGCGGATTGCGGGCTGGCTCGACCGGATCGAGCAACACCCTGAGTCCTTCCGGCAGGTCCGTACCGTGGCCGACCTGCACGACGCGAAAGCGACTGGCCGACTCGGAATCGTTCTCGGTTTCCAGGACACCACCCCCTTTGAGCGAAGCGTCGCGAACGTCGAGACGTTCCTGCAGCTCGGCGTAAAGGTGACCCAGCTCACGTACAACGTCCGAAACCTCGTCGGCGATGGCTGCCTCGAACCGGCCAACGGAGGACTCACTCGTTTCGGCCATCAGGTCGTAGAGCGGATGAACGAAGTCGGGATGATGGTGGACCTCAGCCACTGTGGTCAGAAGACCACGGCGGACGGAATCGCTGCTTCGAGCCGACCCGTGGCGATCACGCACAGTGGGTGCAATGCGGTGGCGCAGCACCCACGCTCGAAGGACGATACGGAGCTCCGTGCGATGGCAGACGGAGGTGGCGTGGTCGGCATCTACTTGATGCCTTTCCTCACGCCTGGCCGCGTACCGATGAGAGCTGACGTCCTCGATCACATCGAGCACGCGATTCAGGTATGTGGTGAAGACCACGTCGCCATCGGCAGTGACCTCTCCACCACACCGATTGACGGATCCGATGAATACTGGTCACGACACCGGGATTTCGTAGCAGGTCGTATCGAGCGGGGCGTCGCGGCTCCGAACGAGGACCCGCAGATCCTGTTCACGGTCCAGGACCTCAACTCCCACCGGCGCATGGAACTGATCGCGGATGGGCTCTCCCAGCGCGGACATCCCGACGACCGCATCGAGAAGATTATCGGGGGAAATTGGGCACGACTCTTCGGTGAGCTCTGGCGAGCCTGATGAAGCAGGAAGCAGAGCGAAGGCCTTTCCGGGCGGTTCGCTTGATCCAGAACGCCTTGGAAACAAATGCTTACACCATGAGTTCGAATCGCCCCGGCATGAGCAGACACGTCACCGCCGCAACAGAGATCCGCGAGGCGAGCGTCGCTGACGCGGCAGCGATCGAGACCGCATATTTTGCCTCTCGCGAAGCGGCATACGGCCCATATGTCTCTGAGTGGCCACCTGACGGGCCAGGACGCGAGGAACGCACGACCCGCCGGAAGCTCTGGCTCTCCGACACCGGCATTCACTGTCTCGTGGCCGAGCGGCGTAGCGAGATTGTCGGCTTTGCCACGGTGCACCCGGCCAGCGACAGTGACGTTCCCCCCGATGAGACGTCGAAGATCGACGAAGGCACCCCCGAGGCATTCACGTCCGATCGGTATAGGCTGGACCTGCAGGCCGGCCGCAAGTGAGCTCCAGCATTTCTTCTTTCGTCAGGACGATACCGGACTACCCGAAGCCAGGCATCCTTTTCCGGGACGTGACTGGCCTTCTCGAAGACCCGCGTGGCCTGCGTATGGCAGTGGATCTCATCGTCCAGCGCTACATCGACCGCAGTATCGACGTAGTTGCGGGAATCGAGGCGCGTGGATTCATCTTCGGGACCGCCGTCGCGTACGAGCTCGGCGTCGGCTTCGTTCCAATCCGAAAGGCCGGAAAGTTACCGGGCGACGTAATCGGGATCGATTATGAACTCGAGTACGGGTCCGATAGAATGGAGATGCGTGTGGACTCAATCCGGTCCGGTGCCGAAGTTCTGCTCATCGACGACCTCATCGCCACCGGCGGTACAGCCGAAGCTGGCGTCGAGCTCATCGAACAGGTGGGTGGGCACGTGCACGAAGCGTGCTTCGTCATCGACCTGCCAGACCTTGGCGGCGCTGATAAACTTCGTACTCGGGGATGTGAAGTGTTCGCGCTCTGTGATTTCCCCGGACACTGATCGCTACACCGGATTCAGTCGTTGGCGATCCGGTCGAACTCCTCGGCCAACTCCACGTCCCAAGTCGTAATCCCACCCGCGTCGTGTGTGCTCAGATCCACACGTACAGTGTTGTAGACGTTGAACCACTCGGGATGATGGTTCTTCCGCTCGGCGCATAGAGCGGCCGCCGACATGAAACCGAACGCGGAGACGAAGTCGGCAAAACGGTACTCCTTGTGGAGCTTTCCGTCCTGCACCGTCCAGCCGTCGAGGCCGGCTACCGCCGCACTGAGCACGGCCCCCTCCAGAAGGTCACGCGCCATCACATGCCCTCATGAATGGTCGGGATCAGCTCGTCCAGGTCAGCAGCGGTCAGGCCGACACTCGTGTGTCTGTACTGACGGATCATGTGCGTCGCTCGCCTGATGAGGATCGGGTTATCTCGAGTGGGCTGGATCAATCGATGCCTGTCACGGCCTCTGTCACCGCCCTTTGCAGTGGACCAACATCCGGATACTGGGTGTCTTCGTTGACGCCGAAGTTCTGCCGATTCGTAAGAAGGACAAGCGCCAGGTTCTGGTCCGGCACTCCGAGCACGAGAGTCCCGGTGAACCCGGTGTGCCCAAACGATCCACCCGGACCGTATCCGGGTAGCTGCCAGCCCAACGCTTGCCGGTCACCTGTCGGCCGCACGAACGCGGCGATCGTCTCGGGCGAAACAAGGCGCCGGCCGTCGCGTTCTCCTCCGTCGAGCATCACCTGAAGCAGCACACCCAACTCGTCCGCCGTGGAAAAGAGGCCGGCATGTCCAGCAACGCCACGAAAAGCGTGATAGGCGTTTCCGTCGTTCACCTCGCCCTCGAGCCACTCGCTTCTCCATCCCGACCAGGCATCGGGATCACCGTCGATTCGATACCCGAAGTCCGGGTCATGTACCATCCGACGCTCAAACGGATTCCCATGTGAGGTCCGTGCGTACTCTGACTCACTCGGTGCCCAGTCAGAGGTTGACGTCGAGCTCATGACAGGACGAAAGCCAGTTTTCCGGAGACCGAGCGGCCCGTAGATCTCGGTGTGGACGAACGCGTCGAGCGACTGACCGCTCACTTCTTCGACGACACGGCCGAGGAGCATGAAGCCGAGATCACTGTAGTGGCGTTCCTGACCCACGGGCCGCATGAGCGGTACAGTGCGAAGGTAGGCGTACGCCTCCTCCCGGTCGGTGGCGTGGTAGTAGGTCGGCAGCCATTGGGGCAGTCCGGATCGATGCGTCAGGAGGTCCCGGATGGTGATCCTCTCCCGGCCCCCACCCGTGAAGTCGGGCAGGTACGTCGCCACGGAAGCCTGGACGTCGATACGTCCCTGGTCTGAGAGGACCATCAGGGCGTAGGTCGTCGCCATCACCTTCGTGACCGAAGCGAGATCAAAGACCGTTGACTTGGACATCGGGAGCGAATCGTCTACAGAAGCGAGACCATACGCTTCGTGCAGGAATGCTTCGCCATTCCGAACGACGAGGAGTACAGCTCCGGGAATCCGGCCTTCCTCGACCCACGCGTCGACCATCGAGTCGGCGGAAGCCAGCCCCGAGTCCATCGCTCGAGACCTGTCATTGGAACACCCGAAGGCCCACAACACACCCAGAAGGCCAGCGACCAGCACCGCCCTCGTCACGATCCGACCCGATCCTATCGGGTCTTCGTCCAGACCACGATGACACCGCAGTTGCCGCCCTGACTCGAGCCGGACTGCGTCATTCCGTACTCGACCGGAATCTCTGCAGGACGGCGGTAGATCTCGACGGCGTCGATCGTCGCAAGTGGCGCGATGACCTCAACCGGGAGCGACGCAGTCATCTCTACGGAGAGCCTGGTCCCGTCAAGATAGATCGTCGGCGTGCAGTACTGACCCGTTCCGAACAACCGCACGGTCGCGCCCTGGAAGGAATTGATCCCGCCCTGTGGATACACGAGGCCCACCCCAGGAATTCCACGGAACAGGTCCTCCGAGGATCTCGCGGGAGACTCCTCGATCATGATCGGTGTGATGAACTGTCCGAGTCCACGCGTGACGCGGCGCACGAAACCATTCTTCACCAACTGGTGCTGAAGAGCTGGTCGCTGGAGGGAGACCAGGAGACCGTCGATCGGCATCGGCGCAGCCGCAATACGGAACTCGACGTCCATCTCACCGTCGGGCCCCAGCTCGAACACCCCAGCAGCGGTCTCCTTGAAGCCGAAAGCAGATGCCACCAGCACGAACGAGCCGCCTTCGGGAGCGGTCACGGAAAAGCGACCCTGCCCGTTGGTGACACCGGAAGTCACGGAGTCACCCGCCTCGGTCATCATGATGACCAGACCCAAGGAGATCGGTTGACCCGTCTCCACCTCCATCAGTGTCCCATCGATTGTCTGCGCGTGCGCAGGCGCCACCGTGATGCCCACCATCAGCACCACCGCAGTGAACAACCACGTACCGAACGCAGCCTCGCGTCCGTGCTTCATCTCACCAGCCTCCAGACCTCAATATCCACTCAAGCCTCGAATATACCTGTGCTGTACGCCCTGATGATACCGCACGGGCATCGGAAGGGTCGCCCTCGCACCTTCATGTACGTTCTCGCCGTGACAGATTACCGCTCAGACTGCGGATCGTTCGACCGAGATCGGCCACCCCAGGGCGGGGGCGGAGCATCAACCGGTTCGGTAAGGTCAAATTCGGCTCGAAACCGCCGATCCGTGCCCTCACGCCGAAGCGCATAGACGAAGACGTCACCCGGCCGGACCTCGAGCGTCCAGACGTTGATCGCCGCCTCCGGAACGAGTTGCGCGGTGAACGAGTCCGCAAAGAAGTCCTGGATATGTGCGTCACCTTGCCCACGGGAGTCACCCCCATACTGTGTGATCTCGTCCTCGGTCCCATCTTCGTGACGATGATCGTGCTTCAGACGAAGCCCCACCGAGGTCGGCGTCACCACCCAGCTCCGTGACCGATTCTCCCCCACGTGAAACGGAATCCTGATTTCCGCGAGGTCACACGACCGAACGTGCATGACGAGGCGAGCCTCTTCGAACGATGGATCGGGCGGAACACTCTCCGTTACTCTCCCCTCGAACGCCTGCCCACACAGCGACTCCAGGTGCGACCAGAACACCAGTTGTGGATCACTCTCCGCGGGCGGGCGGGCGTCGACATCCCTCTCCGATTGTGAGTCCGAGGCACCACACGCCCAGAGAGTCGATGCACAGAGGAAGACGAGAGACCGAGTGAGTCGTGCGCGAATCAAATTGTTCATGACCTGAGACTACGTCCGTGTCATCCCCTCCTCCAGCCCCCCGGGCTATATTGGCCCCCTCACTTCACCCGCTACGCGGCTGACGGCCCCACGGCGTACAGGAGCACTCATGCTAGGTCACCTTCTCCTTGCTGCCTTGATACAGGTACCTGCTCCCACGCAGGATCTGGCACCCGGCACCCGCTACGACAGCAGTATCCCCACGCTGAAGGACGTGGTGGGTCACGATTTCCGTGAGGAAATCACCCACCCCGATGAGATCGTCACGTATTTCCAGGCCCTGGCCGAGGCCGCGCCCGACCGGACACAGCTGATCCAGTACGCGGAGAGCTGGGAGGGCAGACCCCTGCATGTCCTGATCATCGGATCTCCCGAGCGAATCGCCCGACTCGACGAGATCAAGGTGGATCTCGCGCGTTTCTCTGCCGTTAAGGGGCTGTCGGACGACGAGATCGAACGTTTGATCGCGGAACTTCCCGTGGTGACGGCGTTGATGCACGGGATACACGGGAACGAAATCAGCTCGAACGGCGCAGCGATGGCCGAGGCATACCACCTCCTAGCCGCGCAGGGAGATCCGACGGTCGACATGATCTTCCGAGAGTCTCTGGTACTGATCGATCCCGCGGAGAACCCGGATGGCCGCGCGCGCTTCGTGCAGCACACAACCGCGTCCCGGGCCCGTTGGCCAAACCAGGCGACGTACTCCGCCGAACATGACGAGCCTTGGCCGGGCGGGCGGGGGAATCACTACCTGTTCGACCTCAACCGCGATCTCTTCATCCAGAGTCAGCCCGAAACCCGAGGCAAGGTCGACATCTTCCTCGACTTTCGACCCAACATCGTCGCTGATCTGCACGAAATGGGCGGTAACTCCACGTACTTCTTCCCACCTACGGCTCCCCCGGAGAACCCCTGGTACGGAGAGCGTCAGATTGCGCTCATGGACGTCTTTGGACGCGCAAACGCCACCGCGTTTGACGAACGCGGTTTTGCGTACTTCAACCGGGAAGTCTACGACCTCTTCTATCCGGGGTACGTCGACATGTGGCCGATGAACCACGGTGCCCTGGGCATGACGTACGAACAGGCGTCTGCCCGAGCTCTCGTCCTGCGCAAGTCGGACGGCGACGTCATGACGTATGGCGACGGCGTGCTACACCATTTCACCGCAGCTATCACCACCGCTGCTACGGCGGCCCAGAACCGTGAGCGCATCCTTCGAGACTACTTCGAATATCGCCGGCAGGGCGTCGAGATGGGCCGCAACGGACCCGCAGAGCTGGTCCTCCATTCTGCGCACGATCCGTCCATGGCCCGGCGCCTCGCAACCATGCTCGCCTCGAACGGAATCGACGTGCACTCGGTGAGCGGTCCGGTGCGTATCGATGACCGAGAGCTATCCGCCGCGGGCACGTTTATCATCCCGCTCGACCAACCAGCCAGCCACATGGCGCGTAACCTGCTGGACGCACACGTCCCGATGAGCGAAGCGTTCATCCGACGGCAGGTCGAACGCCGCGCACGGCGTGAGAGAGACGAGATCTACGATCTGACAGCGTGGAGCCAGTCCCTCCTCTGGGACGTCGAGGTTCTGGAGGCCAACCGCTCCACCGGTGCGGCCGGAGTGCTCGTCACTTCCGATCCAGAACCGACATCCGGATCAACGCTGCCCGAAGCAACCGTGGGCTACCTCCTTCCATGGGGAACAGCTGCTGCCTCCGCCGTTGCCGAGGCGATGCGCGAAGGAATTCGAGTACGCGCAGCCGGTGAGACCTTCACGTTGGGAGGCCGACAGTACGGCTCCGGCACGGCGATCGTCAGGGTCTCAGAGAACGACACGAACCTGCGGGCTGTGCTCGGTGCGATCACCGGGCGTCACGGCGCGGAGGTCATACCGATCGACGACTCTTACGTAACTGCAGGGGCTTCGCTCGGCTCGAACAGCGTTCGCGCCCTTCGTGCGCCACGGGTTCTCCTGGCGTACGACCAGCCGGCATCGAGCTACTCGGCGGGATGGGCGCGCTACATCCTGGAGCAACGGTACGGTGTGCCCGTCACTGCAGTGCGGGGGCGCAGCCTCGGACGTGCCAACCTCGCCGACTATGACGTCGTGGTGCTTCCGAGCGGGAACTACTCCGGAGTCGTCGGAGATGGCCTCGTTACTCAGCTCCGCAACTGGATGTCGGACGGTGGGACTCTGATCACTATGGCCAACTCGACCTCATGGGCAACACGGGCTGGACTGCTGTCCACGACGGCGGAGCGGCGCGGTGGCCGAGCGGCCGGAACGGACGCCCCGAACGACGGGACGCCGAACCAACCCATCGAGTATCTGGACGAGATCGTGCCCGAAGACGAAGCACCCGAGAGCGTTCCTGGAGCGATCCTTCAGGTTCTCCTCAATCAGAGCCACTGGATGTCGTCCGGAACGGACGGCGAGATCGGCGTCCTGGTCGACGGCTCCCGTGTCTTCACTCCGCTCACCCTGAACGACGGAGCCAACATCGGGCGGTATGGATCACTCGAAGATCTGGTTCTGAGCGGAGTCGTATGGGAAGAGGCCCGGCCCCAGCTCGCCAGCAAGGCGTTCCTCATGCTGGAAGGATACGGGAGCGGTCAGATCATCGCGTTCGCAGAAGATCCGAACTTCCGAGCGTACGCCGAAGCTACCCAGCTGCTCTTCATGAACGCTGTGTTGCTGGGGCCCGGTCGTTAGGATGCGCTTCAGGGCCGGTGGCGGGTCGGTCGACGCAGTCGAGGGCGGCGTGCCTGACCGGGCGCTCACGGACGCCGGCCCACTCCCCATGTGTCGCAAGGACCTCTGATCGTGGAGCGCCGGGTCGAGCGGAAACTCCAGGAAGTCGTAGTAGCTCAATACTCGTGGCGGCACGAAGCCGAGTTCGCGGCAGGATTCTTGAGCGATGCCGGTATCCCCTACCGGCTTCAGATCGACGATCCTTCGCTGGGAATCTCGGTTTCGGCCGCGGCCACCTTGTGGGTCCTCGGTATCGACGAGGTTCGAGCACGTGACGTGCTCGACATCAACGAGCAGCAGACCCCCCAACTCTCCTCTCCGAGGAGTAGCAAGCCCCCGCCTCAACAGAAAGCGGCTCATCCATCATCCCCCGATCCGGGCGCGGTGATCGCGACAGAGTATGCTCCGATACGAGCCGACCCCTACAGACCGAAAGGCGCCATGCCCCTCCGGGCACGAGCCTTGTCGATCCTGGGCGGCGTCGGCATCGCCGCGATCGGACAGGCCGCCTTCCCCCAGTGGTCAACACCGGGGATCGAGGTGGCCCTGACGACCGGGGGAGCGATCCTGATCATCGTCGGCCTCATCGGATGGGCACCGAGCTTCCTGAAAGATTGGCTGTCAGCTCTCTCCGGGCTTGCACCATAGTCCCCAAACTCTTGCTCCGGACGAACCGGCACTCCTTCTTCTAGAGCCCGGCTATCCAACCGTCGATTGCGCGCAGAGGCACATGAAGGCTGTCACGTTCAACGTCACGATTCCCAGCTACCTGGTAGGGAAGAGCCTCGGACGGGTGACCGAGTCCGCACTCTTCGGTGGGCTGAGCGGCGTACGCTTCGGAGAGATCGCAGAGCCCGAACTTCCAGGGGACCACTGGGTGAAGCTGGAGATCTTGCTGGCCGGCATCTGTGGCTCGGACATCGGGAATCTCACGCTGAAGGCCAGCCCCGCCATGGAGCCTTTCGGATCATTCCCGGCGGTGCTCGGGCACGAGATCCTGGCACGCGTCACCGAAGTCGGGCCGGCGGTGACACGCGTCGAGCCCGGTCAGCGTGTCGCCGTAGACCCCGGAGTCTCGTGTGAGGCTCGTGGCTTCCATGGACCTGACCAATGCCCCTCCTGTACGGAGGGTCTGCCCGCGACATGCACCCGAGCCGGTGACGAAGGAAAGACGGTCATCGGTGGTACACCGATCCAGCGGGGTATGACGATCGGGTATCACGGAAGCCTACCCGGAGGTTGGGGTGAGCGAATGATTGCGCACGAGTCCCAGCTCTTCCCCATCGATGACGCAATGAACAACCGCACGGCAGCGCTCCTGGAGCCGCTCGCGGTCGGAATGCATGCGGCGCTCCGCTCTCGTCCGTTCCAAAGCGGCCCCGTTCTCGTTCTCGGGAGTGGGCCGATCGCGCTCGGCGTCGTCTGGGCACTTCGCGCAGCCGGGTTTGAGGGTGAGTTGGTTGCGCAGGTGCGCCGGGAGCACGAAGCGAATATGGCACGAGCCTTCGGAGCCACATCGACGATCTCTCCGGGCGACGAAGCTCGGGACGCCATGATTAGAACGGGCGCGAGTGCCTACATGCCGATCGTAGGGGACGAGGTGTACGGCGGAGGTGGCTTCCCGCTGATCTTCGACTGTGTTGGTAGTGAGCAGACTGTCAAGCAGGCGTTACGGTACGCCACGGTGCGCGGCCGAATTGTTCTTCTCGGCTGCGCCGCCGAAATACCGAAGCTGGACCTGACGTTCGTGTGGGCCAACGAACTCCAGATCAAGGGATACCAGTGCTACGGCGACGAGTCGTGGCGGGGTAAAACTGAACACACGTTCCAAATAACACACGATATGCTGCTAGAGACCGGTGCACCGGTCGACCAGATGGTCACCCATGTGTACCCACTCAGCCAATACCGAGAAGCGTTGTCCACCGCCGCCAATCGCCGAAAGACCGGCTCGGTGAAGGTCTTGCTGGACCCCCGCGGTTGACCTCTTGCCGCGTCGGATGAGGCACCTCGCGAGAGAGAGACATCCCCGATGACCGACCGTCCCCACGTAATGATCGTCGGCGGCGGGGTGATCGGGATCAGTGCCGCGTACGAACTGGCGCGCGGAGGCGCGAACGTAACCCTCCTGGAGCGCCGAGAGGTCGGGGCAGGCGCCTCCGGTGGTAACGCCGGGACGATCGCCGTCGGCCATCCGCCGCTGAACCGACGGGGGCGGATTGCCCAGGCGATTCGGCAGATGACCGATTCCTCGAGCCCTCTGTACGTGAAGCCACGGTTGGATCCCAGCCTGTGGCGCTGGCTGCTCGGCTTCGCACGTTATTGCACGGATGCGCACGTTCAACACTGCATGAGCGTCATGGCACCGATGGGTCGTCATGCCCTCGAAGCATTCGATCGCGTGCTGACCGAAGAGCGTATCGAGTGCGCGTACACGCCGGGCGGATATCTCGAAGTCTGCTCGACGGAGTCCGGTATGGACGGCGTTCGACACGAGGCCGAGATCATCCAGCAGCACGGGTACGAACCAGAGCTGATCGACGGCGACGAAGTCCGTCGACGCGAGCCTGCGCTCGGCCCAGACCGCATCGGCGCCGTGCACCATCACGAGTCCGCCACCTTAATCCCCTCGCTCTTCCTCGACCGGCTCGCGGCGGCCGGCGAACGTCGTGGCGTGCAGATCCGATCAGGAGTAGAGGTCGTGGACCTGACTCAACAGAGCGGTCGAGTCACCGGAGCCAAGCTTACGACGGGCGAAACGATCGAGGCGGACACTGTTGTCCTCGCCACGGGTCCGTATAGCCGACGACTCACCTACCCATTCGGTTTTCGTGTCCCAATCCAGCCCGGCAAAGGATATCATCGAGATGTCGATATCGGTCCGAACGGTGCCCCAGCGCTGCGAATCGCCTCTGTGTTAGCAGAGCACTCCGTCTTCTGCACACCTATGGATACCGTCGTTCGCTTTGCCGGTACGATGGAATTCTCCGGGGAGAACGACGTCATGCGCCCACAGCGCCTCCGGCAACTCACCACCGCGGCACGCAAGGCATTCCCCGAGATGGGGACGGCTCGCCCCAAATCCGAGTGGTGCGGTCTACGGCCCATGTCGGTGGACGGTCTTCCCATCATCGGTCCGGTGCCAGGCGTCGAAGGACTCGTGATCGCGACCGGTCATGGGATGCTGGGACTCACGCTCGGACCGGTGACAGGTGAGATCGTCGCGAGACAGGTGTTAGAGGGATTCGACGCACGCGCTGAGGAGCTCCTCCCGGCGCGCTTCACTTAGGTCGCCGCAACGCCGTCTGCGAGGGACTTCCGGGCCTCTCCGATGTTGACGCTCCAAAACGGAGCCGAACAGTCAGAGGTCGAGCGGAATCACCTCGGGGTGCACCTTGCTGTTCGGGGATGATCCGTCGACATCGATTCCCTCGAGCTTGAGCAGGACGACTTTTCGTTTCAGGCCGCCTGAAAAGCCAGTCAGACGACCATCGGATGCGATCACGCGATGGCAGGGCACGATGATCGGGATCGGATTGGCACCAACCGCCTGACCCACAGCACGAGCCTGGTCAGGCTTTCCGATCTCGCGTGCGATCTGCCCATACGACATAACGTGACCGTGCTCCACCTTGAGTAACTGATTGTACACCTCGCGCTGGAAGTCGGACGTCACACCAGACAGATCGAGCGGAAGATCGAACGAGGTCCGCTCCTTCGCGAAGTACTCCCGGAGCTGCTCCACTGCTGCCCCAAGCCGAGCCGGCCACGCCTCAGGGAGGTTCGTGTGTCGTTCTCGCGGCAGTGGCCCGAACTCAAGTCGACGGACACCTTGGGATGACGTCCAGACGGTCACGGCCCCCACCCGTGTGTCGGAGAGATGGGCCGAATGAACTTCGCCCGGCGACGTCAGTTCGGCTCTCCCCCGACGTCCTCCGCTTCCTTCTTCAGGGCTTCCTGAAGCGCGTCGAAGCCGAGCAGCGCACACTTTATCCGCACCGGAAACTTGGAGACCCCTTGCAGCGCTCGGAGGTCACCGAGTGACTTGTCCTTCGCCGCAGAATCATCTCCGTGCATCATTTCGGTGAAGCGCACGGCGAGGGCGTCAGCCTCGTCGAGGCTCGCGCCCTCCAGCCGAGTGGTCATCATGCTGACGGCCGCTTGAGAAATGGAGCAGCCGGACCCAATGAACTTGGCGTCCGCGATCTGATCTCCCTCGATCCGAAGCTGCAGCCGAATCTCGTCACCACACACAGGGTTCGCCATGTGGATTTCTACCGTCTTCTCGTCGAGCTCCGCCTTGTTTCGCGGATTACGGTAGTGCTCGAGGATGAGCTGCTGGTACAGTGAACTGAGCTGGGGACTTTCCATTACGGCCTACACAGTGTCTGCGGGGAGGCAATATACAGCACGGTCGGGCGCTTGGCACGTTTTTGCCCAAGGAACCGGGCAGCCGAGACCGCGGGCTCAGTTGAAGATTGCGGCGACCTGGTCGAGGCCTGCGACAAGTCGGTCCACATCTTCTTTCGTGCTGTAGAGGTAGAACGACGCTCGCGCCGTCGCGGAGACGTCGAAGTGCTTCATGACCAGTTGTGCGCAGTGATGCCCAGCCCGAACCGCGACCCCCTCCATGTCGAGAATCGTCGAGATATCGTGAGGATGAGCGTCACCCATGGTGAAGGAAATGACGGCGGAATGCTCGTCGACCGACTTCGGCCCGTAGATCTTGACCCCCGGAACCTCACCAAGCTGCTGCAAGGCGTACGTCATGATCTCGCGCTCGTGCGCCTCGATTCTCTCGATACCGATGTCATTGAGGTAGTCGACGGCTGCGCCCATCCCAACGGCACCGACAATGTTCGGTGTACCGGCCTCGAACTTGTTCGGCACCCGAGCCCAGCTGCTCTGGTCACGCTCCACGATGTGGATCATTTCTCCGCCGCCCTGAAAAGGCGACATCACTTCAAGAAGCTCTTTCCGTCCCCAGAGGACGCCGATTCCCGTTGGCCCACACATCTTGTGACCACCGAACGCATAAAAGTCACAATCGAGGTCTTGCACATCGACCTTCGTGTGCACCGCGCCCTGCGCACCGTCGATCATCACGACGGCGCCGACCGCATGTGCGGCCTCGGTGATCTCCTTGACCGGGTTGATCGTCCCCAGGCTATTCGAGACGTGAGAGATCGCCACGACCTTCGTCCTCTCATTCAGGAGCGAGCCGAGGTCGTCGAGAACGAGGCGACCGTCATCATCGATTTCGATGTAACGGAGCTTCGCCTTGGTGCGGGCCGCAAGAATCTGCCACGGGACGATGTTGGAATGATGCTCCATCACCGAGATCAGGATCTCATCGCCCTCGCCGACATGGTCGAGCCCCCAGGCGACCGAAACGAGATTGATCGCCTCGGTCGTGCCGCGCGTCCACACGCACTCGGATGGGTCGGACGCGTTGATCCAGCCAGCCACCTTTTCGCGGGCCTCTTCGTACGCGACCGTCGCCCGACGAGACAGCTCGTGGATACCGCGATGGACGTTGGCGTTGTCCTGCTCGTAGTAGTTGTGAATCGCGTCGAGGACGCGGCGCGGCTTCTGGGAGGTCGCCGCGTTATCCAGATACACGAGGGGCTTTCCGTTGACCGTTTGGTCAAGCGCCGGGAAGTCCTTCCGGATCCGGTTCGGATCGAAGTCCTCGGAAGTCATGATTTGGCCTCGGTCGCTACGTCCAGAAGGCAGGCGGAATCCGCCTAACCGACGTCGACGTAGATCTCTCCGTCTCGGATTTCTACCGGGAACGATTGAACGGGTCTGATCGCCGGGAGTGTTTTCCGTGCTCCCGAGCACGCATCGAACCTAGCTCCATGATAGAGGCATACGACCTCGTTGCCTTCGAGCTCCCCATCCGATAGCGGATAGTCCTCGTGCGAACACTGATCCTTCAGCGCGCATATTGAGCCCTCGACATTCGCGAGAACGACCGGCACACCGTCAGCCATGACGCCTTTGAGCATACCGACCGGGCAATCACCCTCTCCCGCGACCTTCACCCAGTGGGTCATAGTCCGTGCCTCACCCGTGCTGGGCGAGCTTCTCCTCGATGACACCGGTCACCTTCTCGATAACACCGCCGAGAGGAAGCTTCGAGAGGACTTCGCTCAGGAAGCCGAGCACGACAAGTCGCTCTGCCTGAACCTGGTCCAACCCTCGACTCATCAGGTAAAACTTCGCCTCGGCATCGAGCTCACCAATCGTCGCACCATGCGAACACTTCACGTCGTCGGCCTCGATCTCGAGATTCGGTAACGAGTCCGCGCGGGCTCCGGGTGACAGCAGGAGGTTCCGATTGGTCTGGTAGGCATCTGTACGCTGCGCATCGGGGAAGACACGAATGATGCCCCGGAAAACAGCTCGGCTATCACCGTCCAGGGCCCCCTTGTAGAGCAGGTCGCTACCGGTGTTCGGTTCGGTGTGGTCCTGGCTCGTGTTGAAATCGAAATGTTGGTCTCCGTCACCGAAGTACAGACCCAACATGTCGGAATTCGCACCCGGTCCGAGCAATTTCGCGTTCAGGTCAACCCGATGGACCGACGCACCGAGTCCGACATTGAGCGTGTCGATACGTGCATCCCGCTGGGCGAGGGTCCGCTGAGCAGAATGCACGAAGACGCCACGGCCAGCACGCTGCACGTTCACGTACTGCACGATCGCCCCGTCGCCAGCGACGAGTTCGACAGCGGACGACTTGAAGGTGTGCACGTCGAAGTCATCGGATACGACCTCGTCGACGTACGATACCTGGCTATGTGGATCGGCCACGATCAACACACGGCTCAGATAGGCGGCACCCGCCTCACTCATCCAGCGGGTCACGCGAATCGGGACGTCGAGGCGGACATTCGACGGAACGTGCACAAAGATGCCGTCTGTCCACAGCGCCATATTCAGCGCTTCGAATTTCCCGTCCTCCGCCGGTACGATGCTACCCAAGTGCTTCTGAACCACCTCTGGATAGAGGTTGAGCGCGTTGTGCAGAGAGTCGAGGATCACGCCCTGCTCGGCGAGCGCGGGATCGATGTCTGTATGCACGACATGGCCGTCGATCAGCACGATGTGGCCGGACGCCTCACGATCCTGCTCCAGAGCTTCGCTCAGTCGCGCCGGCCACGAGGATGGATCGCCCGGAGCGGTGTCCGATTCCGATCGGTGTAGCTCATCGAGCTTCAAGACCTTTCTCAGGTCCGTATAGCGCCACTCTTCCAGCCGAGTTGTCGGCATGGGTGTCTGTTCGTACGCCGCCCACGCGTGCTCGCGCCGTTCACGCAGCCACTCGGGCTCTCCGAACGACAACCGCTCTACGGCCCCGGCGTTGAGGGCCTGGGTGACGCCTTCCATCTCTACCGTTTCCTTCAGCACCGTGTCCGACATCAACCCACCGATCCTTCCATCTCGAGCTCGATGAGGCGGTTCAACTCCACGGCGTATTCGAGAGGAAGCTCCTTGGCGATCGGCTCGATGAAGCCTCGGACGATCATCGCCATGGCTTCTTCTTCCGGAATGCCGCGACTGGTGAGATAGAAGAGCTGCTCCTCACCGATCTTCGACACGGAAGCCTCGTGACCGACGTTTGCGTCATTCTCCTCGATCTCGATGTACGGATAGGTGTCCGTGCGTGACGTGTCGTTGATGAGCAGAGCGTCGCACTCGACGTTCGAGCGTGCGTGATGCGCACCCTCGTGGACCTTGCAGAGCCCACGGTACGTAGAGCGACCGTGGCCTTTGGAGATCGACTTGGACACGATCGACGACGTCGTGTGCGGCGCGGCGTGGACGACCTTGCCGCCGGTATCCTGATGTTGACCGTCGCCAGAGTACGCGATCGACAGGATTTCCCCGTGCGCACCCTCGCCCATCAAATAGCACGATGGGTACTTCATGGTCAGCTTGGACCCGAGGTTGCCATCCAGCCACTCCATGTGCGCGCCCTCTTCGACGATCGCACGCTGGGTGACGAGGTTGTACATGTTGTTCGACCAGTTCTGGATCGTCGTGTACCGGAACCGGGCGTTCTTCTTGACGATGATCTCGATCACACCGGAGTGGAACGACTCGGTCGAATACACCGGGGCGGTACACCCTTCGATGTAGTGGGCCTGCGCTCCTTCATCGACGATGATCAGGGTGCGCTCGAACTGACCCATCCGCTCCTGGTTCACGCGAAAGTAGGCCTGCAGGGGCGTGTCGAGAGAGACACCCTTCGGGATGTAGACGAAAGAGCCCCCGGACCAGACCGCCGCGTTCATCGCGGAGAATTTGTTGTCCGCCGTGGGAATGATGGTGCCGAAGTGTTCGCGGAAAAGTTCGGGGTGGTTCTTCAGGCCGTCCTCGATCGAATCGAAAATGACACCCTGTTTCTCCCACTCCTCACGCAGGGAGTGGTAAACCATTTCGGACTCGTACTGCGCCCCGACACCGGCAAGCACCTCACGCTCAGCTTCCGGAATACCGAGCTTCTCGAACGTGTCCTTGATCTCGTCCGGAACGTCGTCCCACGAGTGCTGCATGCGGTCCTGCGGACGCACATAGAAGTAGATCTCGTCGAGGACCTCTTCGAGGCTGTCGAGATCGCCTCCCCACTTGGGCATCGGCTTGGACTCATAGACCTTGAGCGCCTTCAGGCGGAAGTCGAGCATCCATTCCGGCTCGGCCTTGTGCCTTGAAATCTGCCGGACGACCTCTTCGGACAGGCCCTTTTGAGCCCGGTATACGGGCTCGGCCTCGGTGACGAAGTCGTATTTATAATCGTCGAGGTCGAGATCCTGAATCGTCTCGTTCTGTGGCATGAGAGGGTATCCGTTCCGTATCAGAGAAGGGCGATCAGGACGCAGCAGATGCTTCGGCTGCCTCATACTCGCTGTAGCCACCGGCCTCGAGCTCCAACGCGACCTCGGGGCCACCGGACTTCACAATGCGGCCGTCCACCATCACGTGGACGAAATCCGGCTTGATGTAGTCGAGCAGGCGCTGGTAGTGCGTGATCAGGAGGACCGACATCTCCGGATCTTCTTCGGCCAGCTTGTTCACACCACTCGCCACGATCTTGAGCGCGTCGATGTCGAGGCCGGAGTCAGTTTCATCCATGACAGCAAGCTTCGGCTTCAGCATCGCCATCTGGAGGATTTCGTTGCGCTTCTTCTCGCCGCCAGAGAATCCGTCGTTCACATGCCGCTCGGCGAACGCGACATCCATCTCGAGCATTTCCATGCGATCCGTCAGCATGTCCGAGAAGTCGAAGATGTCGAGCTCCTCACCCTCGGCCATGTGAGCCTGCACGGCGGTACGCAGGAAATTCGCAATGGACACACCTGGAATCTCGATCGGGTACTGGAATGCGAGAAAAACGCCTGCCTGCGAGCGCTCGTCGGCCTCCAGCTCCAGCAGATCCTCACCGCGGAAGTTCACCGAACCCGATGTGGCTTCGTAGCCGGGGTGCCCGGCCAGAACCTTGGCAAGCGTGCTCTTCCCAGACCCGTTGGGACCCATGATGGCGTGGATCTCACCCTTGCCAATCGCAAGGTCCAGTCCATTCAGAATCGCGAGATCTCCCTCCGCGACCTTCGCTTCGAGGCCTTCGATCTTAAGAATGGGTGCGTCGCTCATCGGTGCCCTCAGACAAGTGAAGCGGCGCCCGGAGGCACCGCTTATCAAGAATGATTCTTTCTTTCAGAAGGCAAAAGCTAGATGTGTCATCGACCCGGGTCAACCAGTGCAGAACAGGCCGGAAGTGCCCATGATTCCGGGGTTATGGCCCTGTTACGCCACCCCTCCGAACCTCTCCTTCCCCATCCCAATCCGGGGGCGTGCAGGCCTCGGGCCCAGACATCGATCATGACGGGAAGGGGCCGGCCACGGCCTATCCCCCGTGGCGCGGGAAGATCGAAGCCTGGCAGCTCCTCCCCCTATCACACCTCTTCTTTGGGCGACCCCGTAACCTGCGGTCGGACTGTGTGTTATAGCAACTGCGGCCCCGTGCGGCTGAGCCTCGTGTGAAGCAAATTCCTCAATGTGACGCTGCGGGGGACACTGGGCGGTTCGAGCCGGGGGTTTCAGCGGTCGTAACGCCCTCAACATGTTTTCCGACTTGTGGTTACGGGATCACACCCCCAGCCCCGGGTAGCAGCGTTTCTTCGAGCGGCATGATCAGACCAGGCCCTCCCCACAAGACATCCGATCCAAGGTTCCGTTGCGACAAGACCGGATCCCGGTTAACACAGTCGCACGGCGCCTGCTCTGCGTCGGGTCCGCACTCGGCCATCGCTCTGGAGGAATCATGGAACGCCTGTTCGTCATACTAGCCGTCACCGCACTGGCACAACCTCTCGCCGGCCAGACCGTTACCGGCATCGTGGCTGAACCGGAACGTGTGCAGGTCACCGCCGGGCAGTCCGTACCGATCGTGGTCCGTGCGATCGGAGCAGACGGCCAGACCGTCGACGCTCCGCTGCGTATCGCGGGTCCACGACGAGGGGTCCGTGTCGCCAACGGGCAGGTTACGGGGATTGCCGCCGGGGAGTATGAGATCTTCGTGGCGAGTATCTCGACCGATGGTGGAGCGCCCATACAGCTGCGCATTCCCGTGACTGTAGGATGGCCAGCGGTCGAGGAGGTGGTGGTGCTCGCCGAACCCGGGCGCCTTTTCGCCGGCACCCGGATTCTCCACCGTGCGTCCGCATCCCACGCCGACGGGACCGCTCGCCCCTACCCTGAGGTCACCTGGTCGTCGTCGGATGAATCGGTTGCGACGGTTGATCCATTCGGCAACGTCCGGGGTGTCAGCGTTGGCTCGGTAACGATCACGGCCTCTGTGGACGGTATCACGGGAAGTCTCATACACGAGGTCGAAGACAGCCCGGTGACGCGTCTCGAATTGCGTGGAGGCCAGATTCAGGTGCGTACCGGCGACGTTCAGAGCTTCGATGCAGCTGCGTACGACGCGCAGGGTTCACGGATCGACGACGTACCTCTTTCGTGGAGCTACCTCTATCAGGCGGACGACTCGATTCGCGCGCCCGCGGGACCCGCGCAGATCGAGCAGGGAAGGATGGTGGCCGACGTGCCCGGGGTATACACCGCCGTGGCTTCGACAGGCTCGGTACGAGCTGAGTTCTCCTTCCGAGTCGTCTCGCGAAATGCGGTGCGCACGCTGGACGTCGTCGGACAGGGGCGAGAGTCACGCGTCTTCACGACAGACCTCTGGATCTGGGAAGGCGTCGATGGTCGCGACTACGCGCTGACCGGATCAAAGTTCGGCGACGGTATCAGCATGGTCTGGGACGTCACTGACCCGTCGAACATCTTCAAGACCGACTCGATCCAGGTCGACGCGCGCACGACCAACGACGTGAAGGCCTCACCCGACGGCCGATATGCTGCGATATCACGAGAGGGCGCATCGAATCGCCGCAATGGCGTGGTGATTCTCGACCTCACAGATCCGGCACATCCGCGAGTGGCCTCCACGTTCGAGGGCAACGGCGTGACCGGCGGTGTTCATAACATGTACGCTACGGAGGACTACCTGTTCGCACTCGCCGGCGGCGACAAATACGTCATCATCGACGTGCGCGATCTCGCGAATCCACGCTACGTCAGTGAGTACAACCACCCCAACTCACGCGTGCACGACGTTTGGGTACATGACGGCCTCGCCTATTCGGCGGAGTGGGAAACGGGGATCGTTGTCGTCGATGTCGGGAACGGCGAGTGGGGCGGCTCCATCGAGAACCCGGTCTTCGTGACATCCTTCCCTCTCACGACGGGCTCCACCCACGCAGTCTTCCCGTACTACCAGGAGTCAACCGGCCGGATGCTTCTGATCGTCGGTGACGAGCGCGTCCAGAGAAACGGTCTCGCGTGGCAGGGCACCGGGCCCGATCACCGCCAGCAGTACAATCCAGAGACAGGGAAGGGCGGATACCCGCGCGCAACATCGGGATACACGCAGATCGTCGACTTCACCGACCCCATGAACCCCGTGCAGCTCGCCCGGTATGAGGTGAGCGAATACGGGACCCACAACATGTGGGTCGAGAACGACATCCTTTATCAAGCCTATTATGAAGGTGGAGTGCGGATGGTCGACATTTCCGGCGATCTCATGGGGAACCTCTACACACAGGGTCGTGAGCTATCGGTCTTCAAGGCGTTCGATCCGCTGGGGTACATCCCCAACTCCGCCGCGGCATGGGGAGTCATGCCCTGGAAGGGCAACATCTTCTTTGCTGATATCAATTCAGGAATGTGGGCCGTGCAGATGCAGCCCACGGAACGGCCGGTGTCGTAGGACACCGTAACGTCGACCGCCCGCCACAGACCGAGAACGACATGACCCGACTCACCACTCTCGCCGCCCGATTCGCGGGCGTCATCATGCTTACCGGCCTTGCTGCCTGCGGCGAAGACTCGCCGGTCCCCGGCCCAGGGACACTCACCGCGACGCTTGTAGGTCCGAATGGCGATGAAGGGGCTGCCGTCGTCTCTCTGTACGGACACGGCATCCAATCGGTCTCCGCGATCGCGCCAACCGAGGCCTTCCCCCGACTCGATGAGAACGGAGCCCGCGTGGTTCTGATCAATCCGGACGGCGGCCTCATCGAGTTCCGGTTCGCGCTTGCCGACACACTGCAGATGCCAGACGTGGTGGTAGAGGAAGTCGCGGGGCCCGACGATGAACTCCGAGCCGATACCGGTGCCTACAGCGTGGAGGTGACTCGATGAGCACCCGCACGATCAGCGGCATCCTTGCCGCAATCACGCTGCTCCTCGCGGGCTCGTTCGCCCAGACGACAGATCTGGCCGCCCAGGACATCGAGGTCACTGCACGAGTGAAGGGAATCGCTCTACCCTCTGGCTACTACCAGCGCGTGCAGCAGGATCCGACCGCATACGAGTTCGAGCGCGCCCTCTTCCGACGGACCACACCGGCTCGGACCTCCGCCTTCGGTGAGGTTCGGCTGCCTGTCATCCTCGGCCTGTTTTCCGATTCCGAAGAGGAGCCCCGAATCTCGGCGCAGATGGTCCGTGAGTCGCTCTTCGACGGGCCGTCGGAACGAGGCACGATTACGGAGTCCTACCTCGAGATGTCGCGTGGGGCTCTCACCGTGACAGGGGATGTCATCGGCTGGGTTCGCACGGGTCTGACGATGGCGGAAGTCGTGGGCACCAACTTCGCACTCGGTGCGGACGCCCGCGTCGGCGAGTGGATCGTCGACATGCTGGGCCAGGTCGACGGAGACATCGACTTCACTCAGTATGACAACGACGGCCCGGACGGCATCCCCAACAGCGGAGATGACGACGGGTTCGTCGACGTGGTTACCGTGGAGTTTCTCGAGGTCGCTGCATCGTGTGGTGGGCCGGCGATCTGGCCGCACCGTTGGAGAATCGAGGCACAGACAGGAGCGCCCTACCAGACCAACGACATCGGCATCGGCGGCCAGCCCATTCTGGTGCAGGACTACATCACTCAGAGTGCATCGGACTGCAGCGGCAACGTCGTACAAGACGCGGGCGTGATCGCGCACGAGTTCGGCCATGCCCTTGGATTTCCCGACTACTACCACTGGGTTGATCGCGACCTCGGCCCCGAAGGCCGCCGTTGGGTCCTCGGCTGCTGGGCACTGATGGCCGCGGGCTCATGGGGCTGCGGTCCGGTCGGATCGACCCGCGAACCGTATGGCCCTGCGCATATGATGGGTCACTCCAAGGGAACGCTCGGCTGGATCGACTATCTCGAGCTGGGCGAAGTCTGGAACGAGGAGATCTTGCTGGACCCAGCCCAATTGGATGGGGACGTTCTGCGCATCCCGCTCGACGAGAACGGCACCGAGTACCTCTTCGCGGAGTTCCGTGCGCAGGTCGGCTTCGACCATGGACTCCCTGCCTCCGGCGTGTTGCTCTACAAGGAAGACTCGTATGCCAGCATCCGTCCGGACCCCGCGTCAAGCGATCCGTACTATCTGACCATGATCGAACAGGACGCGAATCGGGGCCTGCTCAGGATCACCCCGGAGGGGGGGAATCGAGGCGAACCAGGTGACGCGTGGGGTGTCGATGGCGTGGTCGGCAAGCTGAACGCGGAGACGACTCCGTCCCTCGTCCGACGGAACGGGAGCTGGTCACCGGTCATGATTCACGAGGTCTCCGTGGAAGGAGACGTCGCTCGGCTGGTCATATCAACGGGGCAGACGCCCCGACTCATTGAACGCACCGACGTCGTCGAGGTAATGCAGGTGCGCAGCTTCGCAGTTCCCGTCAGGATTGCCGGAGGACACGGCCCGTACACCGGCGTAGGCACCCTCCCGGACGGGTTCTCGCTGCAGAACGTCGGGGATGAGCTCTTCCTCGTGGGCTCCCTTCGTGAGGTCGGCGAGAATTCGTATTCCTTCGCCGTCCAGGATCGGCTCGGCAGTACGTCGGAAGCGGTGAGCGTGACGGTCAACGCAACGGTTGAATGGGTCGTCACGGCCACTAACATGATCGAGAGCTTCCTCGACCCGTCGGACGACGCACTGACCGAGGGCGACCGAGACTACCTCGACGAGATCGGCAACGACAACGGCCGCTTCGATGTGGGCGACCTGAGGAAGTGGATCCGCAGCAACGGCTTCTGACAGAACGCTGTCCCCGCAAAGCAGAGCGCCCCACCCGACCGGAGCCGGGTGGGGCAGTAAGCCTCCCTGACGAGGTGCGCTGACGTCAGGTCGGCTCGAGAACTCCATGTGGGTCGAGCACCGTGTCCCCCTCGGGCCTCAAGTCCTCACCGCGAGGCCCACGCCGGAAGCGGACATCCTGTCGAGACCATCCACGTCCCCCCCGAAAACCGGGGCTGTCTCCTCGTCGACCCAAACGACCACGAACCCCGTGGCGGCCTGCGCGCAGACGGCTGCGATCGCCCCGGATACCCATGCGCCCGCCACGAATACCTCCGCGTGTGCCGCGCATAGCGCTGGCGCGACCCTTCGCGAACGCGCGCCGCTCACGCACGACACTGTCATAGGCCTGCAGCTGCGAGGCATTCAGGATACCCTCGAGCCTGGCCCGGGAATCCTCGCCGGAAGCGCGAACCGCGTCGCGGCGCTGCTCCATGTACGCCATGACCTCGCTGCGTTCGATCTGGCCGGCACGAAGCTGGGATCGCATCTCTTCCATCCCTGCACGTTCCTCATTGTGCCGGGCCACACGCTCTGCCCGCCATGTATCGAGCTGCCTGACCTGCTCGTCGTCGAGCTCGAGTCGATCCCGCATCGACATCACGATTTCTGCATCTATTCCGACGCGCGGTCCCCGTTCCCGTCGTTCGCTCTGCCCGGCCACCTCTCCTGCACCGAGGGTAAGGACCGCGACCAGAGGCAGAGTCCAAGTCTGTTTGTCTTTCATCGTTCCAGCTCCCTGCGCACCACCTGAGTGGACCGAAGCAGCAACACGCCGGCTTCGTCGAATGTTCGTGCGAATTGGAGTCGGGCCCGGAGAAGTTCGTTAAGTCGAACTGGCAAGCGCCGCCTGCATGACCTCCGCCCACTCGGCGAGCGAGTGCTGGAGATACCTCGCCTTCTCATCGCTCGTGCGGCCGATTGAGCCCTGCTCGCCGGGCTCAGTCACGACGTGGACGAACGTGGGGCCGGACCCGCTCAAGATCTCGGGAACGGCCTTGGCCCACGCACGAGGATCGTCGAAGTGATGGACGGTCGGAAAGCCGGCTGCCTTCGCCATCCCGGCATAGTCCACCCGACCGGAGGCAGGGACCGGCTGGTGGCCAGTGATCTCGTACTCTCCGTTGTCACAAACCACGAGCACGAAGTTCGAGGCATCGGCTCCGACCGCTGTTGCCAGGGTTCCGAGGCACATGAGCATGCTTCCGTCCCCGTTCAGGCAGACGACTCGACGCTCGGGCTGCGCGAGCGCGATACCCAGCGCGAGGTCAGCGGCATGACCCATGGCACTGTCCGCAGAGGCAAAGTCGAGGTCGCTCCTGGACAGCGTTCCCCATGGACGCACGACGCTCATCGTGGTGACGACGACCTCATTCGTCCGGTGCCGCGCGAGCGGCTCCAGGAGCTGGGCGACCGTCATCATCAGTCGAGCGCCCGGGTCAACACGAGGGCCGACGGGAGACGGGCAACCCCTGCCGCGACGATCAGGGCCGCCATGGCCTCCACGGGATCACGGTCAGCGTCACACCGCTCGTACGGAATGCCCCACGCATCGAGTGTTGGCTCCGTGAGCAGCGCAGTGGAGTCGACGTCCGCTCGTATCAGAAGCTCACGGGTCCGAGGGTCGTCCCGCCGTACACCCGCGCGCTCCATCTTGGCGTATCCGCGCCCCGTAACCACGAACGGGATCGGCGCACCCATTCGCTGGGCGGTTCCGCGAAGACCGTCGCCCGCTTCGAGCAAGCCGGTGTTTTGAATGACGACCAGAGGCGACGCACCTCCGAGCCACAACCCCGAGGCGAGGGCAAACGCCTCACCTTCTCGCGTCACTGGGACAAGACGGATCTTCGGGTGGCGGACGACTTCGTCGAACAGTGGGCCCGACGTGTTGTCCGGGATCCCGACTACGTGCGTGATGCCGGCCCGCATGAGGCCGTCGACCGTCCGTCGTGACACGTCCTAAGCGCGTGTGAGCTTCGCGCGCGTCGTAATGATCCCGGCGAAGAGCATGGCACCGATCATGGCGCCGGCACCCATGGCTAGGTCGGGCTGCGTATAGATCAGGATGGCAAGTATCGCCACGTAGAGCACCAGCGTGACTGCCGGCAGCACGGGGTGTCCCGGCATACGGAAGGGGCGCACGAGGTCGGGTCGAGAGGCCCTCAGCTTGAAGTACCCGAGCAGGACCATCGTATCGACTGTG
The DNA here is from genome assembly GCA_028873595.1 of Gemmatimonadota bacterium. Taxonomy (GTDB): domain Bacteria; phylum Gemmatimonadota; class Gemmatimonadetes; order Longimicrobiales; family Gaopeijiaceae; genus UBA2589. The sequence continues at coordinate 57,779 of JAPPOV010000024.1, read as the reverse complement.
ATCGCGATGGTCATCATGAATCGGATCAGGGTCTCGAAGCTGGCTGTGAGCGCGAGCGCACCGATCCAGATCGTGATCATGATCAGAGCGTTCCGCGGTGTACCCCTCGCGTCCACGTTCGCGAGAGAGCGGGGTGCGAGCCCCTCGCGAGCGAGTCCAAAAGCAACTCGGGGCAGGCCGAGGAAGTTCACGTTCGCGCTGCTGACGAGGATCAGGAGGCTGGCGACGAGCACCACGAGCCCTGCTGTCTGTCCGAAGACCGCGGCCGTGGCCTCCCTCGCCACGAGGTCGGCACCGGCCATCTCTGCCGGCGTCATCGCCGACAGGAAGGAGATGTTCATGAGGAGGTAGAGCACCATCACGGCGATCGCTCCACCCAGCAGGATCTTGGGTAGCGATTTCGCCGGATCGACCACCTCCTCCGACATCTTTGCCGCGTCTTCCCACCCATAGTACGCGAAGGAAATCGACTGGTAGGCCAGGGCATAGCCGAGGAGTCCAGCCGTGGCTTCTCCGGAAATGAGCGGCGCACTTTCCGCCCCGGCCGACGCCGTTCCTCCGACGATACCAACGGCCGCGATCGCCAGGACGATCACCACCTTGATCGCCGTCGTGACGTTCTGAAAGGTCGTACTGGCCTTCAGCCCCCGAGTGTGCAGAACGAAGTAGGCCAGAACCACCGCGAGTGCGACGACCCCCACCCACGACAACTCGATGTCGCCGAGCCAGGAAGGACCCTCGAGGACGAAGAAGACGGTTTCGGGTACTTCCGTCGTCCCGTGAGCGAGCATGAAAAGATATCCCGAGATCAGGACGGCCTTCGATGCTCCACTGAAGCCCCGCGTCACGAAAATCTCGGACCACCCCGCGACGAATCCCATCGTGTCGCCCCAGGCATGTCGGGCGTACACGTACTTGCCGCCCGCTTCCGGGAGGGCCGCGGCCATTTCCGCCAGCATGAGTGTGCTGAGCCCGGCCATGACACCACCGAAGAACCACATCCCGAGGATGACGAACGGATCACCCAGGTAGCCGGCGATGAGCCCTGGGGTACCGAGGATGCCGGCACCGATGACGATTCCGACCGTGACCGCGAGACCGTCACGGACTCGCATGACACGGTTCAGTTGCGGATGGCTCGAATCGCTCAAGACAAGACTCCGGTTCGAAAGTCGTGGATGGGTGCGTGACGGTACGTCCCGAACCCGGACTAGGCCAACAGAGCGATCACCCGACCTGGCCCGTGCACCCCCCGCACCATCACCTGACCGATGTCCGCTGACTTGGACGGACCCGAGTGCAGTCCGATCGCCGCGGGCAGGTCGTGACGCACGGACTCGAGCGCGTCCGCAAGGGTCGCATGCACCGTCGACGTGTCCACAAGGACGACGAGAACAGGCGGGAGAAGTTGCGCTCGGCGACCATCGCGCGCGTCCATGACGAGGGACCCGGTTTCGGCGATTGCTCCTCGGGCCACCGAGATACCCACCTCTGCGGTATGCTCCTCGCCGAAATCGACTACTGCAGACCCGAGGCCGACAATGTCCCGGGGAACCCCCGCGCCCAACGAGAGGTGCTGGACGTCGCGAAGGAAGGCCCGAAGCCAGTCGTCCCGCTCGGTGTCGCTCGATACCCGAACGACCTCTCCGCCGGCTTGTGTGAACATCGCCTCGAATCCGTCCAGCGGGCCCGGTGCCTCGACCGGTCTCCACGCTCCGAAACGACCCGGATGCTCAATGAAGGGTCGACGCTCACGAGCCAGGCGCAGGGCGCCCAGGATTTCATCGCGCGCGCTCACTCGATGCCCTCATTCCATAGATCCCGGAACGACTTCGGGCTCGGGCGCGGAGCCTCTCGCTCTTGGAGCCAGCCACTCAGCACGGGAAGAGCCTTTCCCACAGCCCTCCACGGTGTCCATCGGAGCGCACCCGCAGCCGTTGAAAACGCACGTGGGCGCTCAGCGAAACCCGCATACGTCCGCATCCCGAAGCGCTCGCCGGCCGGGGTCTGCCCCTCGTCCGCGGCGCGCTCGCGCCAGTGAAGCAGCAGTTCGGGGATCGGAATTCGCACTGGGCACACGTCCGCACACGCGCCACACAGGCTCGAAGCGTGGGGGAGTGGAAGCGCATTCTCCAGTCCTAGGAGACCCGGCGAGATGATCGCTCCGATCGGCCCAGGGTACGTCCATCCATATGCGTGTCCGCCCGTCTGCCGATATACGGGGCAGATGTTCAAGCAGGCACCACAGCGCACACAACGAAGTGCCTCCCAGGCGGTATCGTCGTTGAAGAGGTCGGTCCGCCCGTTGTCGACAAAGACGACGTGCACCTCCTCGGGGCCATCGATCTCATCATCCTTCCGAGGGCCCTGAATGAGCGAGACGAAGAGCCCGATAGGTTGACCCGTCGCGGCACGCGCCGTCAGCTGAAGCAGGCCCGCCAGGTCCTCGAGTCGCGGGACGATCTTCTCGATACCGACGAGAGCGACGTGCACGCGCGGAACCGACGTCGTCAGTCGGATGTTGCCTTCGTTCTCGATGAGGGCGACAGACCCCGTGTCGGCCACGAGGAAGTTGCCTCCCGAGATCCCCAGATCCGCGGCGAGAAAATCCTCTCGAAGCGCGACCCGCGCCGCCGACGCGAGTTCGTCGGGTTCCGCATCGATCGGTGTTCCGAACCGCTCGTGAAAGAGAGCACGGCAGTCCTCCAGACTGCGATGGATCGCCGGCCCGACAATGTGACTCGGCGGCTCATCCAGAAGCTGGATGATGTACTCCCCCAGATCCGTCTCGGCAGGGCGAACTCCGAGCGACTCGAGGTACGCGTTCACTTCGAGCTCCTCACTCAGCATGCTCTTCGCCTTCACGACGGTCCGGACGTCATGCACCGACACGACCTCCGCGAGCACCCGATGCACGTCATCGGCCGACGCCGCCCAGTGAACGTGTACGCCGTTCTGGACAAGGTTGCGCTCCGCCTGCTCGAGGTACTCGTCGAGACGCGTGAGCGCATGCCCCTTCACATCCCGGGCCCAATCTCTCCAGCGATCGGTTTCCACTGCCGAGTACGCCTCGGTTCGCCTGGCATCGAATGTTCGAGTCGCAGAGCCCACCGACTCCCGCACCTCCGGCATGTTCCGCAGGCTACGCGCAGCCGCCTTACGATAAGCTGCCGGTCGATAGTCAGGGGGAGGAAGGCTCATTCCGAAGCCCCACCCACAGCGGCGCCCTGAACCCCCTGCCACAGCAGGCTGGCGAGATGTTCGAAGGGCACAGGTAGAGCGCGTCGCCGGGCTCGACCTCCAAGCTGTAGCAGGCACCCACCGTCGGCCGACGTCACGACGTCGACCTCGGGGAGCGTGTCGAGCTTGTGATCGGCCATGGCCGCGGACACTTCGGGCAGCTTCGCCGCGAATGTCCCCCCGAACCCACAGCATTCCCGGTCCGCGGACCACTCGACCACCTCCGCACCGACCCCTCGAAGCAACGACACGGGCTCGTCTGCGACGCCCAGTTCACGGAGTGCATGACATCCGTGGTGGTACGCCACTCGGCATCCACGAAGACCCTCACCCAGGCGACCAACGTCCATGACGTCGACGAGGAACTGTGAGAGCTCATACGTCCGGGAAGCGAGATCATTCGTAACGGCGCTCAGCTCCTCCGAATCTGCGAGATCGGGGTAAAGCACACGCACCATGCCAGCGCAGCTGCCGGACGGGAGCACGACGTAGTCAGCCTCACTGAAGACATCGATCGTGTGTTTCATCATCCGAAGTGCTTCACCGCGATACCCGGAGTTGTACGCCGGTTGTCCGCAGCATGTCTGCCCTGTCGGAAACGAGACGTCCGCTCCTACGCGTCGAAGAAGCCGGACAGCGTCTGCACACGCCGCAGCGAAGAACTGGTCTCCGAGGCACGTCACGAAGAGTGCGACCTTCACGGCGTGACCTCGAGCCCTTCGAAGACCGCTTTCCGCTGTGTTTCCAACGCAAACCGAGACCGCTCGTCGTTCAGTAGAAAGAGCGAAAGCCTCGGATTCCTAGGAGGTTCGACAAGAACCCATCGCGCTCCCAAGTGTTCACGAAGTGCTGCGTGCGTGTCCGTGGCGACACCCTCTACACACGGATGCGCGTCACACGTCCATTCATTGGTCACGGCAAGCGTGACCGCGGGCCGTCGATTCATATCTGGTCGCTGCTGGTCGTCGTCGTTAAGGGTCGACCTCAAGGAAAAGGCCGGGTGCCTCTTCACCAGAGCAGACATCTCACCTCATTTCGGGAATCCATACCAGCATCTGCTATCTCGGATAGCACCACCATCAACGCCGATCACCTAGACGTATATCACCCAGCTATCACGCCTATACCTATTAGGCAGGGTCCCACCCTGACGCCTCTACCTACCATACCCTTATCCCTGCCCCGATCACGATCACGATTCTGAAGGAATGACAGATTCGATGCTGCTCACTCGGCTCACGCCCGAAAAGCCAAGCAAGCGTGCAGACCAACTTATATCTGATGGACCGTCACTGATCGGCACAAAACAGTGAATTCTCCTTCCATCGGATCAATACAAACAAGCCCGTTCCTATGAGGGTCCACAAAATATCATTCCAATCAAAAACACCTCTCCCGGGTGTAAACCTTGTAATGACCTCATTGCCAACTAAACCCGCCACGGAAATAGCAACTGACCAATAAAATCTGTTCTCAAATAGATATGTATCGGGGTTAAATGCTTCTGGAATCACTACGTATAACAGGGCAGGCAGTCCAATGCCCGGCAGGAAATTTGGGGCAACTCCAAGTAAGTAAACGATTAGTTCATTGCTTCCATCATAATTTGGTCTGATGTAATCCTGGACTACGGGAAAGAGCAAAAAAGAAACACCAAAAACCATGTAATAGATGAATTTTCTATCCACTTCTATTCGATAGTAATGGAGTGCGTGAGGGGTCTGGTTGTGAGGAAACAGCGTGGCTGTCGGTGTGTGTCGGGTCGTACCAGCACTACCCCCCCCCAGATTCACAGAGAGGGGTTCTGGCTCGTCGGCCGATCACCGGTTCCAAACAAGCCTAGGGGTTACCCAATGGTTACCTCATCCTTACGAGGGCACCAGAACAAAGGAGCCGTGCCTCTTTACCCTATTGTTATACCAGGGTTTACAGGCTTTGCATAAGAACTCGCTCCTAGTTTCTGTTGTGCTTCTCCGGCATCTGCTGAACGACTCCGGTCAGCGAGCACCTGGTCGGTACCTGCGGATCGTAGCACCGTCGATCTGGTCCTCACTCCACAGAATCGGCTTCATCTCACCTCGAGCGAACATCGCGGCTTGGTCGGCGTGATGGGGAGAGTCCTCGAGCCGGCTCTGACCGTACGCGAGAATCGAGTACCCCCTAGGGATCTGGCCGAACTCGACCGCAAAGACCCACGCATCACCACGGTTCACAGCACGACGCCCGTCCTGAAGTTCTGCAAACGACAGCGTCCGAAAACATCCAAGGCCACTTTCGCATCCAGCGACAGGTTCATCGACATCCCCGTGTACAACACGATGTACGTCACCCCATCGCGCGTCCGTAGCGATCCCGTCCTCGTCGAGATCCTCCATCGCAATCCGCAACGCAGCCAAAGCGCGGCCTGGCTTTCCCACCCCTACAGGCGTTTCGACAGGCGCGGCCGCATCCCACTCAATTCGGTATGCGAGCGTGTCCGTCACCTCCATATAGGTGTTGAACCAGGCCTTGAAGAGCACGCCGCCACGACTCGAGGTGGAGGCGGTGCGATCCCAGCCCCCGAGGATTCGTCGCGCACGCTCAAGCCGCGCTGTTGGGTCGGCGGCGTCGATCGCGCCAAGGAGATCATCCACCATCCGCTCAGCGGCCAGCATCCGGGGGGTGTGCTTACGCTCGACGACATCTTCCAGGCTTAGTCGCTCCTCACCGTGAATCAACGCGAACGAAAGCTGGCTACGCAGGCGCAGACGTGCTTCCGGCAGGTTATGCGCGACCGAGTCTCGCTCCAAAACAACGTTCAGGTTGATAAAGTCGGGAGTATCGTTGGCCTGCTGCACATACCCGCCCGGCGGATTCACATAGAGTGGAAGACGTTCCCAGTCGGCAACCTCGGTCCACATGTCGGATGTGGACCGAGCGATCGCGGCGGAGTCTCCCGTCGGTTCGTGGGGCAGGTCCGGAATCCGGGCGTTGTAGTAGAGTGCGATATTTCCGGCCGCATCGGCATACGTGAAGTTCGAGCTTACATGCGCACGCATCCGCATCACGTCGAGCCACTCGTCGAGCGACTCCGACGTCATCATCCGGACCAGTTGCTCACCGCGCTGATACTGGCCGTCCCGCGGGTCGGTAAGCACATACCCGTAGTCATCGTCGCGGTGAATAACAGGTCCCCAGGGGCTCCAGGACGTCACTTCGGCTTCGACCCCGAAGGTGCCATCCGGATTGCTCCAGTCGACGGTGATCGTCGAGTCGCGTAACGCGACTGCACGGCCATCGATGAGCAGGTGGTCATCGCGGGTCGGATGACGCGGCACGGCGTAGACCTGAGAGTATCGCGGCGAGTTGTTCGTAGTCGCCCACCCGAGATGCCGATTGAAGCCTCCGATAATCCCGAAGGCGCCTCCGATCCGGAAATCGCCATAGAATTCGAGCTCGTCTCCGATCCGAACGTGCGCTTCGTAGTAGCCGGCGAGCCATGAGAGGTGGGGATTTCGGAGCAAAATGGCGTGGCCCGAAGTCGTCCGTGAGCCGTCCAACGCCCAGGCATTCGATCCGTCGACGGCGGGATCGACGGCGGCGTCCTGTAGTTCCGCGTGGCTCCAGGAAGTCGGTGACTCGGGGCGCAGCTCCGGAAGGCGACCGGTGCGCTCTTCGGCACGGCGCACCTCGGCGCGGACGAAAGCGGCCGCGTCACTGCGGCTCCACGTGTACACATCGTTCGCGAGGGCATCGACCCCCGTGAAGTCGGGGACCAGCCACTCGGGGAAGAGGTGCGGATGTTGACGAGCGTACTCGTTTACCCCCTCCGCATACCCGTCGTAGACAGCCTTCGCTCGTGGCTCGAGGGAACCGTAGCGGGCCGTTGCAACCGCATGCGCCTCTCGCCCCGCAAAATCGCCCCCGATGGAATCACGTCCCGTGTGCCGAGCGTAGACCCCACGGCCTCGGACGATCCCGATCGCAACCTGATCGCCATAGTCTTCCGACTGTACCCACCCCATGGCGAAACCGAAGGCCTTCCAGTCCTCGGCGATGATATGCGGGATACCGTACTCGGTCCGAATGATCTCCACACGCTGCGAGAGCGCCTGCGCAGAATCGGCCGACGAAGTCGACGGGTCTTGAGCTCTGACCTCGTGCGCCGAAACGGCGACCACGAGGACAAGACTCAGCAGGATGAAGTTGAAGCGCTTCGTCATCGATCCTCCGACAGCATGTACACGATCTCGGGGTGGCCACATACGACCACATAAGCCAGCCAGCGTCGACGTTCCGCTCGCCAGGTCGAGAAAAGACCGGGCCGATTCTCTCCCCACGTCTCCCGGAAGCAGAATCACCCTACGCACGGAGCACACAATGAGGCCGCCGGGCTGCTCTGTCACGGCAACGACAGACCGGTTGGGTTCGAGAGTTGAGGCGTCGTACATTGACCGTATGCTCCCTCTCACCCTCTCCGTCGGCGACCGCTCCCGAGCCGCTGCCCGGTTGGCGCGGCTACCGCATCACGTCCTCTTGGCGCTCTTGCTAATCGTGCCCGCCGGCTCCTGCGACGACCCTGCGGGCGTCGAGGTGCGGCAGATTCAGGTCGCGCCCGAGGTGGCTTTGATCCTGCTCGGGGACAACGAGACCTTCACGGTACGAGCACTCGGGCCGGCAGGCACCGGCGCGACCACGGCCGGAGTCGAATGGTTCAGCTCGAACCCGGCCGTCGCTGCAGTAGATAACGAGGGTCAGGTTCGTGGTGTTGCATCGGGGGAAGCCCTGGTCGTCGCTCGGCTCGCCGGCACGGCGGACACGGCGCTGATCGAGGTCTACGAACCTCCCGCGCTTGCATCCTTCGAACCTGGGGTCAGCTACTTCGGTCGGCGAAACTACATCGAGTACATCCCCGGTGAGCTTCCGGTCGTGCTTTCAGCCCCACACGGAGGTGGACTGGCGCCGCCTGAAATTCCGAATCGCCAGGGCGGCACACAGGTGACGGACAAGAACACGCTCGACCTCACGCTGAAGGTACGGGATGCGCTTATAGAGCTGACCGGGTTCGGGCCTCACGTGGTACTCGCCCATTTGGAGCGAGCGAAGATGGACCCCAACCGTGAGATCCAGGAGGCCGCGGAGGGGAATCCTTTCGCAGAACGTGCGTGGACCGAGTACCACGACTTCATTCGATCCGCTCGCGTCACGATCACGACGAATGGGGAAGGTATGTTCTTCGATATGCATGGGCACGGGCACCCGATTCCCCGAATCGAGCTCGGATACCTTCTGACCCGTGACGACCTGAACCAACCGGACGCGTCCATCAATTCACTGAGCTACGTATTACGGTCGAGCATCCGCGAGATTGGCCGAGACTCGCCGATTCCTTTTGCCGAGGTTGTGCGGGGAGCCGTCAGCTTAGGAGGAATGCTCGAGGCCGAAGGAATCCCAGCGATCCCGAGTCCGGAAAACCCCATGCCTGGACAGGACCCGTACTTCACCGGCGGATACAGCACGCGCGAGCACGGGTCACTGTCCGATACCGAGCTGGTGAGCGGAATTCAGCTCGAGCATCACTTCGTGGGCGTCCGAGACTCGGACGCAAATCGACGCGCGTACGCAGCGGTTCTCGCTCGTGTCATCCGTGACTACATGCTCGAGCACATGGGATTCTTCGAGCCGAACTGACGGCCTAGCGAACGGGGGTGGCGAACTCGCTGTCCGCCACCCCCGTTTTCAGAACCCGTGTTGTGTTTTATCGATCATCCCCCTCGCTTGCGGCGGAACGGACGTCGTCCATCCTGGGCCGCGAGGTCGATTTCGATCGCTTCACCGTTCACGGTGGCGTCCGCGAACTGGGTCCCGTTGAAGGTGATGACGACGGTCACCTCACGCGTCCTGGTGCCCTCTGCGTTCGTGCGGGTCCCGACCATGGACCGTTCGATCGTTCCGGAGAGCGGGTAGCCGGGCTCCGTCCCAGGGGTCGGCACCACAATGTTCATGTACGAGGCTGCACCGGTCATCGAGTGAGATCGCTCCGTGCCGTCTTCCAGCACACCGCTTCGAGCAGTGAAGCTGTCCGCTGAGCCATTCCACGTGCGAGTCGACTCGTCGCCGACGAGTCCGCTGACGACCATGCTGCGCTCCCGCTCGATCTGGGCGGTGAATCGCTCCCGCTCGACCAGGCCGGACATGACGTGATCGATGTGGATTTGGTCCGTCGTCAGCGCATCGTAGGCATCCTGCTCGACCCCGGCCTCGTCATAGAAGACGACGCTTCGGCTGCGTTCCAGCGAGCCACTCCACATCCTGCGCCCGCCCGAGTGTGCGGTCGACTGCGTTTCAGAATCGGATGCGCTAACCGCCGGCACGGACCCGAAGAGGAAGGGCTCCCTCCACATGCGGGCCTCCTGGATGGTCGCGTCGGCCGCCACCATCGCGGCGTCGATGGTCATCGTGTCGTCGAGGCTCTCGAGCGAGGTCGCATCGTCACACGCGGCCCCACCAACCAACGCAGCCACAAGCGCGGTTCGGGAAAGCCATCGCATCGTCTTCGTCATGTCTCATGCTCCGTGAGGACGTTGTCTGGGCACCATTGTACAAGTTCGGAGTGCACAGGCTACACAATTGTTATATGCGAAGTCATTTGGCAATCCGTACGGGTCACCCTGCCCGGCGCCTTCGAGCGCACATGATGATCGCTTCGCTCAGCGTCGGGTGATGAAAATCGGCTGGGTCCACGCATAGTCCGAGCGGGAGTTACGAACACGCGCTCGAACGTATCCCACATCCTCAGACAACTGGAAGATCGCCGGATTCTCCCCGGTCTCGAGCAGAACTTCGCCCGATGCTCCGATGAACGTGGTCTCATACTTGAAGTCACGATCCTGCGCGATGTGAAGCTCGAGTGTGCGCGGAAGGACAGCGATCTCGGTCAGTTCCACGCCCGTACTCGCGTAGAAGTGCCCCGCCTCGAGACTCTCCATCAACGAAACCGCATCCAGCGCGTCAGCTCGCACGGAGACCCAGCCCCGGCCGGGGTTCGAGCGATCGGGGTGGAACTCCCCCTGGAAGTGATGAGCGTCGTCCACGGCGATCCCGAAGATGGTCTTCCCCCCGGTCAGCAGGATGTCCCAGATCTCCTCGAGCGAAGGAGAGCCACCGCCACCGTCGTTGTGCACCGTCGGATGGCCATTCCAGATCTCGAGGAGACGGTCGTTCTCCACCTGCGCCAGCTCTTCCGCACCGAAGGACCAACGGAAATTGGGATGGTTGATGTGCGGCACACCCTCGACCTCACGAATCGCGTCCACGTTGGCCTGAATCGTGGCCACCAGCGTCTCTGCCTGCCTGGCCTCCACGACGTGGGGGAGATTCAGCCCGTTCACGTGCACCGAGGCGTCCTCGAAGCTGGACGTCACCTCCTCGCCAGGGATCAGAAGGAAGTCCTCGTCCACGAGGTGGGCCAGCGTCGCTGGGTCGGTGAAGACGTTGTGGTCGGTCAAGACCAGAAAGGCATATCCGTGGTCCTTATACCACTGCGCGACGTACTCCGGCGAGGAATCCCCGTCGCTGTTCGTGGTGTGCGCATGAGTGTTGCCCTTGAACCAATGGCCCGACCAGTTCGGGATATCGAATACCGGATCAGCGGCAAACGAGATCGACTCCTCTTCGGGTGACCCGCACGCCACCAGGAAGACGACCGCCGTGAGAAGTCCACGATGCCGAGGTCGCAACGTCAACCGCGAGCAGGTACTCAAGAGTTGCCGCCCGCGGCGGTGACCGTGTCCACCCCCAGAGCGCCCCCCGAAGTCGAATCGGTCTGAAGGGGGTCGAGAACGGGAGGTCTCCCTTCTGTCACTTCCCCTGCGCCCTCACTATTCCGCAGCGTATCCACCACAGCACCCTCACCTTGTTCGAACATGCCCGAAGGGGGTGGCGGCACGACCACGGTCGCATGCCGGGGGTCCGCCAATGCGGCCACCGAGAACCGGAGCATTGCTCGATCACTCATCCAGTTCACATTCGGCGCGAGGCGGCCCGGTCGATCAAACCGGCCCTCTCCGACAACCTCGTCCGGACGAAGCAGGTGCTCGACCACGTGGACCCCAATCGGTGCGTCCTCGGGCATGCGGAGGTTCAGCGCCACAAACCCATCTGGCTCACCCCAATGCTCTGCGATCCGGACCGAGCCCGGATCCTCCAAAAGCGTGCCGTTGATCGACTCCAGCACGACTCCTTCCATCAGATGGAACTGCATCAGCTCGGCCCCGATGCGCGACCGAACGCGGACATCCACAAGACGCACACCGCTCTCGATCGTGTCCGCGATCACGTACGTCTCGGGTGGCGCTGCTTCAAAGACCGGGGCAGCCGCAACCGGGACCTCCTGGCTCAGAAAACCGAATGCCGACAGGTCACGCGTCTCATCGAACGACGCCTGCGCTGCAGACGCTGCCCAGATCGCTCCGGGGCGATCCTGCTCGCCTGGCGACGTCGCCCAGACCGCATCTCCGCTCCCGTGCTCGTATGCGTAGACCAATGTGCTTGGTGCAGGCCGCTCCGCGTTTGCCCGGGCCCCGAGTACGCCGATACCGAGGGAGACACCTGCAAGCACCGCTGCCGTGAGCGGTGCCCACCAGGCATTCGGGTGCCGCAGAGCATTCAATGCCGGAAGACAGAGAAGGAGCATGACGCCCATCAGCACCGCGAGCACGCCGGCCAACCGCAGGGTGAGCGCCATCCACACGAGCTCGACGATCTGCTGGAACACCAGAATCACGGGGATGGCGAGCAGCAATGCAGTGACCCAGCCCACAATCGCTTCCCGGCGGTCCTTGAGCAGGGTCAGAAGCGCGACCGAAACAGCGGCGGCGATGGTCGGCCACTGGAGGTTCATCGCGGCGAGCGGCGCGACGAAACCGAGCGCCACCGCAAGGCCGCTCGGTACGAAGAGCGCACCAATCGCCAACTCCACGATCGTCACCCACCGGCTCAGAACACCCGTAACAGCCGTAACGATGAACAGCGTGCTGAAGGCCAGCGTCAACATGTACCAGCCTTCCTCATGAAAGACCGAGCCATGCAGCATTCCATCCTCACCGTGCACGCCAGGCAGCCATTGCATGAGGCTGTAGCCCACCCCGTACGCAACACTCAGAACCACGAGTGACCCTGCGACCCCAAGTGCCACGCCTTTCGGCGTCGCACCGAGACGACGACCCACGAGAACCGTGATGACCAGCATCACGAGCAGCAGTCCGGAGAGGGGCAGGACCCAGCCCTGGCCGTACACGATCAGGCCGATGCCCGGAATCGACCCGTACACGACGTTGCCGTCATTCACCTGGGTCAGGTCGGCCTCACCGTAGTACCTCAACGCTCCCAGGGCATGAATTCCATGATGCTGGAGCGTGGCCTCGGATAGGTTGTCCGGCGTATCGAAGGCCTGGTGGTACACGTGGGCATTGTCGATCGCCGCATAGTTCAGGCCCTGTGCCCCCGCCTCGATGAACGGAGTGAAATCCGTCCCGTTCGGCATGCGCTTGTAGACCTCGTACGACATCGAGTTTGCGAACGGGTGGCTATCCCACTCCTTCATCGTGCGTACGATCCACCCATTCTGATCGGCGGTCTCGAACATGATCGAGGGACCCCCACCGCCTCGCATCTCGAACGAGAGGACGACGTCTGCGTCGTCCATCAGCGCATGCTCGTTCACGAAGGCCCGAGCGCCCAGGAGGCCCAACTCCTCGGCGTCCGTGAAGACGACGATCAGATCGTTCCGGAGCGGCGGACCGGTCTGCAGGGCCCGGATCGCCTCGAGGGCCGCGACCACACCCGAACCATCGTCGCCAGCACCGACAGCGCCTTCCCTGCTGTCGTAATGAGCCGTGATCAGCACCCCGCCCGTCGGCGCAGTTCCCGGAATTCTGGCTACGACATTTCGTACCGTCGCAGCGCGTGCCCGCGCCTCTGACTGGATGAGGCTCGTCGCGGTCTGGATCTCCGGGTCCATCCCCAGAGCCCTCATCTCCGACACGACGAAGTCACGCACGCGGGTGTGCTCAGGCGATCCCGGTGGGTGAGACCGACGCGCCATATCGACCAACGTCGACATCGCCCGGGCGGAAGAGAAGACAGAGTCAGGAGCATTCGCTGGCACCGGCCGCGGTAGGCCGGTCCGACTACTGGCAAATGTTGAGACGAGCAGCAGGAGGACAAACGTGATCGGACCACGCCACTTTCTCCTGATTACCCCGGGCCCGGCAGCAGCCGCCACGGGGCCTCCGGCTCCAGCTGCCGACGCGACTCCAGCCTCTGCCGATGGCTTGGCCGGAACATCCTTCAGCAGTGCTGACAGTTCAGGGTCGCTCGTCTCCGGCTCACCGCCTGCGAAGTCCTTCTCATAGACTTCACGATCCTCATCGGTGATCCCGAGTTCGTCATCGGATGGAAGCTCGGGAAAATCAAAATCTGTCATCGTACCGTCCGGCGGTCTGCGTCTCGTTCGTGTGCCAGAGCACGAGCGATCTCGTCAATGGCACCCCGGACCCGGGAAGCGGGCATGCCTGATCCATTCGACAGAATCGAAAAGGCGATCTCCTGGCCATTATCCCGTACGAGATAACCGGACAGAGAGTTCACGTTCGAAATCGTTCCGGTCTTGGCGAACACTCGCCCCTCCAACCCGTTCAGCCGGTTCTCGAGGGTCGAGTCTTCTTCACCCGGCTCCGCCATCGCATCCCGGTATTCGGCAGCCCACGGCATCTGGTGCATCTCCGTAAGAATCCGAACGATCGCACGCGGAGTAACCAGGTTGTAAAAGGAGAGGCCCGACCCGTCCCGAGCCGAGATGTCAGACGGGCGAACCCCGACTTCGTTGACCAGAAACGCCTCGACGACATCGACGCCTTCCCGCCATGAGCCTTCGTCTCCATAACGGGCACCAAGCGCCCGGACCGTCTGCTCCGTCATCCAGTTCTGGCTCGGCTCGAGAATGCCGGCGACGATCGTCGATACGGGTGGCGAGTACATGCTGAAGAGAGGCTGACTGCCCGGGCATGCACTCTCGTTGCCATGCGTGCACGTCTCCTGATCCGGGACGTCTCCAGTCCAGCGAACCCGCAAGCCGCCCTCCACTTCGATACCGGCGTCGTCCACGGCCCTCGCGAGGGAAGCAGCTGACTGGCGGACGGGGTCTCGCATGGCGACCGACACGGTGTCGACGGTCCCGAGCTCCACTCGCCCTTCAAGCACGAGCACCCGCGACTCCGGCAGGTAGTCGGGGCGCACCCGGGTAGCACTGTCCACCGGCGCCGTGGTCAGTCGAGAGCGAACGAAGTCCCGGGTCCCGAGTGGTGACCACGACACCGGTGCCGGATCACCGACCGACGGACCGCTCGACACGACCAAATCCAGCTCTCCTTCATCGATCGCAAAGGCCCCTCCGGTCGAGCCATAGCCGTACCGGAGGTCCTCCACCTCCCAGGTCGGGCCAACCGTTGCCGAATCCCACGCGGACACGTCGACGACAAGACGTCCACCGACGTGTCGAACGCCTCGCGACTTCAGGCTGTCCGCGATCGCTCGGAGCGCGTCGGCGCCGGAGGTCCAGTACCGGTCCGAAAACGTTGGATCGCCAGAACCGACCACGACGAGATCACCGTCCACAAACGAGCCCACGATCTCGCCGGCTGCCCAGACGTCTGTCCGGAAGCGATGGTCGGGCCCGAAGAGAGACATGGCCGTGGCGGTGACCAGAATCTTCTGGTTTGATGCCGGGATGAACTTCCGGTGCGCATTGTGCGAAAAGAGCGTGCGGCCTGATGCCAGGTCGATCGCATACACACCCACGTGAAGCTGATCGATCGGCTCCGTCTGGAGTACCTCCCGGATGGCTGATCCATCGACTCCACCCCCTCCGAGCATGGCGCAGCCCGTCAGGGCGATCATCAAGAGGAATGATCCAGCCCGCTGCAGGGCGGGCTTACGTGAGAAGCCAGCGGCGGCATCCGCTCCTGGAGCGCCGTGCATGCGAGTGAGTTGAGCCGAGCCCGAGCGCACGACGGTGAGGGCCGCCTTGAGGTCAGCCCGAATCCGGGCGGATTCCAGATGCGGGTCCAGGACCCCGTCGACCCGGTCCAGGGGGACGCCGGATCGATCTCCCGACTCCACGCATGCGACGATCCCAACTCCAGGGCGCAATGCTCGAAGCTCGGCGATCCGGTCCGGCGCGGTGTGGCCACGCGCAGAGGCAGGCCAGGCTACCAGACAAGCCTCCACCTCTTCTCGCTGGATCGCGCTGCGGAGGGCGTTCCAGGTCGCACACGACACGAGCCGGTGCTCGCCCGACAGAGCTCTTGTCAGCTGAAGAAAAGCGCGCAGGTCGGGCTCGAAGATGGCGAGTGCAGCCACGTGTCATCCGGTCCGGGAGAGAAGGACCGAAGATGCCTACTCGTCGTTGTTCTGCGCCAGCCTGACGGCGGTTCCGTAGCAGAGCATCTCGGCCGCTCCGCGCATGACCATCGACGTCTGAAACCGAACGGAGACCACGGCATCTGCGTCGAGGAGCTGAGCTTCTTCGATCATGCGATCCACAGCCTGCTCGCGTGCCTGCGCCAGCATCTTCGTGTACTCGAAGATCTCACCACCGGTGAGGTTGCGCATGGCAGCGATGATGTCCTTCCCAGCATGCTTGCTGCGAATGGAACTGCCCCGCACGAGGCCCAGCACGTCCGAGATCTCAAAGCCAGACACAATAGGAGTCGTCACGACGATCATCGATGTACGCTCTTGTAAGGGTCCGTCTGCCAATCGCGATACCGATCCCAGACGACGGAAGCGAGGAGCTGCAGCATACCGATGGCAATGGCGGCCGTACCCAGCTTCTCCCATCGGGACGCCGTAGAGGTCGCGAAGAGGAATGTCCCGTAGGTGAGCCAGATGACGAGCCCCGCGACGAGGAAGGCAAAGCCCATAGGCCGGTTCAGCTTTCGATTCACGTCATCCCACACCGACCGGTTCGGCGGACCGGCCCGGAAGGTCAACCCCTGCACGTCTTCCTTGAGCGAACGGTACTTTGCGAGTTCTCGATTCAGTTCGGTGGACTGGGCAAGCTCGGAGTCGACGTGGTCGCGTTCCTCGGGCGTCATCTCTCCGTCGAGATATCGCATGAGGTCGTCGGGGCCAACCGAACCGGCGCGCGGGGAGGGTTGCTGTTCCATAACCTACGGGTACTCCGCGTCCAGATTGGTCAGAGCGCGTTTCAACGCGGTTCGAGCATGGTAGAGCCGGCTTGCTACGGTTCCTTCCGGGATGTCCAGGATCTGTGCGATCTCCGCGTACCTGAAACCCTCGAGTTCCTTGAGTACCAGAATCTCTCGATGCTCCGTGCCGATGGATTCGAGGCCCTTCCATAGCAGTTCTCTTGCGGCATTACGCTGACGAATCCGCTCCGGCCCGCGCTCCACACTACCGGGGCGTTGCTCGATACCCTCGTCGAGCGCTTCGAAGTTGAACTTCGCCGTTCGGCTACGAAGCATGTCTCGGCACTGGTTCCGCAGGATCTGAAAGAACCAGGGACCGAATGGCCGTCGCAGATCGAAACGCGGCAGCGTGTCGTATGTCTTGATGAACGCAAGTTGCAGAGCGTCCTTCGCGTCCTCGGCGTTACCCATCATGGCAACAGCGAGCCGCATGCCTGCGGGCTCGTAGGATCGAACCAGGGGTTCGTAGAACCGGGACTGCCCGGCCTTGCACTTGCGGATCAATTCGATTTCCAGCTGACGTTGCACCCTTACTCCCCTGCGAGCGACATGCTCGTACGAGTGGGTACGGACGAGACGCGGAGATTCTTCACCGGCGCCCTCGCGACAGGGACGTCGACGGAGTCACGGTGCCAGGATCTCCCGGAGCGCCCCTTCTAGAGCATCGAGATCAGCTTCGTCGTTGAAATAGTGTGGCGACATCCGGAGTGCTCCGTCGACACCTTTTTCGTCGTAATCGAGGACCGCGTCGATCCGTGTCTGTGAGGACGTATTGATGCCTCTGCGCCGGAGCTCCGTCACGAGGTCGCCGGGCGTGTAGCCATCGAATGAAGCGGTAACGATCGCTCCGAGCTCGGCACCGCGGTCGAGGACCCGGACGCGGTCGACGCTGGCAAGTCGCTCGCGAAGTTCGCGGGCCAACCTCCGGGCCCGTGCTTCGATACGGTCGAGCCCAACGGCAGTCGCGTATTCCGCGGCGGCCCCGGTGGCGAGCACCAGGGCCCACGCGTACTCCCAGCTCTCGAAGCGGCGGGCATCCGGAGCCGGCTGGTATAGGTCGGGGGCGATCCAGTCCGCACCGCGCATGTCGGGAAAGAGCGGTTCCAGGCCGGCATCGATGACGCGATCGGACACATAGAGGAACCCTGCTCCGCGGGGGCCCCGCAGGTACTTCCTCGATGTGGCGGAAAAGAAGTCACATCCCATCGCCTCGACGTCGATCGGCATCTGGCCGACTGATTGACAGCCGTCCACGAGGTAGAGCACATCTCGGGCCCGACACATCGCACCGACGGCATAGGCATCCTGAACGAGCCCCGAGTTGGTGGGAATCTGCGTGATTGCGACGAGCTTCGGGCGACGGCGATGGATGAGTTCTTCCATCGCCTGAAGGTCTACCCCGCCCTCCGGAGCGTCAGGCGCCCGAAGGACCTCCACCCCGAAGCGATCCGCGAGCGCCAGGTACTGGATCTGATTGGAGACGTAATCCTGACGGGTTGTCACCAGTACATCACCTCGCCGAAAGGGTACCGATGACAGCGCGGCCACGAAGGACGCGGTCGCGTGCTCGGTCATCGCCAAGCGGTCCGGCAGGGCTCCGATCAGCGCTGCGGTGTGCTCGTAGGCCCGTGCGATGCCCTCCGCCTCGGCAGCGGCTGCTTCATACCCACCGATCTCAGCCTCAAGCTCAATATAACCGGTAATACAGCTTATTACCGGTTTGGGCATCAGCGAGGCGCCGGCGCTGTTGAAATGGATGCGGTGCTGAAGTCCCGGGGTGTCGTCCCGATATTGGCGAATCTCCGCGTCCGTGAAGACCCGGCCGGACGACTCCAGGGCCTTTGCCCCGCTGCTCACCGGCTCTCCGGAGACACGCAGATTGCGGTGGCGAGTTGACTGTCCTGTCCCGAATACGAGTCGCGCATGGGTCGAACGACGTCGCCATCGATGTCACGCGGGTGCAGCTCCATGTCGTCTTCCCCTGTAGCCCATGGATCCTGAGAGCCCTCGACAATACGTACGAGAGAGATCCGGACCAATGGGTACCCGTAGATCAGGCCACGGCCGGCGACAACGAGCACGGATGCTCGATGGCGATGGAGAGCGTGTCGAGGCCCTCGAGCGGGATCCCGAGAAGGCTTCACCCGAACTCCTCTGGGACAGGGCTCAGCGTAGCACGCTCAAGACAGGAGGACCCTTTATTAGAACATCGCTTCTATTTCATGTTCGAGATAGACGAAGCGCCCCCACCCATGGATCGGGCAGGGGCGCCTGTCCCTGGAAGCTCGTGCTTCCCGTGAATGCTCCGGAGGAGCTACATGCTACCGCCCTGCTCGGACACCGGATTGGCCCGGGCGTCTCGAACCATCTGGCGTACGTCCTCCAGGAGCTGCCTGGCGTCGTAGACGATTCCGTCCTTGATGGTGTAGGTGATGCCACCGACCCGTTCGACCTCACCGGTGTCATCATTCAGTCGCGGGGTTCCCGTGCCGTAAAGGACCTTGAGGTTCGCAAGCGGGTTCTCGGGCACGATGATCATGTCCGCCTTCGCTCCGACCTCGAGGACGCCGAACTGCAGGTCGTTCTCCATCCCCTTCGGCTTGTGGAGCTGCAGTGCGCCATGGTACGTGGCGGCACGGATCACCTCGAGCGGGTTGAACCCCGCCTCACGCAGGAGCTCCAGCTCCCGGATGTAATCGAAGCCGTAAAGCTTGTAGATGAAGCCGGAGTCCGACCCCGTCGTGACAATCCCGCCGGCGTTCTTGTAGTCGTTGAGGAACGTCATCCACTTCCGGTAAAACTGCTGCCAGTGATACTCGTCCTCAGTGGTCCAGTAGAACCAGTACGACCCATGCGCCTCCCGGCTGGGCTGATAGAAGTCCCACTGGCTGGGCAGCGTGTACTCCTCGTGCCATTCAGCCTCCCGCGCACGCATGACATCACGGCTGGCTTCGTAGATCGACATCGTGGGGTCGATGCCGAAGTCGAGCTCGAGAAAGCGGTCGATGAGATCATTCCATGCTTCGGAGCCCGGCTCCGCGGACTGATTCCAGAGTCGTCCCACCTGACCGAAACGATGCTGCTCGTTCTGGTAGTTGTAGTCGGCCGGAAAATCCTGGATCGTCCGCTCCTCGAACAGCGCCTCGAAGAGACCGTAGTAATGGGTCATCATGTCGAGACCCAGCTCGGCCGCATCAAGCGCGTTCATTCGGGCCACGCCCGTCTGCGCCAGGTGCGCGACCGTCCCGAGGCCATGCTGGTGCGCTTCATCGATCAGCGCCTCCATGATCGCGGGGGGGTACGACGTGAGCTTGAGTCCGTCGATTCGTGCTCCGTCCACATCGACGTTGGCAGCCCAGCGCACCCACTCCCGGGCCATCTCCGGTGTCGTAACGGGACCACGATCCCAAGCTTCGCCCGGACGGGCGTAGACGAACATGCGTGGAGCGACGATCTCATTCGCCTCGGAACGCGCTTTCTGCTCGAGCGACCACATCATCGGACCAAAGCCCACACCACGCGCCGTGGTAATGCCGTTGCCCATCCACAGCTTGTGGGCGTATTCCGCCTGAGGCGCCTTGCCGGCTCCGCCTGTGTGGACGTGCATG
Organism: Gemmatimonadota bacterium; assembly: GCA_028873595.1. Lineage (GTDB taxonomy): Bacteria > Gemmatimonadota > Gemmatimonadetes > Longimicrobiales > Gaopeijiaceae > UBA2589. The sequence continues at coordinate 37,681 of JAPPOV010000024.1, read as the reverse complement.
TCGACCAGACCGGGAAGGATATACATCCCCGAAACGTCGATCTCCTGTGTGGCACCGTCTGGACGACGCGACTCGTTGATCGGCGCCATGGGGAAGCCGACAGCGCGAATCTCCACGATTCGGTCGTCTTCAATGACGATATCGACCGGCCCGAGTGGCGGGCTTCCAGCGCCATCGATGTACGTGCCGCCCCGGAGAATCAGCCGCTCGTGCGGACCGTCGCCCTCGTCGGCACGACGGGGGTTGGTCTCCTCCATGCCGCCCTGCTGTGCGGCAAGACCGGTACTCGTGATCAGAACTGCGGCGATCGCTCCCAGCAGCCGTCCCAGGGGATGATGCCTCTTCATGATACCTCCAGATGCCCTTCGTACGCGCGCCATCCCGACCAGCCGGGTCGACGCAGAGAACCGACAAGATCAGTGAGGCCGGGGAATCCCGCTACGGTGCAAGCCGCACCCAGCGAGATCCCGCGGGATTCCTTCGGTGCCCCTGGAGCGCCGAAGGAGCGATATTGTCGGTCGTTGGGAACCCACCTCGAGCTACAGCCGTGACCGACGCGAATCACGACATACCGAACGCGATCCTCGAGGAGGCCGAAACCCTCCGCTCGGAGCTGAGGCGTCACGCATACCTCTATTACCACGAGGCACGTCCCGAAATCGGCGACGCCGAATACGATGATCTCTTTCGCCGCCTCCAGGCGCTGGAAGGACAGTACCCGGCTCTCGAATCGCCTGACTCGCCGACCAAGCGCGTCGGCGCGCCGCCGCAGGACAAGTTCGAAACCGTTGAGCACGTCGCCGCCCTCCTGTCTCTGGATTCGTCGGAGAAACCGGAGGACTTCGTGCGCTTCGACGAACGGGTTCGCCGTGCCCTTGGTGACGGTGTCACACCTCGCTACATCCTCGAACCGAAGCTCGACGGGGCCTCGATCGAACTCGTGTACGAGGACGGGGTTCTGACTCGTGCTGTCACGCGCGGCAACGGCCAGCAAGGCGAGCGTGTGACCGCGAACATCAGGACGATCCCCACCGTCCCCCTCCGCCTGCGCACAACCGTGCGCCCCGCGCCTAAGCTGCTTGCTCTTCGCGGAGAAGTCCTGATGTACATCTCGGACTTCGCGGACTTCAACGCTCGTATAGCCGAAGCAGGCCTCGAGCCGTATGCGTCGCCGCGCAATTCAGCTGCCGGATCAATCCGACAGCTCGACTCCCGCGTGACGGCATCACGCAAGCTCGACGTGCTCGTCTATGACGTGCTCGTGGTCGAGGGCGACTCGTTCACCTCTGACATCGCCGGAGTCGAAGCGATTCGCGAATGGGGCTTCCGTGTCCCGGAACGCATCCAGACTGCGACCACGGTCGACGAGGTGCTCGCATACCACTCCGCGTATGAAGAACAGCGCGACGAGCTCGACTACGAGATCGATGGTGTCGTCGTCAAACTCGACGACCTCGCGGCCCGGCGCGCGATGGGCGCGACCTCTCATCACCCCCGATGGGCGATGGCTCTCAAGTTCGCTCCCCGTCAGGAAGTCACAGTCATCGAGAAGATCGACATCCAGGTGGGCCGGACAGGCGTCCTCACGCCCGTCGCATGGCTACGGCCTGTCGTCGTGGGCGGCGTCACGGTCTCGCGAGCCTCGCTGCACAACAGAGAAGAGCTCCGGCGAAAGGACCTCCGTGAGCATGACACGGTGCGTATCCAGAGAGCGGGTGACGTCATCCCTCAAGTCGTGGAAGTGATCGAGCATCACGACGACCGGTCTCCACCCTTCGACATGCCCGATCGCTGCCCGGTATGTGAGACACCGGTGATCGAGGACGGCCCTCGCCTTGTCTGTCCCAACCGCTTCGGCTGCAACGCCCAGCTCAAGGGACGCATCATCCATTTTGGCTCCCGCTCCGCGCTCGACATCGAAGGGCTGGGCGAGGAAACGGCAAACCTTCTCGTCGATCGTGGACTTGTGACGCAGCTCGCCGAACTCTTCGACGTCACACCGGACCACCTGGTCGCTCTGGAAGGGTTCGGCGAGAAGTCGGCCACAGCCCTCGTCGAAGCGATCGCATCGAAACGCACCCCGGACCTCAACCGCTTTCTCATTGCACTGGGGATTCCGGAGGTGGGTGTTACCGTCGCACGGACGCTCGCCGAGCGTTTCGGTTCATTCGACGCGATCCGGCGGGCGACGACGCAGCAATTGGTCGAGATCGACGGCATCGGACCACGGATGTCGGAGGCAATTACGAGCTTCTTCGCCGACGAACGGAATGCGGCAGCCGTCGATGGTGTCCTTGCCCGAGGCGTCGAGCCAAAGACCGTAGAGTTGACGTCCTGCGACCTGCCGGACCTCGGCACCGCAGTCTTCACCGGCGCAATCCCCGTCCCCCGGGTAGTAGCGGAGACTGCGTGGCGTTCCGTCGGAGGAAGCACCTCGGGCTCGGTATCGAAGAAGACCGCGTTTGTCGTGGCAGGAGAGAAAGCCGGCTCGAAGCTCGCGAAAGCGGAGAAGCTCGGCGTCGAGGTCCTCGATTTCGATGAGTTCCTCGTTCGACTGACGGACCACGGCGGCACTCTCGACGGTGGTGATGCATGAGGTGGACCCGACGACATCGGCTACGCTGATGGAAAACCTCGACGTTGCCCGAACGCTCACAACCCTTGCCGACCTGCTCGAGATCCAGGGAGCCAGCCCGTTCCGGATCCGAGCCTACCGCAACGCCGTCGCGACCATCAACAACCTGACACGGACGCTCGAGTCCATGGTCGAGGCCGGGGAGGATCTCACCGAGCTTCCCGGTGTCGGCAAGAGTGTCGCGAAACACGTAACCGAACTCCTGAAGACCGGCCGCATCACACGTCTCGAAGAGGTTTCGGCGGAGTACCCGATTGCGCTCGTGGAGCTGGTTCGTCTGGACGGTGTCGGGCCAAAGAAAGCGAAGAAACTCTTCGACGAGCTCGGCGTGAAGAGTGTCGACGAGCTCGAAGCCGCTCTGGACACCGGCACGGTCCAGCAACTTGGCGGGTTCGGTGCGAAGAGCGCAGACAAGATTCGCAATTCGATTGACGACCATCGCAAGCACACTGGTCGGTTCCAGGTCCACGAGGCCGAAAAGCTGATCGCGGGGCTGCTCGAATACGTCCGCGCCACTCCGGGTGTCGCAGAGGCCGTTGTTGCGGGTAGCCTGCGGAGAAGGAAGGAGACGATTGGTGATGTCGACATTCTTGCGCGCTTCGAGGGTAATGGTGCGGAGGTGGTCTCTCGCTTCGTCTCCTATAGCGGGGTCGCGCGCGTGCTCGGGGCAGGTGAAACCAAAGGCTCGGCCCTTCTCCACTCCGGACTGCAGGTAGACCTCCGTGTCATCCCCGGTCGCTCGTTCGGGGCCGCCCTGCAGTACTTCACGGGATCCAAAGAGCACAACGTCTCGGTACGTACCCGAGCCGTACGACAGGGTCTTCGCGTGAACGAGTGGGGCGTCTTTCGCGTGCCCGAGAACAGCGAAGCAGACGAAATCGGCAAGGAAGACGGCCAACGCCTCGCAGGCGACACCGAAGCGGAGGTCTACGAAGCGCTCGGCATGGCGTGGGTTCCCCCTGAGCTCCGCGAGAACCGGGGCGAGGTAGAAGCGGCGATCGAAGGCACGTTGCCGGAGCTGGTGACCCTCGACCAGATCCGCGGGGATCTCCAGATGCACTCGACATGGAGCGATGGCGCGGCTTCGCTCGAAGAGATGGCTCAGGCGTGCAAAGCGCTGGGCTACGAATACATCGCGGTCACCGACCATAGCCAGGCGATGGCGATGGTCCAGGGGCTCACACCTGAGCGCGCCCGCAAGCAGTGGGCAGAGATCGATGAGGTCCGCGAGCGCGTCGATGGCATCGAGATTTTCAAGAGTGTCGAGATCGACATCCTGAAGGACGGGTCACTCGACATGCCCGACGATGTTCTCGGCGAACTCGACGTGGTGGTCATCTCGATCCACTCCTTCATGGATATGGACCGTTCAACCATGACGGACCGCGTGCTCAAGGCGATGGCCCACCCGACGGTCGACATCCTCGCGCATCCGACCGGCCGTCGGATCAATCGTCGGGAACCCTTCGAGATGGACATCGAGGCTGTGCTGGAAGCCGCCGCGGACCTCGGCGTCGCCGTCGAGCTCAATGCGAACCCTAACCGGCTCGACCTCAAGGACACACACGTGTATCGGGCGAAGGAGCTCGGCGTGCCGGTGGTGATCAGCACGGACGCCCACTCCCCACGTGGCCTCGCAGACATGCGCTTCGGCATTGACCAGGCCCGACGTGGCTGGCTGAGCGCAAAGGACGTCCTCAACACACGAACCCTGCCTGAGTTTCGCTCCTGGCTAGACCGCCGTGGCTGATCTCGCCTTCGCCGTCGCGATTCTCACACTCGGTGTGGGCGTACTGTACTACGGTGCCGAATGGCTGGTTCGAGGCTCCGCTCGACTTTCGGCTACGCTCGGCGTCAGCCCGATCATCATCGGACTGAGTGTGGTCTCTTTCGGGACTTCCGCCCCCGAGCTTGTCGTGAGCACCATGGCCGCTCTCGGGGGCAACGCGAACCTCGCCCTCGGCAACGTCATGGGGTCGAACCTCGCCAATATCGGCCTGATCCTCGGGCTGACATCGGTGATACGCCCCCTCGAGGTGCATGCACGAGTCGTCTGGAGAGAGGCTCCCATCATGCTCATGGTGACCGGTTCGCTCGTCGTTCTGGCCTGGGACGGCATGCTGACACGCGGTGACGGTGTGATTCTTCTCGTCGCGCTCGTCGGCTATCTCGTCTTCGTTTTTCGAACCGCCGGAGACGAAGCTCCGGAGGTTCTCACCGAGTATGAAGAGTTCATGGAGGCGTCGGATTCGGCGTCCCCTCTCGTCCACCCGCCAGACGTTCTTCTGATTCTTGCCGGCTCGGGATGCCTGGTCTTCGGCGGCTACTGCATCGTGGAAGGCGCAGTCGACGTGGCTTCCGCACTGGGAATCTCCCAGGTGGTCATCGGCCTCACGGTGGTGGCGGTCGGCACGTCTCTCCCGGAGCTCGCAACATCACTCGTTGCCGCCGTTCGCAAAGAGGCAGACATCGCGGTCGGCAACGTCATCGGCTCCAACATTTTCAATGTCGCAGCGGTTCTGGGCGTCACCTCGAGCCTTCACCCCATCGCGATCCCCGAAGGCTTGATCCAGCGTGAGATGGCAGCCGTCGTGGCTCTCTCGATGCTGCTTCTGCCTGTTCTCAGAAGCGGTTGGCGGATCCGAAGGTGGGAAGGTGCGGTCCTGCTGACGGCCTATGTCGGAGCATTCATGTTCCTGCTGTAGCAGGAGCCGTGTCAGGCCACAGGCTACGCGGCTCATCACCGACGCTGGCTCGACCCACACCCCAGGACCCATGTTCAGTTCATGAGCTTGCGACAGGACATCGTCAATTCAGCCATCGATCGATGGTTGGGTTCCTCGATCATCGACGCGGAAACCGCCGAGCGACTGAAGGCAGTCGAATCGGCCCACGCGGCAGCGCGATCGACTCGGACGAGCCAGTACGTGCTCGCGATCACGGGCGCCGTCGTGCTCGTCATCGCAGGCGGTGTATTCCTGACCTGGGCGTGGCCGCGCTACGGCGAAATGGGTCGAACGATCATCCTGACGGTGGCCGCCGTCGCGGTCACAGCGGGAGGCATCCTTCTGGAGTCGAGGGGTCGATGGAAGCCGAGCTCGTACGCGCTCCAGGCTGCCGGCATCGGACTCCTCTTCTCGGCATACGTCTACTCGGAACAGGTCTGGCCCGATCAGTCACTCGGCGGAACGCTGTTCGGCCTCAGTGCTCTCGTGATTCCGGTCATCCTCACTCCGAGAGCCATGCGGCGCGATCCCCTCATGCCCGGGGTACACCTGATCACGGGCCTGGGATTTCTTGCTGTCTTTCTGGATCGTTCCACCCCGCTGTCGGGTGATGGCATCATCTGGATTCTCGATGCAGTCCTCATCGCAGGAGTCCTGTCACTGCTCCGGACATTGCGTTCGGACGAGACAGGCGACCGTCACCCCTGGGCCCTCAACGCCTTCATCCTGGCCATCGGTGCGGGGTTCGTGCTTGTGGCGCTGACCGCCTTCGGCCCACTGTCCCTCGACGAGGAAGCGTTCATTCCCATTGATTTATGGTGGGCGCTGTCCGTCACACTCACCGTGCGCGAGTTGGAACAGGGCACTCCGCGAGTAGAGCGCACTGTTCTCGAGAGACTTCTCTCCCTCCAGTGCCTGGCATGGGTTGGCCTTGGCTCCCTTACGGCGCATGAGACGTTCCACGGGGGCCCCGGTCTGGCCACGCTGATCGTCTCGACCACTGGAGTGGCCTTCTTCGCGTATGCGGACCGGCGTCAATTGGACTCCGTGCTGATCATCGCGGCCGTCACGTTCGTGATTCCCATCTGGGCCTGGGCGGTCGATGCCGCGGGTGCACTGGGTGGGATCGCAGCTCTTGTCCTGACGGCGGCTCTACTGTTCTGGACAGCGGGACGTCGGGGGTCCGCCGAGGCCCGTTGATCGTCTACCTTTCCTCGCCGTCACTTCTGAAGAGTGGGTTTCATGCTTTCGATCGACCTGACCGGTAAGCGGGCGTTCGTCGCCGGCATCGCAGACGACAAGGGCTACGGATGGGCCATCGTGCAAGCGCTGGCGCAGGCAGGGGCGACCGTGTGTGTCGGCACCTGGCCACCTACGATGAGGATCTTCACGAAGAGCCTCGAGCGCGGAAAACTCGATATGTCGCTGCCTGGTGGGGGTGAGATCGAGTTTGAACGGATCTACCCGCTCGACGCTGTCTTCGATACGCCCGACGACGTTCCGGAGGACATCCGGCAGGACAAGCGGTACGTCGATTTGCAGGGGTACACGATTCAGGGAGTGGCAGATGCGCTGCGAAGCGACTTCGGTGATGAATGCCTCGACATTGTCGTGCACTCTCTGGCCAACGGCCCCGAGGTACAAAACGCCCTGATCGACACAAGTCGATCCGGCTACCTCGCCGCACTGAGCGCCAGCGCATACTCACTCGTGAGCATGGTCCAGCGGTTCGGTCCACTCATGCGCTCCGGCGGCTCGGTGGTGTCACTCTCGTACCTCGCCGCAGAACGGGTCATTCCCGGATACGGCGGAGGCATGAGCTCGGCGAAGGCGGCCCTGGAAGGAGACACGCGTACGCTTGCGTTCGAAGCCGGGCGCCGCTTCGGGATTCGAGTGAACACGATCAGCGCTGGCCCTCTGGCGAGTCGTGCAGCGAAGGCGATCGGCACCATCCAGAAGATGGTCGAGTACTACGAGGAGAACGCTGCGTTGCCCGAAGCGAACACGGCCGAGGAAGTCGGCTCCGCTGCCGCCTTCCTTTGCTCACCGCTCGCTTCGGGGATCACCGGCGAGACGCTGCACGTGGACAAGGGGTACCATGCAATGGGGATGCAGGCCGAGACCCAGCTCTCGGAGGACTGAGTCGGCCCAAGATGCCTCTGGCGCTCTTCTCGGGCGGCATGACGCCGCATGACTGAGGCCACGCGCGTCTCGGGTCGGGAGCTTCCCCGCATCCACGTCCGACCACCGGGCCCCGCCTCAGCGGCCATGGCGAAGCGACTGCACGAAGTCGAGTCCCGGAACGTGACCTTCGTGAGCGAGCACTGGCCCGTCTTCTGGACCGAAGCAGTCGGTGCCAACGTGCTCGATGCGGACGGGAACGTCTTCGTCGACCTCACATCGGCCTTCGGCGTTGCACTCCTCGGTCATGCCAGTCCGGTTGTACAGGAGGCGCTGCGTGGAGGCTCGTCCCTCATCCACGGGATGGGTGATATCCATCCGCCTGCGCCGAAACTCGAATTGCTCGAGAAGCTGGCCGCGTTTGGCCCATGGCCGGAGACGAAGGCGATCCTCTCGACCGGCGGCTCCGAAGCGGTCGAAGCGGCGCTCAAGACCGGCGCGCTCGCCAGCGGGCGCCCTGGTGTGCTGGCTTTCGAGGGGGCGTATCACGGCCTCACGGCGGGATCCCTGTCCGCTACGCCACGTCCACACTTCAGAGCCCTCTTCGAAGATCGTCTGTATGGCGGCGTCGCCTTCGCCCCCTTTCCGGATCACCTGCGTGACCCGACTCCCGATGGAGCAGACTCGCTCGAAGCTGTACGGGATGCGCTGAAGCACGGCGCACCGAACGGCGATCCAATCGGTACGATCATCATCGAGCCCATCCAGGCACGGGGCGGGGCCCGGATTCCGCCCGAGGCATTCTTGGCCGGGCTCTCGTCGCTCGCCAGAGAGTTCGACGTGCTTCTCATCGCCGACGAGATCATGACGGGCATGGGGCGATGTGGCGCGCCGCTCGTGTCTTCTGTCCTGGGGCTTGAGCCCGACATTGTCGTCGTGGGAAAGGCGCTGGGAGGAGGCATGCCGATCTCGGCGTGCATCGCACCCTCTCGTGTCATGGACGCGTGGCCCGTGAGCGATGGTGAGGCGATTCACACGAGTACGTTCCTCGGACATCCCTTGTCCTGCACTGCCGCCGCCGCCGTCCTCGACGCAATCCAGTCGCACGACATTCCCCGCCGATCGCGTGAGGTCGGTGACGCACTCCTCGGTGGATTGCGGAGTCGACTGATGGATGCCCCCGGCGTCGCAGACGTGCGTGGTGTTGGCCTCCTGCTCGGGATCGAGTTTGTCGAAGACGAGGCCCTCACTCCGGCGCGCGGCCGTGGTGCCAGGGTCGCCGAGGCCGCACTGCTCGAGGGCCTCATCCTGCTGCCAGGGGGTGACCACGGCCACGTGCTGGAACTCACGCCTCCCGCGACACTGACGGAGCAACAGGTCGAGCACTCGGTCCGGGTCATCGGCGATATCGTGGGGCGCACACCATGATTCGCGCGCGAGTGCCCCGTTCCGAGCGCCGCACCGCTCTGCGCCTGCGCCGTCGACTCGCGTCGTTCGCGGTCGCACTCGGCGCATCCGGAGTTCTTGCCGCACCCCTGGCCGGCCAGGTGCCCGTGCTTCTGGTTCCGGGATGGCTCGACACAGAGCGCGATCTGGCTGCGCTCAGGATCCGCCTCCTGGGCGCCGGGTGGGCGAACGACCGCGTGAAGGCCATCACCTTCGGAGAACCCACCGGCAGCAACCGCGATCACGCTCGCGAGATCGAAGCCGCCGTCGAGGAGCTGCGTGCGCGCACGGGCGCCGACCAGGTGGACGTGGTCGCGCATTCCATGGGCGGACTCGCGACGCGCTGGTACATCCTGAGAAACCCCGAGCACGGAATCCGTCGCTCAGTCTTCCTGGGGTCACCCCACCGGGGCACCCTGTCCGCCCATCTGGCATGGGGAGCGGGCCGCGATGAAATGATACCCGACAGCCCATTCCTGGACTCGCTGAATACCGGACAGCCCACACCACTCGAAGTCGATGCGATCACGATCCGGACCATCGTCGATACGCATATCCTTCCCGGGGAAAGCGCAACGCTGCCCGGACTCATGAACCATGAGCTCTGTTGCCCGACGCACGCGGGTCTCCTTCGTGATGAAGAGGTGTTCGCCCTGATCCTTGCCTTTCTGAAGGGCACGTGATGGCCTGGCGCGGCGTTCTGTTTGATCTCGACGGCACTCTCGCCGACACCCTCGACCTGATCCTGCACAGTTTTCGCTACACGATGAGGCAGCACCTCGGCGAGGATCCGTCGACCGACGCATTCCTCGCATCGATGGGCAAGCCACTCCCGATTCAGTTGTACGACTACGCACGATCCGAGACCGAGCGACTCGCCATGCGAGACACGTACGTCGCCTACCAGCGCAGCATCCACGACAACATGGTCTCCTCGTTCCCGGGTGCCGTAGCCGTCGTGCGAACGCTTCGCGATCGAGGCACCCGCGTCGGGATCGTGACGAGCAAGGGACACCGGATCGGAAGACGAACGCTCGAGGTGTGTGGGCTACACGACGAAGTCGAGCACGTCGTCTTCGGGGATCAGGTCGATCACGCCAAGCCACATCCTGAACCGGTCCTCAAGGCGATGGATGCTCTGGATCTGGCCGACGATCCTGGCTCGGTCCTCTTCGTCGGCGACTCTCCGCACGATGTTCGCGCCGGGCGGTTGGCGGGTACGAAAACGGCGGCCGTGGGCTGGGGACCCATCGACCGCCAAGTTCTGGAAGCGGAGCAACCGGACTTTTTCTTCAACGACCTGCAGGACGTGCTGGCGGTCACGCCCCCGCGCTCGTCCGGCTGAGGAGGTCTCGGCTACGCTCCCAGAACTTTATTTCGCACTGAATTCGTCTTCCTTCAATTCCCGCTGTTCCACGACGTCGCAAAATCGATCTGTTCCGCGAGATCGAGGTCCTTCTCGCTGATCCCACCGACCTCCGGGGTCGAGAGAGACAGAGTCACGCTCCCGCAGCGGACGTCCATGTCAGGATGATGTTTACGACCGTCGGCGATGGTCGCTACTCGATTCACGAAGACGATAGAGTCTCGAAAGTTCGCAAAGACGAACTCTTTCGTGAGCTTGTTTGAACGCCGTTTCCATCCCTTGCGGCCGTTCATCCAGCCACGGACGGACTCCGTGTTCAGTTTTGAAACCGACTCCACCGCCCGCATCCCTCAACTCCCTGTAAACAAACCGGTTAGCGCCGCCTGCGACCCCATGCCATCGGCGGCTGCTCAACACTGTTCCCACACTCAGGACGCATACGCTCTCGAAAACGTTGAGAGGGGTTGAGCCGCCATCACAGCTCTTTTACTATTTTGCCCCTTCAGAAATGAAGGGTTTTGCATGCCCCTATCGTCTAGTGGCCTAGGATATCGCCCTCTCACGGCGAAGACCGGGGTTCGAGTCCCCGTAGGGGTATGGCGTTCGAGGTCCGGGCCACCTGCCCGGACCTCGAACGTCTCAACGGTCGCTTAGCTCAGCTGGTAGAGCGCTACGTTCACATCGTAGATGTCGCAGGTTCGAGTCCTGCAGCGACCATGAAGTCCCGCGCACCCGTCGGTTCGGGCGCAGCGGGGACGGTGAGCCACATCGAGCATTCATGCGGCGCACCGAAACCAGAACGATCGTTCTGGATCAGGCCTGCATGCCCGTTGCGTCGCAGGTCACCGGCCACTGCCGAGCACCGAGCCGGTCAACTTCTCGTATTCCATGTGGTAGGCGATGCATACGACCTCACGGTCGCCGATTCCCGTCCAAGAGTCCTCAGTCGGGTACATCGAGATGAACGCGATCTCGGATTCGTCGTAGGATCGACCGATCGCGTCCTCGAAGCGCTCGTAACACCCCTGACCGGCGATTGCATCCACCTGTGCATCGCCTGGAAAAGGACCCGCCGCGAGGTCGAACAGCGCGTAGACCTCATTGTCATGGGGTACCGAACACGGAACTGCCGGGACTTCTGTCACTTCATTCACGCCCATTTCGGTGTCATTGAAGCAATCGCCAACCTCCATGGTGAACGGATCCGCAGGCCGGGGCGTCATCTCGACCTCCGAATCTCCAGGCCTGCAGCTCCCCGCAGTAAACGCCAGCGCGACAAGCAGTGCCCCCATGCTCCGGACCTTCATCACGGTGTCCCCCTTCTTCAAGTCGGTGTTCATGCGCGAGACCCTACCATCGCCATGGCGAGCCCGATCCCAGCCATGACTGCCAGAACGCCCACGGTCAGAGATCCCAAGGCGTACCCTCCGGCCCGCACGACTTCCCCAGCCCGGATGAGCGTGACCGTCTCGTAACTGAACGTACTGAACGTCGTAAACGAGCCGAGCACACCGATCGCTGCGAATTGACGAACGTGGTCGCTCGGTGCAGCAGCCTGCAGCCACACCAGCAGGAGGCCGAGGGCAAACGAGCCTGCGACGTTCACGACGAACGTCCCCCACGGCAGACCCTGCCCGGCAGCCACCCGCATCCAGTCCGACAGGTAGTAACGTGCGATCGCGCCGATTGCGCCCCCTACGCCTACGACCAGCGGGGTCACCGCGCTGCCGCGGACCCGGCCGAGGGCGACAGGAAGGAGTCGATCGCCTCGGCAATCTCCTTGGGAGAGTCCTCCTGGATGTAATGCTTCGCATCGAGTCGGAAGACCTCCGAGTGCGCAAAGGCTTCCCGAAATCGCTCCATGAAACGGGGGGTGAACATGGGGTCGAGAAGCCCCCACGTCAGAAGCAGCGGAACGTTCGACAGCACGTCCCGAACGTCCCGCTCGAGCTCGGCGAGCCAGGACTTGGCGCCCATCAACTGTACCGGAAGCTCCGCAGCACCGACCCGACTCTTCGGTGTCGGCATCGCCTCTCGATAATGATGCATGACTTCATCCGGAAGCGGATGCTTCACCCCGAATGGGATGACCTTCTCGACGAAGAAGTTGCGCGAGATCAGCTGCGTCTGCATGGGAGCCATCGACATCACGTACGAGAACACCTTGCCCTGCCAGGAATCGAGCGGCCAGAACCACGTGTTGCCCATGACGAGGCTACGCAGACGAGTGAGCTCATCGGCCGCCACGCGCAGCCCGATCGGTCCGCCCCAGTCCTGGCCCATGATCGTCAGTTTCTGGAGATCGAGGTGGCGTACGAAATCGCGAACCACCTCCGCGTGCTCACCGGGCGTGTACCCATAGTTCTCAGGACGAGCAGAGAGCCCAAAGCCGGGATAGTCGAGTGCAATGCAACGGTACTTCTTGCGCAGCCGAATGATGATCCCGCGGTAGACGAAGCTCCATGTCGGGTTCCCATGCAGCAGCAGGATCGGGTCGCCCTCACCCTCATCGACATAGTGCACGGCCCCCGCGCGACTTTCGAACCACCGGGACTCGAACGGGAAGAGGCGCGGGTCGGGCTTGAACGGAGGAACGTGAGCCAAGACTAACCTCGTTTGCGGGACGCTTCGGCGTACGATGGCCTTCAACCCCGCGGGAGGAAAGAGTGCGTATATCGGGCCACGGAAGAGGCCTCGGGTATCCATCTGCGACACCACGAACGAGAGGGCCGCCGGACCAACCCCGGCGACCCTCTCAAGACGAACCGATCGAGCCGGTTCGAGGTGTGGCGGGATCAGCCCTCCGTGGACGGACCCTCGGCTTCCACTTCCGTCGCCATCATCGGCGGCTCACCATCGTGGTCGATGACGAGCACGACACGACGGTTCTCCCAACCGGACACGCCCGGGCCCCAACCGTCCGAGACGAGACGCCGGGTGTCCTCACCGTAGCTGACGGCCTTTACACGATCCTCCGTCATCGCCGTGCTCTCGACGAGGTACGTGGCGACTGCGTTCGCGCGCTGCTCACCGAGCCAGAGGTTGTAGTTCTCGTCACCGGACGGGTCCGTGAAGCCCTCGACCGTGACCTGCGCATCGGGATAGTACTTCTGCGCGACGGAACCGAAGCGGGCGAGGACCTCCTCGTCCTCCGCCTCGACCGTAGCGTCATCGAAGCCGAAGTAGACGGGCACGTTGAAGCGCAGCTCGTCCTCGAGACGGGCGATCGAAACCTCGAAGTCGCGCTCCATCTCCTGGAGGTCCTGCTCAAGGCTGGCGAAACGACGATCCATGTCGGCGAAGCGACCGTCCATGTCGAAACGGACTGCATCGTCCCCGGCCGCCATCTCGCCCTGCATCTCGGCGCGAAGAGCGGCGAGGTTGGCATCCATGTCTTCGGGGCTGACCGTCTTGCACGCCCCGGCAGAGCCAGCGACGGCGAGAGCGGCGAGTAGACCGAGCTTCGAGTTGAGTTTGAGCGTGCTCATGAGAGCTCCCTTCTGTTGGGGCGGATCAGCGAGTTCAGGAAGGAAGACGGCATCCCTCCAGACAGAACCAGACTGTTGCACGAAGAGTGCCAGAAACCGAGAGACCCCATAAGCTCTTTATTCACAACGGGTGCCCGGGGCGCTACTTCAGGTGTGAGTACCTCTGGAGGCTGTCGTCCGGGAAGCGGCGCTCGCTCGCACCCTCGGCCCGGATCCGTGGGTCGACCTCGATCAGAGTCTCGACCCGCGCGCCCGAAGGATCAGCGACCCGCCAACCGACGCCCCATCTCGACCGTCTCGAACCCGCTCTCGCCCCAGCCCATCACGAAGACGCTGAAGCCCTGCTCCATCCGCATCTCGATGTCACTGGCATTCGCAGGATAGCCGCATGGGACGTCGAACTCCTTGCACGCGGAGAGCACACTCTGGATCGCATTTTCCCAGCCCTCGTCGTCGAGGACGCGCTGACCATCCGCGTCCACGCTGGAGAACAGGCGGCGCAGGGTCCCTGCGCCCGGCCACAACACGCCGACCCCGGGTACGGCCGCAATCTCGCGCACATTGGCGAGACCTTCGTGGCTCTCGACGATCACCCAGCTGACCAGCTCTCCGTCCGGGTTCAGAGGCCACAGGTCGGCCTTCTCGCGGTACTCGTCTTCGCTCACACCCCAGTAGCCGGGAGCCGAGCCGACACCGCCGGGGCGCGTGCCACCGTTGGCGGTATAGCGCATGGCATTGAGTCCCCACTGTGCTTCTTCGGCGCTCTCGACCTCGACAAACATGATCCCGCTCACGCCCGCGTCGAGCTGCATGTCGACCTCGCGGATCGCCTGAGCCTCGCTCTCGATCTTCGACATCTTCACGATGAACGGGCGACTGGAGGCGTCCGCCCCCGCGGCCTGCATGGCGTCACGGAGCTCCAAGAACGCAGGAAGTCCGCGCTCCACACCACCTTCCATGCTCCCGTCGAAGACGTAATCGCTCATGCCGTACGCCATCGTCTCCGAGGCGCGTTCCTCGGGTGACTTCACAGGCGGCGGAGGCGCACCCGGCCGGGCGCGGCCACCCGGACTCGGCGCATAGAGGCCGAAGAGCGGTTGGTCGGCCTCGTGGAGCGTCACCAGCGGATTCAGGTGCTCGGCGGCGGCCATCTCCATCGAACCCGCGCCCGAAGCGGCAGAGTCGGTCTCTCCGCCGCACGCGGAGACCAGGGTACAGAGGGCGAGTGGTAGAGCGAAGCCGATCCTGCGCATGGTCCTGTCCTGCCTGAAGTTCTCGGGTGGCCGGCGATCGTAGATCGGGAGGACCAGGCCGGCAAGCCGGCTTCGTCACCCTCCGAACCGCTCCACGGGCATTGTCCCAGACGCGTACGTGGCGCGACCGATCAGACGGTCGCCAGCTTCCTCGCGTCGACCGGCTCGAACTGCTGCCCCGGAGTCCAGCTCGTCACGTACCCGCACACCGCACTCGCCGCCACCGAATAGGGGGAGCCGAGATAGAGGTTTCCGGGACCGGAGCGGCCTGGGAAGTTGCGGTTCTGTGAAGAGATCGAAACCTCGTCCGGCGAGCTCGTGACACCGGGACCCGCCGCGATGCACGCACCGCATCCGGGCTCGATGAACTCCGCACCCATCTTCTCGAAAAGGTCGAGGTAGCCCTGCTCGCGGCAGTATTCACGGACCTCGGTCGACCCGCACTGAATGAAGACCTGAACGTCGGAGTGCACGCGAAGTCCCTGCGCGTCGGCCTCGGCAAAGACCCGCGCGTACATGTCCATGTCCTCCTTCTTCCCGGCCGTGCAGGAGCCGGCGTAGGCGATATCGATTCGGATGGGTGTGTCGCCCAGCTCGTCGATGAAGACGCCGTTGCCCGGATCGTTCGGAAGCGCGGCCATGGGGCGAATCGTGGAGGCGTCGATCTCGATGACCTTCACGTACTCGGCGTCCGGATCGGACTGCGTCCCCTCGATGAGCGCCTCGGCCCGGGCCCGATCCATCCCGCGCTCACTCACCATGAACTCCACGGACTTCTCGTCCGCCGCGATGATCCCCGTGAAGGCGCCGACCTCGGCCGCCATGTTCGTCATCGTCGCCCGCTCGTCGACGGAGAGCGCTTCCACGGCGGGGCCAGCGTACTCGATGATCTGCCCAATGGCCTCACCGTCGCGGATATACGGGTGGCGCAGGATCTCGAGCATGTAGTCCTTCGCGGTCACGTTCGGCGCAGGCTCACCCGTGACCACGACCTTGAACGACTGCGGGACCTTCACCCGCACGTCCTTCGTGATCCACGAGTTGAAGATCGCCGTCGTCCCCACCCCGAATGCCACAGCTCCGATCGCCCCGGCATGCGGGGTGTGTGAGTCGGTGCCGATGATCAGCATCCCGGGCTCGGCATACTCCTCGAGGATCTTCGAGTGACAGATTGCCTGAGAACCGAGCCGTTGCCCCATCTGCTCGCCGTACAGCTTCACGCCCTGCTTCTCGGCGAAGGTTCGCTGCTTGACCTCGAGCTCGTTGGCTACTTCGAGCAGACCCTGCTCGATACGCTCCTGGCTCATGACCTTGTCGAGGAAGGTGAGGTGGTCGCGGAAGAACAAGATCGAGTCCTTGTCGACCACCTTCGCCTCAGGGCCGACCTTGTCCTCGAAGAAGATCGAGGCCATCGGCGTCACATACTCGTGACTGAAGCGGATGTCGGTCCGAAAGAAGCCCGCGTCTCCAGGCTTCACCCAGTTCACGCCCATCTCGCCCGCTGCGGCATCGGTCACGAGGTGCTTCGCGAAGATCTTTTCCGCCAGGGTCATGGGGCGCGTCGGCGCCGGCGCCTCCATCGTCGCTGCCCCTTCGGCAGGCGCACCGCCCTGAGCAGAGGTCAGCGGGATCGAGACCTTGCCCTGGAGTCGGGCCACATTGAACTCGAACAGGCCGCCGTATTCGATGATCTGGCGGGTGATCTCGTCCTTGCCCTCGGTAAACTCGGAGAGCTGGATCTCTTCACCTGCCTTGATCCGATCGATGATACTGAAGTCGTTCGTCGCCAGAACACCGAGGTTCTGACAGTTCTCGTTGTAGATGCGCTCGATGCTTTCGGCCACGACGACCTTGATGCCGGCGTGGAGTTCGGCGTAGGGACTCGCTTCCCGGCTGCTGCCCTTACCCCGACGCTTCCCGGCCACGGAGCACACGAAGCCGCCGTCGCGCACCGCATTGCGCGTCACCGGGTACTCCGTTTCGCCGGTGGACTGATTCGTCGTGCGGAGGCCGAGATACGGGAAGTCGCCCAGTGTCTCGTCATAGAAGAAGCAGATGTACGCCGGTGTGATCTCGTCGGTCGAGATCTGATCTCGCAAGTTCGCCTTCAGGGCATCCGTCAGTTCGATGTCCTGCCCGTCGTAGAGCTGGCCTTTGACCCGCTCCGCATCATCGAGTAGGTAGAGGATTCGACCATCGAACTTCAATGTGGTCGCACGCTTTTCGACCGTGCGGTCGAGGAGGTCCTTGATCATGCGCGTCCCTTGCGAGTCTCGGCTGACCCTCCGTCACCGGCACAAGCCGGCTCAAGTGGGATCTGAAAGGTGCTGGACCAGAGAGCGCGGGCAAGTGGTTTCGGTGGCGGACACCCACGTCGCCTGGAGCCAACGCTTCGTGCTTCCTCGACCGTCTACAGGTCTGGTGCAGCAACACAAGTCGTCCGGAGGAGAGTTGAGATGAGGGTTGGACAGCGGGCAGGCGTGGGGATCGCGGTGATCGCTCTGGGGATGAACGGTCAGAACGCACACGGCCAGACGACGATAGAACTTCCTGCCGACGACCGTGCCCTGAGCACGGATTTCGAAGAGGTTTACCGAGTGGGCTCCTTCGATGGCGACCTGTGGGAGACCTTCGGTGAGATCACCGGCCTCTCCTTCGATGCGGCAGGGAACCTCTTTATTCTGGACCGCCAGGCCTCCCAGGTGACGGTCGTGGATGCCCGGGGCACCTTCGTTCGCACCGTGGGCCAGGCAGGAGAAGGGCCCGGCGAATTTCGAATGCCGACGGCCTTCACTGCGATGCCGGACGGTTCGCTCGTCATCGCCGACCTGGGGCATCGATCCTACCAACTCTTCGACGCGGACGGCGCCTTCGAGCGGATGGTTTCCATGGGTCCCGGGGACATGATCCGGCTCGGTGAGATCGCGTCGCACCCCAGCGGAACGGCCATCGTTTCGGGCGGGGGTAGCATGGCGACCTCCATGCGTAGCGGCCCAGGAGGTATACCCGTCATCTCTGACACCCGCCCTATCGACGTCGTCTCGCTCACAGGAGACGTGGCGGACGTCGAGACCCTCGCGGAGGCGTGGCACCCGCCGAGAGGCGACCGCCCACAACGGCTGGAAGGCGGCGGCGTGCGTATCCAGATGTCCATGGCAGGACCGCGCACCTTCGAACCCCGGCTCCTCGTCGGAGTGCTGCCCGACGGAGGCGTCGCATACGCGGACTCGAGCGCCTACGAGATCAACATCGTGAGATCCGACGGCGGACGGAGCCGGGTGCTGACGCGGAATCATCAACCTCGCGAGGTCACCGCCCGAATCCAGGAAGCGGAGAAGCACCGGCGGCTCGCGGACCTGGAAGAGGGGCAAGGGCTGCGTATGGGTATCCTGACCAACGACGGGTCCGGCGGGGCGCGTCCGATCAGCCAGGAGGCCATGCGCGAACTGATGCGTGGGCAGATCGACCAGCTTCAGTTCTACCCGGAGCTACCCGTGCTCCTGCGCCTCGCAACGAGCTGGAGCGGTAAGATCTGGGCCCAGCGTCGCGGCGATGAGCCCACCGATCAGGGCGCGATCGACATCATGACACCCGAGGGGCAGTACGTGGGGACACTCCCTATAGGCTCACTGCAGATGCCGGCAGCTTTCGGACCGAACGGCCTAACCGCCTGGATCGAGAGGGATGCCTTCGACGTGCCGACGATCGTTGTGCGGCGACTGCCGGGGGTGTTGAACTAGCAGAGGATCAACAAGCGCCTCCCGCTGGCATGCCGTCGCCGAGCTTGTGAGCACCGTGAACTTGCAGGCCGGTCTACCTGGTTGACACGTTTATCACTCAGAACCTTATTTATGCCCCGAGTGAATCAGCACCAGCGCGGTTCAAGTCCGGCGTAGCTCAGTTGGTAGAGCAGCTGACTGTTAATCAGCGGGTCACAGGTTCGAGTCCTGTCGCCGGAGTCATTGCAGCACAACGTTTTACCGGAGCGGCTGGCCCTTCTTGGGTCGGTCGTTTTTCGGTTCAGCTTGCTTATAGCGTGCATAACCCCGCTGCCCACAGGGGCCTCCGTTTGAGGCTCGTCGTCGCGATCAGCAGCGTGTTCGTCCGCTAAAACGTCTAGCTGAAGCTCGGCTGGCGCCACTAGGTCGGGGTAGAACAGTTAGACAGCTATCGCCTTCTGATGCAGGTAGGCGACTAAGATACAGGACTGTCGGAGGGCCCACGAAAGTGGCTAGCTGCCCGCCAAGCGAGTCGAGCAGTGTTATCGATGGCCGTGCCGAGGTCCGCTAGGATATTCATCGGTATATTGGCTGTGTCGCCTAAGAGGCGTTCCGGAACGCTCCCACGGACAGCAAAGAAAATCGGGAACGCTACTGCCTATAAGGTATTCCTCTCTAGATGCTTGTGACGCGGGTGGCCCTATTCACTATCTGCTAGAACGTGCCCCCTCTTCTGGTCCAAATGAGCGCTAGCTCACGCGATGTCGCTTAGCCGAGGGCCAAGCGGGGGAGGCCGACCTTTCCCACGCCGCCACGGCAACGGCAGGCTCCAACCGTTAAAAGACAATCCATGATTAAGCCTGAGTTCCGTTCCTCTGTGGCTAGGTCCGTCTTGGTCGGAGTAGTGATTTCTCTCTGGTCCTGTGGCAACAGCACCACAGAGCCCGCCCCCCAGCCAACTCCTGTGGCTACATCGATCTCCTTGTCGGCCTCGAGTGTGAGCCTGACCTCTCATGCTCCAGCTCCGGACACACCCTCAGCGCCTCAGACTTGTGCCTAAGCTGCGTGCCGTGGTGTGTGTCGCAGCGGCAAGCCTCTCAGCGACCGGTTGCACCGGTCGGACTGACCAAGGCGATCGGTCCACCCTGTCGATCTTCGCCGCGTCGTCTCTGACCGACGTCCTTGGCGAACTCGAGCGCGTATTCGAGAAGGAGCACATCGACACCGACCTCGAGATCTCGTTCGCCGGAAGCCAGACCCTCCGCTTCCAGGTCGAGCAGGGTGCTCCCGCAGACGTTTATGTGTCCGCCAACGAGGAACACATGAGCGCACTCGAAGACGGAAAGCTTGTTCGAACCCCAAGCGTGCTCGCCATGACGGACCTGGTCGTCATCGTGCCGGCAGACAATCCCGCCGACATCGACCGCTTCGACGAACTCGACCGGGCTTCGAGTATTGTCATCGGCACCGAGTACGTGCCGATTGGGGCCTACACTAGGGCAGTCCTGCACAACGCGTCGGCCCGATTCGGGGCGCCCTTCGTGGAACGCGTGCGACAACGAGTTGTATCGATGGAAGCGAATGTCAGGATCGTGCGCGCCAAGGTCGAGGTCGGCGAGGCGGACGCGGCGCTCGTGTACCGCACTGATGCGCAGGCTTCGGAGCATGTCCGTGTCATACCGATTCCGGGCGACATCAACGTCCGGGCTCGCTTCTCCATCGCCATCACGACGTCGACCGACCAGGAGCAGAAAGCCCGCCGGTTCCTCGACTTCCTGAAAACTCCTGTCGCACGCGAGGTCTTCATGTCCTTCGGCTTCGTAGGAGAGATATGATGGCGCGATGGAAGGGCGGATCAGCCCTCACGAGCATGGGGGCCCTTTTCGGCATCACCCTCGTGGGGCTGCTGGTACTCCCGTTCTTAGCCCTCGTAATTTCGACGCCGGCTGCGGACCTGCGGGCGGGTACGAATCACCCTCTCTTCGCTCCCGCCCTTCTGCTAAGCCTGCGCACCACACTGACGAGCCTTGTCGTCACTGTCCTGCTCGGCACGCCCCTGGCATGGTGGCTCGCATCGTCTCGATCACGGATCGCGCGCGTGACGGAGATCCTCGTCGATCTGCCGATCGTGATTCCGCCGGCCGTCGTCGGTGTTGCCCTTCTCGAGACGTTCGGGCGGCAAGGCCTCCTCGGTCCGATGCTCGGAACCATCGAGGTCTCGATCCCGTTCACGACCGGTGCGGTTGTTCTGGCACAGCTCGTGGTCTCGGCCCCGTTCTTCGTGCAGGCCGCGGCGAACGCGTTTCGGAAGGTCGAGCCGGACGCGCTGATCGTGGCACGGACCCTGGGGGCATCTCCTCCCGTCGCATTCATCCGCGTCGCGATCCCCATTGCCATTCCAGGCCTACTTGTCGGAGCCTCGTTGGCCTGGGCGCGGGCGTTGGGAGAATTCGGGGCCACGCTCTTGTTCGCCGGCAACATGCCCGGTCGAACCCAGACCATGCCGCTTGCCATCTTTTCGGCACTGGAAACAGACGTCCGGTTGGCCGTGGTGTTTTCACTCGTCCTCGGCGCCGTGGGTGTCGTACTCCTTATGGCGCTCCGCTTTGCCCCGGCAGTTCGTCGCTCCGTCACGCGGAGCGCCCCATGACCTCCTGGCATGTTTCAGTGAAGGCGAGGATCGGCACCTTCGACCTCGATGTCTCTCTTGCCGGGGATGCACGGCCTGTCGCGTTGGTCGGGCCGAACGGCAGCGGAAAGACCACACTGCTTCGTGTCATCGCGGGAGCGATCGAGGTCCAGCAGGCGCATGTCACCATCGGTGACGTCGTCCTGGAGAGCACCGATCAGAACGTCCACGTACCCATCGAGCGGCGTCGGGTCGGCTACGTCCCTCAGGGGTACGGACTTTTTTCCCACCTGAGCGTTGTGGAGAACGTCGCGTTCGGCCTTTCGCACGGGCCGAATCGGGCCCCCGTTCGCGAGCGCCGCTCCTGCGCACTCCGCGTACTCGAGGACCTCGCCTGCGGACATCTCGCAGACCGCGGGGTCGCGCGCCTCTCCGGCGGAGAACAACAACGCGTTGCGTTAGCGCGCGCGCTGGTGCTCAACCCGGAGCTTCTGCTCCTGGACGAGCCGCTGGCAGCGCTGGACGCGTCACGGCGGCGCGCAGTCCGCTCCTTTCTCGCCGAGCGCTTGAAGGCGTTCAGTCGGCCCTCGATCATCGTGACTCACGACGTTCGTGACGTTGCGGCAATCGACGCGGCCGTCGTGGTGCTGCACGACGGTCGCGTCGTGCAGCAGGGACTGCTCGACACCGTCCGGGCCAACCCCATCAACGACTTCGTGGCGGAATTCGTCGCCGCGGGCTGAGCGGCCGCAGCCGCCCGGCTAGTTGCCGTGACGCTTCGCCGTAAAGGGCATGCCGGCGCCCATCTCGGGCACGTAGGCCTCGCCGGCCATTTCGTCGCCATCGACGTCCGCTTCCATTTCGACGGTGAACCACTGGCCTTCCATGCTCACGTGCATCAAGAAGGACAGCACGCCGTCTTCATAGAGACCATCACTGATCTCGACATCGTCCACCAGCTGTAGCTCGGCCGTTCCCGTAACCTCCGAACCGTCCTGCTCGAAGACGAACTCGGACTCCACCGTGCCGATTTCGGGCGAGCTCATGGTCATGAGCCAGGTGCCCGCAACGGCGTCCTGAGCCGAAGCCGGAACGGCCACCAGTGAGAGAATCGTGAGAAGGAGGCCGAGGCTGCGGGCTGTGCGTTGCATGAGAGGTCCCTCTGGGAAAGCAGGAGCAGCTGAAAGATCCGCCACGGTACAGGAGCCGTGAGCCCGCCACAACCGCGCACGGTCCGAGGTCATACGGACCTCGGGAATCCGAGATCCCGGCAGCCTCTGCGGTCACATGCGGGGATCGTGTCCAGCCACTTCGTTCAGTCGAGGCGCCGGGCGATCCACACCGTGCGATACGCAGCGGTCCCCACCGTCCCCACGGCAACGGCCCCGAGGAGCCAGAAAAGAAGCGTTCCAGGGGCCCAGCCCTGCCAAGACGTCACCGCTGGATCGAAGACCCCACCGAAGCCGACAAGCAGCAGCCGTTCGGCTCGCTGCATGATCCCGACCTTCGCAACCACGCCCAGGCTCTCCCCTCGCGCCCGGGCGTAACTCACGAGTAACGACCCGCCCATCGCAGTGACGACCACGGCCAATTGTGACGCCGACTGCATATACATCACGGCGAGTCCGACGAACGCCCCCACCTCGGCGAAGCGGTCCAGCGTCGAATCGAGGAAGGCCCCTGTTTCGTTCGCCAGGCCACGGGCTCGGGCGATGCGTCCGTCAAGCACATCGGCCGCGCCACCCAGAAGGACAAGCCAGCCGCCCAGAGCCACTCGTCCAGTCGCGAAGCAGGCACCCGCGGCGCACCCGCAAAGCACACCCGTCACATTGTATGCCGTCGGCGATAACCCGATGGCCAGCGATGCGCGTTCGATTGGCCATATGAACCAGTAGAACCAGCTGCGAACGAAGCTGCCGAGCACGAAACCGCCTCGGTCGGCGATCTCATGGGCGTCGTCCCTCGTTCGACCCACCACCGCGTAGATCGGCATCGAGGCAATGGCTACCGCCAGAATGCCCAGAAATACGGCCATGTCGGTTCTCATCGGTCAGTCATCGCTTGAGTTCTCTCTTGGGACGCGTGACAAGAACATGTAGAGCACGAGGCCACAGGAAGAGCAGTGGAAGTGCTCGCTCGAGCCTGGTGAGCTCGATGGTCCGTCCCGTATGCCGCTCGACCTTCCGCACGATATACGGCAGCCAGTTTGCAAACGTCACCATATGCTTGAGCCACCGCATGGTGGCCCGCGCCTTGGAGCGTCGGAAGTGCCACCTCCAGCGACGGCGGACCGACGGCGGCGGCGCTGACGCCAGTTCGTACCGACCGCCCTCGAGCGCACGCAGCGTACCCGCACGTACGGCAGCCTCGAGTCCTGGCGCGAGGGCCTGACCGAAGTGGTCCGCCTGGGCTTCGAAAACCCTGCCTGCGCGTCCTCGGGACTCTGGGCGCAGCTCCCCCCGATAACAGACCTCGAGAATGCGCCGGCCCAGGCCCGAAGCATCGAAGGAGTCGATCAGGTACGGCGCCATCCACTCAATCACCCGTGCATGGGCGCCTGCGATGACACTGCGAATCCACGACGCCTCGGCCCCGGACTCCGTCCACAAGACCCCGACACGCTGGACCATGCGGCCGAGCAGGAAATGGTCCGGGGGAGCGGGGCCGAGTGCCCGCTCAAAGTCCGGCTTCGAGATCACCAGGCATTTCGCTATACCGAGAGCGCCGTCATCGGGGACATACGCAATCACATTTGGTGTGAGGACCCGGGAGAATGCCGCCATGACACCGGACGGATGCCCGAGTTCAGCGTGATCTTCCAGGGCACGGTAGAAGGTCCGGTAGTCGTCTACGACGACGACGAAGTCGAGCGCACTGTGACGATCAGGGTTCGTCTTCAGGATCCATGAGCCGTACATGAGCACGACGCGCACGGAGCCGTTCGCCTGCCCTGCCATACGCTCGGCGAGGGCAACCGCCTCGGGCCAACTCTCTGCCGCGGAGGGGCTCACGCTTCGGCCGAGGACCTTGAACGCATGTCGGCCAGCTGCTCGATCATCACGTTTCGAATCTGGTCCATGAATTCGGCCGGGTCGGCCTTCGGGTCGTCCCACCGGAGGGTCGCGGCATGCTCCACACGGCCGTCCAGGCCAGAAAGGTCTGCCAGGAAATCTCTCACGTGCGTGTTCTGCCAGTATCCGTCGACCACGAAGACGTACACCGTCCAGGGTCGTGCCTTGAGCACCTTGGTCAGGCCACGCTTTCGGAACGAGCCGATGGCCCCATCCCTTGTCCGGGTCCCCTCTGGGAAGATCGCGATGGGAACGTCTGAATCACGGGCCTCGTGCGCCATCGCGCGGGCCATTTTGAGGACGTCTCGCGGGTTTGCCGTGGGGTCGACGGTCGGGTATTGATAGAGCCTGACCATATGCGAGATTAGCGGAATAAAGCGGCGATAGCGGGCCCTCGTGACAATGCGCGGATACCCGCCTGCCACGGACTTTACCACCAGCGGGATGTCCAAGACCGACTGATGGTTCATGAGGATCAGGGTCCCGGGTTCGCACGGTACGATGCGAGACGGGAACTGCATGGAGGCATCCCCGATCCTACGCAGGGGAAGGGTCACGACTACGGCCATCGCGTTGATCCAACGGCCAAGGACCGGGATCCGGGACGAGGGGCGCAGCTTCACCCAGGGCGAGATGATGAACCGCTGCACGACGTCGCTCACGAGCAACAAGACGAAAACGGACAGCAGCGCGAGGTATCCTCGAAGCCTGGACACGACCCTCTGGGCGATGGATAAGACAGAGTAACCGATGGAGCGGCTGCGATTCCTGACCGCTCCGATGCAACCTATAAGAAGAAGATCTCAGACATGAGCGATTCGGAGAACACGTACTACGGCTACGACATGTGCATCGGAGGCTACTTCGAGATGCCTACGGCCGATGCGCGGAAGCTTCTGCCGAGCCATCTGGAGCCCCTCGAGGTCCAGCACGAGCGAAGCATCCTGGCCATCACGGCGTTCCACTTCAACGAAAGCATGGTGGGGGAATACGACGAGATCGTGCTTGCCGTGGTCGTGCCTCCCATGGTCGAGCCGGGAAAGCCGCTGCCGAAAGCCGCCTTCTTCCCGTTCATGGTGGGCACCTCGACTCCGGAATCGCGCGCCCACGCGATCGAGCGATGGCATCTTCCGCACTACATGAAGGACGTCGACATCGACTTCGCCGAGACGGACGATGAGATGGTCGTCACGGTGAGCGACGAAGGCCAGCCGGTGCTCGAAATGACAGTGACGTCCCACGAACGGGGGGCCGCCGCGAACACGTACATGTGCTTCACGGTCGATCCCGAGGACCGGTTCAAGGTCAACATTCTCATGGAAGCGACGCACACCGAACATGAGGAGGAGTCGGGGAGCCTGACGCTCCACGAACACCCGATGACGGAGGGCCTCACGATCGACGATGTGAACAGCTATCCATTCCGGGAGGAGTGGTACGGGAAAGGGCTGCAGACGTTCGACAAGATGGTGAACTTCTGACCGCTCGACGGCACTTCGTCGTCTTCAACCCGGCGTCCGGTCGAGGGCGGGGGGGCAAACGGATCAACGCCTATCGGGCGCTTCTGGACGAAGCGCTCGACCACGTAACGTACGGGGCAACCACCCGCCCGGGAGAGGAGCGCGACCTCGCCGAGCGCGCCGTCGAAGAGGGCTACGACGTCGTCGTTGCGGTGGGCGGGGACGGCACGTGGAGCAATGTGGCTGACCGCCTCGTCGCGAGCGAGCGTGACGACGTCATGCTCGGCATCCTGCCCAGTGGCACAGGGAACGACTTCGGCCGCAACTTCGGGTTCGACCCCCGCAATCCGGCCGAAGCGGTGCGCGTTCTTGCCGAAGGCCACACGCGAGCCATCGACGTGGGGCGTGTCGGCACACTCAGTGCGTCGGAGCACGATCCGGACAGGTGGGAGACCCGAAACTTCCTCAACGTCGTCGGCTTCGGGTTCGACGTGGCCGTGATCGATGCGGCAAAGGGAGCGCGGTTCCTCAGGGGCGAACTGCTGTACAAGGTCACCGCCCTCCAGCAGCTCTTCGGCTTTCCGGGCCTTCATGCCCGCATAGAGCCAGGTTCGAGCGAAGCCCGAGAGCTTGATCAACTCATGCTCACGGTGTCGAACGGGCGGTACTTCGGTGGCGGCTTTCCCATCGCCCCCGACGCGACGGTCGACGACGGACGCCTGCACGCGTGTCTGATCGGCGACGCGTCCGGGTTCAAGCGGATGAAGCTCTTCCAGGCAGCCGAGCGTGGTCGCCACGTACGGTCCCCGCTTGTCGACGTCGTGGACGACACCATGTTCAAGCTCACATTCCCGGAACCTCCGCGATTCGAGATGGACGGAGACGTCCGCACGTCGGAGACCGAAGTGGTCGAGGTACACTCCATGCCCGGAGCACTGAGGGTCCTCGCCCCAAGTGCCTGACGGCTGACGCCCGGCACCCCTCGCGCACCCAGGGTTCGCGGCGACTTCCGACCCCGAGAAGAAAACATTGGCAGCGCCTCGAGCTGGCACGTACTTTGCGATACAAAGCTCGGCGATACGACCAGCTCGGTGGACACTTCGATCGATGACCTCATCCGCACCAAAGCTTCACAACTCTGATCGGGCCCCCATGGCGCTGCACGACCGCGCGATGGACAACCTGCGTTACATCCGTGAAACGATGGAGCGGTCGGGGTCGTTCACCCACGTGTCCGGCATGGGCGGGGTCGCGATGGGGGTCGTGGCTCTCGTGGCATCGGGCTTCGCAGCCACCGCATCGTCGGACATCATGTGGCTTACTGTCTGGTTTGAGGCCGCAGCCGGATCGCTTGCCATTGCGGTGTACAGCCTGGCGCGAAAATCCAGGTCTGAGGGTTTGGGGCTGCTCACCGGACCGGGTCGGCGATTCATGTGGAACGTGATTCCGCCCATGGCGGCCGGTGCCGTCCTGACCTATGCGCTGCTTCGCCTGGGAGCGGTGGAACTCCTGCCGGGCACGTGGCTCCTGCTGTACGGAACCAGCGTGGTGACCGGCGGCTCGTACTCCGTCCGCTCTGTGCCGCTGATGGGCGCCGCTTTCATGTTTGTGGGTGGCCTGGCACTCATCACGCCCCCGACCTGGGGTGATCTGTGGATGGCCATCGGCTTCGGTGGCCTTCACATCGTTTTTGGCGTCGTGATCTGGAGGAAACATGGCGGCTAAGCACAATGCGGCGAGAAAGGCCGACCTGGAACGCCAACCAGCAGGGTCGCTGGGTGCCACCGAAGGAGGCTCCGAAGCCCTGGAGCTCGATCGACTGATCCATGAGCGAGCCCGTCTTGGTATTGTCAGCTCGCTCGCCGTGAACGGGTCGCTGACGTTCACGGACCTCCGAGACCTGCTCGGCATCACGGACGGCAACCTGAAATCGCACGCCAGCAAGCTGGAAGACGCCGGGTACATCCAGCGCACGAAGTCGTTCGAGGGCCGGACTCGGAAGACCGAATACGAGCTCACCCGGACGGGCCGCAAGGAGCTCGAATCATATCTCGGCCACATGGAGGCAATCATCGAGGCCACTCGCCATTCCAGGGAGGGCTGAAGAGATGACCGACCTGCACGTCGCGATCATCATGGACGGGAATGGCCGCTGGGCGACCGCCCGGGGGCGACCCCGGAACTGGGGCCACCGCCAGGGAGCGGAGTCGGTGCGCAGCGTGGTAGGCGCCGCTCCAGACCTGGGGATCCGTACGCTCACGCTGTACGCGTTTTCATCGGACAACTGGAAGCGTCCGCAGTCCGAGGTCTCGGTGCTCATGAAGCTTTTCCGTCGGTATCTCAGGACGGAGATCGACGAACTGCGCGACAACGGCGTCCGAGTGAAGGTCATCGGTCGCCGGGACCGTCTGGCGTCCGGTCTGGTGACCGCGATCGAACGAGCTGAAGAGCAGACGGCCGGGGGCGAGCGGCTCGAGCTCCGCCTCGCCGTGGACTACTCGAGTCGTGACTTGATGCTAGAGGCCATTCGCATCGCAGCAGCAGCATCAGACATCGAGCGTAAGGATCTGGTCACCCTGATCGGGCACGCGATGAACGGGGATGGCGAGGCCCCGGACGTAGACCTCCTTATCCGGACAGGCGGAGAGCGCCGACTGAGCGACTTCCTCCTCTGGGAGTGCGCCTACGCGGAGCTCTACTTCACGCCGACCATGTGGCCCGAGTTCCACGGCTCGGAGCTGGCCGCCGCGATGGACGACTTCCGGGCACGGGATCGGCGCTTCGGTCGCGTAGCCGTCGCGTCCTGAAAACCATGACTCGGCCGGCCTCCTCGCCTGGATGGCACGCCCCACGACACACGAGCGGGACAGCTCACTACTTCACCGACTCACTCTGATCGCTAGCTCCGAGCTTCGGACTCGCCCTGCGTGCAACCAGCAAGCTCGCCGTTCCCGCCCCGGCCCCGAGCAGGGGCAGGGCGATGAGCGCCTCGGTCACACCTGTGAAGCTGTCGCCCGCAAGCGTTGTGGCTCCGATCAACGCGCCGGCCAGAAAGAGGCCTCCTGCAGCGCCGGTGACCGCCACACGCGGGATCGAGAGGGAGTCGAACGACTGCCTTCGCCCGGCGATCGCCAGACTCGTGGAGAAGGTGACGCCGATCGCGAAGCCCCAGAACGTGCCCGCGGCAATACCGAAAAACGGCTCGCTCGAATCGAGGCGTCCGAAGGCGGCGGCTACAGCCGTAAGTACGGCAAAGAAGCCACCCCCAATCGCAGCGAACGTCACGCCCATGCTCAGTATGCTGCGCACGACCCGTGCCCGACGAGACACTGAATTGACCCCCCTTGAACCGACACGTTGCACCGCAAGAGAGTGCACGCTTCATGCCAGGGTCAATCGTCGATGCCGGGCTGTGGGTCCAGTTGATGCCGAGCGGCGCACCGCGATCTTTCCGACATGACTCAGGCCACTTCGTCGCATCAGCCTCCGAACGGGCATCCCGTCTCTGAGACACCGCTCGCGGTTCGCACCTCCGAATTGGACTCGTTCGGTCACGTGAACCACGCAGTCTACCTGACGTACTTCGAGCACGCTCGTTTCCAGGCTCTCAAGGAAGCAGGCTTCGACTGGGACGTACTGGACAGTCGCCAGTGGGCTATTTTCGTGGTCCGGATCGAAGTCGATTACCTCGCGGAGGCAAAACGCGAGGACGAGCTCCTGGTCCGCACCTGGGCCGACTCCTTCCGCCGGACCAGCATGAAGCTCGGTCAGGAGATCGTGCGAAACGATGGATCGGGCATCGTCGTGGCCCGAGCACTGGTCACTGCCGTGTGGATCGGGCCCCATCGCAAACCGATACGCGTCCCGGAAGAGGTGCGTGCAGGCCTCACACAGATACGCGGTTAGCTTCCCCTGAAGACTCCCATTGTATGGCCAACCCTCGACGTCCCGAGCCTATGACTGCGAGAGATGAACTCCGCCAGCTGTTGATCGAACGTTCCGTCCGTCTCGGTGATTTCACACTCGCCAGTGGTGCGAAGTCCGATTACTACATCGACGCTCGGCGCACGACGATGTCGGCGGAAGGACAGCGTCTCGTCGGACGCGTCGCCTATGACGCAATCCGCGAGCACGGTCTTGAGCCCACACATGTCGGGGGGCTCACGATGGGGGCTGATCCGATTGCCTATGCCATCGCACACGTGAGTGCCATGGAAGGTGCTCCGATCGACGGGTTCTCCGTGCGTAAGCGTGTGAAGGACCACGGCACGGGACAACGCATCGAGGGCGGACTACCGGAATCCGGTCGAGCCCTCATGGTCGAGGACACGATGACGACCGGGCACAGCACTCTTCAGGCAGTAGAAGCTGTTCGAGCTCACGGCGCTGAAATCGTCGGGGTGCTCACAGTTGTGAATCGCTCGGAAACAGCGACCTCGCTCTACGAGGAGGAGGGCCTCACGCTCATCTCGCTCTACACAGGTGCGGAGCTCGTCGAGGCGGCCCGGAACGCTTAGGTCGCGTCCCGCTTGCGTGTGTACTGAACGTGGAGCGAGTACTCCCCGAAGCGTCCTAGTCGATGAGCCGCAGTGGCATCACCAGGCAGAGGTAGTCTGCCGCGTCGTCCCCGGCCGGCTCGATTGTCGCGGCGCGCTCGGGAGCCTTGAACGCGAACTTCACCTCGTCCGACGGAATGTGGCGGAGGACTTCGAGGAGGTAATTCGCATTAAACCCGATTTCGAGCTCCTCACCGTCATAACCGACCTCCATTTCGTCGTGCCCCTCACCGAGGTCGGGAGTGAGCACGTTCAGATGAGCCCGACCGGACTCGAAGCGAAGACGGATTCGATGCGTCTGATCGGACGCGACCACAGCCATTCGACGAACGGCTGACGCGAACGCCTTCTTGTCGATAATGGCGACCTTATCGTTGTCCTTCGGGATCACCTGGTCGTAGTTCGGATACGTGCCTTCGATGAGGCGCGTATAGATCTCCGTTGTATCCGCACGAAACCCGAGGTGGTTTCCGCTTCGGGCAACTTCGAGCTGGTCGCCATCCTTGAAGAGCCGCTGAACCTGGGTAAGCGCAGCCGGTGGTACGATGAAGTCGGCGGACGGCGTGCCCGTGGGGTCGACCTTCACACCCATGCGTGCGAGCCGGTGACCGTTGGTTGCCACCATCTTCATTTCACCGTCCCGAAGCTCCCAGAGCACACCATTGAGAATCGGACGACTCTCTTCGGTGGAGACGGCAAACGAGGTGTGGTGGATCAGGCCGTTGAGATCCTTTCCTGTAACTGAAATCCCCTCGGAGAAGTCGACTTCGGCCAGGGTCGGGAATTCATCTGCCGGCAAGCCGTTCAATTTGAATCGGCTGGCACCACAGGAAAGCTCGATCTGCTCACCACGAGTCGTGATGTCGACTGGCTGATCCGGAAGTTCGCGGGTGATCTCCTGGAGCTTCTTGCCCGGCGCCGTGAGACTTCCCGGTTCCTTCACATCGGCCAGGACCTTCACGCGAACCGCGACATCGAGGTCCGTCCCACTCATCCACACGCCATCCTCTGAGGCTTCGAACAGGATGTTGGAGAGCACCGGAAGCGTCGTCTTCGAAGGAATGCTGGCCGAAACGGCTGCAAGTCCGTTGTGAAGGTTCTGCCGGGTGATGGTGAAGTTCATCGGAACGATACTCCTGACGGCCGATTCGAGGTGATGAGGGGGGCGCGAAGAGTTTTCACATGTTCTGGATACTATCTCTCTTTTGATACAAATGACATAGCCGTAGTAGGCGTTGTGGATGTGTTGAACTACGTGACACCCAAGGCCTGCGAAGCGAGGGATTGCAGGCCCTTATGGCCCATCCCTGGCCGATGAAGCAGGTGTGGAAAGAGGTGTGTTGTTCGGGAGAGGACGAACAGGATGCCGCTGAGACCGTGGGGAACCGGGTTGTTTTCCACACCTTTCCACATCAGTAGTGGAAAGAGCTGCCGGCCTCTCCTCTGAGTTCTTCGAGGACGTCCTGAACCCGAACCCGGAAATCCTCGTCCTCCCCCATGCGTGACTCCACCTTCCGTATGGAGTACAGGACGGTCGAATGGTCCCGGCCCCCGTAGATCTCACCGATTTGCTGGAGCGGAGTCCCGAGGAGTTCACGCACGACATACATCGCGACGTGGCGAGCCTCGGCAATGCCTTTCGACCGAGCCTTCGACGCCAGCGCTTCCGGTTTGACCCTCCAGCGGTTCGCAACCAGGCGCGTAATGCGGTCGGGCGACGCGATAGGGGCTCGATCACGCTGTTCGAGCCTCCGGAGCGCGAGGACACGTTTGGAGAACGGCAGGGTGATGTCTTCGTGCCACACGGACGACACTGCGAGAAGCTTGAGAACCGCCCCTTCGAGCTCGCGCACGGACGACGAACATGCATGAGCGATGTAGTCGATCACCTTGTCATCAAGGACGAGTCCTTCGTCCTCCGCTTTGGTTCGGAGGATGGCCATGCGTGTTTCGTAGTCGGGTGGCCTCAGGTCGACGACGAGGCCCCACTCAAAACGAGAAACAAGGCGCTGCTCCAGCCCCTCCATCTCTCGTGGAGGCCGATCGCTGGTCACGACGATCTGGCGCTGAGCATCGTACAGCGCGTTGAAGGTGTGGAAGAACTCTTCCTGAGTGCTTTCCTTCCCCTTCAGGAAGTGGATGTCGTCGACCAGGAGGAGGTCAATTTCACGATACCGGGCGCGGAACCGATCCGTAGCCCCCTTCCGAATCGCCTGAATCAGCTCGTTGGTGAACTGCTCGGAGGAGACGTACGCGACGCGACGATGCGGATCGACGGTCAGGGCCGCGTGGCCGATCGCGTGCATGAGGTGAGTCTTGCCCAGACCGACCCCGCCGTAAAGGAAGAGCGGGTTGTAGAGCTGGCCGGGGTTGTCCGCGACGGCGCGCCCTGCGGCGTCTGCGAGCTGGTTGTTTCCTCCGACGACGAATCGGTCGAACGTGTATCGACTGAAGAGGCCCGGGTCCGTGAGTGGAGCCGGGTGCGCTGCCACGGGCTCCGACGGCCCCCTGGCTGGCGCAGCTGCGTTTGGGTGAGGCGGTGTCTTTGTCGGTCGGTCGACCGAGGGTGAAGGCTCCTCTTCGACGAGCCCCCCGTTGGACCACTCCACACGAACCGAGGGCATCGGGTTCTCAGCTCCAGACGAAGCGCTCCGGACGACGAGAGAGACGTGCGAGCCGAGGACGCCGGCAGCGCCGTCTACAAGGAACTCACCATACTTGTCCTCGAGCCACTCCGCGTGGAAGGGGCTGGGGGCCTCGAGGATGATTTCGTGTGCAGAGACGGCCACGCAGTGAGCGCCAGCAATCCAGGTTTGAAACGCATGTTCGGGGATGCGCTCTCGGACAGCCGCCTGAATCGCACTCCACACATCCGCCGCGCTGAGTTCCACGAGTGGTCCTAAGCCCCGATCCGGCGCGGCTGTCTCACGACGCCGCGTGGGGTGAATCGGGTTAGGCTACAGGGCATCGAGGTGCACTCTCTCGGGGTGTGGAAGGGTCTGGAACAGCCGTCGTTTTTCGCGAGGGGCGTCCAAGCTACCGAGGGTTCGGAGAAATGTCAAAATGCCCGAAAAGGCCCCGAAACAAAGGGGTTTGGGGGAATTTCAATACACGGAGCGTTGACCGTTTCGGGCGCTGCCAGCTATCTTCCCAAGCTCATCTCTAAACGCAGCACAACCATGAATCGGGCTGGCAGGAATGAAGCCGACATACAAGCCGCGCAACCGCAAGCGGGTCAACAAGCACGGGTTCCGGGCGCGCATGAAAACGGCCGCCGGTCGCAAGACGCTGAACCGACGCCGGAAGCGCGGCCGGGCACAGCTGGTCGTCAAGATCGGCGGCAAGTAAGCCCGACGGGCGCGGATCGGGTCGAGGCGCTCCCAAGGGACGCGCGGATCAGGCTCGGGTCCGACATTCGTAATCTACTCAAGCGGGGGGAGCGGAAGAGGACGCGCCATCTGGATGTCTTCTTCGACGTTTCCCCCGTCCCTCATTCACGGCTGGGGCTCATTGTTCCGAAGCACGGTCACACGATCGTGGAGAGGAATCTCGTGAAACGCCGGCTGCGAGAAATCGGGCGCCGAGAGGCGCTCCCCCGGTTGGGAGGAGGTCGGACGCCGACAGACGTACTCCTCCGCGCGAGGCTGACGGCGTACGATGCGGAATACTCGGTGCTGGAGGCGGAAGTCATGACAGCGGTGGAGGCTTGGTGCTCGGGCGAATTCTGATCGGCATCGTTCGGTTCTACCGGGCGGCAATTTCGCCCTGGACGCTGCCTTCGTGCCGCTACGCGCCGACGTGTTCGGCCTATGCCATCGAGTCACTCGAAACTCACGGAGCGGTTCGAGGCGGTTGGCTGGCGTTGCGTCGAATCGGTCGGTGTCATCCATGGGGTGGCCAGGGGGTCGATCCGGTTCCCGCACCTTCAACTCATGAACATCGGACACTCGAGGATCATACCGAGAGGGTCCATCTCCCTGGTTTGACGTCCTGATGAAGTCCGAAGCTCGATTTCTGCTCGCCGTGTTTCTCATGCTCGCGGTCCTCGTGGGCACGAACCAGCTGTTCCCGCCGCCGCCCGGGGAGGACGCAGGTCTGTCCGGTGACTCGGTCGAGATGGGTACGCCGTCGGGCGGGCTGGCCGAAGATGTTGCACCCCCAGTGGCCACAGAGGCCGGGTCCGGCGCAGGGGATGCCCCCGGGATGCCCCCTGCGGAGGGTCCGCAGGAGGACACGAGGGTCGCTGAAGGCCCGCCGGTCCTGGACGTGGTCGTCGAGGGTCCTCTGTATCGGTTCAGCTTCACGACACGAGGCGCGCGCCTGACGTCCGGAGAGCTTCTCGAGTTTGAGGCGATCAATCGAGGTGGCCCGGTTCAGGTGATACCGGATGGTGCATCGCCGTACTTCGGGAGCAAAGTGGTCGTAGGGCAGGACACGGTGGATCTCTCGGGAGCCACGTTCAGCGTCGAGCCCGAGGACGGTCTCCGTCTGAGCCCCGGGGGAGACGCTCGGACCTTGGCGTTCGTGTACAACCACCCGACAAGCGACTTCTCTCTGAGGATCGACTACACGTTCGACCCGGACGAGTACGTGGTGGGAGTGAGGGGTTCGTTGAACGGGGTCGACCGCGCGCTCCTGGTGACGGACCTCGGCGAGGGTCTCGCCTATGCCGAAGCCGATTCGGTGCTCGAGCAGCGGTCGATGGCGTATGTCTACCATCACCTGCAAGACGGAATCCGCTCGACGATTCTCGACAAGGCCGAATCCGAGGTCGTTGAAGGCCCGCTCATCTGGGCTGCG
This sequence comes from Gemmatimonadota bacterium, assembly GCA_028873595.1. GTDB lineage: Bacteria > Gemmatimonadota > Gemmatimonadetes > Longimicrobiales > Gaopeijiaceae > UBA2589. Next base: position 2,411 of record JAPPOV010000024.1, on the reverse strand, counting down.
TTCCGAAGCAAGTTCTTCGTAACGGCATTGCTCTCGGGCGAGGCCGACGACGTGGTGGACGACACGGGGTATCTGGGTGGCCTCCTCGTCCGGCCTTCGGAGCTGCCGGAACGCATCCGGGTGGGTGCTGCCCGAACGGTGTCTGAGGGGGAATCGTACTCGTACCGCCTGTTCATGGGGCCGCAGCAGTATGCGCTGCTCTCGTCACTGGGCGACGGGATGGAGGAAGTGAACCCATACGGGTGGCGCTTCTTCCGACCGATCATCAGACCGTTCGTGTCGATCATCATGACGGTGCTGACGTTTCTGCACACGCAGTTCAGCATGGGATACGGCTGGGTGCTGATTGTGTTCGGGGTCATGATGCGAGTCGTGCTCTTCCCGCTGAACCACAAGGCGATGAAGGCGCAGCTGCGAAACATGGCGGTCCAACCGTTGGTGAAGCAGATCCAGGACAAGCACAAAGACAACCCGGAGAAACTCCAGAAGGAGATGATGAAGCTGTACAAGGAGCACGGCTTCAATCCGCTGGCAGGCTGTCTCCCGATGTTGTTGCCGTGGCCGGTGCTGATCGCGCTCTTCTTCGTCTTCCAGAACACGATCGAGCTGCGTGGCGTACCGTTCCTGTGGCTGCCGGACCTCTCCGCGAAGGATCCCTTCTACATCCTTCCGGTGCTGTTGGCCATCTCGATGTTCCTGATGCAATGGATCAGCCTGCGGTCGATCGATACCGACAACCCGCAGATGAAGATGATGATGTACATCATGCCGCCCATGATGCTTTTCATCTTCATGAACCTCGCGAGCGGGCTAAACCTTTATTACGCCACGGCGAACATCGCGACGCTGCCTCAGCAAATCTGGATCGCGCGCGAGCGCGCCCGGATGAGGCAGGGTCCGCCGCTGACGCTAAACGTCAGCGACTAAGCTGCGGGCGCAGGCGGCTCTTCCACGGTGACCATGGACGTCGACACGATCGTGTCGCTGTCGACGCCTCCCGGAGAGGGGGCGCTTGCGGTCGTTCGGTTGAGCGGTCCGCTCGCAAGGAGCGTCCTGGCCGGGATCGTAGGTGGAGAGAGTGCGGTTCCGGACGTCCGGTGTCCTGCGCTCCGGCGCCTGGTCGATCCAGAGTCTGGCGAGCTGATCGATGAGGCGATCGTCACGCGTTACGAGGGTCCAGGCAGTTACACGGGCGAAGACATGGTCGAGTTGTCCTGCCATGGCGGGTGGTTGATCTCGGAGATGGTGGTGGACGCATGCGCGCGCGCGGGGGCCCGGAGGGCCGAGCGAGGGGAGTTCACCCGTCGGGCCTATCTCCACGGGAAGCTAGATCTGGTTCAGGCGGAGGCGATCGCGGACCTGATTCATGCACGAAGCAGGGCAATGCACCGAGCTGCCGTGGTTCAGATGGAGCGCGGCCTGTCTCGACGTGTTTCGGCGTTGCGGGAGCGGTTGGTGCACCTCGAGGCATTGCTGGCGCACCATGTGGATTTCCCCGAAGAGGACGAGCCTCCGGTCCCTCTCAAACGCGTAATCGCCGCTGCGACCGACATGGTCGAAGACCTTGATGTGCTGCTGGCGACTGCGCCGGAGGGGGAGCTTCTCCGCGAGGGGGCGCTGGTGGTCTTTGCCGGTCGTCCGAATGCGGGGAAGTCGTCTTTGTACAATGCGTTGATCGGCGAGGAGCGGGCCATCGTCACCGAAGAGCCGGGGACGACCCGTGACGCGCTCGAGGCCGTGGCTCAAATGGGTGGCTTTCCCTTTCGGCTTGTCGACACGGCGGGGCTCCGAGACCCGTCGGGGCGCATCGAAGAGATGGGGATCGAGATCGCGCGGGGATACCTTGGCAGGGCGGATGCCATTCTCTATTGCATCCCGGCTGATGAAGAGCCGAGCCGGGAAGACGTCGAGTTTCTCTCGAAGGGAGCGAGTGCTCCGATCATTCTGGTCCGGACGAAGTCGGATCTTGATGAGAGACCGGAGGCTTCGGTCCGGAAAACCGGGGGCGAGGTGGCCGTATCTGGCATCGATCGGCTGGTGGGCCATGTTCGCGTGTCGGTGGAGACCGGCTCGGGGCTGGACGAACTCCCGCAACGCCTGCCCGAACTGGTCTACCGAAGCATCGTGACCGCGGAGCCTGACGTGCCGGTTCTGACTCGGGCGCGTCAGTCACGCACGCTTCGGGTCGCCCGTGTGGAGGTCGATGCGTTTCGGGAGGGCTTGGAGTCGGGGCTGCCAGCCGAGGTTGCAGCGACCCATCTTCGGTCTGCCGAGTCGGCGCTGGAGGAGTTGCTGGGGACCGTCTCCGTGGATGACGTGCTCGATGTCGTGTTCCGTGAGTTCTGTATAGGGAAATGAGCATGCGGGTCCCAAATGATGAGCTCGAGCGAGTCGGTTATGTGGTGGTGGGG
>JAPPOV010000028.1 GCA_028873595.1 Gemmatimonadota bacterium | reverse complement strand
CGCCCCCTCTGGTACTCCCCTCTCCGGGTGTTCGGGCTGCGTAGCCGCGGGGGGTGTGCGGTGATGGTTGAGCCCGGATCCGCCCGGATCCTGACCCCGTCTGTGCAGTCCGGCTAGACGTCCTCGAGGAACTCCAGCACGAAGCGAAGCGTGAGCGGGTCGCCGAGCACATCCGTGTGCTCGCGATCGGGAATGAGTCGGTACTCCATGCCGGCAGCTTCGGCGAGCTCGTCTGCATGCTCACGAACGACTCGCCTGTCGTGCTCGGGGTGGATCAGAAGGAGTGGGATGTCCAGCTCCCGGATCCGCCTGCGTGGTGTCAGTGGCCGGAACGTACTCCCGACACGTCGCCACCAGAACGGTCCGAGAAGGCTGACCAGGAGGTGACCCGGTAATCCTTGATCGACGAAGAACTCGGCCGTCACCTTCAGGATGTCCGAGGGGGCCGCGACCAGTACGAGCCCGTCGATTGGCGCTCCTTCGGCAGCGGCAAGTACACCGGCGGAGCCACCCATCGAATGTCCGACTACGACGAGCTGTCGATCGGGAAACCGTGTGGCGGCATAGCGCGTGACGGCGATCAAGTCGTCCCGAAACGCCCGGACGGATACATACGGCTGTGGTCCGTTGCGGCCATGGCCTCGTACGTCGAAGAGCAGGACCTCATGACCCGTCTGGGCGAGTGGCTCGGCCAGCGCCAGAACCGTGGAGTAGTTCGCGCTCCAGCCGTGTGCCACCAGGATCAGGGGCTCGAAGGGCTGAGCCTCTGGTGGCTGAATCAGCCAAGCCGCGAGTTCGTGGTCACCTGACTGGATACGGAGGTCTTCGAACGCGAAACCCAGTTCGGGTACGGTACGCTCGACAGGCTGCGGAGATACGCGGATGATGCGGCCGGCAAACCAATCCAGGCCGATCAGCACCAGGACGACTACCAGGACCACCACCGCGATCGTCAACGTCAGGCCCCGGCTACGTGCTCCAGTGCACGACGGACATATACCGGCACCATGGCACGCCGCCACTCTGGGTCTACGATGATGTTCTCGAGTGGGTGGCACTGCTTGTAGGCGCGTTCTGAAAGCTCGTCGATCAAGGCGTCATCAAGCGTGCGACCTGCGGCGACTTCGGCCCATTTACTGAGCGCACGTGGTCGGGATCCCAGGCCCGTGACCACGCCGTCGATCGTGCGCACTGCATCGTTCTCATCGAGATCAGCCGCGACAGCCACCGTCAGGAGCGGGAAGTCGATAGACTTTCGCTGGCGCAGCTTCATGTACGCTTGACGGCGGGTCGCGGATGCAAGGGGAATGCGGATTTCCGTCAGAATCTCGTCCGTCGCCCGGCGGGTGTTTACGATTCCATCAGCGACGAAGAATTCGGAGATCAGAACCTCGCGTGAGCCGCTGGGACCGGTAAGGACAGCGCTCGCGCCCAGCGTCATGAGGACCGGGGGCGTGTCCGCCGAGTGAGCGGCGACACACTTCTTGCCTGTCCGAGTGACGTGACAGACTTCGCCGTCTTTTTTCAGACAAAACCCCAGGGCTTCACGCCAGAAGTGAGTCTGGTTGTAGTAGGTGCATCGCGTATCGAGGCAGACATTGCCTCCGATCGTGCCGGCGTTGCGGAGTTGCGGGCCGGCAACGTGGGCAGCGGCTTCGGCGAGTGCCGGGAAGAGCTCTCGCACATGCGGCTTGGCCGATACGGCCGTCAGGGTTTCTGCTGCCCCGATCCGCAGGACTCCGCCGTCGCCGTTCTCACCGGGAAGCTCCTCGATACCCTTCAGCTCATCGATGCCCTTGAGGGCGATGAGGTGGCCGGGCTCGAAGAGGCGGTGCTTCATGTTCGGCACCAGGTCGGTGCCACCCGACACGTACATCGCATCGTCACCGTGTTCGGCCATCAACGCTACGGCCTCAGCGACGGAGCCAGGACGGTGGTACTGATACGGAGGAAGGCGCAACATATCAGCGGTCCCTGCTGGTCGAGGTGCCGCCGAGCGTGGCCGCGCCTGGTTCATGAAGCCGGGCCACGATGATGCCGTCCTGATCAGAGATTGCCTGAATGCGTTCGGCGAGAGGGCGATCGCTGATTTCGACGGCTTCTCCGACGAGCGGCGCGTGGAGGAGGTACAGCTCGTCGTCGACCCACAGCGCCAGGCCGGTGTGGGCGACGTCGAGCCCTTCGACCGTGCTCGTCGCCGCGATGATGTCACCGTTTCGGATCTCACCCGCGATCTCGGCGATGTGTTCCTGCGGTATGTAGTGCCTGCCCTGCCGGCTCAGTCGGCGCTCGATGACTTCGATGTCTTCGAGTGCTCGAGGATCTTCGAGCTGTCGATACGCATCCGGATGCGTGGACATGAAATCGATAGGCTCCGGGTCAAGCACCCCTCCAAGATCTACCGAAATGTTCGTCAGCAGACGCTTTCGTTCGTTATCGGCGATCCACTCACTGAAATAGTGTAGCCGGCTCGGGTATCCGTCGATAAAACCATTTCTGTATCGAAGCGCACGAAGGACTTGTTCGTACTCCGTCTCCAGCGTCGCACGGTCGTCGAGCCGCGCCGCGCCACCATTCTTGATGATCACGGCCAGGGCGGCGATCGTCTCGACGAAGGTCACGCAATCTAGGCCGCGGAAGTTGATGATCAGGCGCTCCGCTCCTTCTGCCTCCAGGGTGCCGGGCACATATGCCGTGCCTACGAAGCTCCTGCCGATCACGGCCATCAACTCGCCCATGGACAGTGACGCGAGCATCGCTTCGTCTGCGCCGGCCAGGACGCTGGAGAAGATGTCCCAGTCCGGGTCGCTCCAGGAGATGGTGCCCGTCGGGCTGCCGGAGGGATCCGCCGGGGGAGGATGAGGTTCGAAGGGCGACCACCGCATCGCGATCAGATAGAGTGCGATGACGGCCACGGGCCCGAAGATCGCTCGGTACTTGAGCATCAGTCGGCCTGAACCGTTTCGGATAACGGAGGGTTCGCCGTGGCGTTGGCGGGCGCCGAGGGCTTCGCGAGTGTTCCTGCTTCACGAGCACGCTGGATCGCGCGCCATACGTTGGGTGGTGTGAACGGAAGGCGATCCATCCGAACGCCGATCGCGTCGTAGATCGCATTCGCGATCGCGGGAATCGATGGATGGAGTGGCCCCTCACCCGCCTCTTTCGCGCCGTACGGGCCCTCGGGGTCGATGGATTCGACGATCAGCGATTGTAGCTCGGGGGTGTCCAGGCTCGTCGGGATCCGGTAGTCCAGGAGCGAGGGCGCATTGTGCAGTCCGGCTCGTCCATGATCGCCATCCTTGAAGACATGCTCCTCCATGATGGCTTCTGCTGCCCCCATGTACGCCGAGCCCTCCATCTGACCTTCGACTAGGACGGGGTTGAGCGCTCGACCACAGTCATGTGCGATCCAGATCTTCTTCACGTCCACGAAGCCCGTGTCGATGTCGACTTCGACCTCTGCGACGTGCGACGTGAACGAGTATGCAGGAGAGGCCCCGATCGTCCCACCGCGATACTCGCCATGCACATCCTTCGGTGTGTTGTACCAGCCCGTCGCTCCAAGAGTCCCGTGCTCGGCTTCGGCGAGGTGGAAGGCTTCCACGATCGACATCTGCCGTCCGGTATCGTGCGCCCAGAGGGCGGCGCCGCCCGCCAGGAGCACTTCGGATGGCTTCACATCCCACGCCTTGGCTACGGACGACTGCACCAGCTTCTTGAGCCGGGTAGCCGCGTCGATCGCTGCGTTGCCGAGCATGAACGTCACGCGACTCGAATACGCACCGAGGTCCACCGGTGTGAAGTCTGTGTCTCCGCGCAAGACGCGAACCCATTCCAGAGGCACTCCGAGCTCCTCGGCCGCGATGTACGCGACGACCGAGTCACACCCTTGCCCGATCTCACTGGCTCCGCTGAACACTGCGACTCGACCACTCCGATCGATTTGCATCTGGACCGCGGATTGAGGCATCTCGTTGGGGTAGATCGGGTAGTTGGTCCCCGAGATGTAGGTGGAGCCCGCAATCCCGATGCCGCGGCCGAAGGGCATGTTGCGGAACTTCTCTGACCATCCGCTGGCTGCTTCCACCGATGAGAGGCACTCGAGGAAGCCGTTCGAGGTTACCCGGAGCTCGTTGACCGTCTTGGTGTGTTCCCCGATGAAGTTGCGCCGGCGAAACTCGATGGGGTCCAACTCCACGTGTTCGGCCAGCTTGTCGATCTGCACTTCGAAGGCGAAGCGAGGCTGCACGGACCCGTGCCCCCGCTTTGGTCCACAGGCCGGCTTGTTGGTATACACCCGCGTCGAATCGAAGCGATATGCCGGCATGTCGTACGGCGCACAGAGGAGCTGACCCGAGTAGTACGTCGTGACCAGACCGAACGACGCGTATGCTCCGCCGTCCAGAAGGATCTTCGCATCCACCGAGGTGAGCCTTCCGTCGGCTGTCGCGCCGGTCCGGTAGTGCATGTGGAATGGGTGGCGACCTCGATGCGAATAGAAGACTTCTTCTCGGGTGTAGAGAATCTTGACCGGTCGGCCGGTCATCATCGCGAGCTTGGCCACGCAGAACTCGAGATCGAACGGCTCGCTCTTTCCGCCGAATGCCCCTCCAACGAGCGGTTGCCGGACTCGGACCTGTGCCTGGTCCAACTCGAGCACACGAGCGAGCTCGCGGTGCAGGTAATGGGGAACCTGTGTTGCGGACCACACCGTGAGTTTGCCAACCCCATCCCATTGCCCGATGGCACAGTGCGGTTCGATCGGCGCGTGCGTCGTACCCTCGAAAAAGTAGTCACCCTCGACGACGACATCCGCAGAGTCCATGCCGCCTTCAATGTCACCGAATTCGAGCTTCACCATCTTGGTGATGTTGCCGTTCCACCCATCCTTACGGGCATCATGGACATACGGGGTCGACCCGTCCGCACGCTCCGCGTCATGTGGATCGAAGAACGCCGGAAGCTCTTCGTATTCGACCTCGATCAGCGCGAGGGCTTCGTTCGCCGTGTCTTCGTCGACGGCCGCGACAGCCGCTACGCCATCTCCGATGTATCGAACGCGATCCACGCAGAGCGGATATTCGTCTGGCGTCCACGGAATGATTCCGTACTGGATCGGCAGGTCCCGTCCGGTGATCACGGCTTGCACGCCGTCGAGTTGTTCCGCGCGGGACGTATCAATCGCCACGATGCGCGCGTGTGGATGCGGACTTCGAAGGATCTTCCCGTGCAGCATGCCGGGGAAGGTCACGTCGTCCGTGTAGACCGCTCGGCCCGTAGACTTTGCAAGTCCTTCTATCTTGCGCATCGACGAGCCGATCAAGTGCCAGTCAGACTTGAGGTTAGCGCCTTTCGTGCTCATTCCGTGCTTTGGAGGAGGTTTCCGTCCGAAAAGCGGGAGCGTGCTTGTAACACCAAGGCTTCCATGGTGTTACATGATATGGCGACCGTGCCACTCATCCTGTGGCCTCCTTGGACACGGAAAGGCGTCTCCCCGCGCTTTCCACCGCATCGTAGATCTTCGCGTAGCCCGTGCAGCGGCACAGGTTCCCGGCCAGAGCCTCCTGGATCTCGTTTCGTGTCGGGGAGGACGTCCGAGCGAGCAGGGCTGCGGCGGAGCAGAGGATGCCGGGCGTACAAAAGCCACACTGAGCTGCACCGTTTAGGTCGAATTCGTCCTGGAGCGGGTGTGGGCCATCGGGTCCGGCAAGGCCTTCGACCGTGATGATGTCTCGATCCTCCGCCTCCCAGACGGGTGTCAGGCACGACAGGGTCGGAGCGCCGTCGACGATCACAGTGCATGCGCCACAATCGCCTTTGTCGCAGCCCTGCTTTGTGCCGGTTAGCGCCAGCACGTATCTCAGGGTCTCGAGAAGGGTATAGTGGGTCGGCACCCCGACCTCGCGGAGGTCTCCGTTGACCCGGAGTCGGGCGATTGAAGTCGTCTTGGACATGGTCAGACAAGGTCGCTCGCGTCGCGTCGTGTTGGCAACGGCACCTTTCGTGGCAGACGTGGTAGACAGCAGTCAACTTCGGATATCACTTGATCGATCACGCCGCCCGCTGCGGATGAATCGACGAACTCAGAGGCAGGAAGACCTATGCCATACCCCGAAATGATGGTGGCGCCGATGCGCGAAGATCTGGTCCGCGTCGGCTTCACTGAGATGCGGACGCCCGAGGATGTCGATGCGTGTCTGGGTATTGAAAAGCGAACAACGCTGGTCGCCGTGAACTCCGTCTGTGGTTGTGCCGCGGGGATGATGCGCCCGGGCGTGTGGATGTCGCTCCAGGGCGAGAAGAAGCCCGAGGTCCTGACGACGGTATTTGCGGGACAAGACATGGAGGCCACCGACCGAACGCGCGACTACATCACTGGCTACCCCCCATCGTCTCCCTCTGTCGCTCTATTTAAGGACGGAGAACTCGTCTACTTCATGGAACGCCATCAGATCGAAGGGCGCCATCCGGAAGACATCGCCACTGACCTGCGGGCGGCGTACGACGAGCACTGCTGACCAGCACGATCGGCGCAGCCTTCATCAAAACGGGGCTCGGCTGAAAGGCCGGGTCCCTTTCTTTGTTCCGATCGGGTCAGCGACCCCGAATCCTAGCCCGCTGGCGTCCGGCAATCTCGATCAGACGTCGAAGCTCCTGGATCGGCTGCTCGGAATCATCGACCTGCAAGCGCATGACGACGTCATTGTTGAGCCAGACTCCACCGTCTTCCTTCACGATAAGGATGGCGGCGGACTGCATCCCGCGCGTGTCGCCACCAGCGGCTTGGCCGGCCTCGAGCGCGGCGAGCAGTCGGAAAGAGAGGTGCCCCTCTGTGCCCTCGAAGGCCTCTACCATGTCGTCGACGACGGCGGGGCCTGCGAGAATGTTGCCCTGCGCGGATACGTGCTGCCCTATGCGGTGACCGGCCCAATCACTGGCCTGCGGACCCGTATGCGTTGCCACGTTACCCAGGGCGTCCATCACGGAGAACTGGCGGCCCTCGATCATCCAGCGCTCGGGACGAGGGTTAGGATCGTTGGCTAGAATGGTCTCGATAACGTTCGACGGAGCCATGCCTGATCGCAGAAGGTCGAGGCCCTGAGGGCCATAGCTGACGTCGACGACTGCCTGAGTAGCGATGACTCCGACGTTCGCCTCGGCCCAGAGTACACCGTTACCGACCGAGAAGACTCTCGATTGTACGGCGCCACCCACCTCCCCTGTTTCCGGGTCATACCCCAAGATCGAGAACGTCGCGACGGGGGGCCACGGAGCATCCGATTCTGTCTGGGACAGGTTGTGTGCGGCAGCTTCGATCTCGCTCTTGGCCTCACTCGCTCGTACGTGTGACCACACGGCCGCAGCAGTCACCCCGACGACCAGCAACAATGCGGCCCAGGCCCGACCCATCAACGATACTCCTCGCGAACCGGCGAGAAGACGTCGAGAATCCTGCACGCGGTTCGGGCTTCACCGCTGTGAGTGGCACCTCCGGGGATCACGAGCACGTTGCCCGCCTCAAGCACGTGGGATTCGCCGTCCACGATGAGCTCGTACGTGCCCTCCAGAAGGTTCACGACCTGCTCGTGCGGATGGCTATGCTCGGGGAGCTGTGCGCCCTGGTCGATGTCCCAGTAGACGTGCGTCGTGTGCTCGGAGTGCACGAAGCGACCGTGGTGACCGGGTATGAGCTCACGCGGTTCGATCGAAGCGAGGTGATAGCGGTCGGCCATCAGAGTTCCTCCAGGACGGGGCGAGTTGCAGCGAAGCGTTCGAGGATCTTGAGCGTCATCGCGACTCCTCGTCGGACGTCCAATTCGGTGACGCGTTCGTCGTTGCCATGGACGCCACCGGCGTCTTCCGCAGGCGTCGCAGTCGCGGTGTATCCATACGACGTGATGTCGAGGTCGCGAAAGAAGTGGCTGTCCGTGAATCCGCCGACGACCTGCGGCACAAAGCCGGCGTCCGGGAACTCTTCCAGTGTGACCGCCCGCACGGTGCGGTACAGTTCCGTGTCGGTGGAGGAGACTGCCGGAGTGAAGCCCATCAGCACCTCTACCTCAATGTCCGGGCCAAGCACCGCGCGAACCTCGGCGAGCCAGGCGTCGGGGTCCTGATCTGGAAGTAGCCGGCAGTCGATCTCCGCGGTCACCTCCGGAGAGACGACATTGATCTTGTTGCTCCCTTCGAATCGCGTGATGGAGCACGTGTTGCGCGTAAGCGCATGCAGACCCGGATCGTAGATCTGAAATTCGCGCATCACTTCGGCGTCGCCGACGTACTTTGCCATCTCCGAAAATCGACTCTGCCAGGGCTCGGGATGCCGATTGGCGATGCCGCTCAGATGCACCTGGACGGCCGGGATGACGCGAGGTTCGAATTGGTGGAGTCGGAACCGCTCCAATGCTGCGATCATTTTAGTCGACGCATAGCTGACCAGAGGGCGGGATCCATGACCCGGCTCCCCTGTTGCGGTGAGGCGAAGCCAGTACGGCACTTTCTGCGTCACCTCCAGGCCGAAATTGACCGTGCCATCCACGTCTGATCCGCCTCCGCCCTCGTTCAGCAGAAAGCCGATATTCCCAAAGAGGTCCGGCCGATTCTCGACGAGCCAGCCGGCGCCGAAGAAACCACCCGCCTCCTCGTCGGCTGTGGCCATGAACACCACGTCGCGGTTCAGCGGTGTCTCTGTCCGAGCGAGCGCCAGAAACGTCGCGAGGTGCAGAATCCCGCTGGTCTTCGTGTCGAGTGCGCCTCGCCCGTAGATGTAGCCGTCGCGGAGCTCGCCGGACAGCGGGTCGGTTGTCCAGAATCGTTCGTCGGCGGGCACGACGTCGATGTGGTGGAGGAGCACGATCCCGGGCTCGTCGCCTCCCTCGAGGCGTGCCCAGATGTTGCCGCGGCCCGGAGCAGACTCAGCCATCTCGTACTCCACACCCTCGGCTTCGAAGATCCGCGCGAAGAACTCGGCTCCGGCGGTTTCGTTGCCGGGCGGGTTGATCGTGTTGATTCGGATGTACTCCTGAAGCCAGGTGACGGCCTCATCCTGGAGAGACTCCAGGTCGAGTTGCGCACGAGCATTCGACGGAGTGGATGCCGTCGAGACGAAGGCCAGAATGAGCGGAATGAAGAGCGGGCGTCGCAGGGAGTTGGAATGAGACATGAGCACGTGATCGGTCAGTGAGTCTTGGCTGGCGGCCCTGGGGGGCGGCAAAGTGCGGACGCATGATCGGCAGGGCAATCGCATGCGCGTGGTTCGACGCTGCCCTTGGCGGGCTCATCGGTTCCCTTCAGGAACGGGGGGTCCGAACAACCTTTCCCGGCCGCACAAGAGCGACCGGTCCGTCGTAGTGTTCGACTCACTGCCTCGGCCCGAACTCGGACTCGAAGAGGGTCTTCACGTTGGGATCGAGTGTTACGTGGGTGGGTTCCTCGTCGACCGGGATGACGAAGCGATGAGAGCGAGCATCGACGACGACGTCGTGTATGGTCCCCGGGAGGGACGTTGCGTCGAAGTGGATTCCGATCTCCAGCGGAAGCTCGAACGTCGGGCCGGCGGTTTGCGTTTGGTTGATCTCGATTCGAACGGCACGGGTGCTTGCGTCGTAGTCCCACCATCCTTCCAGCCGAGGATTCCCGCCGTTGTACAGCCACTGCTCGAAGAAGAGTCCGAGGTCGAGGCCGGATGCTTCCTCCATGACGGTTCGGAAGTCCGTGGTCGTCGCGTTGCCGTTCATGTAGCGCGCGTAGTACTCGCGAATCCCACGCCAGAAAACCTCGTCGCCCACCTGGCTCCGAAGCATGTGCAGGACCCAGGATCCCTTCTGGTAGGTCGCTCCGCTTGTCACTCTACGCATGTCCGAGAGATCATCGTGGACGATGCGGTACTGGGGGTCCGTCTCGTACTGGGTGAACACGCGCTCGGCCGAGCTGCGCAGGCCGGCTACGAACTCGTCCCGCCCGTACGCGTGTTCGATGAAGAGGAGGGTGAAGTAGGTAGCGAAGCCCTCGCTCAGCCATACGTCGTCCCAGTCGGATTCGGTGACAGCATTGCCGAACCATTGGTGGGCGACCTCGTGGATGATCACGTTACGCCACCGAACGGTTCGTTCGCCGGTCACCGAGCTCTCGTGGTACATGATCGAGGTCGCCGCTTCCATCCCTCCCCCGGTCACTGGAGAGGTGATGTTGGCGATCCTCTCGTACGCGTAGGGGCCCACGTACTCGTCGTAGAACTCCATGGCCGCCTTGGTGGGCACCGCGAAGTCGTAGAAGCCCAGGTCGCGATCCTGACGGTACACCCAGGTCTCGATCGCGCGACCCTCGAAGTCATCGACCTGCTGAACAGCGAATTCCGCTACGCCGAGTACGTAAAGCCACGTCGCGATTGGAACTGAATTCTTCCAGTGGGTTGTGCGGGTTCCGTCGCCACGATCGGTTTCTTCGACGATCACGCCGTTCGAAACGACCTGGTAGTGAGCAGGAGCCGTGACGACCATCTCGTTCATGGCTTTGTCGTAGGGGTGGTCGATGGTCGGCAACCAATTCCGAGCGCGGTTCGGCCAATTGTCGCTGAAGAACGTGCGGTCTCCGTACCGGTTGGGACCGGCCACCAATCCGGATGCGGGTACGCCCGAATACGCGACTTCGACGTCCATGAGGACGCCGGCCCGGCCGGGCTCGCCTAGCGTGATCGTGAGCAGGTCGTCCTCGTGAACCCACGCCAGATCAGTCCCGGCCGAGGAGGCGCCGTGTACAGTCATACCGTACCCATCCTCTCCAAGCCCGATGAGGTCCAGTGGCAGCTCGGCGACGCCGCTGTCGGTGAAGCGGACCGACACCGTCGCTCGCCCGGAGACGACGTCGGTCTCGTCCGACAGTATCAGCTCGAATCGGTAGTTTTCGATGTCGATCCCGCTACGTCGGGGATAGTCGTCGACCGTGGGTGTCGGGGATGGCCCAGGGCCTACCGCGAAGAGGGCGCTAATGAGCAAAAGGTGTCGCATGGGGCGTCTCTCTGTGATCGTGGGACGCCAACATGGAGTGTCGGGCAGAGCGTGAGCAAACGCTCGTGCATGAGCCGCTTGCGTGGTTTGATGGGTGTCGCGCAGATGCGTCGCGCTCAACACAATCTGGTCCCCAGGTGATATCATTGCGTAGATTGACCTTACGCCACCACGGCTCCATGCTCCCGCTCGCCGCGTGGCACACAACTCGAGATGATCCAACGGCGTAGATGAGCGAGCACATCGAGGGGGAGTCAGAGGTCGGGTCCGAAACAGCGATCGGATGCGACACTGACGTTCAAGAACCGGAGGGAAGGCGCAACTTCCTATCAGGTGCGGTGGCGCTCGCCGTGGGCGCACTCGCCACACTCGCACCCATCGGCGTGGCTATCACGACGGTCCTCGATCCGTTGCGGCGTAGCACGAAGTCCAACGGGATGGTGCTGGTCACCCGACTCTCCGCGGTGCCAGAAGACGGATCTCCGCGGAAATTCACAGTCAGTGCCGATCGCACCGATGCGTGGGCGACGTACACGGACACGCCGGTCGGCGCCGTGTACCTCCGCCGGGTAGGGGACGACGTGCTTGCATTGAACGTCGTCTGTCCGCACGCAGGCTGCTTCGTGGGTGTCGCGGATGACGGGGCGCGTTTTGCGTGCCCTTGTCATCGAAGCAGCTTTGACCTCGACGGTGTGGTGAACGACCCAGCCAGTCCCAGCCCGCGCGACATGGATGAGCTCGAGGTAGAAGTTCGGAACGAGGATGAAGTCTGGGTCCGGTTCCAAAACTTCCTTCCCGGCCGCGACGAGAAGACGCCCGTCTGATGCGCGACATGCTCGACTGGCTCGATCATCGCACGGGGTATCGCGCGCTCCTGAAGGGGGCGCTGTACGAGCGGATCCCAGGAGGCGCTCGTTGGCGGTACATCTGGGGAAGCACCCTCGTCTTCGCCATGGTGGTTCAGCTCATTACCGGCCTGGTCTTGTGGTCTGCGTACAGCGCAAACGCCCAGGGTGCCTGGGAAAGCGTATGGTTCATTCAGAACCAGATGGCGGGTGGATGGCTTCTGCGTGGAATCCATCACTACATGGCCCAGGTCACCATCGTCCTCCTGGTGCTGCACCTCATGCAGGTGCTGATCGACGGGGCCTATCGGGCGCCTCGGGAAGTGAACTTCTGGTTCGGTCTCATCCTTCTGCTGCTGGTTCTCGGTCTGTCTTTGACCGGGTATCTGCTCCCATGGGACCAGAAGGGATATTGGGCAACAAAGGTCGCTACGAGTATCGCATCGATCACGCCTGTCATCGGGCCGGGGCTCCAACAGCTTCTGGTCGGTGGCCCGGAGTATGGGCACCACACGCTCACGCGCTTCTTCGTGTTGCATGCGGGTGTACTACCCGCAGCCGTGGCACTGCTGATCGTCGGCCACATATACCTCTTCCGTCGCCACGGGGTGACCGTACCAAAGAGCAAGAAGAAGCGACCGGACGGGTATTTCTGGCCGGAGCAGGTACTCAAGGATGGCGTAGCCTCGCTGGTCGTCATGGCTACAGTGCTGGGGCTCGTGCTCTGGAGCGGCGGGGCACATCTGGGTGCGCCCGCGGACCCGACCGAACCGTACGCGGCAGCTCGACCCGAGTGGTACTTCCTCTTCCTTTTCCAGTGGCTGAAATACTTTCCCGCCGGGTGGGAATTCCTGGCCGCTCAGGTCATTCCCGGGTTGGTCCTGGCTCTCGTTGCGGCCATGCCGATCATCGGGGGATGGAAGTACGGACATCGCTTCAACCTGGGCGTCGGTGCCGCCTTGCTCGCCGGCGTGGTCATGCTGACCTGGGTTGCCCGGGTCGAAGACGGGGCTGATCCGGCGTTTGTCCAGGCGAAGGCGGAGGCCGAGGCCATGGCCGAGCGAGCCTCCGAGCTGGCCTCTGCGCCG
This sequence comes from Gemmatimonadota bacterium, assembly GCA_028873595.1. Lineage (GTDB taxonomy): Bacteria > Gemmatimonadota > Gemmatimonadetes > Longimicrobiales > Gaopeijiaceae > UBA2589. The sequence goes on along the minus strand of JAPPOV010000028.1, from coordinate 78,038 downwards.
TCAGGAATACCGGTTGGGGGAGGACTCGCCATGATGCGCACGGATCCCCTGACCCAAGGCCCGAAGATTTTCGCGGCGAATTGCTCACAGTGCCACCGTTTCGAGGGTCATGACGGTCTGGGCGGTGAACCCTCGGACGCACCCTCAGCTGCGGATCTGGCAGGCTTTGGCAGCCGCGCATGGCTGCAGGGATTGCTCGACCCGGAACGGGTAGCGACTGACGAGTACTTCGGTGCTACGGAGCACGTGCGAGGTCGGATGGTTCGCTTCGTTCAGCGCGGTGTGGCAGCCTTCGAGCCCGATGTTCGCGAGGATCTCGAGAAGGTGATCATGGCCGTGTCTGCCGAGGCCGGCTTGCCCGGCCAGGCCGAGATGGATGCGGCGCAGGAAGCCGACATCGCGCAGGGCCGTCTGCTCATGAGCAGCGAAGAGATCAACTGCACACGATGCCACACGTTCCGGGAGATGACGGATGGCGACGCAGGTCCGGCCCTGACGGGCTGGGGATCTCGTGAGTGGATGCTTGGGATGCTACACGATCCAACTGATCGGAGCTTTTACGGGAACCGAAATGACCGCATGCCGTCGTTTGGCGCGGATGAGATCCTGTCGGATGCGGAGATGGGTCTGGTCGTAGACTGGCTCCGGGGCGACTGGACCAGCCAGCACACCCCGGAGCCATAATCTTCGTCAGCCTTCGGGCGGACGCGTTCGAGCGGACGACCGGTTAGCAGCTGTCCGCAGACGCTGTGCTCAGTTGTTCTGAGCACCTTCCATGATCCACGCCTTGATGATGTCGAGTTCTTCAGCAGGCATGGGATCAGAGTCCTCGGGCATATCACCCGACGCGATCATGTCGACAAGGAGGCTGGCGTCGGCATCGCCGGCCTCTACGATGGTGCCGTAGTCTGATCCGGCCATCACACCTTCGTACGTGTCGAGCTTCAGGCCGAGTTCGGCGTTGTTTTCGCTGTGGCACTCCCAACAGTGCTTCTCGAAGAGAGGCATCACCTCATTGGCGAAGCTGACCTCGAGGCGCACGTCGGCCGAGACGGGTGCCGTCTCCGCGGGCGCATGGTCGGCCGCCTGTAATGCGAGACCGATGCCCGCAGTCACGGCGAGAGCAGCAATCAAGTCGGAACGGAGAAGCATGGACTATCCCTTCGGCGATCGAATGGCCGCCATTCGTGTCGTGTGAACCTCGGATTTTACTGATCTGCGAGAGCGCTGTTCCGCGATCCGGCATCTCCGGAGGTGAACAGTTCGGTCGATATGTAGTGTTCGATGAAGCTTGGCAAGACCGTGGCGAAGATGTCGAAGTTGCCGTCTATCTCCCGCAGCCCTTCTTACCAACTCCTTAAGGTCTCAGGGCGACCCCTGCTCCAGGGTGCTGAGGCATTCGCGCACGTGGCCCGGCTGGGGGGTGCCGTCAGTCTTCCCTGAGTCGGCGGCGTTGCTCTCGGCGCTGACGTTTCCTCCGGCGTCGGGCATCGCGGGCGGTTTCTCCTGACTGCCTCGTGTCGATGTCGACGCCGGCCATGCATGCGACGCCAGTGACTCTGAGGGTTGGCGCCATCGGGTCGTGGCTGGCGTCGTCCACGATGTGATCGAACCCCCCCATGATCGCGAGCCCGTTCACTTCGACGTTCAGTCCGGGCGGCACGATGATGTCCACACCTCCCCACAAGGCGCAGACTCGGACCTCCGTAACGCCTGGACCCAGCACTGCCTCACGGAAGTCCAAGTCGGTTCCCCCCATTACCGTCACGACCGTGTTCTTCCGTGCGGGTCTCCAGCGACCCTGGCGACTCCCACCGCCCATCAGGGTGAGGATGAATCCTGTTTCCTCCACGTTCGAGGCGGTCGTCACCTGGTAACCCGTGGAGTGGCCCATAATGGGTACGCTTGGCCTATCCGTCGTCGCAGGCAGGTTCGCATGCCTTGGTAAGTCGTGGAGGAGACGCTTCAGTTCGCCGTTTGTATTGGCCGCATGTGCCGCCGCCACAAGGCGCTCGAACTCATCGATCTCCATGACGTCATTCGCGAAGTGCTCCACCAGTGCATCAATGACCGCGTCGCGGTCGTGCTTCAAGGGGGGTCGTTCGCCCTCTATGCCGTAGGTCATCGTGGGGTGCTCTTCGCTCGAATAATCACGCTCGCAAGAATCTACAGGGTAGCGTGTGCGACCTGCTTTCCAAATCGACATTTCGTGTATTGAAGTACGAAGCACGGTAGCGTAACCATCAAACGTCCCTCATCTTGGGAGCCCATTTCTGAGCATAGGAAAGGAGCCCGCCCATGCGGTCACACACGTCAAGAATTGCAATGGTTTTTGCGCTCGCGCTCGCATTCGGCCTTGCCGGTTGCGCTTCGGCGGGTGGCGGATCAAGTCGGCCCGCCGGATCGTCTATGACGCGGATCGTGAGAGCCGAGCTAGCGGAACTCCCGGAGATGAACGCTTTGCAGGCGATCGAACGTCTCCGTCGACGCTGGCTCCAACGCGGTGGTGATCAGGTGCAGCTCTACGTCGATGGCTCGCGCCGGAGCAATGTGCGGGACCTGGAGTCGATGCGGTCGACCGAGATCGAGCAGATGGAGTACCTGAGCGCCAATGACGCGACGACTCGCTATGGTACGGGTCACACCGGAGGTGCTATCATGGTGACCAGTCGCCGGTCCAGGTAGCCTCGCGGTAGAAAACCAGCGCAATGCCGTAGCGGTTTGACGCCGGGCTGCCCAACGAGGCGGCCCGGCGTTCCGTCGTGCTGGGGACAGGGGTTGTTAGGCGGGCGCCACCCTAGCCGACGAGCTGCCGCGCGAAGCGTTCCAGAACGCTGGCGCACGTCCGGATCTCGTGGATGTCGACCCACTCGTCGTCCGTGTGGGCCTGCTCAATGCTGCCGGGGCCGTAACAGACCGCCGGAATCCCAGCCTGGTTGAGGAAGGCGGCGTCCACCCACGCGGTCATCCCTTCGATGACCCGAGGGACCCCGAGGGCCTCGCCCGCATCGAGTAGCCCCTGGACCAGGCGATGATCTTGAGGGACCTCGGTTCCGGGCCGTTCCAGAGTCATCTCGAGTGACGCCGTCAGCTTCGGCTCAGCTCGGATCAACGCATCTAGCACCGCCTGAAACTCGAAGACGACGGCCTGGGGTAACTCCCCCGGCATCGTGCGTCGTTCCAGCAGGAGCTCACATCGGTCCGGATAGACCGATTCCGCGCTGCCGCCGCGAATCGTTCCGCTGTGAAATGAGCCATGTCCGAGCAGTGGGTGCGCATTTCGGGAACGAAGGTCCTCGGCGTACCGGTCGAGTGCGGACAGGTACAACGCAGCGTGCCGGATTGCGTCGACTCCGATGTCCGGCCGAGATCCGTGTGCAGCCAGACCCTCGAAGAGAGCGCGAATCCATACGAAGCCCTTGTGTGCGGGCATGACGCGGAGGCTCGTAGGCTCGCACACCACCGCGACGTCGGCGCCAGGGCCGTCACCAGCCACGAGGTCTGCCATCCCCAAACTCGCGTGCTCCTCGTCCGAGGTCAGTGCCACAACGAGACTCGGTCGAGGACCGCTGCTTGCGAGTCGGTGGGCTGCGGCGAGCAGGGCCGCGTTTCCCGCCTTCATGTCGCATGAGCCACGGCCGTACATACGGTCTCCGGTGACTTCGGCACCGAACGGATCGATGGTCATGCCCGCAACCCCGACGGTGTCGAGGTGGCCGTTCAGGAGCAGCGTTGGTCCGCTCCCCTCGAGCCGGCCAACGACGTTGGGTCGCCCGGGAGCCGGTTCGGAGATCGTCGTATCAAAGCCCCACCCCGCCAGCAGCTCGGCGCATTCCGCGGCGATGTCGGCTTCACCGCTTCCTCCTGCTTCCAGCACTGGGTTCACCGAGGGGATCGCGACGAGCCAGCCTGTCAGGGCAACGGGGTCCCCAAGACGAGCACCCTCAGCGAAACGAGTCCTGGTTGTGTCCATGGTGATTCACGCTGGGTTGAAACCAGAAGCGGACTCGATAGTAATAGAAGAGGGGCGTACTCGCGTGACGCGAGTGCGCCCGGGTTCCGTTCACTTGGAGGGAGCGTCATGAAGCGCTTTGCGATCGGACTGCTGAGTGCAGCCGCTGTCGCGACGACGATCCTACTGGTGCGCCAGCAGAAAGAGGAAGACACAAAGCCCCCGCGCCCGATTCCGGCCGGTGAGACTCAGTCGCCGATTTCTCTCGAGCGTATCAGGGAGCTTGGCCTATAAGGCCTACCATCGTCCGAAGCGAAGCTCGCTACCGCGCGTAGTGAGCGCCGGCGGTGGATTCTTTTCTTGGATCCTCGGCGGAAAGAATTAGAAAGAGCGGCGAAGGCCAAAGTGCCTCCGCCGCTCTCTTCTGTCTGGGGCTCTTCGTCCGAAGAGAGTCTATTCGAAGTGGTCCGCGTTCTTCGCCACGTAGCTGGTCCACTCACTTGGTACGTCGGTATCGGGAAAAATCGCCTGAACCGGACACTCCGGCTCGCAGGCGCCGCAATCGATACACTCGTCCGGGTGGATGTAGTACTGATCCTCACCCTCGTAAATGCAGTCGACGGGGCAAACTTCGACGCAACTTGCGTCCTTTGTGTCGATGCAGGGCTCAACGATGATGTAGGTCATGGATCCTGTATGTCCGAATGAGGTCTTCAGGCGCCAAGAAGCTGTACAGTTGCGTCTGGCGTGGCAAGCGTATTCCGGTCTCACGAGTCGAGTTGTATGAAATCAGTGCGGGTCTCTTATGAAACCTTGTGTGACCCACTCGTGAGGTTGCTTCCACCAGGACTGATGTTGCTGTACCAGGCGCTCTGAATCGTGGCCGCTCCAGTGCTCGTCATCCTCGGCCTGCCGATCGCGTAAGGGATACGCTCAGGGCGATGTCGGGTTGCTGACCGGGATTGTGGCCGGCGTGGTCTGGGACTTGATTTCTCGTGAGTCATTGGAGAACGCGGCGGTTTTCCTGTGGGATACGCCCTACCGCGGAGTGTCGGACGTGGCCGGCCGCTATCGGATCGATGGCGTGCCGGAGGGTGACTACAGCCTTCTCTTTGCCAGAGGGAATTCAGACCTCATATCCGCTTCGCGAACGTCCTCGCCCAGTGCGCGTATCGTCTTGCCAGCGTGGTATCCGTTCGAGCTGCGAAGGGCAGCCACGCTCTCGAGACCTCCGCATGCGTTTCGGACCAGGAGTCGATCAGATCTTCACGCATATGAAGATGCCGGAGGTGGTCGAGCCGCTCGGACAGCGCTGCGAGCGCGAGCCCAGAATTCAGAAGCAGGAGGCGCTCGACGAGGCGTTCGTCTCCTGGCATGGGGATTCGAGCAAGTGCCTGGACTGCGGCGGGGCTGACGCCGCCTTCCATCTCGGCGGTAGGGACCTGTAGAGCGGTGTCGACTGACTCGTGTAGTGCCGCCACGATCAGGACGATGGAGTCCACCTGCGCTACGTCGTGAAGAAGGATCAGTGCCGAGCGTCCGGGGTGAAGCCACGCCGGGTGACGGTCATCGTCAAGGGCAGCAATCCGGGGCTGCATTGCGAGAGCGAACACGCGGCCGACGGCCTCCTGCGCGTCAGGTGCGACGTTTCGAGAACGGAGCGCGGCGCGAAGCGAATGCGCCATCTGCTCCGCGCGACCCGTCAGAGTTGCGGGTTCTTCTCCCACTCGACGTCGCCCGTGCCGTGCCGATCGTTCTCCAGCCTCGCGAGTGTGAACAGCAGATCGGAAAGTCGATTCAGGTACGTGATCACGATTCCGTCAACAGGGTCCGTCTTCGCCAAGTGCACAACGGTTCGTTCTGCCCGTCGGCAAATCGTCCGCGATACGTGAAGTGCGGCGGCACCCGGTGAGCCACCGGGGAGCACGAAAGCTCGAAGTTCAGGCAGCTCTGCGTCCGCCAGGTCCATCCACGCTTCCATCTCACCAATGCGCCCGGCGGGGATGAGCGGCACTTCAGGTCGCTTCCTGCCGTCCCTTGACGGCGGCGTCGCCAACTCGGCCCCGAGTGTGAAGAGGTCGTGCTGAAGTAGCGCCAGACGTGAGCGTATCTCCGCATCGACCACCTGGGTCACGGCCCATCCGATGGACGCATTCAGCTCGTCGACGGTTCCGTATGCTCCGACGCGACTGTGGTCTTTCCCGACCCGGCCTCCCCCGAAGAGGCCGGTCTCGCCGGCGTCGCCGGTTCGCGTATAGATCTTCATGTCATCGGAGCTTTGTCAGCTTACGGATACTCTGGGCCTTTTCGAGAAGCGAGATTGTGCGGTCCGCTGAATCTTCTTCGCCGGGTCGAAGCAGATCACGAATGTCTAACAGGAGCTCAAGCTGAAGCTGGTCCCGTTGATACTCCATATCGAGTGCTTCCATCCGTTCCGTGTCACCTGATGCCTCCGCCGTACCGAACGCCGCGCGATACACGTTTTCGAGGCTTTGCAGGATACGGTCGCGGCTGCGCATGACCTCTCCGAATTAAATGGCGGCTAGGAGCTTAGCTCCAGGCCCAGAGTCATAGTATCCCCGAACAGCAGTCCGAAGTTCTACCAACTTGCCGTCGAAGTAATGATCGCTGTCGGGGACACGAACCACTGTCACGTGGCTTCCGAGCGGTGAGAGTGACTGTGCCACCTGGTGTCCCGAGCCGAACTCGTCATTCTCGCCCTGTACCACGAGGACCGGTTTCCCTGCGTGGGTGAGGTAACCATAGTCATATCGTTCGTCGAGATTCACCGGCAGGCCCAGCCCGAGGAGGCCGATGACGCGGTCGTCTTCAGCTCCGACCGAAAGACCGACCATGGAGCCGAACGAGAAACCGCCGACGACGAGGGGGAGGTGCGGGAATTCCATGTCGATCCAATCGATTGCGGCCCTCAGGTCGTCCCGCTCCCCGATCCCTTCATCGTGACTTCCCGTACTCAGGCCCACGCCACGGAAATTGAAGCGGAGGGAGACAAGGCCCGCATCGTTCAGGCCCTGGGCTGCCCGGTACACTGCTTTCGTGTGCATCGTGCCGCCGTGGAGCGGGTGCGGGTGGCACACGATGGCGGCGCCACGCATCGAACCCTCGGGCTCCCTCACGAGGGCTTCGAGGTGACCATGAGTAACCGGAATTCTGAGTGCGCCGAAGGCCAAGGGACTCAATCGGTCTGAGGCGGAACTTTACGTCGGACGCCGACTTACGGCTGTGCGCCGTGGGCGGTTGGGAGTTATCTTCTCCCAACCAGCAGGACGGGTCAAGGCAGGAGAAGACGCCATGCACGCCTCCGAAGTCACGCAAGAGATCGCTGCAAAAGCGAATGAGCTCTACTGGGGTTCCGTGCGTAGCGTGAACCAGATCGCCGAGGATCTCGATCTCTCGAAAGGGGCGCTCTATGCGGCTCTTGTGCCCCTTCCGAGCGGATCCGGCTGCCCTCTTTGCGGAGACGAAGTCGGGTGGCCGAATCGGACTGCGCGGGATACGGACAAGCTCGCATGCCCGACGTGTGACTGGTCTGGGAGTTTCGACCAGACGGTCACATACGACCCCTCTGCGGGCAGCTCGCGGAGTGCCGACGAAGAAGAGGCGGTGGTCCAGGGCGAAGATGAGCTCGGGGTGCCCCCTGCCCCGCTGCGTGCGCCGCCAATGAGCACGATCGCCGGCGGTGCCATGCTGGGTGCGGCCGTCGGCCTGGCCCTAGTCCTGTGGGCGCGGCGTCGCTAAGAAGTGTCGAGGGGGCTTTGCCCAGGTGGAATACGAAGGCCAGGGACGACGAAATCGTCGGTATGACGATCGTCCTGGCCGGGGCGGAGAAGGTCACGGACGGAGAGTTGGTGTGATGAGCGAGACCAGGGAAGAGCAGATCACCGGGCAGGATAGGGCTGTCATGGGAGAGTCGTCGCGGTCCCGAGCACTGAAAGATCGGCTCAAGCCCTGTCAGGCGATCCGAGCGAAGCTGGGTGAAAAGGAGTGGCGACTCCTGACGGATTTCAGCCTGTAATCTGACCGTGGAGATTCAGATTTCTGTGCCGTTGGCGTTCTTCGCCGGCTTCGTCTCATTTCTTTCACCGTGCATTCTGCCGGTGGTCCCGAGCTATCTCGCGTTCATCTCAGGGCTCACGCTGGGCGAGTTGTCGGATCACACCACGACGGGCGTCCGGCGGCGCGCGGCCGTTCACTCGACCTTGTTTGTTCTCGGGTTTTCCCTCGTCTTCGTGACGATGGGCCTCGTGGCGACCTCCTTCGGCGTGGCCATCGCGCAGGCACTGCCGTGGGTGAACCGGGTCGGGGGCGTTGTCATGATTTTGTTCGGGCTCTTCATTGCAGGTGTACTGCGCCTGCCCGCCCTCTACACAGATCTGCGCGTGCACGTGGAAGCGCAGCCCGTCAGTGCCTTTGGCTCATTTCTTGTGGGTGTCGCGTTCGGGGCGGGCTGGACACCGTGTATCGGCCCGATCCTGGGGTCGATACTGCTGTACGCCAGCTTGGAGTCGACCATGGTAGAGGGCACGGTTCTCTTGGCGGCCTACGCAGTCGGCCTGGGAGTCCCTTTCATCGTCGCCTCGGTCTTCCTGAACTGGTTTCTGGCAGGGAGTGCCCGTGCCCGCGCATGGATGTTGCCGCTCCAGCGCGTTGCTGGAACCGTGCTCGTCTTGATCGGCTTGCTCATGGTTACCGGTCGCTTCGCGAGCATGACCGCATTCCTGGCCGGAATGGGTCAACTCATCAACCTGGAACTTTGATTAAAAGGAGAAAAAACCGTATAAAATAAGGACGTTTGTCTCTCGATCTTGTCAGAGATTCCCCAAGATCACACACTTATCACACACCCTGAGTTTTCTCTGATGTGGTGGTGGTTGTGGGTAGATCGAAAAAACCCAAGGGAAGTCTCGTAATCGATAAGAGTTTCCCCTCTCCCGTTGGACGGATTAGACGTAGATCTGGGATGGTCACAAAGGACCAACTAGACCGTCTAAAATCATCTCTTCAAGAACTGTGGTCGTCTGGTCGAATCGAAGAGTTGGTGAGGTTTAGAGATGGTCGTATCGACAGTTCGAGAATCGTTCAGTTTGTCGAAACTGGAACTCGTCTAGACCCAGATGAAGATTTCCTAGATCAACCTCTCTTCCCCACTCTGAGAGAATGGACAGAGGACTGGTACAACAACGACCGAACACGGTCGATGTTGATGAGTCAGATTGATCGTCTAGAACAGGATACCAGAGGAACACCCTACGTTCGGGATTTACCCAAGGTGGTCGAGTCCTATCGTAGGTCGAATCTGAAGAGAGAGGTGACGAGTCCTTTCATCTCAATCAGAAATCTGACGAGAACGTTTGTACGTCATAATTCTGAAGACGGATTGGATTCAGTTTTGTACAAACGGATTTCTAAGATCCCGACCTTCTCAAGTAGAGAGAGACAAGTAATTGGTCGGAACAATTCGAAGAATCCATTCAGTTCACCGTCTCAACTCGACAAGTATTTCAAACTCCATTCTGTACCAGTTGATCTACGGGAGTGGATCTCGTTTCTGTGTTTGACCGGAATCCATAGATCTGAGATCGAACAAGGGTTGGTCGTCTCGAATAATCCCGTCACTCACATGAGAGTACGTGGAACCAGGACCGAACACCGATTCGATAGAAGGGTCCCGTTAGTACAAAATCCACCGGAGTCAGACTTCCCGTCACGTGATCGTCTGAGGAGAGCCTTGAAACTGATGGATGGTCGATCTGAGTACGATACCAGACGTACGTTTTCCGTATGGTGTCTAAGATCTGGAATTCCTCAGAACCACATCAGCACCTACATGGGACATTCCGTGGGAAATAGTCAGACCACGGAGTACCAGAAAGAAGAAGTATTTCGATGGATTCCCGAAGACTCACGCTTACTGAAGAACTGGTTAGAACAAGAGATAACCGATCCAGTTCGTTTAGATGTACCAGTTATACCGGTGACATCATTTGAGGAATTGGGTGAAACCAAACAGTACATGAAGATGAACGAGGTCCGATCTGAACTAGATCGTGTTCTGGACAGTTGGTATTCCGGTGGATTTATGAGGAAAAGATACCGTTTGAAGGAAGGATGTTTTGAAGAAGTTCCAGATCGGACCACGTTTGTCACCGGAAAGATCTCACCAAAGAAGAAAAACTAGAGCAAAAATTCTATTTAGCTAAGAAAAGTGAGGTATAGTTGACGTTTTAGGGGTACCCCAAGATGGAATCAGATACCGGATTTTCATCGTGACGACCTCCCCTAGAGGGTGAACCACTCCAGAATTAGACCGACCCTGTGAGGGGTTTGAGAAGAACACTTTCCAGCGACGTGGTTCGGTGGCTGGGCTCCGGAAGAACCGCGGCAGTCGTGCGCGCTACTGCTTGTTGTACCGAATACCGGCTTCCTGTGCTCGCTCAATAGCGATGACCATGGCTGGAACAACGGTAACGCCTGGAAGCAGGTGATTCCTCAGCTCCGCGTTGATCTCCTCTTGATCACCCTTACCGCGTGAAGCGAGCTCGAATGACCACGCATTCAAGGCGTTATTGCACATGATGAATTTGGTGCCCATTCCCTGCAGGCTCTCAATGCCAAGCGCTGGCATTGCGCCCAGAAACGGGGCGATCGGCTCGATACCCGTACCGACCGCTAACAGGTGGGCGTCCGATGATTGCGGCTGCCAGAATACGTTTCGTGTATAGGGTTGGTCATTCGAATCAAGGAGCTGATGGTAGGCACCGAGTTCGTATTTTTCCCACATCTCGTTGTCAAATCCCAGAGCGATGCTCGATCCCGGGTTGATCCCGTAGAGAGTGGCAACTGCTCCGACTTCACCGGCTGACTTTTCGTATGCGACGCTGTACGTATTCAGGTAGTTCAGGATGTGAAGGAGCGTCGCTCCGTTCTTGTGCTGGTTGAAATCAAAGAGGCAACGGTTTGAGCCAGCAACTTCGTTGATCCATGCGTCCGCCGGCATTTGGTCGTTGGCTGCGCGGGCGCACGAAGGCAGAGCAGCGACGCCGGCCGCCGCGAGGGCTCCTCCGAGAAATGCTCGGCGGGGAGTAGGAGAATCCGACATTGATCACCTCCGGAGATTGTGACGGGAGTGGTTGAACGCGATGAGCCCGATCTGATTCAGAATCGCTGGCGTCGGATGATCAACCTTCCCTTTCTTTGAGATCCATTGACAAGAGTAGGTGTCACCAGGGGTGTCTCGCCAACAAGTCCGGTCAGGTACGCACGAAGGATTGGCTGAGCATTCGTCTTCCTACGGGCTGTTTTCGTTGGAGTAGGTCATCCCTCGTCTCCGTCTGACCGTAGTCGTAATTTCTTTCGCACAGGCCAAACGCTAGGCCCTCCTTGGAAAGCATTTCATCCTCATGGGAAGCCTTGCGACAAATCTGACGTTGGGCTCCAGGGAAGGGTATCTTTCCATTCGATGCGACGGCCTGAAGCAGCGAGTTCACACTTGTCCGTCCGTAATTTTCGGGCATCGTAATCAACTTCTCGATCGGTCTGACGCCGCATTACGCGAAAGAAAGAAAAAACTTCTGGGTAAGTAAAGATCCTGGATTCGAATGAGCGTGAGCTGTTCACACACGTTTGCTGCGTGGTTCGTCACATTGTGCATAACCTGTTGTCCGGTAGAGACATAAAGGAAAATCTCATAACACTGGAACGCTGATGAACGCTGGACTTCGAACGGTTGTCGTCCTGGCCCTCGTGGGCGTGGTTGCCTGTGCGTCGGATGACGTGGAGGGAGAGGGCACGGAGGATCTGACACGCAGCCTGCTGACGCAGCCGGCTGGCGACGGCGTCTCGACGCCTCTTGCGGTCGATCCGAACATGTTCTCGGACGGCCCCCGCATATCGGTCGCGGAGGTCGGCTTCAACCGTGGCGATACCACAGCTCTGGTGAAGGTCGTAGAGATGTCGGACTACGGTTGCGGGTACTGCCGCAAGTTCCACGAAGAGAGCTTTGGCGCCATTCGCGAGGAGTTCATCGCGACCGGCATGGTGGAGTGGAAGTTCGTGCCGTACATCGCCGGGATGTTCGAAAATTCTCTGGTGGCTACGGAGGCGGTGGAGTGCACGTACGCCCAGAGTCCGGACGCTTTCGAGTCCCTGAACGGGCGCCTTTGGGCGGATCAGCAGATTTGGAAGGGGAGCTCAGACGCTGAGTCCGTTGTGCACGGCTGGGTGAGCGAACTCGACATCGACATGGCGGCGTTCAACGATTGCGTGGAAGGGAACAATCGAATGCCTCGGATCGCCTCCGCGACTACCCTTGCAGGTCAGCTTGGCGTCCGTGGTACGCCGACGTTCGTGGTGATCGGATGGCCTCCGCTGCAGGGTGCGCTTCCACTCGATATGTTCCGCGAAGTCCTCTCTGCCGCTCACGCGCAGCTCGAGGAACTCGAGCGCCGGGAGGGAGAGCCGAGCTCTCCTTGACAGGCCATGCGGCCACAGAGAATTCGAACCCTGTTCGGCCTGAGAAGCCTCGGCCTGATTACGGTGGTGTTCCTTGGCGTCATCCTCGTCCAGGGGTGCGACGCTTCGTCTAACGCGGCTTGGCTCGAGGAGACTGTCCGAACACCCAGGGTGTTCGCCCCAAACGTCATCTCGACCGGCCTTCGTGAATACGGGATCACCTTCTCCCCGGATGGACAGGAGGCCTATTTCACACGACGGCCGAGACGCGGGCCTCCGCAGATCTTCGCCTCTCGCTTCGAAGAGGGAAGCTGGGGTGAGCCGGTCCCTGTCCCGTTCTCCTCCGAGCACGATGAGGCGCCTAGTATCAGCGCGGATGGACAAGCGATGATGTTCGTCTCCCGGCGGCACATACCGGGATCGGGCGACCGAAGTGACAACATCTGGGTCGTGAACCGTGGCGAGAACGGATGGGGTCCTCCAACGCCTCTTGTAGGCTTGGTGAACCAGCCGCGATCAGAGACGGGCGACTTCGTCACGGGCAGCGAGCTCGGTCCGGTCATGCTCTTGGACGGTTCAATTCTCTTCTGGTCCCGCAGCGATCCGGATTGGGGCGCGGACATCTACCGCTCAGAGTTGTTGGCGGACGGCACATATGAGCAGCCGGTCCCACTTCGGATCAACTCGACCGGCGAAGAGACGAATGTTGCCATGTCCCCGGACGGAAGGTTCCTGATTTTTCAGGCGTATCGAGATGCATCGGCGCCGGGCAATCAGGATCTCTATGTCTCTCGCCAGAATGAGCACGGCTGGGATGCGCCGGTTCCGCTGCCCTCTCCTGTGAACTCCCCCGCCAACGATGGTTTCCCGAGTTTTTCGCCCGACGGTCGGTTCTTCTTCTTCGCGTCCGACCGCAGTGCACGCGGAGGCTACTACGACATCTGGTATGTAGGGTCCGACATGCTGGGACTCGAAACCCTCACCCGCTGAACGTGCCGGATCGATGGACTGCGGGCGAGGTAGCCCGGCTTTGGCAAAACGCTTCCACGCCGAGAAGGTTGTAGCCTGTGTACGGGGGACTTCGGCTACTTCTCTAGCGGATTGCTCCGGCCTGTTTCAATCGAGTCCGAAGATCCTCCACCCTCGCCGCGTTGACGCCCATGTCACCTCTGCCGACGCGGGACGACGATCGAACGACGACCTCGTTGTCGAACGTAATCAACACCTCGACGTCGTCCACGAACCGCAACAGCCGACTGGTCACTTCCGCGTGCAGGTAGTCTCCATCCTGCGAGATGATCTCAGTACGTGGCGTTGCCGAGACAACCTCGGCGATCCGGGTCATCAGCTCGTGTCTTGGCACACGTGTATCAGCGAACATCCCTCGGGTGCCGTCAGGGTGTCGCATTCCTGTATGTACGCAGTTCGGGCTGGACGGACAGGGAGCAAGTGTGCCGTTCTGCACTCCGAGGGAATGCTTAGGGCCTCCCCAGCAGCCGGCCATCAGAGCGACGCCGAAGAGCAGTCCAATTGTTCGTACTTCATGACGCATGGTCGTTCGCGGGAAGTCTGGTTTGTCCGTCAGCGCGTGTAGATCGCCACAGCTCCGTTTCCGGCAGCAGCCCCAAACTGGAACTGCGCGTCGATCGGGCTCAGAATCTCGATCCTGTCGATGATGTTTGGGTCGAGGTCCTGCAGGAACTGGTCGGGATAGGGGATGAGTACGTCATTCAATGCCACTGCGGCCGGAGTGCACCCCTCTCCGCCCGATCGGCGGCTCACCTCGATACACAGCGCAGGTATCGTCACTCCGGTGATTTCGTCGACCTGATACACATTGCGAATCCGCAGCCCCGGAGCATTCATGTTTCGAAGGAGGTCCTCAGTCGCCGTGACGCGAGGCAACAGGACTTCGATCTCTTCTCGGGAAATGAAGTCGGCGCGCTTGGCGTCTCCAGCCAGGCTCGTCCGACCGAACCGGGTTCGTGCGGTGACGACGAGCCCCTCGACCTCGAGTGCCTCCGTCGCCATCCGGACCTCGATGTCGACGGTCTCTTGACTGAAGATCGTCACTGAGTCGGTTCGCTCTTCGAAGGCGATATGGTCGGTCGTGACCAGGTGGCGACCGGGCGGAAGATCATCGAGGACGAAGCCGCCCGTGATGTCCGTCAGCGTCGAACTCGTCGTCCCCACCACGGACACGACGGCTCCGGAGACCGGGTCGTTGGTCACGTAGTCTCGAACGAATCCTGCCAGAGTTCCCTCTGCCGACATCATCAGGACCAGGTCCTGCACCCGTGCCGTGCCAGCTGGCATATAGACTTCGACGCTGCGGCCGGCACTCACTCCGAATTGCGCCTGGAGTTTGATGTCCACGTCTCCGCGGACCGAGCACATGCGGAAATACCCTGAATCGTCGGTACGGACCTCCACCGGGCGCAGTCCTGGAAAACGGCTGATCGGCTCGGCGGTCACGATGGCCCGGGGCATGGGGACGCCCGTGATCGAATCCGTCACGAACCCGGCAATCGCAGCCGACCCTGCCGGAGGTTGTTCGGCAAGACACCAGCCCATCAACAGAGTCTCTTCCGACGGCACCGCGAGGATCGCATTCGCCGTGATCCCCGGGCTCAACTCGACCTGGCGCGGGGGCGCGCTGACACCCAGTTCCTGCAGCCTCGGGTGGAAGAACGACACCCAATAGTCACCCGCCGGCACGTCCCTCAGCAGGAAGCGGCCGCTCTCGTCAGTCGTGCCGATGGCGCTGGTTCCCAGAACAGCAACGTTGGCACCGGCTAGCGGCGCCATGGCGGTGCTGTCGAAGACGAGGCCAGCGAGTGCCGACGTCGGCTGGTCCTGCGCCGCGGCGCCTGATCCGGCAAGTGTGACCGCAGCGACCGCCCAAAGCGTCGCGCGGAATGCCGTCCGCCTGTTGCCCGACTTGTCACTCATAGAAGGTCACTCAGATCCTGCGCCCCAGCCGTCCCGGACGATCCTCGTCGCCGGCGAAACATCATACGCCGGGATTCCAGAATCGTTGCCGCGCGGCGGCGAAGCCGACGACGAAACCTTTGAAGATAGAAGACCCCGGATGCCGGAAAAGGTCAAACCGCTCTGGGTCCTGCACCGTCCAGCGCTGTCTCAGCCCCACACATCGAAGAATTCGACACCGGACGCCCCCGAAGACTCGCCTGCTTCTCCGGTCAGATAGCCGAGAAGCATAGCCCTGCACTCCTCCACGAGCACGGTCCGCTCGATCCGGTCGTGGGTTGCGCGGAACTCCGCATCCACGACGCCGAGCACGGCGCGAAGCCCGAGTCGGACCGCCAGCGCAGGATCTTCGTGTGCGATGGCAGTCCGGTGTTCGAGGAGCAGATGTCCGAGTCCGTAGAGCAGTTCCGCTCGGAATGCTTCGTATGCGTCGTTTTGACGCCCGGAGGCCCAGTCCAGTGCTTTGAGGTAGGCGGATCGTGAGCGCTGCGCGTCGATGAGAAGGCCAACCGCTCCCTCGACCACCTCGGAAAGGTCCAGTTCCGACCAGGCACGGGCCTCGAGAGCGTTGTTCCAGCGCTCGAGAGCCTCTGCCCATACCCGCTCACCGAGGTACTCGAGTAGATCGTCCTTGCCGTCGAATCGGGCATAAAAGGAACCCACGGACGAATTCGCTTTTCGGACAACCTTGTGGACCGTGAGGCCGGTGAGCCCTTCCGTGGCCAGCAGCTCCAGCGAAGCTGCCACGATCCGTTCCAGCGTGCGTCGGGACCGTGACTGCTTTGGGGGGCGAATCTGTGCAGGCTTGGGCTTGGCCACGGCGTCTCCTTTGAAACAGAATGCTAATTCTGAAACACCCTGCCGCAAGGGGAACGTCGATCAGACGTTCGATGCGCTTCAATGAAGCGATGTCGTGTCGGGTGCGGGGTTGTGCCGACCATACGGGTAGGGAATGCAGACGTCGCTTCGACACAAGCATGACGCTCACGCCCGGGAGCGCGCTCGACCTGGCTCATCTACTCGAGAGGCATGTGGAATCCGAGGTGCTGCTGGGTCGCTTGATCCAAGCCGCACGAGCGTAGCCGAAGGCTCATCACGATCTTGCTCGAATCGTGATGACTTCACGCTACGCTCGAGGGCGAGATCCGAGAATCTCGCCCTCGTTATCCTGTCATCGGATCAGCTGAAATCCGTCCCACGCAGAACCGCGATGACGATGGCCGCAACCGCGACGGGGGCGACGTAGCGAATGAAGAACCGCCATACGCCATAGCTGAACCACCCGGGCGTCGTCTCGTCCACGAGCTCGCTCTCGCTCTGCTCGCGCGTCATGAACCAGCCGACGGCAATCGTGATCGCGAGACCTCCAGTCGGCAGCATCCAGTTGGACACGAAGTGGTCCGCCGTTTCGAACCAGCCCGTCTTACCCTCGAACACCGCGAGGGTCGAGAGGAACGGCACATCGCTGAACGAGAGTGCAGCGAAGATCGTGAAGACGAAGACCGCACTGCCGCACATGACGGTTGCCTTGTGGCGTTCAATCCCATGCTCGTCGATCACATAGGAGGTGACCACCTCCAGCAGCGACATGGTCGACGTCAGGGCCGCGAGTGCCACGAGGACGTAGAAGAGTGGCCCGAGGATGATTCCGAACGGGACCTCGGTATAGAAGAGCTCGGGTAGTGAGATGAAGAGCATGCCGACCGTCGAGCCGCCGACCTGCTCCGCCATGCCGGCGACGGAGAAGATCACGGAAAACATGATCACGGTCGCCACCAGCGCGATAACCGTATCGAGCAGGACAATGGTCCCGGCTGCTTTCACGAGTGATTGATTGCGTGCGATATAGGAGCCGTACGTGATCATCGCGCCCATCCCGAGGGACAGCGTGAAGAACGAGTGCCCGAGCGCCTCCAACACGCCCACCGGCTCGAGCTCACTGAAGCTGGGCCGAAAGATGAAGGCGATTGCCTCTCCGGCTCCACTCATGCCGAGGGCGCTGACAAGCATCAGCACCAGGATTGCGAAGAGGATCGGCAGGAAGAGGCGAGCAATTCGCTCGATGCCCCTCTGGACTCCGAAATAGACGACGGAGACCGTGGCGATGGAGAAGCCGAGCGACATCATGAGCTGCAGTGGGGCGTTCGAGACCTGCTCGCCAAACAGGTCGCCCGTTGCCAGACCTGCCGGGAATCCACTGGCGGTCCACCCGATCGTCTGCACGAAGTAGAAAAGCGACCACCCGGCGATGACCGTGTAATAGCTGAGGAGCGTGAAACCGCAGAGCACGCCCCAGAGACCGACGAGGCCCCATGCCGGACCGGCCGCTTCCTTCAGGGCACCCACCGCACTTTTCTGAGTTTTGCGACCGACGAGCAGCTCGGCCATCATGATCGGTAGACCGACCGCGGCGATGCAGACCAGGTATACCAGAACGAACGCGCCGCCGTTGTTTTCCCACGTGATGAAAGGAAACTTCCACAGGTTTCCGAGCCCGATGGCACTCCCCGTGGCGGCGAGGACGAAGCCCGCGCTGGAGGTCCAGTTTCCACGCTGCTCTGTCATGTACACTCCGGGTGGTAACGGTGGCGTCACGCAACAAGTAGGTTTTCCCCTGGCGGGGGATGCGGCCCGAACATATCCGGCGGGCTGAACCTCCGACAGACACCGGTTTACTCAACCTTCCTTCTCCCTCCTGCCTGGAACGAACGGTGATGCATTCGGTCAAAGGGCACGGTCGTTCATGGCGAACCCGCTGCGTCGTCGCCCTTCTATGTGTCGCTGCAGTCGGAGCGTGCGGTGAGGACATGGATGAGCCGTCCAGCGCGCTTCGCGCAGCTCTGCTCACGTCCGGACCGGTCAGCGATGCGGGATGGTATGCCGGTGCCTACGACGGTCTGCTCCTGATCGAGGACTCGATGGACGCTTCGGTCAGCCACCAGCAGACTGCAACCCCGGCCGAATACGACGAGGCCTTCATCGCGTATGCCTCCGCGGGCTACGACATCATCTTCGCCCACGGGAACGAGTACCAGGACGCAGCGATCCGGGCCGGTGAGCAGTTCCCGGACGTACGGATCATCGTGTCCGGTGGGGGCCGAGTGTCCGAAAATGTCGTCCCGCTCATTTTTCGCCTCGAGGAAGGGACCTATCTGGCGGGCATGGCCGCCGCGTACATGACGGAGTCGCGAATTGTCGGCATGGTGGGCGGGGTCGCGATCCCACCAGCGGAGGGGGCGTTCCGCGCGTTCGAGGCCGGCGTTCGCGCTGTCGATCCGGGTATTGAGGTTCTCGAGGCATTTACCGGTGACTGGGACGACGTGGCCGCCGCGAAGGAAGCGACAGTGGCCCAGCTCAGTCGAGGTGCAGACGTCATCATTCACAATCTCGATGCCGCGTCTTTCGCCGTCTTTCAGGCCGTTCGTGAGGTCGTCGATGACGGACGGGTCGCGTACGCCATCGGAATGAACGGTGACCAGAATGCTGTGGCGCCGGATGTGATTCTCGGAAGCGCGGTGATCCGCATTCCGGAGGCCTTCCTGAGTACAGCGCGTCGCTGGCAGGCCGAGGGCGTTGGCGGCGCGCCGATCTATGTGAACACCGAGCAGGATGTGATCGACTTCGTGTTCAATCCGGAGCTGATCGATCGGGTGCCGGCCGAGGCGATCGAGCGCGTCGCGGTGACCAAGTCCGCCATCCGCGAGGGAGAGGTCGACCTGCCGCGCGTAATCGTCGTAGAGGGCGAGGTCGAAGGCCGGTAGTGTGAGCGTCCCGCTCGTCCGACTGCGTGGTATTGAGCGGTGGTTCGGCCGCGTCCGGGCGTTGGCAGGTGCAAGCCTGGAGCTTCATGCGGGCGAGGTCCACGGCGTCATTGGCTCCAACGGAGCGGGTAAGTCCACCCTCCTGAACGTGCTCGGGGGTCTCCTGGCGCCGGACGGTGGTACCATTGAGATCGCAGGTGCCCCCACCGCGATCGGCAGCCCTCGTGACGCCTGGTCCCACGGTATCGGCCTTGTGCATCAGCACTTCACGCTCGTGCCAGCGCTGACCGTACGGGAGAACCTCGCCCTGGGACTTCGCGGTCGCTCGTTCCAGGAGATTGATCAGATCGTCGACGTGACGATCGAGCAGACGGGCCTCTGGGTGCCCCTCGATGCCCCGGTCAGGTCGATCGGGGTTGGTGATCGCCAGCGCACCGAAATCCTCAAGACGCTTCTGCGCGACCCCAAGTTGCTCGTTCTGGACGAGCCGACTGCCGTACTGACACCCGAGGAGGTGGACGGGCTCTTCACGCTCCTGCGAACGCTGGCCAGAGAAGGGAAGGCTGTCGCTCTGGTCGCGCACAAGCTCGACGAGGTTCTCGCGGTTTCAGATCGGTTGACCGTTCTAAGGACCGGGGAGACGGTCTTGTCAGCACAGCGTTCCGACGTGTCCGTCCGAGGTCTGGTCGCGGCGATGGTTGGTGACGGAGTCGCCGACGAGATCGCAGTGGGAGTGTATCGAAAGGATCGGCCTGGCTCGAGCGGAGGGGCGCACGGGAACCCCAAAGGGGACGAGACGACGGCGGGCGTGGCGGATGCTGCACCGCTGGTGGGCCGCGTTGTCGACGTTCACGATGATGCTCTCGTCGACGTGACGCTGGAGGTGCACGCCGGAGAGGTGCTCGGCGTGGCCGGCGTCGAAGGAAACGGCCAGCATGAACTGGCCCTCGTCTTGTCCGGTCGTCGTGCGCCGATCGCGGGGCAGGCCCACGTGCCCGAAGAAGTCGCATTCATTCCGCAGGATCGGCAGAGGGAAGGGCTCGTGGTCGACTTCGACCTCACGGAGAATGTCGCGCTTGCCCTGAGTCGCCTCGACCGCTTTGGCACGGGTGCTCTGATGCCGTGGGAGGACTTGGAGAAAGAGGCGGAGCGCATCCGTACCCGCTTCGACGTTGCAGCGCCCTCAACGGAGACGTTGGCCGGTGCGCTATCCGGCGGGAATCAGCAGAGAGTCATCATCGGTCGAGAGTTGGCCCTCGGAGCCCCCATGCTGGTTGCTGAGAATCCGACTCGCGGGCTCGACGTAGCCGCGGCTGCGTACGTGCACGGAGAGCTCACCCGGCTCGCGTCGGAGGGCCTCGCCATCGTGTTGATCTCCACGGATCTCGACGAGGTACTCGGCTTGGCCGATCGCGTGGTGGTGATGACGCGCGGACGGGCCGTCGACGTTCCGGAGAGCGAACGATCGCGAGAGGGCGTGGGTGCGCTCATGCTCTCCGGTGGAGCTGAGGCCACATGAGTGGCGGAATCGCGCCAGCGCGAGCACGGGAGGTGGCACTCCTCGGCTTCGGGGCGGTGGCGCTCACCTTGGGCGCAGGGGGCCTGCTGCTTCTGGCAGGTGGCTACGATCCAGGGGCTGCCGGAGCGGCGATGCTGCGCGGCTCTGTAGGGAGCTGGAACACCTTCGTGTCCATTACGCTCGTCCGATCCGTTCCTCTGCTTTTCGCAGGACTCGCGGTGGCCCTCGCGTTTCGGGCGGGTGTGTGGAACATCGGCGCCGAAGGACAGCTCTACGCCGGTGCCATCGCGGGTGTCTGGGTCGCGCTCACCTTCGACGGCTTTCCCACGCTCATTCTGATCCCCGCGATGCTGGCAATGTCGTGCGTCGCCGGTGCGGCGTGGGCTCTGATTCCGACGCTCATGCGTCTGCGGCTTGGGATCGGCGAGGTGATCACGACGATTCTCATGAATTTCGTCGGGATCTACACGGCCGCGTGGATGGTGCATGGCCCGCTGCAGGAGGAGCGGGGGATCTTCCCTCAGACCGACCGGATCGTCGAGGCAGCGCGGCTTCCATCCTTCATCCCGGGTACGCGTCTGCACCTCGGGTTCGCGTTGGGGCTCGTCATCGCCATCGGGTTGGCGGTTCTTTTCCGCCGGACCCGTTTCGGATTCCAGATCCGGGCGGTTGGTGCATCGCCGGAGGCAGCTGCGGTGGCGGGTCGAATCGAGCCCTCTAGGGTGATCTTCATCACGTTTCTGGCGTCAGGGGCGATCGCCGGTCTCGCAGGTGCCGTGGAGGTTTCGGGCCTTACGTATGCGCTCTACGAGAATCTTTCCGAGGGTTGGGGTTATACCGCGATCGCGGTCGCACTGCTCGCCGGACTGCGTCCGGGTGGCGTCGTTGTCACCGCGATCTTCTTCGGCTCACTCAGGGCGGGGGCCGGTGCGATGCAGCGCGACGCCGGGATCCCGTCGGCGTGGGTGGACGTCGTCGAAGCGCTGGTGATCCTGGGCGTGCTCGGCCTGGAGCGTGTGCGTGCGGCTCGCATCGTGACCGACATCAGGGAGGGCGACTCTTGAGTCAGGTCGAGCTGGTGCTCTTTCTCGAGTCGGCCGTCCGCCTCGGCATCCCTCTTGCCCTCGCGGCAATGGGCGAGACGCTCACTGAGCGTAGCGGCGTCATCAACATCGGCCTCGAGGGATCGATCATCGCGGGCGCGCTCGGTGGAGCTCTCGGGGCTCTTGCATTCGAGGGTGCGGGACTTGGAATCATCGCCGGCGCCATGGCCGGTCTCTTCGTTGCGCTCATCTTCGCCGTGTTCGCCATCAGCCTCGGTGCAGATCAGATCATCACGGGAACGGCGGTCACGATCGGGGGGCTGGGTATGACCGGTGCGATCTACCAGGCTCAATTCGGAGCGACCGGGACGGAGCTTTCTCTCCCGACGCTCGCACCGGTTGCGATCCCGGGTCTCTCGGAGATCCCAATCGTGGGGACTGCGTTCTTCGCTCAGGCGCCGACCGCATATCTGGCTTATGTCATGGCTCCGATCGCGTGGTACGTAATATTCCGCACCGCCTGGGGGCTCGAGTTACGTGCGACCGGGGAGGCCCCGGCAGCCGCCGAAGCCGCGGGAGTCCGGGTCCGCAGGGTTCGATTCGTCGCCACGCTTTTCGGCGGGGCGATGGCGGGTATCGCGGGCGCACATCTCGCGTTGGCGCACGCG
Organism: Gemmatimonadota bacterium; assembly: GCA_028873595.1. GTDB lineage: Bacteria > Gemmatimonadota > Gemmatimonadetes > Longimicrobiales > Gaopeijiaceae > UBA2589. Next base: position 55,632 of record JAPPOV010000028.1, on the reverse strand, counting down.
GGCACGTTTGCTGAGAACATGAGTGCGGGCAAAGGCTTCATTGCGATCGCGGTCGTCGTACTCGGACGTTGGAATCCTGTGCTGGTTCTCTTCGCCGCGCTCTTCTTTGGAGCCGCATCCGCGCTCCAGTTCTTTCTCCAGGCACTTGGTTTCGATATCGCATATCAGATCTTTCTGGCGCTCCCATATGTACTCACACTCGCGGCGCTCGCGGGCTGGGTCGGTACGTCTCGCGCGCCAGCTGCCCTGGCTCTTCCGTGGGAGCCGCATCGGTGAGGGGTCGAGATGAATCGAGGAAGCGCAACTCGGACATTGGGTGTCCATGTTCTGGAGTTCCCTCTCTAGATTGCATGGCTTGACGATGGGAATTGACCCGTTGGAGTGCTGGATGACGTCATTCGATATTCGGACGATTCGCTCGTCTGCGGCCACCGTTCTTTTCGGTCTTTGCGTACTCGTTGCACCGATCGAAGCCCAGCGCCTTGAAGGCACGGGCACCGTTGCGACGGGCCTGCTGCTACGGCAGATGGACGGGGTCAAGCGCGTGCTGATGATTGCCGCCCACCCCGACGACGAAGACACCAGTTTGTTGACGACACTCGCTCGCGGGCAGGGTGCCGAGACGGCTTATCTGGCGCTGACACGTGGCGACGGAGGGCAGAATCTGATCGGGCCAGAGCTATGGGAAGGCCTCGGCATTGTTCGTACGGGTGAGCTTCTTGCCGCGCGTGAGCTCGACGGTGGGCAGCAGTTCTTCACCCGTGCCTTCGACTACGGTTACTCGAAGAGCGCCGAGGAGGCTCTATCGTTCTGGCCACGTGAGGAGCTCCTGTCCGACGTCGTGTGGGTCGTCCGGTCCTTCCGCCCTCACGTGATTGTATCTGTCTTCAGCGGAACACCCTCGGACGGTCACGGTCAGCATCAGGCCGCCGGCATCATGGCGCGTGAGGCGTTCGCTGCCGCAGGAGATCCGACGCGTTTTCCCGAGCAGCTTCAGCAGGGTGTAGAGGTGTGGGCCCCATCGAAGCTGTACCAGACCTCGCGCCGACGTTTCCTTCCTGAGAACACGATGGATGACGGGTCGCTCGACATTCCGACCGGAGTGCATGATCCGCTCCTCGGCCGCTCTCTCCTCCAGCTTTCGATGGAGAGCCGCAGCCAGCACCGATCTCAGGATATGGGTGCGGCCCAGCCTCCCGGCCCACGCATGACCGGCGTGATTCTGGTTGAGAGTCGCGTCGGTCCTGACGAGCAGGAGATCTTCGCCGGGATCGACACCACGCTGGTCGGCATTACTTCGGGCCTTCCTGCCGGCGAGGCGGACCTGGCCCGCAGACACCTCGAGGCATATCGAAGCGCCGTCCGTTCAGGGGTTGATGAGTTCGGCCTCGACCCGACGCCGGTCGCTCCGCACCTCTTCGAGGCACGCACACACCTGCGCATGGCTCAGGACGCAGCAGGAGACGCGGCAGATACGGAGTTTGCGACGGCGATCACCGCACGTCTCGATGTCACGAATCACGCCATCTTCGCGGCAACGGGTGTGTCCTTCGACGTCCGCGCTGAAGACGACCTCCTTGTTCCCGGGCAGACGGTCAGGGTCCGCGCGCAACTGTGGAACGGCGGCCCGTACACACTCGTCGACCCCGAACCCGCTCTTTCGCTTCCGGAGGCCTGGACCGCCGAATTGGTCGAGTCGGAAGGTCGTTCCGTCGAGGGTACCTTGGCGCCGGGTGGCCTCGCGGTCTTCACGTACCACGTGACGCTTTCGGAGACTTCGGAATTGTCTCGCCAGTATTTTCTTCGTGAGGCGCGGGATGGAGCGAGCTACGTGTGGCCTGACGAGCCGGAGCTCTGGGGGCGTGCGCGCGACCCGGAGCTCGTTCGAGGCTCTGCGTCGTTCGGCTTCGTTTCGGACGACGCCTCGGTTGCATCCACCCTTCAGCGTTCGGGCCGTAGCACGATCACCGCTGACTGGCGCTATGTCGGGGTTAACCCGGCGTTTGGTGAGTTCGAAAAGCCGGTCCTGGTCGTCCCGGAGGTCTCCGTCGCAGTAGCGCCTGCGGGCGTCACATGGCCGCAAAACAAGTCGGGCGCGCAGGACATTTCGGTGGTGGTTCGTGCGGAGGGCGAAGAGGGGAGTCGCGGCTCGGTGGAGATGTCTGCACCGACCGGATGGACGGTTACCCCAGGATCGCAACGCTATGCGTTGGACGAGGCCGGCGCTGAGCGGTCGATGACCTTCCAGGTCCGGCCAGACGGAGCTTTGGCTTCCGGGCGGCACACCTTCGAGGTCGTGGCTCGGACCGACGAAGGTCGCGTGTACGACGAGGGATACGCGCTCATCGACTACGAGCACATCGAACGCACGGCCCTGTATACCGATGCTGAGGCGACGGTCTCGGTGGTCCCGGTAGAGGTCCGTGAAGGTGTTCGTGTCGGGTACATCATGGGTTCGGGAGACGACGGGCCCGAAGCCATCCGGCAAATGGGTGCGGCGATAGAGATGCTCGACGAGGCACGGGTACGCGATGGTGATTTCGATGGTTTCACGACGATCGTGCTTGGTGTGCGTGCGTACGAGACACGCCCCGACGTGCAGGCCGCGTCCGCGCAGCTTCTCGACTTCGTCCGCTCGGGCGGCGTAGTTGTCGTGCAGTACAACCGTGGTCCGCTCGGGAGTCTCACGCCCTGGGAAATGACGGTTGGTCGGGGGTCGCCTCGGGTTTCGGACGAAACTGTCCCGGTGCGCATGCTGCATCCGGATGCCCCCATGTTCGCGTCTCCGAATCGGATCTCTGCCGCCGACTTCGACGGCTGGGTTCAGGAGCGTGGGCTGTACTTCGCCTCGGCGTGGGACGATCGGTACACGCCCCTTCTGGAGTTGAATGATCCGGGTGAGGAACCGCGTCACGGTTCAATGTTGGCGACGTCTGTAGGAAACGGTGTCTTCGTCTACTCAGCGCTCTCCTTCTTTCGCCAGTGGGCGGGGCAGGTCCCGGGAGCTTATCGGCTCTTCGCGAACCTGATTTCGCTCGATGCGGAAGAGTGGAGGGCATTTTCGGCCCGGTAATGGAGCGGAGCGTGTTGTTCGGGACGGCCGCAGTCGCGGTCCTCGCCGGCTGCGGCGGGGACTCTCGGCCGGTTACGCTCGAAGTGCGCACCGATCTGCCTGAGGCATTGCGCGACTACGTGGAGGAGAGCTTCGAGGCGGTTCACCTCGACACCGATGTGCGGTTTACCGTCGAGTCGACCGAGGCATCGCTCTCGGACCTACAGTCGCCCAGGGTGGACGGGCAGCCACCGTTCGACGTGTGGTGGGGTGCGGACGTGGCCGGTCTCGAGGTTGCGGCCGACGCCGACCTTCTGGTGCCGTACCGTCCCGTCTGGATCGGAGAGCCGAGTCTGGTCGAGCCGAGTGGTGATGATGCCTGGCAGGCCCTTCTGGTGACACCGTTCGTCATTGCCTTCAGTCGAGACGACCTTCAGCTCAACAGGGCTCCGAGTGACTGGAATGACCTACGTCACTTTCGGTGGGTGGATGACATCGAGGTGCTCGATCCCATACGCTCTTCGGCGGGTGCGTGGATGGTCACATCGCTCCTCGCACGGTATGAGCGCGAGTCGGACCTGGATATGGGGTTCGACTGGTTGGCCGCTCTCGATGGGCAGGTCGAGGCGTACGCCACATCTTCTGATGACGCTCTGCGTGCCCTCAAGTCGGGTCGGTCTCGACTGGCTCTGATCCCGCGCGCCGACGCTGAAGCGACGAGATTCGATGGCGCTTCCTGGTTGCACTACCGACTCCCCGAGTCCGGGACCCCAGTGCTGGCGAGAGGTGTTGCGGTGATCGCAGGGGTCGAGCACCGAGCACGTGCGGAAGCGCTCGTCGACCACCTCGGTTCGCTCGACGTACGGACGATGGCCAAGCTCGAGACGCGGTGGCAACCGGCTTATGGCGACGTCGACGAAATCCGGGTGCCGTTGGGCTTTGAGCTGGAACAGTCGTGGAGGCCCTACGAACTGGCGGCCGACCATATCGAGCGCGAGCGAGCCGGATGGCTGGATCGATGGGAGCGTCACGTCCGGGGGCGCTAGGAACGTCGATCAGGACGAAGCCGTCGTCCGACCTCCCCCACTCAGCGCCACGCCAACTGCGACGACAACGACGGCTCCGATGACGTTTTGCCACAGGAACGCGACGCCGGTGCCGAAGTTCACCATGCCCACGACGGTCATGCCGACGATGAGTCCGACGAAGGCGCCGTTGGCTCGTGCGCGGGGAATCATGGCCAGCAGGAAGACGCCGAGGATCGAGCCATAGAAGAATGAACCGAAGCGGTTCACCACTTCAATCAGTGATCCGAGCGTAGCTGCATAGGTCGCCACCACACAGGCGAAGAGGCCCCAGAGGGCCGTCGCTCCCTTCGAGACTGCGAGGTAGTGGGTATCCGTTGCCCCCGGCTCCACCCATCGGCGATAGAAGTCGATCACGCTCGTTGTGGCGAGCGAGTTCAGCTCTGAGGAGATACTCGACATCGCCGCAGCGATGACCCCGGCGATGAAGAGCCCCGCAAGGCCGATCGGAAGCTCGCTCAGGACGAAGCGGGGGATGATGTAGTTTACGTCTCGAGACGACTCGCCCGTGACCTCTTGGGCCATGGCTAGCGCCTCGCCGCGAATCGTCTGGATATCGGCTTCCCGGGCGAGGAACGTTTCCATCGCCTCCGCCGCACCTGCTTCATCGCCGGCGGCCGCGACCTCGAGGGCCGCAGACTCTCTGAGCGTGAATGCCGATGCGTACTCGCTCTGCAGCGCGTCGTACGCGGCTCCCCGCTCCGTCACTACGGCTTCTTCGTGCGCTGGATTGTACAGCAGGGGAGGTTGAACGAACTGGTAGTACACGAAGACGCCCACGCCGACGAAGAGCACCAGAGCCTGCAGCGGGATCTTCCAGTATGCGCTGACGAGGAGTGACGTGTTCGCCTCCTCCACGGAACGCGCGGCCAGGTATCGCTGAACCTGACTCTGATCCGTTCCGAAGTACGAGAGCATCAGGAAGGTGCCGCCGAGTACACCGGACCAGAAGGTGTACTGCTCATTGATGTCGAAGCCGAAATCGAATGTCTTGAGGCGTCCCGTGGCACCGGCGATCTGCAAGGCGTCGTGTGGGCTCACCGGCATCTGAACCAGCAGAACGACCATGATCGCCACGAGTGCGACGACGATGAGGATCATCTGCTTCACATCGGCCCACGCGACAGCCTGAACGCCGCCGATCATGGTATAGGCGACGGTCGGAATGCCGATCAGGGCCACGGCCCACACAAGCGGGATGCCGAAGATGGCGCTCAGGACGACCCCGGGCGCAGCCATGATGGTGCCGACGCTCATCCCTCGCGAAAGCAGAAAGAGGAACGCGGTGAACGACCGTGTCTTCGCGTCGAAGCGCCGCTCGAGATATTCGTAGGCTGTGTAGACGCCCGAGCCGTGAAGTAGGGGGACCAGTGTGACCCCGAGGATCACCATCGCGAGGGGAAGTCCGAAGTACAGCTGCACGAAGCGTAGGCCGTCTGTGGCACCCTGACCCGTCGTTCCGATCATCGTGACGGCTGAGAGCTGCGTGGCCATGACAGAGAGGCCGACCACCCACCATGACAGAGATTTGTTCGCCGCGAAGTATCCGGCGATGGTGTCAGTCCCCTTCGATTTCCGGATGCCGTCGACGACGACGTACGTCAGGTACGCAACGACGATGACCCAGTTGATCCAGTGCATATCCGCAGTCTCAGGAGTAGAGGATTTGCAGGAGTCCGAGAACGCCGAGTGCGACGGACTGGACGATGAGAACCTGGATCAGCGTGCGCCTGAAGCGGTCCTGGGACGACACGCTGTCGGGAGAGGGGTCGGTCATGCGGGCCCGGGCGAAGGATGTCAGAGGGTGCGAAGAGAAGCTCCCGACGTCACCGGGACCACGCAACAGGGTGCTTCTTTGTGGGATGAGCTTCGTTCATCCGACGTCGCGGTTACCGCCTACTGATCTCCCAGGCAGATTCCCAGGGACCGGGCGGTCTGTATGACATCGGAGTCGAGCGGGACCGTCTTGATGCGCGAGACTGCCTCTTCGAGCGGTACGGCAAGGACGTTGGGGGGATCCAGAGCCACCATGGTCCCAAACGTCCCGGCTTGAACGATCCGGACCGCTGCAGTGCCGAAGCGGAGCGCCAGCAGGCGATCGTAGGCGTTGGGTCCTCCTCCGCGTTGCAGGTGGCCGAGCACCAGCTCACGGGTTTCCCTGCCCGTGATCTCATGAATCTGGTCGGAGACGATCTTGCCGACGCCACCGAGTCGTTGCTGCCCTTCAGCCGTCTCACGGTACTTCATCGAACCCTTTGCCGTGTGGGCTCCTTCCGCCACGACCACGATCGCGAACTGCGATCCCTTTGCTGCGTACCGGTCTTCGGTCTTCTGACACACGACGTCCATGTCATAAGCGATTTCCGGGATCAGGATGACGTCAGCGGTGCCGGCGGTTCCCGCGTACAGAGCGATCCATCCGGCCGAGCGGCCCATGAGCTCGACGACCATGATTCGCTCGTGAGCTTCGGCGGTGGAGTGGAGTTTGCCGATGGCGTCTGTGGCCGTTTCCACAGCGGTGGTGAAGCCGAAGGTCAGGTTGGTGGCGGCGAGATCGTTGTCGATCGTCTTCGGTACACCGACCACCGGGAGGCCGAGTTCGGAGAGTACGTGCGCGATGGCGAGTGAGCCATCACCGCCGATCGCGATCAGCGCGTCGATGTCGTGACCCTTGATCGCATCGACGACGCGCTGCGAGCGGTCCTCGTAGGTGACGGTTCCGTCCGGAGCCGTTACAGGCCAGTTGAGTGGGTTGCCACGGTTGGTGGTTCCGAGGATGGTGCCACCAAGATGTGTGATGCCACGGACGGAGTGGCGGTCGAGACGGATGACGCCGTCGTCTTCGAACAGACCGTCGTAGCTGTCCTTGATGCCGTAGACCTCCCAACCCAACTGTTCGGCGGACAGGACGACGGCCCGGATGACGGCGTTGAGCCCAGGGGCGTCGCCGCCTCCGGTGTTCACAGCGATGCGGCGGATATCGGACATGGCGAGGGTGTAGAAGGGTCGTCGACATGACTCGGCCGAAGCCGAATTCGAAAAGGCACCCGACCGCGGACGATCGGACGCCCATTCTAGTGGCTGTGAGCCGACTTGGGCATCAGCCTGCGCTTCGCAGAGTGCCTCTTGGTCATGGGCTCACGGCATCAGGAGGTCACCCGCTGCGGTGACCATCCATGACGAAGGCGCCACTCCGACCTCGACAGTGGGTGAGAAGGAGTTCCCGGAGAGGTGTCCGGAAGCGTGCGTCATGGCGGGACTCCTTCGGGAGTGAGCGACAAATCGTGCGAAGGATCAACGGGTGGCGAGATGCATTGAATGTCCTCGCATCCCCGTCGACCCTGCCGTAAGCTATGGCAGGGTACAGGTGGGCGGACAAAGGGAATGTTCCGATCCCTCCTGCCTTTCGCGCCCCCAGCAAGCAGAGCTCTGTGGGGTGTTTCAGGCCCCCGTTCCTGGAGAAATGAATGCGCAGACCCTCCCTCGTCCTGGCTACCGCGGCAGCGATCATGGCGTTGGGCCTTCAGGTGACTCAGGCGAAGGGTCAGCAAGACATCCCGTCCGTTGCCGTGATGGACTTCAGCGCATTCATGATGGGAGAAGGCGGTGCCTCGGTGAATCTGGGCAAGGCGATCAGTGCCATGCTCGTCACCGAACTCAGCGGCCGAGATGGCATGCGGATCGTGGAGCGCCAGAAGCTGAACGACCTGATCGAGGACCAGGGTCTGTTCCTTTCCGGACGAATCGACGACGCCGTAGCGGTCGAGGTGGGGAGGTTGCTTGGCGTCCAGTACGTCCTGCTCGGTCAGGCGATGAGCATTGTCGACAATCTTCGCATCGATATCCGCGCAGTCGATGTCGAGACATCCGAGGTCGTCGCGGTCATGAAGAAGACCGACGAGACAGTCCAGCTCCTCAATGTCGTCGTGCAACTGGCCGATGAGTTCGGTGAGGCACTGAATCTTGCACCACCGTCGGAGCGTCCCCGGGTGGAGGACGTTCCGGTCGCGGCCACGATCGCACTCAGTCGGGCGCTTACCTACGAGGACGAGGGGCAGGTCGAACAGGCCATTGAAGGGTACGAGGCAGTGCTCGAGATCCATCCGACTCACCGTGACGCCCTGAGGGCTCTGGAGCGTCTTCGAGGGGGAGCCTAGATGCGTCTCAAGACCACGCCTGTGGCGAGGACCGTGAACGAACCACAGCACTGATGTCGGGCAGATTCAAGCCCACGATCGTTCACGTCGGGGGCAGCATGGCGGCCGTCGTGCTGCTATGCGGGTTCGCTTCGCTGTCCCCACTTCAAGACGCTGCGACAGGTTCATCGATCACGTTTGCGGTGAAAACGGAGCCGCTCGTGTGGGTGCTGCTCGCACCACTCTTTGCGGTCTGGGACACCCTCTCGCTACTCACGCTGTCTCAGCACTACGCGGTTCTGGTCACGCTTGTCGCCCTGTACGTGTCCTGGAGGTCACGTGCTCGGCGACGCCTGCGAGAGGCGGTCACGGTTGCGGCAGAACGCTCTGGCCGGGTCGCGCCCCCCTTGAGCTGGACGCGCCTTGGTCACGCCGGGTTCCGTGAGATCGCCAGCGCAAGTGCCGCCCTGTTGCTGCTGCTCACGTTCTATGCCGCCGGAATGCTCCTTCCCCGCCCGATGACAGGTGTTGAAATCCTCGACGAGGATCTGGTCGCGATCGACTTCCACTCCCATACGAAGTACTCGCACGACGGCTGGAGTTTCTTCACACCCCAGCGTAACCGCGCATGGCACGAGGCAGGTGGCTTCGACGTGGCGTACGTGACCGACCATTACACGTGGCGGGGCTTCGACGAATCAGCAGTGGAGAACCCGGCAACTTCGGGAGAGCGTACCGTCCTCCTGGAGGGAGCGGAAATACGGATCTATCGTCGCCCGACGAACATCCTCGGGAGTCGGGATCGGTACGTCTTCGCGCTGGATGAAGACTCCGTCTTCATGGATCCTGATGCGTTGAGCGAACGTTACCCACCTGGCCACGGTGGGTCGCCACCGACGCTCTTTTTCACGATGCCCGGCGATCTCATGCGAGTGGTTCCGTTCTCGGACGAGGTTCCGTCCGGGATGATCGGGATCGAGATCAACGACGGCTCGCCTCGAGGTCTCGAGCAGGTGAAGGGCGAGAGGGTGGAAATCCTGGCCCTCGCCGACTCGATGAATCTCGCGCTGATCGGGGCGTCGAATCTCCACGGCTGGGGCCGGACTGTGGCCTCGTGGAGCTTGATGCGGATTCCCGGCTGGCAAGAGCTCAGACCGGAGGAGCTCGCAGATCGAATCGAAGAGACGCTCCACGAGGAGCGGCGGCGAGCCGTTCAGGTGATTGAGCGCCGCATCCCGTATCACGGTGGATCACCGTTCCTGGTGGCCACGACACTTCCGTGGGTCGGGATCGCGCACCTGCGAATGATGAGTTGGCCCGAGCGCATCAGCTGGCTCGTCTGGATCAGCCTCTTCACACTTCTCGGGAGACGACGTGCCCTTCGCCGCGAATCGTACGCAGGCGGGAACCCAGGCTAGCGTTCGACCGGAACTCTCGGCTGCACGTCGTGAAAAGTGAGCTCTGTCTCCTGCTCGACACTGCGCTTGAGGGTCCACTCGTTGTCGAAGAGGATCAGGGCTGCCCCATCGGCATCCTCCACACGACGACGACCGTAGGCATTGGCCACCTTGTCGATGGCCTGGTCAGGTCCGGTGACCCAACGTGCGCAGTGGAACGGAAGTCGCTCCAGCCGTGCCGAGACGCCGTACTCGCGTTCGAGTCGGTCGAGGAGCACATCGAACTGCAAGCTGCCGACCGCGCCAACGATTGGGATCGGGCCCGTGATCGATGGAGCGAAGAGGAGCAGAATCGTCCCTTCTTCGGCGAGGTGACTCAACCCTCTGTCGAGGTGCTTTCGTCGAAGCGCGTCTTCGATATGGACCTGGGCGAAGTGCTCGGGGGAGAATCGCGGTACTCCCGGATACTCGATCTGCCCGCCGAGGGCCACCGTATCCCCGACCCGGAGGCTGCCACGATCGAGCAGTCCCACCACGTCACCTGCGACTGCGTTGGCGTCCGCGTGGACACGCTCCCTGGCCATGAACTCTTGAGGCTGGGCAAGCCGAAGCTTCTGCCCGGTGCGCGACACCACGGCTTCGGCGCCCTCGTCGAATTCTCCGGAGCAGACCCGCACGAACGCGACACGATCGCGATGGCGGGGGTCCATATTGGCTTGCACCTTGAAGACGAAGCCGGAGAACGGATGTTCGGCGGGCTCGACCAGACCCTCGGTACTCTGTCGGGGAGCTGGTGGCGGCGCGAGGGACAGGAACCGCTCGAGGAATACGTCGACACCGAAGTTGGTCAGTGCCGATCCAAAGCACACCGGACTGGCCTCACCTCTGGCGACCGCTTCGAAGTCGGCCTCGGCACCGGCGATCTCGAGCAGTTCGACTTCCTCCGAGAGTCGTTCCACGCCCTCGTGTCCGATCGCTTCGTTCAGCTCATCGCCAGCCAGATCGACCAGCTGAGCATCAGGCCGCGAACGGCCGTGATCCCCGGTCTCCTCGTAGAGCCAGACCTTGCTCCGCGCGCGATCGTAGACGCCGATCAGGCGACCGTCCCGGCGGACCGGCCATGTAGACACGAAGCAGTCGATTCCGAGCTCCGCCTGAACATCGTCCAGCAGGCCGAGGGGATCCTCGCCGACACGGTCGCATTTGTTCACGAACGTATGAATCGGAAGCCGCCGCTTGCGGCAGACACTAAAGAGTTTTCGGGTCTGTGTCTCGACGCCTTTTCGGTTGTCGAGCAACATGATTGCGCTGTCGGCTGCGGTCAGAGCTCGGTACGTATCCTCCGAGAAGTCCTGATGGCCGGGAGTGTCGAGAAGGTTGATCCGAAAGCCCTGGTAGTCGAAGTGCAGCACCGAGGCGGTGATCGAGATGCCGCGCTCCTGCTCCATCTCCAGCCAGTCGGACGTCGCGTGTCGGTCCGAACGACGACCCTTCACCGAGCCCGCTGCGCGAATCGCCCCACCATAGAGAAGCAGCTTCTCGGTGAGGGTCGTCTTTCCCGCGTCCGGGTGGCTGATGATGGCGAACGTACGGCGTCGGCCGATTTCGTCGGCGAGCGCGGCTGAGGGTAGGGCCAAGGATCTCGTTCAGGTCGTGAGAATGAGGGGCTCGGCGTCCTTCGTCTCGAGGGCGAGCGCCGTAGTCACGGAAGCGGCGCGGAACGCGGAACGGGAGTAAGATGCTCGGTTTCCAGGAACGCGTCACCCCGCCTTGAACACTCATCGGATCTACTATGCCCGAGATTACCGAACTCCTGCAGTCTCGCTGGGTTCAGCGCTCAGTCTTCGTCCTCGGCGGATTCGTCCTAGGCTATCTGATCGAGCGCCTCGTGGTGACCCGTCTCCAGGCGCTCGCCCTCAAGACGCAGTTCACGTGGGACGATCTGCTGGTTTCCTCGATCCGATGGCTTCCGACCGTTTGGCTTTCCGCGGCGGGCGTGTACCTGGCTGGTACGCTGGGAGACGAACCTGCGTGGGTAGTTCCGATTCTCTCGGACGTGATCATCATCACGTTGATCGGCTCTGTGGCGATCGGGGGCATGCGCCTGGCGAAAGGTGCTGTGGAGTCCGTGTCCGCGTCGTCGAAAGGGGCCGTTGCTTCGCCGTCGCTTGTCGTGAACCTCGCTCAGGGCGCAGTCGCGGTTCTCGGGCTGTTCATCATCCTGCAGAACCTCGGGATCGACATTACTCCGCTGATCACCGCCCTCGGCATCGGTGGCCTGGCGGTCGCGCTGGCGTTGCAGGACACGCTCGGAAATCTCTTCGCCGGCGTACAGATCATCCTGTCGCGGCAGGTGCGGCCGCGAGACTACGTGCAGCTCAGCTCCGGAGAGGAGGGTTGGGTGACCGACGTTCGGGCGCGAAACACGACGATCCAGACCTTCCCCGACGGCAATCTCGTTTCCGTCCCGAATTCGTCGCTCGCCTCTGCCAGCGTGAAGAATTACAACCTGCCACATCCCGCGCTCTGGGTGACTGTTGGCGTCGGGGTGAGCTACGAATCCGACCTCGAGCATGTGGAGCATGTTGCCCTCGAGGTTGCGCGGGGGGTCCTCGAGGATCTGAAAGGCGGGGTCCCGGGGGAAGAGCCGGTGTTCCTGTTCAATGCCTTCGCGGACTCGAGCGTCAACTTCGAGATCCGCATGATGGTACGTGAGTTCAGAAGCCAGGGCCCGATACGGCACGAGTTCATCAAGCGTCTCCATCGGCGCTTCGGTCAGGAGGGCATCGAGATCCCGTTCCCCGTTCGAACGGTGGTGATGAAGGGCGGACGTGGGGATGCGCGGTCAGACGGGGATCCCTGACTCGGGGTCATCGATACGGACGTCGGTAACGTGAGACGCCTCCCGAGCCACTTGGCTCGGGAGGCGTCTGGAACTAACGCCGAGTTTCCGCCGTGATCAGGTGCCAGCACCCGGGTGCATGTGGAATTTCACTCGCGTGTTCTCCCACTCGAGAATGACGTCACCCATGGTGTTGTCCGAAGGCTCGAACCGGTACTGGAGCGTCTCGACGTAATCGTCGATCACTTCGACAGGAACAGTGAACGTTCCGATGTCGTCGGAGCGCACCGTTTCGTCAATCGGAATACCCCACCGCTCCGAGTTCGAATTCACGAAGAAGGTCCACTCGTCGGGGCCCGGGATCGCATAGAGCGAGTAGCTGCCGGCACCGACCTCGACACCGCCAATGTTCGCTGGGCCGGCGAGATGGATGGTGGTCGCCTCGTTCGCACCGATACGCTCGGGCTGCCCATAGACGAGCAGTCCTCCCATGATCTCGCGTCCGCGGGCGGACGGGGCTCCATAGCACAGCAGGCCGTCGTTCCCTCCGACACTGAGATCCGTGGAGTGCAGTGGGCTCGGGCGCTCCTGGGCCTCGGCCATCGTGCCGCGAGCGAGGTAGCACTCCAGCGCGGAACCGGCTGCGACATCCATATCGCTGGCGGCGGCTGAGCCTTCTTCCATGGTGTCTCCACCGCCGCCGCAGGCGGCGACAACGAGACCTCCCATGATGAGGGCAGAGAAGGTCGATATTTGTCGCATGAGCACTCCTGAATTCATCGATTTGCGTTTGGGCTGAATTGGAGAAGCTACACGGTGGGTGCTCCACGGTCGACACCATGTGGAAATCGGCCCGGTGCCGTTGCCGCGATTCTGCTTGCTCCCTCCTGCGGCGAAACCTATCTGTACGGACCCCATCAGCAGCTCCTCGGAGGTCACCGCGTGGCGCACGAGCCCCGGCTTGCGGTCGAATCCATCGCTGGCAGACGAGAATACCAGGAGGATTCCCTCGTCGCCCAGCAGCTCTCAGACGGGCGTACCCTCGTCGCAGTCGCAGACGGTATTGGGGGGCACGCAGCGGGCGAAGTCGCGAGTGCGCTCGCTCTCGAGACGTTGGTTGCCTCGCTCGAAGAAGGCGATGCGCTGAACGAGGCCTTCGTGAAGGCGAACAGCGGGGTCTGGCAGAAAGCTCGTGAGCCGGGGAAGAAGGGCATGGGTACGACGATGATCGCGGCTCTGGTCGACGACGGTGAGTATACGATCGCCAACGTCGGAGACAGCCGTGGATACGTGCTTTCTGCGGACGGCATCCGCCAGATCTCGCTCGACCATTCGTTCGCGGCGGAGGCAGCGCGACGTGGGCAGCCGATCGCCGAAGAGGTGGCCCTTCGCTACAGGGACGCGCTTACGCGCTCGATCGGGACCGAGGAGGACGTCGAGGTCGACGTCTTCGGTCCGTTTCCGGTCGAGGACCACACGGCCTTTCTGATCTGTTCAGACGGGTTATACAGGGTGCTCGACGACGACGCGCTGTACTGGATCTATGTGCAGTCGAGTGGCCCGCGGGAAGCCGCTCAGGCGCTCGTCAACACCGCGTTCGGTGATGGCTCGGACGACAACATCTCGGTGGCCATCGTGGAATACGGTGAGCTACCTCGCGCGGCGCTCGAGGACACGATGCCCACGGGCTTCGTGGCGTCTGCCGCAGAGGACGACGCGCGGGTGGTGGCGACCTCAGCCTACGCAGGTGCAGTGACGACACCTCGGGAAGTCAGGATTGGGCCTGTGATCGCAGTACTGGTGATGGTCGGAGTCCTTCTCGCGATCTTCGTCTTTTGAGGCGTCCCGACAGTCTCAGGACAGTGTCGTCCATGAAGGTGATCTCGAGTCCCTGTGACTCCATCGGGTCGGCCGCTAGCGCAGTGCGTCGTTGGCCGACCCGAGGGAGGACGAAGGCTCTCGTTTCCCTTTGACGGATGAGGAATCGTATATCGAGGGTGCCCGAGGTGTGTCACCCGTTTCGCCTCAGCTTCGAGCCGCGTGCAGTCCCTCCATCAGACGATCGATTTCCGTGCGCGTGTTGTACACGTGGGTCGAAACGCGAATCGCGTCATGCCCGTCCCGCTGGTGTTCGTCGATATGCGTCCGAGCGAGTTCTTCCAGGAGTGGCACCGACTCCAGTGCATTCAGCCCGTCGAGGTGGAAGATCGTGGACCCCGGGGCAGAGCGCTCCCGGGGACCACTCAGCAGTGTGCAGCCGTCCAGCCCGGACAGGCTCTCCTTCAAGTAGTCTGACAGATAGCGGCAGCGAGCCTCGACGTTCTCCAGGCCGATACGCTCCACGAAGGCGAGTGAGGTAGCCAACGCTGCCCGGACGGGGAAGTCCGCAGTGCCGGGTGGAGCATATTCCGCCCCTGTGGTCGCTGGACCCGGCACGAATTCGGGGATGAACCGATCGCGCGCTCCGGCTCGGATGTAGAGAAAGCCGGTGCCGACCGGCCCGAACATCCACTTGTGCATACTAGCCGAGTATGCGTCACATCCAAGATCGTGGAGGTCGATCGGGAACTGTCCGACTGCCTGAGCTCCATCGACTAGACTGACCAGCTCGCGGGTCCGCGCGAAGGCGCAGAGCTCTCGCACGGGATACCGGTGCCCGCCGCGTGTGACGTGGCAGAAGGCGACCGCGCGGGTGCGCTCTGTGATTTCGGCCGCGAATCGGGTGATCACGTCCTCGGTCGACACCAGCGGACTGGGGATGAAGACCTCACGGACTGTGATGCCTTGCCGTGTGGCGCGGACCATCCAGGGCTTGTGTCCGGCGGGGTGTTCCTGGGTGGTGATAAGGACTTCGTCACCGGGGCTGAGCGCCAAGCTGAGCGACTGGAGGTGAAGCGCCTCCGTGGCATTTCGAGTGAGAGACATCTCCGTGACGTCCGCACCAAACGTCCGGGCCAGAGTCGGTAGAACGACCTGAGCGATCTGGTCCTGCAGGTCGTGTTTCCCATGCAGAGGCTCGGTGGAGATGGCTCTGTACCCGTCGGCGACCGCCTCGGCCACGATACCCGGCGGCATACCGAGGCTTGCGTTATTCATGTACGCCGTGCCGCGCTCGAGAATGAAGTGGGCACGGACGGGGGCCCAGGCTTCGTCGGTAGGGGAGGCGGGCGTGTCGGGAAGGATGGCTGAGCGGTCAGGGGCGGGGCCGTCTGTTTCTTCGGAGCAGGCGGTCATTCCCATGAGGGACGCGCCTGCGATGCCCGCCGCAGAAGTGCGGAAGAACGCTCGTCGGTCGAACGAGTCGCACCTCGGCGAGTTTGCCATACGAATCTCCGGCTGAAGGTCGGCATTGGGTCGACTGTGTTGACCCGGCTCCGAGTCGATCATACGACAATCAGGGCGTGCTGGCTCGTGTGCGCACCCTATGATTCAGGACCTTTGGGGCCTTCGGTTGTGTCGTCGATGTCGATTCGCAGCCCGTTCCTTTTCGAGGGCGCACGCTGCGAGGTCAGAACCACGAGGCAGATGGAGTTCTCCCGAACTGCCGTCACTCAAGGGTCTGCGGACATGGTTCGTTTCTGGGTGGTGCGATGCTCAACAGACGATGGCTCATGGATGAGGGCACGCCATGCGGGTGCCGAATCAGGCAATCGATTGCCTGAACTGGTTTCGTGACGTACAAGTCTTCTTGGTCCGATATGGTAGTCCCCTCGATAGGGAAGCACAGGAGGAAGTATGAGTTCGATGAAGGAAACCGCCGCACAATTCCTCGAAGCGTGTGAGTCCGGCAAAGGGTGGGAGGTCTGCCATAAGTACTGCCACCCGGACGCGACGTTCACGGCGCAGGCCGACACCTTCGCCGAAATCGACCGACTCGAAGTTTATACCGAGGCGATGAAGGGAATGATTGCCGGCCCGTTACCCGACGCAACGTACGACCTGAAGTCGCTCGCGGTCGATGAGGAGCGCGGGAACGTGAGCGCGTATGCCGTCTTCAAGGCTACGCACACTGGGGAGGGCGGACCGGTCCCGGCTACGGGGAAGACAGTAGACAGCGATTACGTCTACGTGATGGAGTTCGACGGCGATGGGATCCGCCACATGACAAAGATCTGGAACGACGTTTGGGCGATGCGGCAGATCGGTTGGGGATAACAGCCACCTGGAGATGATGGAGCGAACGGATCGCGCTCCGCGGCGGTCACCCGTGGGGACATGAATACGAAGCGGCCCCGCCCATACCGGGCGGGGCCGCTCTTCTGTTGACGCCGGTCGGAGTAGCGCGATCAGCTTCCGATACGACGCCGGTCTGAGGGCCATGCGGGTCCGGTGTCACCGCTCGGTGCTGGACCCATACCCATGAATTTGAACTTCTGGATACGCGTCCCCTCGTAGGTCTCTGTCGTGTAGATGTTGCCCTCGGAGTCCACCGCAATCGAGTGGACCGCAAAGAAGAGACCTGGCTGGCGTCCCCCGTCGCCGAAGGTGTAGACGACCTCCATCGTCTCACGACGGATGACGTAGACCTTCATGTTCTGACCATCGGCCACGTACATCCACGTCTGCGCCTCGTCGGGTGAGAAGTCGAGGTCCCACGTGGAGCCCTGCGAGAGGGTCGCCGGCGCGATGATGTGCTCGCTGACGAACGTCCCGTCCTTCTGGAAGATCGAGATACGATTCGAGGGACGATCGCATACGTAGACCAGCCCGTCGTTCGCCATCTCGGCGCAGTGCACCGGAGTACGGAACTGCTGCGGGGGCGTCTCACCGGGCTCGTAGCGCGTCGGGCGATCGTTGGTTGGCTCGTTGCCATACGCCGACCACATGCGCTTGAACTCACCCGTCGACTGATCGATCACGACCACGCGTTGGTGCGCGTACCCGTCGGCCACGTAGACCTCGTTGTCTTCATCGGAGACGAAGACCTTCGCCACCATCCCGAAGTGATCCATGCTCGTGTTGTCGAGCTCCTGCCCCGGTGAACCGTACTGCGCGAGGAACTGACCATCGGCGGTAAACTTCAGGATGTGACGGTCGGTGCCTGCTTCGGTCCGGCCGTTTCCACCGATCCAGACGTTGTCCATGGCGTCGACGGTCAGACCGTGGTTCGATCCAGGCCAAACGTAGTCACCCGTTTCCGTCCCGGGGCCACCCCATGACTGGATCAGGTTTCCGTCCTGGTCGAAGGCGAGGACAGGAGGCCCCGGCTGGCAGCACTCGCTCAGCGGTGGGTCCTGCGCGAGCCCGATTTCGGTTCTGGCCGCGAACTGGTCCGGTGTGTTTCGGTGCACGAGCCAGATATTGTCGTGCGAGTCCACATCGACACCGATCGTGGCACCCATGAGCCAGTGATCCGGCAACGGCTTGGGCCAGAACGGATCGACCTCGAACATTGGAGCCATGCCCTCGGCCGCGTAATCCGTGTTCATGGCCTGGTCGCCCATGCCCTCGGACGAGCACGCAGCTGCGACGATGAGGGTGACGACGGCCGCACCGCCCAGGAGAACGCGCTTCTGCATCTTTCCTTACCTCGTGGAGGGAAGCGAGCCACGTCCATTGGGCCCGCCCAGTGGCCGAATCAACGTTTCGGCCCCTCATCACGCTACTTGCCACAGGGAATTGTTGCAATCCGTACCGTGCGGTGTGTTTCGAGACGTCGAATACGGTTCTCATGTGTGGGTTTGTCCAATGCCGGCTCGACTTGTCGGAGCGGAGGCTCGCGATAGCTTCGCGCGATGATTGATCAACAGCCCACACGCCGCATCGCGGCCATCGCAGTTGCCCTCGTTCTTCTCATGCCCACCTGGTCGGGAGAAGCTCACGAGATCCCGTCCGATGTCACCGTACAGGCCTTTGTGAAGCCGGAAGGAGGAACGCTGCGGATGCTTGTGCGTGTTCCCCTTGCTTCATTGCGCGACTACAACTTCGCGACCCGCGAGCCCGGGTACCTGGAGATCTCCGAATCGGAGAACATGGTGCTCGAGGCGGCCGATGTCTGGGTCAGGGATTATGTGTCGATGCTCGAGAACGGGGAGTCCCTGGGGCGGGCGGCCCTGGCGGCGGTTCGGGTGGCGATCCCCGGCGATCGAGCGTTCCGGAGTTGGGAGCGGGCGTACGAAAACGTCCTCTCTGATCCGCTTCCGGACGGCATCGAACTCCCGCCGGGGCAGGCGATGGTGGATGTATTGCTGGAGTGGTCGATCACCTCGGATTCCTCCGACTTCTCGATCGCATCTGGGCTGAACCACCTCGGGCTAAGCACCATCACGGTTCTCCGCTTCCTTCCAGCGGGAGGTGCCGAGCGGGCGTTCCAGTACTCGGGGGATCCCGGCGTGGTGCGTCTCGATCCTCGATGGCACCAGGCAGCGTGGCGCTTCGTGGTGTTCGGCTTCGATCACATTCTCGACGGGATCGACCACATCCTCTTCCTTCTCTGTCTGGTGATCCCCGTTCGCAGTCTTTGGGCTCTGATTCCGATCGTGACCTCGTTTACCATTGCCCATTCGATCACACTCATCGCTGCAGCGATGGGTCTGGCGCCACAGGCGCTCTGGTTTCCACCGTTGATCGAGACGCTCATCGCGCTATCGATCGTGTTCATGGCGTTCGAGAACATCATGGGCTCCGAGGTCGCCGAACGGTGGGTCGTCGCCTTCGGCTTCGGGCTCGTCCACGGCTTTGGCTTTTCGTTCGCCCTGTCCGAATCACTTCAGTTTGCAGGCGCCCATCTGCTGACCTCGCTCTTGTCGTTCAACATCGGAGTGGAGTTTGGCCAGCTCTTCGTGCTCGCTCTGGTCGTCCCGATTCTGAGGCTCGCATTCGGCCGATGGCTGCCCGAGGTCGCCGGAGTGATCGTGCTGTCCGCAGTTCTTGCACACACCGGCTGGCACTGGATGCTCGATCGAGGTGGGGCACTGCTCCAATACAATCTTGCAATGCCTCCGGTCACGAGTGGACTGGGGGCGACAGCTCTGCGCTGGGTCGTGCTGTTCTTGATCGTAGCTGGAACGCTGTGGGGCCTGCGTGCTGCGTTCGGCTGGTTGGGTGTGCCGACATCTGAAGCGTCGAGGCGAGCGCATGCGTCATCACCCGCACCAATACCAATACCCCGGGTATCGCCTAGTTCACGTACCCCGTCACCGAATAACAAAGATCGATCATGGCCGTGACCGAGAAGGACATCCGCACCGCGCTCAAAGGAGTGAAAGACCCCGAGCTGGGGCTTGATCTCGTTGTACTCGGGCTCATTTACGATATCGAGGTCGACGGTGATCACGTCGATGCTGTCATGTCGCTCACGTCACCGATGTGTCCGGTCGCCGGGCAGATCGTCGAAGACGTGAAGACGGCGATCGAAGCCGTAGATGGGGTCGAGTCTGCGGAGGTCGAGCTTACGTTCGATCCGCCGTGGACGCCTGAGAGAATCAGTCCGCTGATTCGTGCCTCGCTGGGACTCTGAGCGTCGATGCAGGAGACCGAAGTCGCCCCGGGGCACCTTGAAGGCCCAGAGGGGTGTCATAGATTTCTTACACTCTGTCGTCGACCGTGACGAAAGTGTCATAAACAAGAGAGAGCGATGAGCCGGTTCACCGACGAAGAACTGATGCAGAAGGTCCAGGCGGGCTATATGGTGGAAGGCCCCGAGGACATGACCGAAGGGTACCGAAAGGCTCTTCGGGTTCAGCTTACCGTCCAGGCCGACACGGAACTCATGAGTGCGCCGTCGTACTGGATGGCAGCTCGGTACGCGCCGTCGACAAACACCCAGGTGAGCGCGCATGCGATCATTCAGGATGAGCTCGCGCACGCGAACATCGCATACCGCCTGCTCGAGGATATCGGCGAATCAAAGGAGCACCTCGTGTACGGGCGTCAGCCTCACGAGTTCAAGCATCCGTACGGCTTCGATCAGCCGCTCGACAACTGGGCTGAGCTCGTGGTTGCGACGGGGTTCTTTGACCGTGCCGGCATCACGCTGCTCACCGACGTGCACGAGAACACATCGTATGCGCCACTGAAGCGGGCCCTCGTAAAGATCGGGATGGAGGAGACCTTCCATCTGCGGCACGGCGAGGTCTGGATGCGCCGCCTGGCGAAGGCGGGCGGTGAAGCCCGTGAGCTCGTGCAGCGCGCCGTCGACTGGATGTTCCCGATGACGATCGAATGGTTCGGTCTTCCGGACGACATGAAGCGGCACTCGGGTCAGCTCGACTTCAAGCTGAAGGGACTTACGAATGACCAGCTGCGTCAGGTCTGGATGGCTTCGACCGTACCGCTCTGCGAAGAGCTCGGTCTGGATGCGCCGGCTCATTGGGACGAGGCGAAGGGCGAGTACGTCCTCGACTATCCGTTCCCGTGTCAGTACGACGCCGTCGACAAACACTGGGCGTTCGATGAGGGCGAGATCTCGTGGGATGCCGTGTTCGAGCGTTGGAAGGGGCGTGGCCCCATGAATGAGATCTACGTGGAGTCCGTACAGCGCTCGCGCATGGATGTCGAGCGCTGGCTGGCTGCCTGAGGTGGCGACGCTCCCCGTAGTCGGGCCTCGGCGTCATGCCGGTCTTCCCAAGTCGGTCACCTCGCACATGAGCGGCGGTCGCGATCTCTGGTCCGCACCGCTCGATGAGCCTCCGGAAGATCGAGTTCAGGGGACGTGGAACCTGCTGCAGGAAGTGCTGGATCCGGAGATTCCGATTAGCCTGCCCGAATTGGGGCTGATCTATGGCGTCGCTTATGAAAACGGCGTCGCGCGGATCGATCTCACCTTCACGGCGACTGCCTGTCCGTGCATGGAGTTCATTCGGGAGGACATCACCGACCGACTCGAATTGGAACACTGGATCGATTCCGTCGAGCTCGTCGAGGTGTGGGATCCCCCGTGGACGAGTGAGCGGATTACGCCCGAAGGGCGAGACAAGCTGAAGAAACTCGGCGTGAGTGCCTAATCAAGAGAACAATGAAAGAGTTCGTCTACGACGTCTTCACGCGCAAAGAACGCGGCGACCGTCTCCAACATGTCGGCTACGTCGATGCCTTCGACGATGAGACCGCCAAGATTTATGCGTGGACGACATACAGCGAAGAGAAGTGGTTCGAGATGTGCGTAGTGAAGCGCACGAACGTCCTTCCCGTGAACCGGACGGACGGGTTGTTCGTCGAAGCCCAGCGGACCGCCGATGTCTGAGCCCCTCGATCTTTCGACGCTTGACAGCGCCCTGCGTAACGCGCTGTCCCGGCTGATCATCACGCTCGCGGATTCGAAGCGCCTGATGGGGATCCGCTACTCGGACTGGACTCTCGGGGCTCCGTCGATCGAGACCGGGGTTTCCACCGCGTCGATGGCGCAAGACGAGTGGGGCCACGCCCGATTGCTGTACGCAATGCTCAAGGGCCTCGACATCGATCCGGGTCCAGTCGAGTACGATCGGTCGGGCGCAGAGTTCGCGTCGATCGCTCCGCTCGACCACGAACGGGGCGACTGGGCGGGCCTAGTCGCGCTGATGGCGCTCGCAGATGGCGCGTTGTCCACGATGCTTCGGTCCTTTGCCGTAGGTCGTGTCGAGTTGGCGCAGAATCGCGTGCCCAAGATGCTCGCGGAGGAGGAATACCACGCGAGCCTCGGTTCGGCCTGGTATCGTCGACTTGCCGAGACAGAAGGCGAGGCGAGAGACCTGTTGACGTCCGCGAGTGAAGAGATGCTCCCAGCTCTCCTTGCGTGGGTCGGCGCAGATGACGCATCCGCTCGAGCGATGGTTGATGCCGGCGTCATCGACCCTGCCGAGGACCGGCTCGCGGCTTTCCGCAATGCGGTACGAGACCTCGTATCACTTGTCGGTATCAACGTTGACGCGGTTCACGCGGCGACGGACTGGGACGAGGCTCGTGGCCGCACCGGCGGCCGGCCGGACGAAGAAGCCTGCGAACGCGCGCGGGGAGACCGCAACCGCGCCCTGCTGGTCGAGTAGGGCGATGGCGATCCGACCTCCCTTTCGGGGCCGGCTGAACCGCGAAGTCCGCACGTCTTCCTACAGCGCCGAAGAACGGCGCGAGGAATCACCCGACGTGTTGCCGAGTGCGCCGTCGTGCCCGTTTTGTGATCAGAATGAGACCGAAATCATGAACTCATTTGGGTCACACGCGTCCGTCAGCACCTACTGGTGCCGATCGTGCCGGAGTCCGTTCGAGATGATGAAGTGGAGAAGCCGGGCCTGACGTAAGAGTGGAGTCAGGCCCAGCTTGGCCGTCTCAGGCCTCGATCAATTCCACGTCTTCCAGGAAATCCTTCAGTGGGTTCGCGACGGCGATCGCCCGTTCTTGAATCGCGGCGGACGTCGTGTCACGCACGATGCCGCCGAGGATGTGACGTGAGACTGCCTCGCCGAGCTTGGTGTCGGACTCGGCGGCTGCCTGATGGTATTCGGCGTAGCGTGCGCTGACGCGCTGCTCGAAGAGTGGCAGCTGAGACTTGGGCGTCCCGTTGTCCACCATGTCCTCGAACACTGCGGCGTGCAATGCGTCGAGGCCCTGACGAATCCGTTCGTCGGGTGTGCGTCCGAAGAACGCGAGCTGGACACCGCGGGTATGGGCCCACATGAAGAAGATCAGAGCTTCTTCAGCTGTGCGAGCATTGGTACCATCGTCGTCATAGAGGGTACTCATGTCCGCGAGGGGCGTCTCGACGTCGTCTTGAGAGATGAAGTCGGAGAAGCTCTCCCAGACGAGCCGGGCGAGACTGTCGCCGAGCTCGAGGGTTGTCATGGTCTGAGGTGCGCGAAACTCGTGCAGCTCATCGGTGAGTATGGTGTCCACCGTGATATCCCGTACGTGACATATGTTTGAAGTATCCTCCAATTCGGACTTTGGAAGCTACAGTGTCAAGGTTGAAGATTCAGACAGCCCTCTCCGTGTCGTCGCCGACCGGCCGTGCGAGCCATACTCGATCGCCTGGAACCCTTGTACGGAGTGGCATCCTCGGGGCAGTCGCGGTCATGTCGGCGTGCGCCGCTTCCGCGCCCACTCTGCCGCCCCCTCGACCGATCGTGAACCATCAGGGGGCTCGTATCCGCGCGGACCACGAAGAGATGAAGCGCGTCAACGAATGGGTCACGCGGGAGCAGGCGAACATCGTCAATGATCCGTCGTTCTGGGTTGTCTCCAACAACACCATCGCGGAAAGCTTCCCTTGGGAAGGCATGCGTGTGGCTGAAGACAGTGTGTTCGTCAATCAGCCCCTCGCAGGCCGTGATGCCCAGCTCGTTTATCAGATCTATGGCCATCTGCATTTGATGGTGGAGATGGGGCGCCAGGAGGAGTGGTTACCCGAAGCACCCGAGGCCGTCGGGTTCGAGCTCGAGCGGGCCATTGTGGATCGAGTTGCCGACGCGTGGATTCTGGGGCGGACCGTCTTCGACACCCAGCCGTTCGCGCCGATGGACGAGTTGGCCTATGCAAAGCATTTCGGGTATCTGGACGCGTTCATCTTCACCGCGCGCCCGGGAGATTTTGGGTCTGCACGTACAGAGTGGGCGCGCGCAAACCCCGGGCGCACGGATGAGTATCGGGAGTGGTTTCTGGAAACGTTCAACCGCGAGCCACCGGGGATTCGCGCGAACGAGTAGTCGAGGCCGTCAGTCCGGCACGACCTCCCACTGCAATCCGATGGGACCGTTCTCGTCGAGTTCCTCAACATGAACATCGACCCGGCCAGTGCGTGCGAACCGGTCGTTGCTGGGCTTACCGCCGAAGATGGCGAAGCCGAGAACACGAAAGCGACATTGGACACCCTCGGGTGACGTAGCCCTCATTTCGGAGCCCTTGAGTGATCGCACCGAGGGCGCTTCGCCGGACTGGAGGCGAAGGCGTAGAATACGGCCCGAGTGAGGCGCATCCATCGCGTCGAGGACACGGTACGAGATGCCTTTACGGGAACTGGTTTCAGCAGACATGGCAGGAAGATTACCGGTATGACGCCGTCGACGGAAGACGCGCCCGAGGGTCAGATGAAGCTTTCGGCGGACCGGATGATGGAGCTCGCGGAACTTGCTTCACGGCTCATTGTGGAGCGCTGCGAACGGCTTCCGACGGAGCCGGCCTGGCGAGGAGGGACCCGGGCGGAACTCGAGCCCCTCATGCGGGAGCCTCCTCCGGAAGAGGGGCGCCCGGCGGAACATGTCCTCGAGCGGGCCGCGCGTGAGATCCTTCCGGTCGCCGGGCGTACCGATCATCCACGCTTCTTTGCCTTCGTTCCGTCGTCACCCACCTGGCCCAGCGTCCTCGCCGACTACATGGCCGCAGGGCACAACGTCTTTCAGGGGACATGGCTTGGAGCCTCCGGGCCGAGCCAGCTCGAGGTCGTCGTGATCGACTGGTTCCGCGACTGGATCGGGTACCCCGATTCTGCGGGGGGCCTGTTCACGAGCGGCGGGTCCGCCGCGAGTCTCGACGCATTCGTTGCTGCACGGGAGGCGGCCGGCGCGCCGGATCGCGCATCCGTGTACATGTCCGACCAGAGCCACACGGCCCTCAGTCGGGCCGCCACAATCGTCGGCGTGCGCCCGGAGCGCGTGAGGAAGGTCCCGACGGACGATCGCTACCGCCTCGACATGGATGCGCTTGTCACGATGGTCGCGGAAGACCGTGCCGCAGGACTGTCGCCGATTGCTGTGTGTGGCAATGCGGGCGCGACCAACACGGGAGCGGTCGACCCGCTCGATGCGATGGCCGACTTCTGCGAGCGTGAGGGGCTCTGGCTCCACGTCGATGCCGCGTACGGTGGATTCGCAGTGCTCGCCGATGAAGGGAAGAGGCTTTTCGTGGGCATTGAACGTGCTGATTCGATCGCGATGGACGCGCACAAGTGGCTCTTTCAGCCGTTCGAGACGGGGTGCCTGATGGTGAAGGACATTCGTCGTCTGGAGTCTGCGTTCTCCGTTCGGCCGGAGTACCTGCAGGATACGGAGTGGGGAAGGGATCACCCCAACTTCGGAGACCGCGGCTTGCAGCTGAGCCGTTCGTTCCGGGCGCTGAAGGTGTGGATGTCGATCCAGACCTTCGGAATGAAGGCGTTTCGCTCTGCCGTGGCTCGCGGGATCGAGCTCGCCGCCCGGGCGGAGGAGTGGATACGGGATTCTGAGAACCTCGAGATCGCGAATCCGGCGTCGCTCAGCGTGGTATGCTTTCGCTTCAACCCGGCCGGCCGTGATCTGGGGTCGACCGAGTTGGAAAAGCTCAACGACCGGATTCAGTCGAGAGTGATCAACACGGGGACGGCGATGATGTCATCGACCCGCCTTCGGGGGGTCTACTCTCTTCGGCTTTGTATTCTCAACCACACGACGTCGTGGGAGGACGTACGATCGACGCTGGAAGCCATCGAACGATTCGGTCTTGACGAGGTCTCGGGTGGCGACTGAGGAGTCCACGCGGGGTCCCACGGCCATGGCCCAGGCGCGCAACTATGCCGCGATTGGCGTTCTGGCGTTCTGGGGGGTCTTGCTATGGCTCACGGTCGGCGCGGAGTACCCTGTGCTCGACGCCGTTCTTCTCGCAACGCTCCTTGCCGCGGTCCCCGGGCTAGCAATGGCGCAGGTGCCCTTGATCAAGGGCATGACCGTGGATCGGCTGCCGGCGTACTGGAGCTCGATTCTCACTCTCTGGCTCCTCGGTACCGGGTGCTGGCTGGTCGGCACGCGAAACGACGGCCTGAGTGCGATCGGGATCGTCCCGCTACCGCCTGGTGCGATGATCGGCTGGTCCGTTACGCTCACGGTCGCCGGCATGGCCATCATCCTGCTCTTCCGCTGGATCGGCAGCAGGGTCGGTGTGGCCGAGACACTCCTGCTCCGGAGTCTGTTACCGCGCACGGGTGAAGAGCGTCGTGTCTTTGCGCTGTTGTCGATCGCCGCGGGTACGGGAGAGGAGCTGGCGTACCGAGGGTATGCGATTCCCATGCTGGCACCGGTCCTCGGAGTGGGCGGTGCTGCAGCACTCACGACCGTGGTTTTCGGGCTGATGCACGGATATCAGGGCCGTCTTGGAATCTTGCGCACGACGCTCATGGGAGCGGTCCTCGCATGGGGTTTCCTCGCGGCTGGCAGCCTGATACCCGCAATGATCGCGCACACGGCGATTGATCTCATTGCCGGCATCGCCATCGGTGACTGGCTTCTGTCACCCGAGCCTGACTACCGTGTAGACGACGCAGAATCCTCGCTCTCCTGACGGACGTCGGATGGAAATTGACCTTGCACTGCTGGCGGACGCTGCCACGATCGACGGCTCCGGTAAGCTGAACATCCTCGGGATCTTCGATCGCCTCGGAACAGCGGCGTTCCCCACACGTCATCCACGGATGGCGCTGGTGCTCCGATTCTCTGCGGGCGTCCATGAAGTTGGGAAGCACGAGATCGGGATCGTTCTCAAGGCACCGGATGGCGGTGAAGTGGTGAGAATCGACGGTGAGATGAACCTCGCTGCAGGGCCTGGTCAGGTATCGAGCGGTGTGCTGGTCCCGCACGTTCTCAACCTGGACGGGCTCGTCTTTCCGGTTCCGGGCCGTTACGCCTTCGACGTGATCGTGGATGGGGAGCATCACGTCGCGATTCCGCTCACGGTCGATGGACCGACACGCTCTGCTCAGGCTTGAGGAATCCGCGAAGTGCCGTGGACGATGTGTCGCGGGACATCCTGGTCGGATGACGCACGTCGAAACCTCTGTGGGGTCCAGATAGTACAAACGGGTAGAGACGCACACGGGAGCTTCAGGTGATTCTGCATTTCAACTACGAAGAACTGACCGCCCTGCGGGCGGGCGCCGAGGCCTTCCTCGATCGCGAGGGAGACGTCGGTGGTGGCGTACTCGCGCCCCCCGAAGAACGAGCGCGTGTTCAGGCTCTGCTCCCCATGCTCCAGGGTGACCTTTCGCTTTCCACACTGGAAGAGCTTCGCGCGGTCAAGACGGCGGTAGACGCGGTCGTCGCCGCGCTCCGGGCTGAAATGGAATCGCTCGTCGTCACGATGCATGCTGCAGACGAGGGAGCTGTTGCGGCGTATTTCGACTTCGCGCACGGCTTCGCGGTGGCGCACAGGCTCGGAGGCATGGCATCCGAAATGGAAGCTCTCATCGAAGTGGTGACAGGGTCACCGGTGACGGGTGAGTCTGCCCGGACCTTCCAGTTTCCTGACTGATCGCGTGTCGTCCGAAAGACGGCTCGGGGCGCTCGAGCGGATGCTCGGGAACCGCCCTGACGACCCGAGGCTCAGGTTCGGGCTGGCGCTCGAGTATCTGAACGCCGGCCGGACGGAAGATGGGGTTCGTGAGCTTCGGCTCTACCTCGACCAGACCGACGACGAGGGCAATGGGTGGGGGCGCCTGGGCGCAGCCTTGCTCGATCTCGGGCGAGAGGACGAAGCCCGTGCAGCCTTCGAGACGGGGATCGCGTCCGCGCTGCGGCACGGTCACCCGACGATGGCGGACGAGTTCAGGGAATCGCTGGAGGATTTCACGTCGTGAACGAAGCCCTGTCGAGGACGTGTCCGGCCAGGACGTGACGTCGACGACAGCGGCGAGACTGCTCCTCCGTAGCTCTTCGGCCAGGTGACGGTCATGCACGAGGAGGCTTGGGACGACGGCTGATTCCGTGACACTGGTCGGCTGTGCCCAGAGCATGCGAGGGCCTCGCGACCCTTGGGTTGCGGGGCCTTCTGATTTGATAGAAGCTACGGCCGCGGCGCGGCTGTTTCGCCCGAAATCGCTCGCGCACACCCTTTGCGCGGCACTCGCCGCGCTCCTTTCTCGACTCGGTTTGGAGCTGGAATGGCCACGGCCTCCACACGGGAGCGGATCCTCCCGCGCAGCCTCGAAGAGGAGATGCGCGAATCGTTCCTCGACTATTCGATGTCCGTCATCGTGCAGCGTGCGCTGCCGGATGTTCGTGACGGACTCAAGCCCGTGCACCGGCGGATTCTCTACGCCATGCACGAGATGGGGCTGAACCCTGACCGACCATACAAGAAGAGTGCTGCCGTCGTCGGGGACGTGCTCGGCAAGTTCCATCCTCACGGTGACAGCGCGGTCTACGATGCGCTCGTGCGGATGGTTCAGGAGTTTTCGCTTCGGAACCCGCTCGTCGACGGACAGGGCAACTTCGGTTCGATCGACGGAGATCCGGCAGCCGCATACCGGTACACGGAAGCGCGCCTGACCGCGATTGCACTGGAACTTCTGGCCGAAATCGAGAAGGAGACGGTCGACTTCCAGCCGAATTTCGACGATCAGCGGCTCGAGCCCACGGTGCTGCCGAGTCGGTTCCCCAATCTGCTCGTAAACGGGTCGTCCGGGATCGCGGTTGGGATGAGCACGAATGTGCCGCCACACAACCTGGCGGAAGTCGCGGCCGGTGTGCGTCAGCTCGTCGTCGACCCCGACTGCACGGTCGACGATCTCATGCGACACATCCCCGGTCCGGACTTCCCGACGTCGGGGTTTGTCGTCGGGCGGGAGGGCATCGAGAAGATGTACCGCGAAGGACGTGGTCGAATCATCATGCGCGCCAGAGTCGTGAAGGAAGCGCTCCGGGGCGGCAAGGAGCAGCTCGTCGTCACCGAGCTTCCGTATACCGTCAATAAGGCCAAGGTGATTCAGCAGATCGCGGGCCTCGCGAAGAAGGGGAAGGTCGACGACGTCTCGGACATTCGTGACGAGACGGACCGTGACGGCATACGCCTGGTCATCGAGTTGAAGCGTGGGGCCAACGCGAGCGCCACACTGAAGAAGATTCTTCGCGGTACGTCACTTCAGACGACGTTCGGGGCTCACCTGCTCGCGCTCGATGGCGGTGAGCCCAAGGGGTTCGACCTCAAGCAGATTCTGGAGCGATTCAGGGATCACCGCCTCGACGTCATCCGTCGGCGGAGCCGGCATGACTTGGAGAAGGCGGAGGCCGAGCGGCACATCGTTCAGGGTTTGCTGGCGGCGCTGGACCACATCGACGAGGTCATCAAGATCATTCGGGCGTCCCAGGATCGGGCCGATGCTTCGGAGCGACTGCAGGATCGCTTTGGCCTGAGCGAGGTCCAGGCGGACGCGATCCTGAACATGCGACTGGCGAAGCTCACGGCTCTCGAACGGACTCAGCTCGAGAATCGACTCGCCGAGCTGGAAGCGCGTATCGCCGAGCTGCGCGCGATTCTGGAGTCGGAGGAGCGTCAGCTCGAGATCATGCTCGAGGAGCTGGGGGAGGTCGTTCAGAAGTACGGGAACGAGCGCCGGACCGTGCTCCTGGATGACGACGAAGCCGAGGTCGAGACACCCGAACTCGAGAAGCAGGTCGCGGACGAAGACGTGGTGGTTACGCTGTCTCACGAGGGCTTCGTAAAACGCATTCCCATGCATCTGTACCGTCGCCGTGTTGGCTCAGGTAAGGCGCTCGCCGGGATGGAACGGTACGAAGACGACTATCTCGAACGACTCTTCGTGGCGAAGGCACAGGGCTGGATCCTCGCGTTTACCGAGCAGGGTCATTGTCACTTCCTTCCGGTTCTCGATGTACCCGAGAGTGCTCGCGCGTCGAGAGGACAGTCCGTGTATGCGCTCCTGGACGGAGCCGATCGATCGGACCGGATCATTTCGATGATCGCCGTCGAGGATCTGAGCGCGGAGGGCCGCTACCTGGTCTTCCTGTCGAGGAAAGGTGTGATGAAGCGCACGCAACTCAACGAGTTTTCCCATCCACGATCGGGTGGCGTGAAGGCTGCGGGCGTGAAGTCGGGCGACGGGATCATGGATGTCGTGCTCTCAGATGGGACCGCTGAGGTGATGCTCCTCTCTCGAGGTGGCCGGGCGATACGCTTCGAAGAGGATCAGGTCAGCGTGGTCGGACGAACGGCTCAGGGGGTCAAGGGCATGTCCCTCAAGGGCGACGACGAAGTAGCCGGCATGCTCATGATCCGTCGGGATGCCACTGTGCTCACTGTGAGCGAGGACGGCCTCGGGAAGCGGACTCCCATTTCGGACTTTCCGCTTCAGAACCGGGGAGGGATGGGCAATCTGGCGGTGCCCGGCGGTGACACGAACGCACCGATCGTCGCGGCGCTCGAGGTTGTGGAGGCCGACGAGGTCATGATCGTGACGGCCGGAGGAGCTGTCACACGGGCCGCGGCGGATTCGGTACCGGTGCAGGGCAGGAGGACCGCGGGGAAGCGCATCGCGGATGTATCCACGGGGGACCGCGTGGTCGAAGTGACTCGAGCGCAGGGGCGTGGGGGTGCTCCGGCGACTGCGCTGCCCGCGGATGGTGACTCGCAGCTGGACTTACTGTGAGACGTCTCGGACGAGCGAACCATGGGGGTCTGAAGTTGTGTGGTCGGCCGATGGCTGGACCGATCTGACCTGCTGCGAACCGTCGATATGTGACGCGGGGAGGGGCGCCGAGCAGCGCCCCTCCCCGCTGTCAGATGGGGTTGGCCAGAGTGTCGACTCTGGAGTCGCCTAGTGACCCCATTCTGCGATGAACACGTTGGTGTCGGACGTCCCACCGTTGTTTCGGTTCGATCCGAATACGAGGTGCTTACCGTCCGGGCTGAACACCGGGAAACCGTCGAAGCCCTCGGAGTGCGTGATCCGCTCGAGGCCCGTGCCGTCGAGGTTGATCATGTAGATCTCGAAGTCACGTCCGGCGGGATCGTGGTGGTTGGAACTCCACAGGATCTTGTCGCCGTCCGGGTGCCAGTATGGAGCGAAGTTCGCGCCGCCGACGTCGGTCACCTGGCGAACGTTGGAACCGTCGGCATCCATGACATACACCTCGAGCTCGCCGGGGCGAAGCAGACCCTGTTCCAGGAGACGCACGTAGTCTTCGGCTTCGGCGCTACCCTCCTCGGGGTAGTGCGCACGCCAGATGATCTTCGAGCCGTCGGGTGAGTAGAACGCACCGCCGTCGTAGCCGAGGCGATCGGTGAGCTGGACAACGTCGGATCCATCGGGGTTCATCGAGTATAGATCGAGGTCCCCGTTGCGATCGCTCGTAAAGACGATCCGGTCACCTTGAGGCGAGAAGGTGGCCTCCGCGTCGTAGCCGTCTTCGGTCGTCAACTGTCGAAGGTTCGTACCGTCCGCGTTCGCCACGAACACATCGTACGTCTTGTAGATCGGCCAGACGTAACCCATCGACATGTCCGGGTTGGGTGGGCACGACGCATCGTGATGGTGCGTCGACGAATAGAGGATCTCGTCGCCCGACGGGTAGAAGTACGAGCACGTGGTCCGGCCCTCACCCGTACTGACCATGTGCGTTTCGGCCGTGTGCGGGTCGAGCAGGAAGATCTGATCGCACTCTGCCCCCGGCTTCTTCGCCTGGTAGATGAGCTGCGAGCCGTCGAAGGCCCAGTAGGCCTCGGCGTTCTCTCCACCTGCCGTCAGTTGACGCACGTTCTGCAGTCGGGATTCACCTTCGTAGGTGAGCGCGACACCGTCTCCTGCGAGGTTGGCGGCGGGACCCGAAGCCGCCCGCGGTGTATCTTCCGCACCCTCATCCGAGCAGCCCGCAAGAACGATGACCGCCAGGGTTAAACCAGAAAGCGTTCGATGATTCACAGCTTCTCTTCCTCTGTTCCGACGTGTTTTCTCGTATTGGCGATGTCACTGACTACGGTCAGTGGCCTCGCTGGCCAGTCCTGCCCAGAGCCCGCCTCGCTCATCCAGGGGATGAACGGGACGATGGCCCATGTCCGGTATCTTGCGGACGACCGCCTCGAAGGTCGAGCCGTCGGGACCAAGGGCGCTCACTGCGCAGCGGAATACATCGCCGCACAATTTGACGCGATTGGTCTGGATCCGGCAGGGGACGAAGATAACTACTTCCATGCCTTCAGCATCCGAAAAGGCGCGGAAATGGGCCCCGACAATCGACTCACCGTCGACGGGACATCCATGGGCGTCGGGACCGAATGGGTTCCACTCGGGTTCTCCGCCAGCACCGACGTCGAGGGACAGCTGATCTTCGGTAGCTACGGATTGAGCAATCCTGCAGATGTGGAGGAGGATCGCTACTTCCGCCAGGACATCTCGGGGCGGGTCGTGGTCCTTGAATGGGGAGACCCCGAGGGGCCGAACGGTGGTGGAATGCGTGGTGACCCCCACTTCAAGGGGACCGTCTCCGCTGGTCGTGATGCGCTCGGTGTGATCATTCTCGCTCCCGAGGGAAGGAGCCTTCCCACTATGGAGGGTGAAGTCCGGAGCGCGCTGCCCGTGCCGGTCGTGGTCGTGTCGGGTGCGAGCGTCGATGCAGTTCGGGCTGCGGCACTGGCGGAGGCTCCGGTCCGACTCAGCACGGACGTTCGGCCGACCGTCGCCGAAGCACGAAATGTGGCTGCGATATTGCGGGGTTCGGACCCGATGCAGTGGGATGATTACGTCATCGTCGGCGCCCACTTCGACCACCTTGGGTACGGCGGTGAAGGTTCTCTCGCGCCGGGTTCGCGCGACATCCACAACGGCGCGGATGACAACGCGAGCGGCACGGCTGCTGTCATCGAGGTTGCTCGGTTGATGGCGGAGAACCCGCCTGAGCGGAGCGTACTCTTTCTCGCCTTTACCGGCGAAGAGCGTGGTCTGTGGGGATCGGCGTACTGGGTCGAGGCACCGAGCGTCTCGCTGGACAAAGCGATCGCCATGCTGAATCTCGACATGGTGGGTCGGGTCGTCGACGACGCG
Organism: Gemmatimonadota bacterium; assembly: GCA_028873595.1. GTDB lineage: Bacteria > Gemmatimonadota > Gemmatimonadetes > Longimicrobiales > Gaopeijiaceae > UBA2589. The sequence goes on along the minus strand of JAPPOV010000028.1, from coordinate 22,410 downwards.
ATCACGATCTTCGGCTTCGGGACGGCAGATGAGTGGGACGAGATTGTGGATGGAGCGAACGTCGCACTCGCGAATCCACTGCGATTGGCGAAGGCCCCGGACGGTTATGGCCCGTCCGATCATTCGTCATTCCACGCTGCGGGTCTCCCTGTTCTTCACTTCTTCTCCAACACCCACACCGACTATCACCGACCGTCGGACGACTGGGACAAGATCAACGAGGACGGTCTGAACCGGGTTACCGAGCTGACAGAGCGTGTCGCGCGGCGTCTGGCGGAGGGTGGTGCCGACGCGGTTGCTCTCACACCGATTCAGATGGAGCAACCGTCTGCGCCCGGAGGAGGCTCCTCGTCCAGCAGTGGGTATGGACCCTACTTGGGCTCTATCCCGGACATGACGCCCCGGGATTCGGGGCTACGCCTCACAGGGGTACGCGAGGGGAGCCCGGCGGACGTGGGCGGTCTCCGGGGTGGCGATGTCGTCGTCGAGTTCGATGGAGTAGAGGTCACCGACATCTACTCCTACACCTACGCTCTTCGGGACAAGAAGCCCGGAGACGAGGTGGTGATCGTCGTCGAACGAGACGGTGAACGCGTGACGTTGAGTGTCATCCTCGGGCGTCGCTGACCGACGTCGCGCGCACATGTGGGTGAAGCCTCAGGCCTCCGCATGTGCTCAGGGGGCCTGTTCTCGCCTGACTCAACGCTCCTGGCTCCTTTCCCGTTCGGGGGGCGTCGCCCAGGGAGTTTCTCGGTAGGCCTCGAGAAAGCGAGTCAGGATTCGGTGGGTCAGGCCCCACACATGCTCCCCTACCACGTGGTAGCTCGGAAACACCTTGGAAAATCCGGAGAAATGGATCCGCGTGGTGCTGGCCGTCCCGGGGTGTGCGAGCAGGTCGATCGGGACCCAATGGACGCTCTCGAGCTCGTGGCTCGCAACGATGGCTTCAGTCTCGGGAGGCACGGCGAAGGCGAAGGGAGCGATTCGCTCGATAGGGAGCGTCGGGTTGGCCGGCTGAACGTCATCAAGCTTACCGAGGTCTACGCCATCGACCCTGAGGTCCACGCCCGTTTCTTCCCATGTCTCCCTCGCAGCGGTATGCCGCAGGCCCGGGTCGCCCGGTTCCCAGCGACCGCCAGGAAGTGCCATGTGTCCGGACCATGGATCCCGTTCGTGCACGGCTCGCTTGATCAGCAGGACGTCGAGCTCGGGCCGAGGGCGCAAAACGAGGGCGACGGCAGCCTCCATCCGGCCTCCCGGGGCGGCCGCGAGTGACGCTTTGGGCGACTCCATGTCGCCGAGTGCCCGGCGGAGCTGGCCCAGCCGTGGGTCACGGGTCCATGCGGACATCACACTCCGGTCGCCTCCGCGCCCCAGATCAACTTGTGCACCTGTACCTGAAAGCGGACCGGTAGTCCGTCCTCCAGAATCCAGCTCGCCAGATCCTGCAGATCGATATCGCCCCAGACGGGGGACATCAGGAGTGCACGAAGTCCTCCGTCGGAGATCCGCTGGTCGAGTCCGTAGGAGTCGATCGCGGACTTTGCCCACTCGTAATCCGCTCGATCTTTCACAACGAATTTCACTTCGTCGCGTGAGGTGAGGTGATCGAGGTTCGAGTAGAGATTCTTCTCAACCTCGCCCGAGCCGGGGCACTTGAGATCCATGATCTTGTGGACACGGTCGTCGAGGGGTGCGACGTCGAAGGCTCCGGAGGTTTCCAGGAGCACGGTGTATCCCGCGTCGAGCAGGTGCTCGGTCAGAGGTATCACCCCGGGGTGAGCGAGCGGCTCCCCGCCGGTGACCTCTACCACTCTGCTGTGGTGCCTCGCCACTTCGGCAAGGATCTCTTTGAAGGTCATCCGAGTCCCGCCGTGGAAGGCGTATTCGGTATCGCACCAGGTACAGCGGAGTGGGCATCCGGTCACGCGCACGAACGTGCATGGCACCCCGGCCCAGGTCGATTCTCCCTGGATCGAATGGAAGATCTCGGTGATCCGCAGGAAGGGCTCAGCCAATGCGGGACTCCTCGCTGACTCGGATGGCGCGTTCGAGCAACTCCTTGACCTCGTGCAGGTCCAGGTCCCGGAGTGTTGCGAGCACCGCGTCTTCCGTTCGGTCGCGTGCGATCGTCGGCGTCTCGACGTGCCCCACGACGCCAACGCCGTTCTGCGCCCAGCGGGGAAAGACGAGATATCCTTCCCACGGCGCGGAGAGGTCCGCGGTCTTCTCGGCCTCGAGTGAGACCGTATACGGGTGACCATCCGAGCCCTCCCAGGCGGGTGGACGGTCGTGCACGCTGAAGTAGCCCCCCAGCGTGGTGTCTTCCTGGCTCATGCCGGAAGCTAGAAGAAGCCGAAAAACCGATCCACCGGTGGGGCCAGCTGGTTTTGAGCACGATGACACACAGCGTAGCTTCGTGCGCTCCCGCTCGGACTCTGAGAGGACCCACACGATGCCAAAAATGATGCGAGCCGCCGTATTCGAGGATTTCGGTGGTCCCGGGGTTGTCGACGTGAAGAAGATGCCTGTACCGGAGCCTGGGCCTGGAGAGGTCAGGATCAAGGTCGAGGCTGCTGCGATGAACCATCTCGATCTCTGGGTGCGCCGTGGACTTCCGATCGAGACCCCGATGCCGCATATCGGCGGGTCCGACATGGCTGGGGTGGTCGATGCTGTCGGTCCGGGTGCGGACGATGTGCCCATCGGTACGCGTGTGGTCGTCGACCCATCCCTTCGATACGACTGGTATGACGCTCAGGACCGCGGAGAATCCTTCGACGAACTCCCCTTTCGTATCATCGGTGAGCACACCCAGGGGGGCTTCGCAGAGTATGCCGTGGTACCGGCCAACAACCTGCTCGAGATTCCTAAGAATTTTGCGGCCACCGAGGCCGCCGCTGCCGGGCTCGTCTTCGTAACGGCCTGGCGGGCGTTGATGACCCGAGGGCGCTTGCGCCCTGGCGAGACCGTTTTGATCACGGGCGCCTCGGGGGGTGTCGGGACCGCCGCGGTTCAAATCGCTCGCCGTGCTGGCGCAAAGGTGTTCGCGGTCACGGGAGGTGTGGCGAACGTGACGCGCACCAAGGCGCTCGGAGCGGATATCGTCTACGACCGGTTCGAGGTGGATTTCTCTAGGGAGGTCTGGCGGGACACCTACAAGCGCGGTGTAGATGTCGTCTTCGATACGGTCGGTGAGGACATCTGGTCCCCGTGCCTGCGTGCCCTGTCCCGGGGTGGCCGGCTCGTGACATCAGGCGCGACCTCGGGCTCGCGTGGGGTCACCGAGATCCGACTGGTGTTCTGGAAACAGCTCGAGATCCTCGGCAGCACCATGGGGACGCCGGCGGAGTTTCGGAACGTCATGCGCCTGGTCTTCGACGGGGTGTTCGATCCGGTGATTCAGGAAGTCATGCCGCTGGCCGACGCCCGCCGTGCCCATGAAATCCTCGAGGAAGGAAAGATCTTCGGAAAGCTGGTGCTGGTGCCGTGAGCGACGAGCGTACGTCGGTGGACTCGGCTGGCGAGTTGACGTTACGCGAGGCTCAGGAACGCGTGGATGCGTGGATCTCGCAGTTCGAGGAGGGATATTGGCCCCCGCTCAGCAATCTGGCCCGGCTCATCGAAGAGGTGGGCGAACTCGCGCGGGAAATGAACCATCGCTTCGGTCACAAACCGAAAAAGCCCGACGAGCCAGAACAGGATCTCGCAATGGAGCTGGCCGACATCCTGTTCGTGCTGCTTGTCATAGCCAACGAACAGCAGATCGACTTGGACGACGCGCTGGGGCGGGTGTTGGAAAAGTACCGGCTAAGGGACTCGGACCGATGGACAAGGAAGACGTCCTAAGCCGTGTAGCTCGCCAGCACGTCGATGCACCGGTCCAACTCTTCCGTGGTGTTGTAGAAGTGCGGACTCACGCGCACATGGCCCGGCCGGTAGTCTACGATGATCCCGTGGCTTGCGAGGTGCTTCACCGCTCCGGGCGGGTCGTCGTGCTGGATCATGAGGATGAAGGTTCGGTTGGCCGGTTCGGCAAGCGTGAGTGACATGCCGGCATCCTCAGCCGTGTCGATCAGGTGGTCGGTGAGGGTCCGATTCCGCTCCAGGATTGCCGGAAGGCCGACTTCATCGATGATCTCCTGACCTCCAAGGGCTGTGTGCACAGTCGGGAGCGCGGGCGTTCCAAGCTCGAACCTGCGAGCGTCATCGCGGTACTCGAAGCCCCCGAGGTCGAAGTCGAACTGGTGCTTGGTGGCAAACCAGGACGTGAGCCTGGGTTTGAGCGCTTCGACCAACGGGGCACGTACGTAGAGGTAGGAAAGCCCCGGTCCGCCGAGTAGCCATTTCAGGGGTCCGGTGGTGTAGAAGTCGACGCCCGTCTCCGGCAACGACAGGTCGGTCTGTCCCGCACCCTGGTAGCCGTCGATGAGGGAGTACGCTCCCGCGTCGCGAGCAATCCGGGCCAATGCCGTCAAGTCCTGCTCGTACCCGGTTGCGAAGAAGACGTGACTCGTGGCAAGGAAGAGGGTGCGCTCGTCGACGACCTCCGCGAACTGTTCCGGATCGATTCTGACGCCATCCGGGCTTTTCAGAACGACCATTTCGATTTCGGGCTTTACGGCCCATTGGTACGCCAACGTCGGGAAGTCAAGCTCGGTGCAGACCACTCGATTTCGTCCTGCCGCATCTACCGATTCGGTCACCGCAGCCAGAGCGGTCGATGTGGACGGGAGGAGGGCGAGTTCGCGGGTGGTGGTCCCGAGAAATGTCGACACCCGGCCTCGGAGGTCCTCGACCCTACCCAGCCAGTGCGTGTACCAGGCGGACGCTCCCATGTCGTGCCACCGCTCGACGAACTCGCCGAGATACGCTTCCGAGCGTTTCGAAAGGGCTCCGAGGGAGCATGAGTTCAAATACGTCTTGCGGGCGAGAATCGGGAACTCGTCACGCAGGGCTTCGAAGTCGGGCAAACCTTCTCTCCTTCGGGGTATCGTCCACGACGGTACGTTGGAACTGCGACATGCGGCTACTCCCCGCAGGCCAGAGCGTTTCACTCGACATGACTTCACTCCTCCTTGCGGCGCCCTGGTTCGTCCTCTCGATCCTTGTACGACTCTTCGTCCGGTTCCCGTCCCCGTTGCCGCCGGCGTCGGCTGACGTCACGCTCCCCGTGTCGGTGATCGTGCCTTCACGGAACGAAGCGCTCAACATCGTCGCGTGCCTCGAGTCGATCACTGCATCGACGTATCCGGAGTTCGACATCGTCGTGGTAGACGACCGAAGTGATGATGAGACCGCTGTGCTGGCGCGTTCCGTGGCGAAGGGGGGAGCACGTCGTCTTCTCGTTCTGGACGGCGAGGAGCTTCCCGAGGGGTGGTTGGGTAAGCCCTGGGCGTGTGCTCAGGGCGCGCGGCATGCGAGCGGGCAACTGCTTCTCTTCACGGACGCTGACACGACGCATACTCCGGATTTGCTCGGGAAGGCCGTTGCCGGGTTGCTTGAAGATGACGCGGACCTGCTGACGCTCAGTGGCCGTCAGCTCATGGAAAGCTTCTGGGAGCGCTTGGTGCAGCCGCACATCTTTCTCATGATGCTCATTCGGTTTCCGAACTTCGAACAGACCGCTCGAAATGACCGCTGGCGGGACGCGATCGCGAATGGACAGTTCCTGCTGTTTCGTCGGAGTGCGTACGATCGCATCGGGCGGCACGAGGCGGTTCGGGATGAAGTGGTGGAAGATCTGGCGCTCGCCCAGCATGTGAAGCGTGCGGGATTGGCGCTTCGCATCCGGAGCGCGGAAGACGATCTGGCGACCCGCATGTATCGCTCGCTGCCCGAACTCGTCGCCGGCTGGTCGAAGAATATCGTGACCGGTGGGCTCCAGAGCTTTCCGAGAGCGGTTCGTCCTCTGGTCGCGCCCGCCTCGTTTATCGGTGGCATCGCGCTGTGGATTGTAGCTCCCCTGGTGCTCATCGTAGCAGGCGTGCAGTCCGTCATCGGAGTTGAGAGAGCGCTCGGTGCGAACTGGGTGGTGTGGGCCGGGTGCGCATACACTGCGAGTAGTGGTCTGTGGGTCTGGTTTTCGAGGCGTATGCGCGTAGCCGGCTGGTACGGACTCCTCTACCCAGTCGCTGCCGTCGTCGGCTCCTGGATCTTTCTCCGCTCCTGGATGCGCGGATCGAACGTGGAATGGAAGGGGCGCGCGTATCGAGTGCCCCCAGTCTCCGAGCGGGCATGACCGTGCTGGACGACGCAGATCTGCTCACTCAACTGCGTGAGGAAGCGTTCGGCCTCGGCTTCTCGCTGTTCGGCGTGACGCGGCCTCGGCCGTCAGAGCACGTGGCATTCTATGAGGCTTGGCTCGCCAGCGGATACCACGGTGAGATGGCTTATCTGGGCCGTGAGGACGCCCGGGCACGTCGAGCACAGCCGGCGACTTCGCTCGACGGGGCTCGATCGGTCATCGTCGTCGGGCACGAGTATGGGCGGGGGACGGCCGCAGAGAGTACCGACACGTCGGTAACCGACGCCGTGATCGCCCGCTACGCTCGGGGCTCCGACTATCACGAGGTCATCCCCGAACGACTACAGCAGCTGCTCTCCTGGCTGGACGCGCGCGTTGAGGGCGGTGTCAGAGGGCGATCTCTGGTCGATACGGCTCCGATCCTCGAGCGAGAACTCGCTCGACGAGCCGGCCTCGGGTGGTTCGGGCGCAACACGATGCTGATCCACCCACGCAGGGGATCATACGTCCTGCTCGGGTTCCTGATGGTCGATGTCGAGCTCGATGTCACACCGGCCTTCGAGGCCGATCGGTGTGGAACGTGTGAGGCGTGCGTCGTCGCGTGTCCGACCGGAGCGCTGCTTGGGCGAAATGAAGCCGGTGCACCGGTGATGGATGCGCGCCGCTGCATCTCGTACCTGACGATCGAACTGAAGGGGCCGATCCCGCGTGACGTTCGCTCCGCGATCGGAAACCGGGTGTTCGGTTGTGACATCTGTCAGGAGGTTTGCCCGTGGAACGCCCGCTTTGCGAGTCCCTCGGGGGACGAGGCGTATGCCGTGGAGACGACGCCACACACGCTCGTCGATCTTGCCGACCGGCTACTGCACTTGTCTGAGAAAGGGTATCGGCGTCTGTACGCCAATTCTCCCCTCGCACGTCCGAAGAGGAAGGGGATGCTGCGCAATCTCCTGGTGGGTATCGGCAACGCGTTGGCGAGCGGTGCGTACGGTCCAGATGAGCATTCCGCTGTGATCGATGTGCTCGAACGTGCGTTGCTCGACGATCAGCCGCTTGTCCGGGGCCATGCGGCATGGGCTTTGGGTCAGACGGATAGAGGTTCGAGTGTCCTGCGGCAGCGCGTGCAGGTCGAGAGCGACCCCTTCGTACGGGACGAAATCGAGGACGCCATCGCGAGCGACTGATCGTTGTGCCGTGGCAGACGTCAGCCGCCGAGGAACCAGTCGAAGCTCTCTTGTACGACCTCGTCGGTGAGCTCATGACGGCCGGCGAATTCGAGGTAGGTCACATCGTACCCGTCCATCTCGAACATCGGGACGAGGCCGGAGCGGGTCAGTCGTACGGGAAGGACGCGATCTTCCGACCCGTGCGAAATGAACACGTTCGGTTGGCCCACGATCGGCGCCTCCGGATCCGAAAATCCCGGAGACCACGCCATCAGATGCGTAAACAGGTCGCCGTTCGAGGGCCCGAGCGAGAGTGTGTATGAGGCTCCGTCGGAGAACCCGACCAGTGCCACCCGCGTCGGATCGATGACGCAGCGCTCGAAGGTGTAGCGCATGAGTGCATCGATGAAGGCGACGTCCGGCCCGAAGGCTCCCGTGACACGATCCCAGGTTCTCCCGCGAGAGTCGGGCGCGGCGAGGATCACGCCTGCTCGCTCGCAGGATGCGTACAGATCCGACCAGCGGCCCGCATGTCCGCCGCCACCGTGCAGAGCGACGATCAGCGGCGCTGGGGTGTCTTCGCGGTATGACTGAGGAACGAACAGGTATCCTCCTCGCTGGAGTCCCTCCCCGACCCGTGTCTGACCTGGTGCCACGGGCCGAAACGGACGCCTGGGACGCGCCGTCAGTCGTGGATTGCGGGCGTGGGTCTCCGTGGTGCGCCGCATGCGGTCCTTCGAGCCGTTTGCTCCAGGTCGCCCTCGACGGCGAGGTCGGAGGGTGGCTGGCACCCCGACGAGGCTGAGGACGAACGCACGACGGGACCACTGTCGTCCGTCGTCGGATTGACCCTGCGCAGAGAGTGGAAGGATCATGCGTTCTTCTCGTGACGTGCCTGGATCCGCCGGTCCGCAGCGAGCCGCCAACCTAGCCTGGACGCGTGCCCGTGGCATGTCGGAACAGCCGCGTGGCGTATGGCTCAGTTTGTGACACCCGCCGCTGCGTGCGCACCCGCGGCGCGCCCCGTCGCCCAGGCCCACAGGAAGTTGTGCCCCCCGATAGGGCCAAACGCGTCGAGGATTTCTCCACACAGGTGCAGGCCAGGGCATCGTCGTGACTCCATCGTGATGGGGTCGATCTCGGAGAGGGCGACGCCTCCACCGGTTACTTCGGCCTTCTTGTACCCGGCGTCTCCCGTCCATGGGATCGGATATCGGGTAAGCACGTCGACGACAGCCCGTCGGTCGGCCTTCCTGAGTTGTGAGAGCGCCGTCGTTCCATCCACGTCGGCCTCGCTCAGCAACTGGTCCGTCAGCCGACGTGGGAGGGCAGCCCCGACCATCGAACGGACCATGCCTCGGGACATCTTGAGCAGGCTGGTCCATGCGTCTGCGTCGTGCTCGGTCCACTGGACGAGAAGGTCCTGTCGCGCTCCGCCGGCACGACCGCGAATCGCGAGATGTGACGCGTCCAGAACCGATGGGCCACTCCATCCGTCATGCGTGAAAAGGAAGCCGTCCGTAGTCGTGAACGTCGGCTTGGTGTCATGTGACCGGATCGTCACGGTCCGAGAAATCCCTGCGAGATGTGCGTGCGGATGTGGGGACGCGGTCAGTGGAGTCAGCGCGGGGTAGGTCGGGTGCATCGTGTGACCGAGCGCTTCTGCGATGTGGAGCCCTCTCCCGTCGCTACCGGTCTTCGGCACGGACAGCCCGCCCGTGGCGAGGATTACGCGCGTCGCCTGCAGGGAGGGGGCCCCCTCGAGTTCGACCTCCCAACCCCAGTCCGAAGGGCGTATATCGGCGACCGCTGCATCGAACCAGATCTTGGCGCGTGCTTCTCGGACGCGGCGAACCAGCATGTCGCGTACGTCGCGCGCTCGGTGACTCGAAGGGAAGAGTTTCCCCGTTTCCGGCTCGAGCTCCAGCGGCATGGCCAGCTCTCGCTCGAAGAATGCGCGCTGCTCTGCGAGTGGCCACGAACGGAGAATCTTCCGCAGAGTGTTGGGAGACGAGTCGGTCACATACCGCTCGGGCTGTGCGACGCCTGGAAGGATGTTGCAGCGCCCTCCACCACTGATGAGGATCTTCCGGCCGCCGTCTCTTGTGCGTTCGATCAGGACGACCTCAGCGCCGCCTCGGGCCGCGCTGAGAGCAGCGAGCAGTCCGGCTGCTCCGGCGCCGATGACCGCGACGGTGCGTTGGGGGTCGGGGGATGCCATGCGGAAAGCTGGCGTGCACCGTGCCGCGGTGCCAACCTGCCCGAATCATGTCGAACATCATTCTGGAAGTGTGCTGCGGATCCGCCGACTTCGCGGTGGCCGCCGCCCGGGCCGGCGCCGATCGAGTCGAGTTGTGCGACAACCTCGTCGAAGGCGGCACCACGCCAAGCGTTGGTGCGGTCGACGTGGCCGTGGTGCGTTCGTCCGCCCCTGTGATGGCCATGGTGCGGCCGCGCGGTGGGGACTTTCTGTATACGTCGTCCGAGTTCGACGTGATGCTTCGTGACATCGACGCGCTCGCGCAGGTGGGCGTATCCGGGTTCGTATTCGGCGTCCTTGATGCAGACGGTCGAGTCGACCGGAAAAGGACGCTCCGATTGATCGAAGCGGCACGCCCCCTGCCGGTCACCTTTCACCGGGCCTTCGACCTCACGCGCGACCTCGACGAAAGCCTGGACACGCTGTTGGAGCTGGGGGTCGATCGGGTCTTGACGTCGGCAGGTTGTGCGTCGGTACTCGAGGACCTGGATCAACTCTCCGCGCTGGTGGCGCGGGCCGATGGAGCCCTCGTCGTCATGCCCGGTGGAGGCATTCGGCCGCGCAACATCCATCGCGTGGCCGCCGTCCCCGGAGTGACCGAGATTCACATCGGGGCGACGTTGCGACGTGAGAGCGAGATGAAGTATCGGCGAGGCGGTGTTCCCATGGGCGCGGCGTACGAGCCCGACGAGTACCTGATCGAAGCAGCAGACGTCGAGCGCATCGCTGCCACGAAAGGTCGGCTGTCGGACGCAGCTACCCCCGGCAGGGAGGGGATCGTCGATGTGTGACGAAGCGACCTCGCTGTCCCGGCGCGGCTTTGTCCGGCTGGTGGGTCTAGCGGCGGGCTCGGGCGTAGCTGCAGGAGTGGTGTCCTGCGGGCCGGATCGGGCGCGTAGCGATGCCGACGCGTCGCCCCTGACGGATCGCCCGATCCTGACGGAGTGGGCGGACGGGATTGTTCAGGTCGAAACCCCAGCGCGTGAGCTGCCGATCGCGTACGTATCGATGGCGCACCGGCTGGTCTTCGTCGATCCGGAGTTTCGAGATCGTGCCAGTTGGCTTCTGCGAGCCCACATCTCCGTCAGCACCTGGCATTGGAGGATCCCGCTGCCCGATGACGTCGAGGGTGTGCCGATTGCACCGGGCGATGAGCTTCGAGAGTTCGAGGAAGTGTCGATCCGGGAGTGGGACCCGTCGATGCCTCCGGCGATGGACGACATTCGGATCCGGCGAGGACGACCGGTCGTGCGCCGTCTGACGCTCGACTGTGTGGAACTGACCGGGGTCAGAACGGTCGACGTCGAAGTCGATGCGTCGAACGACCCGAGACCTCTCGAAGCCTGGCTTCGGGGTGGTCCCTACGATGTGGTTGTTTCGGACGAGTCAGCAGCCGACACGGTGCGTGAGGATTTTCGTCTATTCGGGACAGCGCTCCGGTTCCGGGGGCGAACGTGTGCGGGCGCGGGTGAGGTCGTTCAGATCGTGGGCTGGGCGACTCGTACGCCGAAGGGTGCGGAGGGGTGAGCTAGCGCCTCGGGGCGGTGCGCTACGCTACCAGCGGCGCGCACCACGCGACGGCCGCCGCCCGAACCGTGAACGACTCTCGAGCGCGAGCAGCTTCGTGAGCATCAACGTCGGGTCGAGGTGGGAACGCCCGAGAATTTCGGCTGCCTGCTCCGGCGACAGCGGCGTCTCGTCGCCCAGGACGACGGTGGTCTCACTCTCACCCTGAGCCGGTGGGTCTTCCGCCCGCTCGTCTTCTTCGGCGTCCGGTACGTTTACCGATCGGGTGACCACATCGGCCTCGACCGCTCCCTCCGTCATCTCTCGGCCACTACGGCGTTCCTGCGCACTGACAGAGTCGAGGAGGCGGAGTGCCATCGCGAGGTTCCACTTGGCGTTGTTGTCGTCGGGGTGGAGGCGCAGCGCCAGGCGATTGGCCTGTGCAGAGGCGGCTGCATGGATGCGCACCGAGTCTGCAACGTCTGCATATAGTGCACGGTCGAGGCGCAGGACCCCCGTGTTGTAATGTGCGAGACCCCGTACCTCGGGATCGGAGGTCAGCGTAGCTCGTGCCAACTCGTCTTCCGCAGTCGGCTCCTCAGATTGTGCCAGAGCCGTGCCGAGGTTGTAGCGCAGCTCCGGACTTACAGCATCAGTTCGGGTCCGCTCGGCGTATAGGGCCGCTGCGGCACGATGCTCTCCCGAGCGCTGAAGACGATTCCCGCGTTCGACGCTCCCACGCTCGACCGACCAGGCGAAGAAGAGACCGGCGCAGGCAAGGGTCCCAGCCCCGATCCGCATCCACCAGACGCGTGTCATGACCGCCTCCGCAAGGCGATGCCGGTATCGAACACCGCATCGAGCAACAGAAATACGAGGCCCAGAAGTACGAGCCAGTTCGTGGGATCTTCCTTGGCCTGCGGGACTGCGTCGGTCCGTCCGGAGATCGTGCGCAGATCAGCGATCAGAGATCGGATGCCATCCTCGCCGTCGGCTTCGTGGAAGGCACCGCGACCGGCGTCAGCGATCTGCCGAAGCATGCCCTCGTCGTAGCCGGCGACGACGGGTGTGCCGGAGCCGTCGAGGAGCGGTGCGCTGGATCCGGTGAGGGTGAGAGGTGAGCCGGAGGGGGTCCCGACACCGACCGTCCACACGGTCACTCCGGACTCTACGGCCGCGCGCGTCGATGCGATCACGGCATCGGCGCCGTCGTGCGTCTCTCCGTCGGATACAACGAGGACGATCGGGACTGCGTCGGGTTGCATGCGATCGTCCCATGCGTCGACGGCATCGTCGATGAGAACGCTGAGCGACGTCCCCTGATCTCTCGTATTCACCAGGTCAGGGACGAGCCATGGCGCGAAGAACCGCACCACGTCTCCATCGTCTGTAAGGGGCACGAGGCGGTAGGACCAGTCGGCGAAGACACTCAGGGCGACCCGGTCAGAGATTCCCGCATCGACGACTTCTTCCACGAGCCTCTGCGCCCAGGACATGCGACTGGGTTCGAGGTCGGTTCCCGTCATCGAGTGCGAGACGTCGATTGCGATCAGCAGGTCGACAGGCGTGACCGGTGCTTCTTCCGGTGTCTCGGGAGTCAGGCCGGCTGCGACGGCGACGAGTGCGACCACCGCGATCAGCCCGGCGACGAGCCGGACCACCGGGAAGCGCTCGAGTCGACGTCCGATCAGCCGGAGGGCTGCGTCCGGCCCCCCGTACGCAGCGACGAGCCGGACGCTTCGCCGCCACTGGAGCAGCAGCGCGAGCACGACGACGAGGCTCAGGGTTGGAAGCAGGCCGAGGAGGTCGGGGCGCTCGAACGTCATGGGAGGACCCCGAGCGGGGAGCCGCGCAAAGCGATGGCCATGACTGCCATCACGAGCCCGACCATCGTGAGGAGCCACCGATACGGGGTGACCTCAACGCGTTGGATCGTGGCCTCAGACGGCTGCACGCGCCGATCGATCTCGTCATAGATCTCGTTCAGAGCGTTCACGTCCGTCGCCTGGAAGTATTCTCCTCCGGTGATACGAGCTGCCTGCGTCAGAACGGTCTCCATCGCGGTCTGGTCACGGCCCCGCTCCTGGCCGATTGCGACCGGATAGATCGTGATACCTACAGCCGCCGCCGCCCGGGCAGCGAGGTCGGGCATCACGCCTGCCTTGTTGTGCGCGCCGTCGGTCACGAGGATCAGGACTTTGGACTCATGAGGAGCGTCCTCGAGCAGACCGGCTCCTGCAGCGATCGCTCCTGCGATGTCGGTGCCGTCGGTAAGGAGTCCGACTTCGAGCTGGTCGACTGCGTCCAGCACGACGAAGCCGTCGTGCGTGAGCGGCAGTCGTGTCAGCGCTTCTCCTGCGAAGGCGACGAGGCCGATGTCATCGTCTCGTGCATCGATGAATGACATCGCAGTCGTCTTGGCGACATCGAGGCGACTCACTCGTGCACCCATGTCCTCGGCCCACATCGACGTCGAGAGGTCGAGTGCCAAAGCAATGCCGATGCCCTCGACCTGCGGCTCGTCGAACGTGCGTACGGCTTGTGGACCCGCGAGTGCACCAATGAGCGCAATGAAGGAACCGATGCGAAGAAGAAGAGGCACCCACTGCAGCCAACTTCGTCTGGCCGCGCGCCCGAATCCCTCACCCGACGCTGCCATTGTGAGGGCGGAGGCCGGCCCGGGTCTCAGGAGTACCGCGAGCGGTAGTAGCGCGATCAGCAGGAGAAGCCAGCGTGGCTGAGCGAAGTCCAACATCATGGTGACTGCGTCCCTTCGACCCAGCTACGTACAGCACTCAGCTCCCGCTCGGCTTCGTCGGCCTTTGGCCGGTCCCCGCCGAACTTCACCGCTTCTGCGTGCTCCATCACTCCGGTCAGGGGGCCGACTTCCGGTGTGGACGCGAAGTCCGGGCGGCGCACCGCGCCCTCGAGTTCGGTCATCAGCTCGGTGCTCGTACTCGCCGGACCCCATCGCTGATCGAGGACTTCCACAAAGCGGCGTGTGATGTCGCTTGCACGAGTGTAGAAGCCTCGGATGTCACCGCCTCGATGCGGGCTTTCCTCGAGCAGAGCGTCAAATGCAGCGAGCGCGGCGAGACGGGGATCGGGCGGAGGTGCGGGTCGATTCCGGTACGCGACCCAGGCAGCATGCGCCGACGTAGTAGCGATCCAGGTGAACAGGACACCGAAGAACATGACGAGCAGGGTTGCCGGCCAGTGCCGTTCGCCACCCACGACGTCCGCGACCGGCCTGGGCTGGACCCCATTCGAGGCGTCCTCAATCTCCAGTACCGACGCGACCCAGAGGGGCTGGGGAGGGATGATGAGCATCCGTGCGGACGGCGTTCTGGAGGGCTCGGCTCGGAACGAGGACCAGCTCCCGACAAGGTCCCCCTCGTTCGCGAAGCCCGCTGAGATGGCTTCGCTTCTGCGCGCGGCGAAGATCGGAAATTCCGGGACGGCGATTCCGCCGACCTGAAATGCGATCAGCGGGTAAGTGACCGTGAGCCGGGTGTCGCCGTCCGCAGTGGCGGTGGAACTCCAGCGCACCGGTGCGAAGGATTCGAAGTCGGAGGAGTCGAGCGAGTCGGGCACGAACACAAGGATGCCCGGCGCCATGTCGAGCACGAAGGAGAGGTCGACCAGATCTCCGATCCCGACGGTGTCGTGCGAGAGTGTGAGGCTGGATACCGAGACGGTTCCGCCGCTGTCCTGACCGAAGGTCTGGACCGGACTCAGGAGCAGGGCGACGCCGATGACGAGCGTCGCGGCCAGGGTCTGTGCGGCCCTCACCGCTGAATCCTTGCACGGTGTCGGAAGAAGCCGATCAGCGGTGGCAGGTACTCCTCGCGTGTATCGATGTCGACGACGTCGAGCTGGAGATCTCGGAAGAGCTCGTCCATGCGCTCACGCGTGTGCTCGGTGTGCTCCTTCCATGCGTTGCGTACCGTCCTGCGACTTGTGTTCACGACACGTCGCAACCCTGTCTCCGGGTCGTCGACCGCGAGCATGCCCACGTTCGGTAGCTGCCCCGCGGACGGGTCGATGAGCCGGATCGGCACGAGGTCGTGATACCAGGCGAGCTTTCGTGCTGATCGGGTCAGCTCCGGGTCGGCGGATTCACCGGTAAGGAAGTCGCTGATCAGGAATACGGTGGTTCTCTGTCGAAGGACCTTGTCGGCGTAGCGCAGCCCTTGCGAAAGGGCGGTACCTCGACCCTCCGGCTTGTGAGCGAGCAGGTCCAGGACCAGACGCATCGCGTGGCGCCGACCGGTGTCGGGGGGGATGAAGTACTCGACGCGGTCCGTGACGAGCAGCAATCCCACGCGGTCGTTGTTTGCGGTCGCGGCGAGCGCGAGAATCGCTGCGATCTCTGATGCGATCAGAGCGTTGTGCTTCGATCCGGTCCCGAACGACTTGGACGCCGAGAGGTCCACCATGACCAGAGCCTCGAGCTGGCGTTCCTCGACGAATTCCTTCACGAACAGGCGGCCACGCCGCGCGGTCACGTTCCAATCGATCGAACGCACGTCGTCCCCTGGCTGGTATTCCCGAACGTCGGCGAATTCCAGGCCACGGCCCTTGAAAATCGAGTGATACTCGCCGGAGAACAGAGACTCGACGAGACCCGCAGTCGTCAGCTCGATTCGCTTGAGCTGAGCGGTGACCTCAGGGGTGAAGACGTGGTGCGAATCGACCGACATCAGGGTGCGGGTACGGCCTCGAGCACGCGCGCGATGATCTGGTCTGAATCGATACCGCGGGCGTCCGCTTCGTACGTGGTTCGCAGCCGGTGACGCATGACCTTGGGCGCCATCGCCTTCACATCATCAGGCAGGACGTAGTCCCGTCCCAGGAGGAAGGCTCGGGCTCGGGCTGTTCGGGTCAGGAAGATCGTTGCTCGAGGCGATGCCCCGTATTCGATGAGGGTCTCGAGGTCCGAAAGACCGTATGCCGACGGCTCACGCGAGGCGAAGGTGAGCTCGACGATGTAGTCGAGCACTTCATCTTCGAGTCGAACGTTCGAGACGGCCGTCCGAGCGTCGGCGATCTGGTCGACCGTGATCACGGTGTCGACAGGAATCGGTGTGCCTTTCGCGACCCTTCGGACGATTTCCTTCTCTTCCGTGCGGTCCGGATAACCGATGTGAAGCTTCATCGCAAAGCGGTCGAGCTGCGCCTCGGCAAGCGGGTAGGTCCCGTGGAGTTCGACAGGGTTCTGGGTCGCCAGGACCATGAACGGGCTCTCCAGATGGAACGTCTCCCCCGCGATCGTGACCTGGCGTTCTTCCATCGCCTCGAGGAGTGCGGCCTGGACCTTTGGTGGTGCGCGGTTGATCTCATCGGCGAGGATGATGTTCGAGAAGATCGGGCCCTTCTGAACCTTGAACTCTCCTGATGACTGGTCGAAGACCGGAGTGCCGACGATGTCCGTAGGCAGCAGGTCCGGCGTGAACTGGATCCTTCGAAAGCCAGTGTGTATAGCCTCCGCCAGCGTTCGGACCATCAGCGTCTTTGCGAGCCCGGGCAGTCCTTCGAGGAGGATATGGCCGCCGGTCAGGAGCGCGACGAGGAGCCCCTCGACCGCTTCATCTTGTCCTACGACCCGTTCGTGAACGGCTTCGGACACACTGGTGAGAATGTTCGTGTCGGATCCGGCAGTCGCGTGCTCCAAACCTTGCTCCATCGTCGGGATCCCGACCGGCTCGACGGAGGTCCGTCACCGGCCGTGAGGGCGTCGACGTGCAAGTGAGCGTCAGCCCTCTGCGCGTCGATGTGGCCCGACAATGTCCCGGTGGCGGCGTGAGGACGCCAGAGGGGTTCAGTCTCCGGCAGGAACCAGGGTCTCGATGGAAGCTGGAGTGGCGACGATCGTCGTCCGTCCACGACCCAGTCGTGTCATTGCCCGCTCCTTCTGAACGACCAGCGCCGGTACCACGATCATGATCAGAGGGGTAGCGAAGAGGATCCCGAAGCCCAGACTCACTGCGGTCGGCGCCAGGAACTGAGCCTGCACACTGCGCTCGAAGATCAGCGGTGAGATGCCGAGAAACGTCGTGAGCGACGTCAGGAAGATCGGCCGGAAGCGCTTTCGTGCGGCGTTCAGCAGTGCATCCTCGGTGGACCGGCCCTCCGCCCGCTCCGAGTTCACGAAGTCCATGAAGACGAGCGTGTCGTTCACGACCACGCCGGTGAGTCCGATGATCCCGAACATGCTGAAGAGGCCCACAGGTACCCCGACCAGAGCGTGCCCGATGAGTGCGCCGATGACCCCGAACGGGATCGCCGACATGATGACGAGAGGTTGCACGTAGGAGTTCAGCGGGATCGCGAGCAGGGCGAAGATCCCGAGCAAGGCCAGAAGGAATCCACGCCCCAGCGATGCGAACGTGTCATCCTGTTCGGCACGCTCGCCACCGAGGCTGAAGGAGACGTTCGGGTGACGTTCCTGGAGCGCTGGGAGCACCGTACGGCCTAGCTGACGGTTGACCTCGTCGGTGCGGACGATGGTCTCGTCGGCATCGGCTGTCACCGAGACGATTCGTTCTCCATCTCGTCGCGAGATGCTCGTGGGGGTACTCCCCAATGATACGGTTGCGACCTGGTCCAGAGGGACTCGCGTTCCCTGAGGGGTCGAGACCCGGAACGAGAGAAGGTCGGCGATTGCATCTCTCTCAGACTCGGGCAGGCGCACGTAGACCGGCACCTCTTCACCGTCACGCTGGAGGCGCTGGACTTCCGAACCGAAGAAGGCGCTGCGGACCTGGTTGGCCAGGTCGTCGAGCGTGATGTCGAGTGACCGAGCCTCCGGCCGGAGGTCGAGCTGGAATTCCTGCTCTCCCAGATCGTCTGCCGTGAGGATGTCGAACACCCCTGAAAACCGGGCGAGTTCAGCGGCGACGTCGACCGAAGCTGCGTCGAGCGCCTCGGTGTCGTCGGAGGCGAGCTGAACGGCGATCGCTTCGGCGACCCGAAAGAAGTCGGAGGTGATCGAGAACGATCGTGCGCCCGTGAGCTCGGGGAGCTCCTCGCGCCAGGCCGCTTCGAACTGTGAAGGGGTAAACGAGCTGGCTTCGGGGTTCGGAAGCTCGACCGTGAGGGATGCACGATTCGATGCCGAGCCGCGCGGAGTGTCCGTCTGGCCGGGACCTCCGCTAACTCCGCCGCCGCCGACCACGGAGTACAGGTTCTGGATGGGTGCGGGGTGGTCTTCGGGGAGCCTCTCCGTCATCCGTTCACCTGCGCGCAGTACGGAAGCCTCGATGTCCTGGATGACCTCGAGTGTACGCTCGACCGGCGTACCCGGAGGCATCTGGAGGTTTGCGACGACCGTTTCTCCCTGAATCGACGGGAGGAACGAGAACGGCAGCCGACCTCCACCGATCAGTCCGAAGCAGATGAAGATCGATGCCGTGGCCCCGGACATGATCACCGCCGGGTTTCCGATGCTGTACCGGACAGCCCGCGTGAGAGGGCCGTGCACGAAACGTTGGAGGCTTGCGTCTACGCGCGCGCGTGCTGCGCTGATCCCCCGGATGATGATGTTCGGTGGACGTTTTGGCGTGTCGGTGTGTGCGAGGTGCATCGGGAGGATGAAGAGCGCTTCCACGAGCGACAGGAGCAGCACCGTGATCACGACGAGTGGCAGGTCGATCAGAAGCCGACCCAGTGTCCCTTCGATGAAGAGGAGAGGAGCAAACGCGACCACCGTGGTCAGCACCGCGAAGACAACAGGGCGTGCGATCCGGATGGCACCGACCTCGGCCGCCTGGAGCAACGAGCGACCCTTTTCACGCTCGGCAAAGATGTTCTCGCCCATGACGATGGCATCGTCCACGACGATCCCGAGGGCCAGGATGAAACCGAAGAGTGAAATGGTATTCATCGTCACGCCGAGAGGCGCGAGCAGTGCAAATGCCCCCACGAACGAGATCCCGATCCCGATCGCGGTCCATGCAGCAAGCTTGAGGTCGAGAAAGAGCGTGAGGGCGATCAGGACCAGCGTCAGGCCCAGGATTCCATTCTTGATCAGGAGCTTCAGGCGCCCGTCGAGGACGACGGACTGATCCTGCCAGACCGAAGCGGACACACCTTCGGGAAGTCGCGTCGAGAACTCTTCGACGTACGCGTGTACGGCATCTGCGACTTCGAGGACACTTTCTTCACCGACCCGATACGCCGTGACGACAACAGCCGGCTCGCCATTGAATACCGCGGCAAGATCGGAATCGGCGAAGCCGTCGGTTACGGTGGCGATGTCGCTCAGCCGGACGTTGGTCCCATCGACCTGACCGAGAACTACGATGTCCTGAAAGTCCTCCGCTGTCTCGTTGCGGCCCTGCGTTCGCAGAAGGACTCGTCCATCGCGCGTCTCGATCTCACCACCGGAAAGCTCGAGGCTCTCGCGACGGACGATCGTAGCGAGCTGGGCGAGTGACAGGCCGTACGCATCCAGAACGTCCGACGAGACCTCGATGGAGAGTTCGTAGTCTCGCGCACCCGAGATCTGGACGTCGGAGATCGGGCCCAGAGCGATCAAGTCGTCCCTGGCCTCCTTCGCGAGGACTTTCAGAGCGCGTTCGCCCACGTCCCCAGCGACGACAAGCTGAATCACCTGCGAGCGCGGCGACGCGAGGTTCACGATCGGGCGCTCGATCTGGACGGGGAAGGTACGGATGCGGTCGACCGCGGACTTCACCTCGTCGAGAACCTGCTGTTTGTCGATGCCGCTGCGTAGCTCGGCCGTGACGACCGCGAGGTTCTGTGATGCGGTGGCGTTCACCTCGTCGACTTCGTCGATCGACTCGAGGGCGGCTTCGATCGGAATTACGATCGCTTCTTCGACCTCGACCGGAGACGCGCCGGGATAGGCCACAGAGATGTTGATCAGGTCGGGTGAGAACTCGGGGAAGACCTGCTTTCGCAGAGAGATCGCACCGAACGCACCTGCGACCAGGATGAACAGCATGAGGAGGTTGGCCGTCACTCCGTTGTTGATCATCCAGCGGATGGCGCCGTTCATGGCCCGCCTCCTCCGGCGTTCATGTGTTCATTGTCGCTCGCGGATCGTGTCGACTCCGCGTCGTTCGAGGACGGCTCGTCCTCGTCATCCATGGCCGTACGAGCAGAAGGATCGTCGAAGCCGTCGATACGGATCTCCATTCCCTCGGTCATGACGGAGAGATCACTCACTACGATTTCGGGAGCCGAGGCCATGTCCGCACGTACGAAGACCGTGTCCTGGACTTCCTGGATCACGTGCACCGGGCGAGTGACGAGTGTGCCCTGATCCGTCACGGCCCAGACTGCCGGGCCGTCTCGAAGTGCCGCACGTGGGACCGCATAGTGGGCTTCGGTCGCTCGGCCGACGATATCGGCTCGAACGTAGGAGCCGATGAGGAGGGGAGGGCGCTCATCCGATGTGTCGAATGGCGCGGGAACGCGAATGACGATCTCGACGGTCCGTGTCGTTTCGTCGAGCGCACCCGAGGCATGCTCGACGAAGCCATTCCAGGTATGCCATATGCCACCGAACTCTGCCCGAACCTCAGCGGGAATCCGGCTGGTGCCTGTCTTGTCCCAGAGGTTGTCGATGAGTGAGGCTTGGCGCGTGCTCAGAGAGATGTCGACTTCAACCGCGTCCGTGCCATAGATGTCGGCGACGGCCTGACCCGGTGAGATGAACTGCCCGACGTCGACCGTCTCGGACCGGACCCGGCCTGCGAAGGGGGCGACGACCACGGTGCGTTCCAGACTCAGTTCGGCATCGGCGAGCTGGGCCTCCGCGCGCAGCAATGAAGCTTCAGCTGCCTCATATTGCGGCTGCTGACGCGCCAGCCGGGCGGCCAGACTGGTATCCGAGGGGGCGTCCGTGCCGAGGCGTTGACGCAGGAGTTCGTACTCCCGCTGGGCGATCGCCTGATTTTGACCGGCCAATGCGAGGTCGACGCGTCGCTGCTCTACCTCGGCCCGTGCGATCGCGACGGCGTTGCGGTAGCTCTGGTCGTCCAGCTGCATGAGGACATCACCCTTCGCGAATGCCCCACCACGCACGAGCTGCGGGGAGACCATCACCACGCGGCCCCCGACCTCGGCTGAAAGCGTGATTTCTGATGTTGGTCTCACGGTGCCGGTCCCCTCGACCATCAGTGGTTCCGTCCGTGGTGACAGTCTCTCGGTCGAGACGATCGGGGCAAGCCGTGGGGCGGCAACACGTTCCGGGGTGGGTCGGCTGACGACCAGTCCCGCTGCAACGACGAGTCCGCCGATGAGGATGAGGGCGGGCAGAACGAGTCGCCGACGGGAGCGGCGGGGTTGTGTGTTCTGGTCGGGGGTCGTCATGAGAGGTCTCCTTCGGAGTCCTGCGTATCGGCCTGCTCGGGGATCCAGCTGCCACCGAGGGCGCGGTGTACGTTGAGTCGGGCGGTGGCGAGTTCGCGTTCCGCTGATGCCTGAGTGTCCTGAACGTTCAAGACCGTCCGCAGGGCATCCAGATAGCCGACGTAATCGCCGACGCCCTGTTGTACCCTGAGTAGCGCTGCGTCCGCTGATGCTTCAGCGACCGACAGCTGCTCGTCGAGCACGAGCTTCCGTTCACGCTGAGCGTTGAATGCCGCGATTGCGGCATCGACTTCCTGGAACGCGGTCAGTACGGAGCGCGCGTAGCGAGCGGCTTCCTGTTCGTACCGTGCCTCGGCTGCTTCCTGGTCGGCCTTGAGACGACCTCCCGAGAAGATCGGAGCCGTGAGTGAGGCAACGAAATTGGTGAACCACTGGTCGGCGCGAACGATGT
This sequence comes from Gemmatimonadota bacterium, assembly GCA_028873595.1. GTDB lineage: Bacteria > Gemmatimonadota > Gemmatimonadetes > Longimicrobiales > Gaopeijiaceae > UBA2589. The sequence goes on along the minus strand of JAPPOV010000028.1, from coordinate 439 downwards.
CCGACAGGTCGGAGCTTTGCGTTCCGGTGGAGCCGGTGAGGTTGATCGCCGGCAGACGGGCAGCCTTGCGCTCGCCGACGCGCTGCCGTGTTCCTTCCAGACGGAACGCCGCCGCGACCAGGTCTGGCCGAGCGGTCAGAATGTCTGCGGGTAGACCAGCGGGAATCGGGTCGAGACTTATGACCGGGAAATCTTCGCCTGCGAGTAGAGGTTCGACCTCCTGTGGGTAGCGCCCGAGGAGGACTCCGAGACGACCGCGTGACGCGATGATCTGGCTCCCCAGAAGGGGTAGGCCTGCACGCGTGGCGTTCAGGTCCTGCTGGATCTGGTACAGCTCGATCGAGGAAGCCACGCCACGCTGGTACCGGTCTTCGGTCAACTCCAGCCGCTCGGTGAGAATGTCGACGACCGCCGTGAGTATCGCCTCCCGCGCCACGAG
>JAPPOV010000009.1:90000-91191 GCA_028873595.1 Gemmatimonadota bacterium | reverse complement strand
CGGTGATAAACCGGAGGAAGGTGGGGACGACGTCAAGTCATCATGGCCCTTACGTCTGGGGCTACACACGTGCTACAATGGCCAACACAAAGGGCTGCGAGCCAGCGATGGTAAGCCAATCCCAAAAAGTTGGTCCAAGTTCGGATTGCAGTCTGCAACTCGACTGCATGAAGTCGGAATCGCTAGTAATCGTAGATCAGCCATGCTACGGTGAATACGTTCCCGGGCCTTGTACACACCGCCCGTCACGCCATGGAAGCCGGGAGTGCCCGAAGTCCGTGACCCAACCCTCGGGAGGGAGCGGCCGAAGGCAAATTCGGTAACTGGGGCGAAGTCGTAACAAGGTAGCCGTAGGGGAACCTGCGGCTGGATCACCTCCTTTCTGGAGATGACGAGTAAGACTCACTCCTCGGAGCTCGAGTCGGAAAGTCTCTCAGAAGTCTACCCGCTCGCTACACTCAAAACTTCGATTTCTATAAGATGGCTAGGCACAGGTAGTTAGCTGTCGCCGGGTCATGTTGTTTGAAAACATAGGTCGAGAGAGAAGTGAGAGCCTTAGGTATGGCCCTGGACTGATTACTTTTTGTCCGGTCCGGGTGCCTGTCTACAAAATGAAGTATTGAATTAGCTGTGACGGCTTTTTGGTGTAGAGACTGGATAGGGGACGAAAGGAAGATCTCGTTCCTTTTACATCATGGGAAATCGAGTGCTTCGGCACCCGAGATCTCGGGATGGGAATTCTGGTCAAGTAAGTAAGTGCGCAGTGGTGGATGCCTAGGCACGTGTCGGCGATGAAGGACGTGGCAAGCTGCGATAAGCCTCGGGGAGCTGCAAGCAAGCGTAGATCCGGGGGTGTCCGAATGGGGAAACCCACTTGGAGTCATATCCAAGTACCTGAAAAGGAGCCAACCCAGGGAACTGAAACATCTAAGTACCTGGAGGAAAAGAAATCAAAAGAGATTCCCTAAGTAGCGGCGAGCGAAAGGGGAAGAGCCCAAACCGGCGGGTTACCGCCGGGGTTGTGGGGCCCTGAATAACCGAGTCGAAAGTGTAGCAGAACGCGCCTGGAATGGCGGACCACAGAGGGTGAGAGTCCCGTACGCGAAATGCGAGTAGATGAGCGTCAGGGTTCCCGAGTAGGTCGGGACACGAGAAATCCCGATTGAATCTGGGGGGACCATCCTCCAAGGC
>JAPPOV010000009.1:0-87500 GCA_028873595.1 Gemmatimonadota bacterium | reverse complement strand
CCCGTGAGGCTTGACCAGTTCCTCCCTCTCCTGTTTCTCACCAGAAATGCTGCATCTCTTCTGAGATGAGCCGCCGTTACAGCTGGCTCTCCCTCTCTCGACCTGTGTTCTCACCTTTGTCGGTGACAATTGCGTAGAGGCTACACCCGTTCCCATCCCGAACACGGCCGTTAAGCTCTACAGCGCGGATGGTACTGCCGGGGCCGCCCGGTGGGAGAGTACGTCGTCGCCGGCTTCATGCGGGGAGCCCCTAGGACTTCTGGTCCTGGGGGTTTTTCGTTGTAGCTCCGCCGAGCAGGCTCCGCGCCGCATCAACAACGGGTGGGCTACCTCGCCGCGCGGATTAGGTACACCACGCCGATGATCCGGGTCGTGCCGGCTGAGCCCACCGGGAGTCGCTGGCTCTACATACGGTCGAGCACGCCCTCGAAGGTCGCGACCGTACGGTCGATATTCTTTAGCTTGTCCAGCCCGAAAAGTCCGACGCGGAACGTCCGGAACTCGTCGCCCTCATCCACGGCGAGCGGAACACCTGCGGCGATCTGAACACCCTCCGACTTGAACTTCGCTCCCGTCTTCACATCCGGGTCCTCGGTATAGCTGACGACCACGCCGGGGGCCTGAAATCCCTCCGCTGCGACACTTGGGTATCCGCGAGCGCTCAGAGCGGCACGAACTCTCTGGCCCAACTCGGTCTGGGCGGTTTTGGCCGCCGCATAGCCGAAGTCTCCGGTTTCGTGCATCACGGCCGCGAAGCTGCGGAGGCCGTCGGTGGGCATCGTTGCATGGTACGCGTGACCACCGGTTTCATACGCCTGCATGATCTGATGCCACTTCCCGAGATCACACGAGAAGCTGGTACTCGCGGTCGAGCCGAGTCGATCGAGACCGAGTGCGCTGAGCATCACGAGTCCGCAACACGGCGTGCCGCTCCATCCCTTTTGGGGTGCGCTGACGAGGGCGTCTACGCCGCACTCCTCCATATCGACCCAGATTGTGCCGGAAGCGATACAGTCGAGCACGAACATGCCGCCGACGGCGTGCACCGCGTCGGCGGCGGCTCGGATGTAGTCGTCCGGGAGCATCATCCCGGCAGAGGTTTCCACATGCGGTGCGAAAACCACGTCGGGGCGTTCGGCTTCGATGGTGGAGACGAGCTCGTCGATCGGTACCGGGGCGAACGGGGCCTGGTGGCCTTCGCCGATCCGGCGTGCCTTGAGGACGATCTCATCGGATGGAATCCCACCGACGTCGAAGATCTGGCTCCACCGATAACTGAACCATCCGTTGCGCACGACCAGCACCTTCCTGTCGGTGGCGAACTGGCGGGCGACAGCCTCCATTCCGAATGTTCCGCTACCTGGAACCACCACGACGGCGGCGGCATTGTAGACGCTTTTGAGCGTGCTCGAGATGTCGTTCATGACGTGCTGGAACGACGCTGACATATGGTTCAGAGCTCGGTCGGTGTAGACGACTGAATATTCGAGCAATCCGTCGGGGTCGACGTTGGGAAGGAGTCCAGGCACGAGCGTTTCCGTTGAATGCAGGGGAGTTCAGCGAGTGAACGGTGAATGTTGCGAGAGGATGCGAAGGGTCGGGCAGGGACGCAACGTCTTGGAGCGATCCTTCACAACTCACCCGTAAAGAGAGAGAGCGGTGAAAGGCGCTCTTCATCGACGTCCCGAGCTGGCCCGATCGCAAGCAGGTCGTGGTCGCTCGTCCATGCGCGGTTGGGATCATTGGAGCATCGAGCCATGTCGTAGCTCTCCAGCAAGGTGAATCCTCGGTCTGTCAAAGCGTCTGTGCAGGCCTTGTGCATACGTCTCCCGTGGACTGAGATCAGGAGAGCGGCGTGGTCAGGCACGGTGTCTCCGGCGGTTCGGAGGATCTCGGCCTCCTGACCCTCGGCGTCGATCTTCATGACGTCCGGGGTCGCCACCCCATACTCCTCAATCACGTCGGGCAGGCGACGAACGGGTACGGTCTCGTCTCCATGTCCCAACTGATAGGCGAGCGAGTCGCCTCGACCCCCAAAGAGGTCTTCTCCCCGCTCCGAACCGAGCGCGACCGGAAGGACCGTGACGTTCGTCACATCGTTCCATAGCAGATGCCGTTGGATGAACCACCGGTTTCGTTCGGAGGGCTCGAACGACACGACCCGACCGGTGGGGCCGACGAGTTGCGCCAACGCCAGGGTCATGAAGCCCTTGTGAGCTCCGACATCCCACACCGTGTCTCCGGGCTGTACAACCGCGGCGAGAGCCCCCAAACGACCCATCCCGAAGGTCCCGGAACCGTATCCACGGCCATGGGTTACGATACTCCACCTCATGCCGCGGTTTAGGCCTGAGGCCACGCGGACCGGGATATGTCGGAAAAGTCTCTGGCCTGCGTCACGGATGGCGAAAGGGAGTTGCATGCAGGCAATATAGGGGCGTGTTCAATGATGTATTTTCCGAGATGACGTTGACGCCCACAGACGATCAAGAAGAGGCGACGAGTCCGGCCGAGGCTGAAGGGTCCAGGTCGGCAGACGGTTCGCCTGGCAGCGCCGCCAAGGTACAGCCGACACGTGCCGGGTACGTGGCACTGGTGGGGCGACCGAACGCCGGGAAATCGACGCTACTGAACCACATGATCGGCGAGCACCTGTCGATCGTGACGCCGAAGGCGCAGACGACGTGGCAGCGTGTGACTGGGCTCCTCACGGTCGATCAGGATCAGCTGATTTTCCTCGACACGCCGGGTATCCTCGAGGCGCGCGACTTGCTGCAGCGCGCGATGCTCGGCGCTGCCCTCGAGGCGCTTCAGGAAGCCGACCTCGTTCTTCTGGTGGTCGATACGATGCGCCCGCCGACGGAGCGGGATGCGGATCGGATTCTGAGCGCACTCGAAGAAACGTCCGCACCGGTACTGGTCGCGTTGAACAAGATCGACGAGGCGCCTCCGGCTGCGATCGCTGCGTGGGATTCGTGGGTTGCCACGCATCTTGGCGCCGAGAGCTACCGAATCTCTGCCCTGAAGGGTGAGGGCATGCAGGCGTTGCTGGCCGAGATGAGAGCGCGGCTTCCGGAGGGACCGTTTCTGTATCCGGCGGACGAGATCGCCTCCGATCCCGTACGATTCTTCGTGGCTGAGCTCGTCCGCGAAACGATTTTTGAGCAATTCCGGCAAGAAATACCCTATTCGGTGTTCTGTCAGGTCGAGGACTTCAGGGAGTCTCAGGATCCGATCTACATGCAGGTGAACGTGTTCGTGGAGCGGAAGTCTCAGAAGGGGATGTTGATCGGCAAGAGAGGGGCCGCGATCCGCGCCCTTGGTGAGGCATCGCGCAAGAAGATCGAGACCTTTCTGGGTCGCAGTGTGTATCTGCACCTATGGGTGAAGCCCCTCCGTGCATGGCGGAAGAACCGGGCCCACCTCGGCGAACTTGGATTCCGCCTTCCTCCCGAAGATGACGCCTAGACCTCTCCTCCCGTTACTCCCGGCGCTCGGTATCGTCCTTGCCTTGGCGGCGGGACCTCAGTCACTGCGCGCTCAGGATGACCGAGCGGAGGGCGCGCTCTTTCTCCTGCTCCCGGTGGGCGCGCAGGGTGTTTCTCTTGGACGGGCCATGACCTGGGTCGACGGCAACGAGGGAGCATTCTGGAATCCGGCCGGTCTGGCGGGGGTGGATCGGTCGCAAGGTGTGCTGTTCCGGGGCGACCACCCCGCGGGTACCGGTACGGCCGCCACGGCCCTCTGGGCCTTTGGCGGTGCCGGCACGCTCGGCGCGTCCTACTTCTTGCTCGATGCGGGCGAAATCGAGCAGACCGACGAGTTTGGAACCTTCACAGGGACCATTTCGATCCGCAATCACCTGGGCATCATCTCCGGTGCGACGATGCTCGGTGAGGCCCTGGCGGCCGGCGTGAACTTCAAGGTCATTCGGTTTCAGCTTGCGTGCCGCGGAATCTGTTCGGACGAAGGGACGACGGCGACGACGTATGCGGTCGATGCGGGGCTCCAGGGTTCGGTAGACGACCTGCGTCTGGGAGCCATGGTGGCTCACGTCGGCCCGAGTCTCCAGGTCCTGAACGCCGAGCAGGCGGACCCACTTCCGGCTCGCCTGCGTATTTCCGCGGCATACGACATCGTGTCTGCGATCACTGAGGTCGAGACGCTTGGAGCCTGGATTGCGTTCGAGGTCGAAGACAGGCTCCGCTCGCTTGGAAGCCTTTCGTATCACATCGGGACGGAGCTCACAGCCGGGCAAATGGATCGGTTGTCCCTTCGAGCGGGCTATGTGTGGTCTGACCTGAACCAGGAAGATGGGGGGCGCGTGGGCCTGGGACTTCGTTTCGAGCGCTTCGACTTGGCCATCGCAAAATCTCTGGCCGTCTCCACGCTGACCGGCGAGACCGAGCCGGTGCACGTCACGTTCTCGATCGCCTTTTGAGGCTTCTGCGTCGCCAGGGCGGATGGCTGTTTGGGGGGCTCCTGCTGTGCAGCGCGCCGGTCCCGCCTGCGCTGTTCGCTCAAACGTCCCACACGGTGAACCCGCTGGCGTCACGCGCCATGAATTGGCCGGGATACGCGCCGCCCGTGATCGTGGCAGACGCCCCGTCCATCGGGCCCGGCAACGCCGCACTCCGGTCGGCTCTGATTCCAGGTGCGGGTCAGTACGCCCTTCAGCAGAATCGGAGTTGGGTCTACGTGGGGCTGGAAGTGATCGGCTGGGGATTCTATGCGGACCGCCGTCGCTCGGGTGCAGGTCTTCGCAGGGAGTATCGAGACTACGCATGGCAGGAAGGGCGGTTGGAGGCTGGGTCCCGAGTGGACGGGGATTTCGATTACTACGAGACGCTCAGCAAATGGGACCGTTCGGGCGGATTCGATCTCGATGCAGGTCTCGCCGGAGTACAGCCCGAGGAAGACCCGACCGCGTACAACGGTCTCATTTGGTCCAGGGCGGTGGGCATCTATTCCGTCGATCCGGCGGCCGGACCCGGAGATGCCCGCTACGATGACGCCATCCGGTATTACGAGGAGAGAGCCTACGGGCCTGGGTTCCTATGGGACTGGACCGGTTCACCTGGCGCGCGTGCGACGTACGCGGGCATCATCGAGTCGAGTGACGAGCGGTTCCGGCAGGCACGCAACGCGCTCGGCTTCGTGATCGCCAACCACCTGGTGTCTGCTGTAGACGCGTTCGTGTCGGCGCGGGCGCGAGGAGTTCGAATCGAGAGTCGCATTCTGCCCGGCCCCACGGAGACGGGTCTAACCTTCGCTGCCACGTTGATTCGAGGACGGCAGTGAGTCGCCGTGCCGGTGGATCAGGGGGCGGGCGCCGATCCGGACGTGCCTCGAACCGTCGCTCCAGGAAGGGGCGGCGACGCGGGGCACAGGGAGAGCTGGAGTCCAGGATCGTTACGGCTCTGTCGGAGTCGCAGGGCCCCCTGAAGTCGAAGGACCTGGCTCGCATTCTCTCGATCCCGAACGGCGAGTACCGCGACTTTCGGCGGCTTCTCCAGGGTCTGGAGCAGAAGGGGACGCTGTACCGTATGCGCGGCCATCGGTATGCAGTAGCCGACATCATCGATCTTGTGAGCGGACCCGTCTCCATCACCCGCGACGGGCACGGATTCGTTCGCGCTGATGACGGTGGCACCGATGTGTACGTGCCGACGCACCGACTGAAGACGGCCCTCGACGGTGACACGGTGACGGTGCGCATCGAACGCCGGCCGCGGGGGCGTAGTCGAGAGGGTGCGGTGATGCGTATCCTCGAGCGGGTCCGCGAAACCGTGGTTGGGACGTTCCACCGGGGTCGGAAGGTGAATTTCGTGAGACCGCTCGACGCGAGGATGCAACGGGACGTCCTCATCACGAGTGACGACGACGGCGGTGCGGACGACGGCCAGATCGTCGTGGTTCGTATCGTCTCGTTCGGCGAAGGGCGTGTGGGCCCGACCGGCGTGGTCGAGGAAGTGCTCGGAGACCTCGACGAACCGGGTGTAGACGTGCTTGCGGTCGCGCACGGTTTTGGCGTGTCCTTGACGTTTCCGGACGACCTGGTTCGTGCGGCTCAGTCGTCAGCGGAAGAGGGCCTGGCGAATCCTGGCGTCGACCGGGTTGATCGGACCGATCTGCTGACGTTCACCATCGATCCCGCGGATGCGAAGGATCACGATGACGCGCTGTCATTCCAGCCGCTCGGTCCGGGTCGGGTTGAGGTCGGCGTGCACATCGCGGACGTGTCCCATTTCGTGACCATCGGTAGTCCGGTGGACACCGAAGCGCAGGCTCGCGGTACGAGTGTCTACCTGGTGGATCGCACTGTACCGATGTTGCCGGAGGCGCTGTCCAACGACGTGTGCTCGCTGAATCGGGGAGAGCCTCGCTTCGCCCTCTCGCTCTTCATGACACTCGACCGAGAGGGACACGTACACGAGCGACGCTACGAGCACACCGTCATACGGTGCAGAGAGGCTCTCTCATACGAGCAGGCTCAAGAGGTGCTTGACGGGTTTGGTTCGATTGATCCCGCTGTCGACGATGCCCTTAGAGGCCTGGATGACCATGCGCGCGCCCTTCGGGCCCGGCGGGTGGAGCGGGGTGCCCTTGATCTGGATCTCCCGGAGTCCAAAGTAATTCTGAACACCGAAGGCGACCCGATCGACATTCAGCGTCGCGATCGGTTCGAGGCCCACCGGCTCATTGAGGACTACATGATCCTCGCCAACGAAGTGGTTGCGAACGATCTGGAGGCCCGGGGCCTGAACGCGATGTACCGCATCCACGAATCGCCCGCGCCGGAGAAGGTGGAGATGCTGGCGGAAGCCCTGGCGCGGATTGGCGTAAAGGTCCCCACGCGACGACGCCTCAAACCGCGTGACTTTCAGCACATTCTTGACGTCGTTCGTGGTCGCCATGAGGAGGTACTGGTCAACACACTGGTCCTCCGGTCCCTTCGAAAGGCGCGTTACGAAACGACGAACATGGGTCATTTCGGACTCGCATCCGAAGGGTACGCCCATTTTACCTCGCCGATTCGGAGATACCCGGACCTGGTGGTGCACCGGATCGTGAGCACGTGCCTGGTACGTGGACAGGCTGAGCCGTATCAGGACTCGGAGGCCCTCACGAGCCTCGCAGAGCGGTGCAGCGCTTGTGAGCAATCTGCGGCCGAGGCAGAGCGCGCGAGTGTGGCGCTCAAGAAGGTCGAATACATGGAGCGGCACCTCGGTGACGAGTTCCACGGTCGTATCTCGGGCGTCGCCGCGTTCGGCTTCTTCGTGACGCTGGAAGAGGTCTTCGTGGAAGGTCTCGTACACGTCAGCGGTATGATGGATGACTACTACCGCTTCGAGGAGCGACAACACGTCCTCGTGGGAGAGCGGGGAGGCCAGTCATTCCGCCTGGGTGATCGCGTACTGGTGCAGGTCGCGCGGGTCGACAAAGAGGCGCGGCACATAGACTTCGCCGTCCTCAAGCGCCTACGCGCGGAGCGCATCGAGTCTTCTGATTGACCTTGCTTCGGGCGAGGGATAACGTCCGTTTGTCGCGGCTTCAGAGTGAGGAACAATGGCCTCCGAAAAGACGATTCTCTACTTCGGAACCGGCCAAGCGCTGTCCTCGAAACTTCTGGATGAATTTGCGCATGAGCATGGGCTCGCTGTCGAGATCGCGCACAGCGCGGATGATGTGCGCGCGATGCTCAACAGGACGTTTCCGGCCGGCACCGATCCGCTCATCCACGCTACGACCATCACCTGAACCCCTGTCACCATGGTCATCACCATCACGTGCCCGTCGTGCTCCTCCTCCTTTCCGGTCGACCCGGCGAAGATTCCCGAGGTGGGTGTCAAGGTCCGTTGCAGTTCATGCGGGTACGTGTTCCGCGTCGAAAAGCCGGCCGAGCCAGAGCCGGTTCCACCGTACGAAGAGCCGGTGCCACCGTACGAAGAGCTGGTGCCGGCAGCGGTGCCCGAACCCGTCGGCGAACCCGTCGCCGAAGCGACGGCGGTTCCCGATGAGCGGGTGGCGGAGGCGGCAGCTGACGAGGCGCTCGAGGAGTCGGCACCGTTCGCAGCCCCCCCCGAAGCGCCGGCCGACCCCGAGCCCGCGAGCCCTGCGGTCCAGGGGTTCACGTTCGGGAAGCGCAACCCGACGGACAAGGCGAAGCGGCTAGCGCGCGTTCTGGTCTCGGACATGATCATGTACAATGCGGAGCGCCATCAGGCGGCACTGGCTGCGGGCACGCTCCTTCAGGACTTCGAGGAGGAGATCGACAAGTCCTGGAAGGAGTTCGTGGAACAGGTCGGAGAGGAACTGGCTACCGGGGAAGGACGTCAGTTCTGGAAGCGGGCACTCAACGACATCCTCGCGAAGGGGCAGGAGGTCTTTTGAAGACCGGATAAGGGCTCTGGATTCAGGGGCTTCGGGGCTTCAAGCCTCTTCGCCGTCCCGGTATATTGCGAGGGTCGGAGAGGAGGGGTCGTCCACGGCGGATGGCCCCTCTCTCTTGATGTCACCGAACCGCGCCCGACGACCAAACCATGAACAAGGACCAACAGCAGACTCTGGCCTCGCTCCGCGAGAAGGTGCGTGACCTCAGGGGGTATCTTTGACCTCGACACGCGCGAAGAACGGCTGAGGAACCTCGACGAGGTCATGGCGGCGTCCCACTTCTGGGACGATCAAGAGAAGGCGCGTGAGACCATCGACGAATCGAATCGCCTGAAGGGCTGGATCGAGCCTTGGCAAAAGCTGTCGAGTCAGGGGGAGGATCTCGGCGCACTGGTCGAGCTCCTGGAGATGGAAGAGGATCCCGACCTGACAGCCGAGTTCGCCTCGGGCCTCCAGACGCTCGAGGCAGGTGTGGAAGCGATGGAGCTCCGGACGATGCTTCAGGGTGAGGATGATCACCGAGAGGCCATCGTCACCCTCCAGCCGGGGGCAGGTGGCCTCGAGAGCCAGGACTGGGCGGAGATGCTCATGCGCATGTACACTCGCTGGGCGGAACGTCGAGGCTTCCTGGTCACCGTGCTGGACCTGCAGCAGGCCGAAGAAGGCGGCATCAAGAATGCGACGCTCGAGATCAAGGGTGAAAGTGCCTACGGCTTCCTGAAGGCCGAGGGAGGGGTCCATCGGCTTGTTCGCATCTCACCCTTCGATGCCCAGAAGCGGCGCCATACCTCGTTCGCCAGCGTGTTCGTGTATCCGCTCGTGGATGATGACATCGAGATCGAGATCAACGAGTCCGACCTTCGGGTCGATACGTATCGGGCGTCGGGCGCCGGCGGGCAGCACGTGAACAAGACGGATTCTGCGGTGCGGATTACCCACGAGCCTACGGGCATCGTGGTCGCATGCCAGCAGGAGCGTTCGCAGCACAAGAACCGCAGCACGGCGATGAAGATGCTTCGTGCTGCGTTGTACCAGAAGGAACTGGAGGAGCGTGAAAAGGCGAAAGAGGAAGTGCAGGCAGGAATGAGCGATATCGCCTTCGGGAGCCAAATCCGCTCGTACGTGTTTCAGCCGTACACGATGGTCAACGACCACCGTACGGAAACGAAGATTACCGACGTCCACGCTGTGATGGACGGAGACCTCGATCCCTTGATCGAGGCATACCTCAAGAAGCTCGGAGCCGCGGCGGAATAACCGATGTCAGAGAACCAGATCACGGACGACCTGAGTCAGGTCCTTCGTCACCGTCGTGAGAAGCTCGAGGCGATCGTCGAGCGCGGTATGGAGCCGTTCGCGTACAACTTTTCTCCCACCTCGTCTTCCGCAGCGACGATCAAGGCCTTTGAGGCAGCCGAGGCCGCCGAATCACTTGGTGAGAACGGGCACGGCACGCACGTCAAGCTCGGTGGGAGAATCGTCGGTTGGCGCGATATGGGTCGCAGTGTCTTCGCGCACATTGAAGACGGACATGGGCGTCTTCAGCTCTATTTCCGGAAGAACGTCGTCGGCGAAGAGTCGTTCGAGGCACTCTCTCTCCTGGATGTCAGCGATTGGATTGGGGCCGAAGGCCCGACGTTCCGTACTCAGACCGGTGAGGTCACGGTACAGGTTGAGTCCTGGACGCTGCTTACGAAGTCGCTGCGGCCACTTCCGTTCGGGAAGGTTGAGACCGATCAGGAGTCCGGAGAGCGAACGGTCTACGGTGGATTCCAGGACCAAGAGACTCGATACCGGCAAAGATATGCTGATCTCGCGGTTCATCCGGATGTACGTGACGTGTTTCGTACTCGGTCGCGGGTGATCTCGGAACTTCGTCGCTTTCTGGATGAGCAAGGGTTCCTCGAGGTCGAGACGCCGGTACTCCAGCCCTTGTACGGCGGTGCCTCCGCAACTCCGTTCGTCACCCATCACGAGGCGCTCGACCAGACGATGTACCTGAGGATCGCAGACGAACTCTATCTGAAGCGGCTCATTGTCGGTGGGCTCGACCGGGTCTACGAGATCTCCAAGGACTTCCGGAATGAAGGGCTGTCGAGGGTGCACAATCCAGAGTTCACGATGCTCGAGTGGTATCAGGCGTTCTCGGATTACGAGGATCAGATGGACCTCGTCGAACGCATGGTGCTCCATGTCCTCGATACAGTGATTGGCGAGCGTGTGATTCGGTTGGGTGAGCAGGAAATCCCCGTGTCGGTCCCGTTCCGCCGACTCGGACTGGTCTCGGGTCTCTCCGAGGCGCTTCACCAGGACGTGCACGAGATGTCGGACGAGGAGCTTCGTGCGAAGGCGGAAGAGTTCGAGATCCCCGATCTCGACGGGGCCGGACGCGGCAAGCTCATCGACAAGCTCTTCGGCGAATTGGTCGAGCCGGGGCTGATGGAGCCGACCTTCGTGATCGATCATCCGAAGGAACTCAGCCCACTTGCGAAGAGCCACAGGGGGGACCCGCGCCTTACTGAGCGATTCGAGATGTACATCGGGGGCGCCGAGATCTTCAACGCGTTCTCGGAGCTGAATGACCCGATCGACCAGCGAGAGCGCTTCGAAGCCCAGGCGGCTATGAGGGAGGCCGGGGACAACGAAGCGCAACAGATCGACGACGATTATATCCGTGCGCTCGAATACGGCATGCCTCCCACGGGTGGAGTGGGCATGGGCGTGGATCGCTTTGTCATGATGCTTACGGGTCAGACCTCGATCCGGGACGTGATCCTGTTCCCGATCCTCCGGACCGAAGACTAGCACGTTGGACCGCCTCAACTGGTTCATCGCACGGCATTACCTGCGAGCGGGACGAGGGCGGGGACTGCTCTCTCTCATCACGTGGATCGCCCTCGGCGGAGTCATGCTGGGTGTTGCCGCGCTCATCACGGTGATTTCGGTCATGAGCGGCATGCAGGGCGAGCTCCGGAGCAAGATCCTCGAGTCGACGCCGCACCTGTATGTTCTGGAGTTCAGCACGAGCTTGCAGCTGAAAGAGTACGACTCGGTCATCGATTCGATCCTGATGATGGACGGAGTCGCCGGCGCTGCTCCGTTCGCGATGTCCAACGTGACGCTCGTACTGGACGGGGGGCAGTACTCGCAGCCGGCATACCTGTTCGGCATCGACATCGATACGGCGGCTGTGGCCGCCACCGAGATGGAACGGCAGATCATCGAGGGTGCGCTCGACCTGAAGCCACCCGAATCGGGATTGCCTCCACTTCTGATGGGTTCGGTCCTGGCGGATCGAATGGGGATCTTCCCCGGCGACACGATGGTTGTGATGTCGATGGAGAACCTGAATCAGGATGTCTTCGGTGGGTTCCAGCCGACTCTGCGTCAATTCCAGGTGACTGGCACCTTCACCACAGGGATGTACGAGTACGACCTCTCGAACATCTATACGACGCTGCCCGCCGCGCAGGAGCTGCTCGGGCTCGCCGAGGCTGACGCGAGTGGGATCGGCGTGCGTCTCGAGGACGAAACGCAGGCAACCGAGATCGGTGCCCGGCTGGGGGAACGACTCGGGTACCCGTACTCGGTCCAGTCGTGGATCGAACGAAACCGCGCACTGTTCAGTGCCCTCCAACTCGAGAAGATCGCGTTGGGCGTGATCGTCTTCCTGATCGTCGTGGTGGCTGCCTTCAACATCGTGAGTACGCTCGTGATGGTGGTGTCGGATCGCACGAAGGAAATCGGGATTCTCCGGACAATGGGGATGACCGAAAAGGGCATTATGCGCGTCTTCGTGATCCAGGGCGTCTGGATCGGGGTGATCGGCACCACTGCTGGGGCAGCACTCGGTATACTGCTGTCGTGGTCACTGGATCGATTCGAGCTCATCAAGATCCCCGGTGACGTGTACTTTGTGGATCACCTGCCGGCGACGATGGATCCTCTCATGATCTTCTTGATCGTGGTGGCGAGCATTCTCGTGTCGTTCGGCGCCACCATCTACCCAGCGCGCCAGGCTTCCCGTCTCCAGCCGGTCGACGCGATCCGCCATGAGTAGGGGCAACGGAGTGCCTCCGCTCGAGGCTCGAGGTATCACCAAAGTGTTCACCGGCGGGGACGGGCGAGCGTTACCGATCCTGGGGGGCATCGACTTCCAGCTGTCTGCCAACGAGACGGTGGCAATCATCGGGGCGAGCGGAGCGGGGAAATCGACGCTGTTGCATGTGCTTGGAGCGCTCGATCGCCCGACGGCGGGTGAGGTGATCATCGAAGGAAGAGCGGTGGGCACGCTCGGTGACGAAGCGATTGCGACCATCCGTAACCGGAGCGTGGGCTTCGTCTTCCAATTTCACCACCTGCTCCGTGAATTCACCGCGGTCGAGAACGTCATGATGCCGGCGCTGATCGCCGGGATCGACGAGGCCGCAGCGCGAAACAAGGCGGAAGGGATCCTGGCCGACGTGGGACTTGCTGATCGACTGACGCACAAGCCCCGCCAACTATCGGGTGGTGAGCAGCAGCGGGTGGCGGTGGCGCGGGCTCTCGTCAACGATCCCGTCGTGCTCCTGGCTGACGAGCCGAGTGGCAACCTCGATACGGAGACCAGCGGCATGCTTCACGATCTGCTCTTCGAACTACGCGGACGGGGAGACCTTTCGATCATTGTCGTCACGCACAATCACAATCTGGCGGATCGTGCGGACCGAGTGCTCGTGATGGAACGCGGACGGCTCCAACCGAGGGGTGAGGGGTAGGCGTGTCCGAACCCTCACCGGTCAGGAGCTCGGGGATCGATCGATGGCCGACATGAAATGCGAGAACTGCGGTTCGACCGAGGCGGTCGTACACCTTACGCAGATCGTAAACAACGAAATGTCGACGCATCACCTGTGTCAGGCGTGTGCGGCCGAGAAGGGACTGCAGGATTCCCCCGACCCTGCGAACTATCAACTCCTCGACCTCATCGAGAAGGTCTCACCCGAGGTCCCGGGGCTTTCGTCCAACGGAGATGAGCCGTGCGCGTTCTGCGGGCTGACCTTCGATGACTTCCGCAAGACCACTCGTCTCGGTTGCCCACAGTGCTATGAGGCATTTTCCAACCATCTGCCACGCCTGTTGCGCCGCATTCATGGGGGTGTGAAGCATGTGGGGAAGGTGTACCTGCCGCCTGATCCGACCGTTTCCCAGATCGAGAAGCGTCTCGAGGGGCTGCGTCGGAAGCTGGACCGAGCGGTGCAGGCTGAAGACTTCGAGCGCGCGGCAGAGCTTCGTGACGAGATCCGGGCCATGGGGCCGGCGCAGGAAGTGACGTGACCGAGTTCGACGCGATCCCGGACCATGGCCTTGGCTGGCTCGAGGCCAGCGGCGAACACGCTGATATCGTGCTCTCCACCCGTGTGCGCCTGGCCCGCAACCTTCAGGGGCATGCGTTCGGTATCCGTGCTCGTGTGAATGATCGGGAAGCAGTCCTCCGACAGTTCCGAGAATCGGCAGGCCTCTCGGAAACGCTTAAGGGCGGGATCCTGCTGGAGATGCCGGAGGTTCCGGACCGAACTCGACACGTTCTCCATGAGCGGCGTCTGGTCACCCGGGACCTCCTCGGGGCGGAGGGGACGGGACCTGCCACAAGCACTGCGGTGCACTTCTCCCGTCGTGAACCGTTGAGCGTGATGGTCAATGAGGAGGACCATCTTCGGATGCAGAGTCTCCTGTCCGGCCTTCGAATTTCGGAGGCCTGGCGCATCGTTGACCGGCTCGACGAGGAGCTGGGTCGCGAACTCCCCTACGCGTACCACCATGAGTTCGGGTTCCTGACCAGCTGTCCGACCAACGTCGGCTCGGGTTTACGGGCCTCGGTCTTCATGCATTTGCCCGGCCTCGTTTTGACCAAGGAAATCGGCAAAGCACTGCGCGGCATGGGTGAGCTGGGAATGACGTTTCGCGGGCTCTATGGTGAGGGCTCCGAGGTTGTGGGCAACTTCTTTCAGATTTCGAATCAGACGACGCTCGGACGCACGGAAGAGGACCTGATCGAGGACCTCGACCGGGTAGTGAGAACGGTCATCGACAAGGAGCTTCAAGCTCGCCAGATCCTTCTGCGCGATGCGCCCGGGCTGACCGAGGACAAGATCTGGCGAGCATATGGAACGCTGCGCTACGCCCGCATGCTCACGTTCGAGGAGCTGATGAATTATCTCTCCGGGGTGCGGCTTGGCATGAGCCTGAACCTTCTCCCCGGGCTGCGTGTATACACGCTGAATAAATTGATGATCTTTACTCAAGCGGCTCACCTTGATCAGGCGGCTGGCCGCGATCTTATTCCTGAGGAGCGCGACGCGCACCGTGCCTCTTTTGTGCGTCGTATCCTGGCCTCTGAGGGGGACGTCTCGGCCGAGCCCGTCGACGATCGCCCTTCCGATCAGCCCTGACGGGTTATGAATTACAACTTCACCGACCGAGTCCGGAAGGTCCTGGCGATGGCCCGAGAAGAGGCCATCCGTCTTCAGCACGACTATGTGGGCACCGAGCACATCTTGCTCGGACTGATCCGCGAGGGTGAGGGTGTCGCCGCTGCGGTGCTTCAGCACCTCAGTGTCGATCTGGAGCAGATTCACGAGCGGGTCGAAGAATCCGTGCGAAAGGGCAAGGCGACGATCGCACTGGGCGAGCTTCCCTACACGTCACGGGCGAAGAAAGTCCTGGAATTCGCAATGAAAGAGGCGCGTGAGTTGACCCACTCATACGTCGGAACCGAACACCTCCTTCTCGGGCTTCTCCGTGAAGAGAAAGGGATCGCAGCCCAGGTCCTCAACTCCCTCGGCGTGACCTTGGACGAGGCCCGGGGTGAAACGCTCAAGGTTCTCGGAACGGACGTGACACCCTCTGAGCCGACGGGGGTCGGGGGCGGTGAAGAGGTGTCGAGCATCAGCTCCGGATCGGCCAAGGGAGACAAGAAGTCCAAGACGCCGGCACTCGATCATTTCTGCCGTGACCTGACTGAGCTGGCTCGCCAGGAAAAGCTCGATCCAACCATTGGGCGGTCTGAAGAGATCGAACGGATGGTCGAGATTCTCTGTCGCCGAAAAAAGAACAACCCTGTGCTCATTGGTGAGCCGGGCGTCGGGAAGACGGCGATCGTCGAGGGGCTTGCCCAGATCATTGCTGGCGGTGAGATCACCGAGGCGCTGAAGGACTACCGGGTCCTGGCACTCGACATGGCGGCCGTGATCGCCGGGACCAAGTACCGTGGCCAGTTCGAGGAGCGCCTCAAGGCGGTCATGAGCGAGATCGAGCAGAACAAGACCGTCATCCTCTTCATCGACGAGCTGCACACGCTTGTCGGTGCGGGTGCGGCCGAGGGTGCGATCGATGCGTCCAACATGCTCAAGCCGGCCCTCGCCCGCGGTGAGCTGCAGTGCATCGGGGCCTCGACGCTGAATGAGTACAGAAAGTACATCGAGAAGGATGGCGCCCTGGAGCGGCGGTTCCAGCCTGTCATCGTAGACCCACCCGCGGTGGATGAGACCGTCGAAATCCTGAAGGGTTTGCGGGGGCACTACGAGGATCATCACAAGATCGTGATCCCCGACGAGGCGATCGAGCACGCCGCGAAGCTTTCGGACCGCTACATCACGGACCGGTTCCTTCCCGACAAGGCGATCGACGTGATCGACGAGGCCGGAGCACGGGCACGCATTGCGAGTCAGGTTCCGCCTGCGGACGGCGAGGAGCTCAAGGAACAGCTCGCCGAGATTGCCCAGCGGAAGGAATCCGCGATCGGGGATCAGGACTTCGAGCGGGCAGCGGAGTTGCGTGATGAAGAGCGTGAGTTCAGCCAGCAGATCCGCGAGCGACAATTGGCGTGGGAGGAAGAGCGGCAACAGCACCGACCTGAGATCTCCACGGACGAAATTGCGTTTATCGTTGGCCGCTGGACGGGGGTGCCCGTGCAGCGCATCCGGCAAACGGAGTCCGAGCGTCTGGTCAACATGGAAGACGAACTGCACAAGTCCATCGTCGGTCAGCATGACGCGATCGTAGCGATCAGTCGCGCGATCCGTCGCAGCCGAGCCGGGCTGAAGGATCCGAACCGTCCAATCGGGTCGTTCATCTTCTCGGGGCCCACCGGTGTGGGTAAGACGGAACTCGCCCGTGCTCTGGCGGAGTTCCTTTTCGACGACCGTGATGCACTGATTCGCGTAGACATGAGTGAGTACATGGAGAAGTTCTCCGTGTCACGTCTCATCGGAGCACCTCCGGGCTACGTCGGGTACGAAGACTCCGGTGCTCTGACGAAAGCCGTGCGGCGGCGCCCGTATTCGGTCGTCCTTCTCGATGAGGTGGAAAAAGCCCACCCGGATGTGTTCAACATTCTTCTTCAAGTCCTCGATGAAGGGCATCTCACGGACAACTACGGTCGCGTCATCGACTTCAAGAACACGGTGCTGATCATGACCTCGAACCTGGGGGCACGTGACATCAGCAAGGGCGGCGGACTCGGGTTTCAGACCGCCGATCCGGAGTCGAGCTACCAGATCATGAAGGACAAGGTCGCTCAGGAGATCGAGCGCGCGTTCAACCCCGAATTCCTGAACCGGGTCGACGACACGATCGTTTTTCACCCGCTCAGCAAGCAGGACATCGGCGAGATCATTCACATCCTCATGCAGGACGTTCATTCGCGCCTGGAAGAGGAAGCGATCACGCTCCGGTTTACCGACGCCGCGCTCGCCTTCCTCGTTGAGGAAGGGTACGACGAGAAGTTCGGGGCCCGGCCGCTCAAGCGTGCAATTCAGCGCTACCTTGAGGATCCGCTTTCGGAGAAGATCCTGCTGGCAGAGTTCAGCGCGGGCGACGAGATCGAAGTTGATGTGAACCCGGATGGCGAAGGCCTTATCCTGCGCGCGGAGTCAGCGACCAAGACGTGAGTTTCTCCTACCGCCCATCTGTTCGGTTTTCCGGGAAGGCCTCCGCGCTTGCGGCGGCCTTCCTCGGCGTAGTGGCGCTTGGGTCGCCTACAGGCATCGCAGCACAGGCTGGAGGGCAGCAGGCCAGCTCTACCGTTCGCGTGGATTCGATCGAAGTCGCCGGGAACGCTCGTGTCCAGTCCCAGCTGATCACGCAGCTCTTCGCCATCCAATCGGGTCAGGACATCACGTACAGAGCGGTACAACGCGGAATCAAGGAGCTGCTCGGAACCGGACAATTCGACGACGTCGTTGTTCGGGCGCGTGAGCCCAACGGGGCCGGTGTGAGCCCGTACATCCTCATGGTCGAAGTCGAGGAAGCTCCGCTCGTTGCGCGGGTCTCCATCGAAGGCTTGCAGAACGTTTCCGCACGTGAGGTGCGCGACACTACGGGTCTCAACAGTGGGTTCCCGCTGAGCCAGCAAAAGATCATGGACGCCAAGGCGTACATCCGGTCGGAGTTGGCTTCGGAGGGCATTCCGTTCGCGGAGATCACGGAGACCATCGTCCCGACGACCCGCCAGAATGAGATCGAACTCGTGCTGAATGTGGCCGAAGGCCAGCGCGTGACGGTGGCCGAGGTGGTGTTCAGCGGAAATGAAGGCGTGTCGGACAGTGAGCTGGCAGGCGCCATGTCGACCCGGAAAGAGGGATTCTGGTGGTTCCGGTCCGGCACGTACGATCAGGTGACATTTGCCGCGGATCTTCAACAGAACCTGCCGAGCCTGTACCGGTCGCACGGCTACCTCGACATGCAGGTGGTCGGGGACACCCTGATCATCGACCCCTCGTCCGGTAAGGCCATCGTCGAGGTTACGGTCGACGAAGGTGAGCAATACCGGCTCGGTGAGTTCGAGATCGACGGCAATACGGTGTTCGAGGACGATGAGCTCGAAGAATTCTTCCGGTCTACTCGGGGCGGCGGACTGCTTGGAACGCTTGGACTCGCCGGTGGTGAAGGACCGGCCAATGAGGTCGGTGAGGTCTTCAATGCGGAGTCGTTCAATGCCGCCATCACAGCTGTCGAGGAGCGGTATCGAAACGAGGGGTACCTCTACATTCGTGTAAATCCTGTCGTAGACGTGAACGACGGGGCGGATGGTGAGCCGCCTACGGTCGACGCCAGCTGGCAGATCGTCGAGGGAACGCCGGCGATCGTGAATCGGGTCTCCATCGCGGGGAACGAATACACGTATGAGTGGGTCATTCGGAACCAGCTCTTCGTGCTCCCTGGCGACGTGTACAGCCAGGATCGGTTGCTCCAGAGCTATCAGAACATTTCAGCGCTTGGCTTCTTCGAGACGCCACTGCCATTTCCGGACATCACCCCACTCGACAACGGTGATGTCGACGTGACGTTCAACGTCGTCGAGCGGCAGACCGGCTCGATCAACTTCGGCACATCCGTCGGCGGCGGTGTCGGGTTATCCGGCTTCATCGGGTACGATCAACCGAACCTATTCGGGCAGGCCAAGTCCGGATCGTTGCGATGGGACTTCGGTCGCTACCTGAACAGCTTCGAACTGTCGTTTACCGACCCGGCGCTCTTTCAGAGTCGCACCTCGGGAACGATCTCACACATCAATAGCCGAGACCGGTGCTTTCAATTCTCATCCGGTCGCCGACGCAGGATCGGTGGTAGTGTCCGTTTCGGCTTCCCCTGGATGGGTTCCCAGCGGACGCGGGTCTTCGTCGGCTACGGACTGTCCCGCACGAAGTACGAACTTTTCGACAACGTCGACGACACCTCGCTCTTCGGACGTCCGCCGGGCGTACAGAGTCAGTTATCGCTCGGCGTGACGCGCAGCACGCTCAACCACCCACTCTTCCCGACACTGGGGTCTCGCCAAAACATCACGATCGAGCAGAATGGCGGGTTCTTGGCGGGTGACGGTGACTTCACACGCGTGCTTGGCGATGGATCGTTCTGGGTGCCGGTCGGCCAAGTCGGTGGTGACGGCAACCCCGGTGGCGGAATCCGCTTCGCATTGGGACTGACGCTGCGAGGTGGTGCCGTGTTCGGGGACGCCGGGGCCTTCCCGTTCGATCGCTTCTGGATGGGTGGCGTGCAGTTCGGGCAACAGCTACGTGGGTATGACGAAACGACGATCACACCGCTCGGACTCTATCCGCGCCGATCGAACGACATCACCGACATCGACCGGCTGGGTGATGCGTTCTTCAGCTTCACGGCGGAGTACGCGATTCGATTGAGCGACCAGATCGGTCTCGGGCTCTTTTATGACGCGGGGTCGGTCTGGCGCGATCCCTCGGAGTTCAATCCGCAGAGTCTGTATCGGGGTGCGGGCGTCGGCATGCAGATCGTGACACCGTTCGGTCCGATCGGTCTCGATTACGCGTACGGCTTCGACAAGGCGGTGCCCGGTTGGAAGCTACACTTCCGCATGGGGCCGGGCTTCTAGAGATTTCTAGGCTGCCGCCGATGCGAGTAGATTCGGTGGAACACGGGAACCTGCTGCCGAAGAGCCGACTAGGACTGTTCGGCGGTACGAACATGAAACGGAGTACGACCATGCGAGGCACCTCATTCGCGCTCGGCGCGCTGGCCCTCATGCTCACGGCTGGGTCCGCTGAGGCGCAGACGCTCAAGATCGGCTACATCAATTCCCAGGAGATCCTGGTGAACGCTCCGGCGGCGGAGGCCGCACAGGCGGCATTCGACGCCGAGATGGCGGGTTATCAAAATGAGATCACCCAGCTCGAGACGGAGCTGCAGAATCTCGAGACGGCGCTTCAGCAGCAGCAGCTGACACTTTCGCCTGAGGCACGGCAGAACCGAGAGCAGCAGCTCCAGCAGAAGTTCCAGGAGTACCAGCAGCGTACCACGCAGCTCCAGGAGGTTGCGAACCAACGTCGGGCGGCTCTGATTCAGCCTGTGATGGACAACATCACCACGATCATCGAACAGCTTCGCGAAGAGGGAGCATACGCGCTGATCCTGGATGCAGCTGCGGGCTCGATCGTATCCGCGGATCCTGCTCTCGACCTGACCCAGGACGTCATCGCGCGGCTCCAGGCTGCCGATGCTGCAGGAGTTGGCCCGGGCAACTAGTCCAGCACCAGGCCTCGGCCGCACAGCTTCGCGTTCTGTGGACACACTCCGTCTCCGCGACATTTCGGACCTGGTGGGCGGTCGGTGTGTCGGTGATCCCGACCGCTCGCTGTCCGGGGTCGCTCCGGTGGACGAGGCTGGGGAGGACCAAATCGCCTTCCTGGCGGCGCCGAAATACCTGAAGTACGTCGAGGGATGCCGTGCTGGAGCATTTCTCGTCTCCGAGCGATTGGCAGGTGCGCTCCCAGTGGGTTCGAGTGCGGTCGTGGTTGACGACCCGTATCCGGCACTCCAGCGTCTCCTCGTTCGGCTGCATCCATCGGCTGATCACCCGTCTGAGGTTCATCCGACCGCGGTCTTGGGACGCGGCGTGATCCTTGGCCCCGGGGCCTCTGTGGGGCCCTATGCCGTTCTGGAGTCCGGTGTCACGATCGGCTCAGGGTCGCGGGTGGGCCCGCACTGTGTGCTCGGAGCCAACACGACGATCGGTTCAAACAGCGTCCTGCATCCTCATGTGGTCACGTACCACGACACCCTCATCGGTGATGAGGTCGAGATCCACTCCGGGACCCGACTCGGCGCCGATGGATTCGGCTACACGCGAATCGACGGTGAGCACCGGAAGATCCCGCAGGTGGGCCGGTGCGTGGTTGGCGATGGCGTGGAGATCGGGGCGAATACCGCGATCGACCGCGGGTCACTTGGCGACACCCGAATCGAATCCGGCGTGAAGATCGACAACCTTGTGCACATCGCGCACAACGTTCGCATCGGTATCCGGAGCCTGCTTGCGGGGCAGGTCGGTGTGTCGGGATCGACCCGGATTGGCAAGGACGTGTGGCTCGGGGGGCAGGCAGGCGTGGCCAACCATCTCGAGGTCGGGGACGGCGCACGGATCACCGTCAGGGCGGGCGTGACGAGCAGCGTGCCGGCCAACGCGACGATGTTCGGTTTCCCGGCCCGCCCACACGCCGAGGGAATCCGGCGGCAAACCGATGTCGGACGGATTCCTCACCTCAGGGAACAGGTCGAACAACTAGAGGCAGAGGTCCGACGACTTTCTGCGCTTGTAGAGGGGGACGACGCTCAGGGCGAGTAGGCCGCGAAGCGGCTCCCCGTTACCTTTCTTTGTCGCCCGGGTGACGGGTGAAAACACTGTCCGCCATGAACTTCGAGGCTCGATGAGCGGCCCCGCACAGCGCTCCATTTCGTCTGAGGCCACACTAGACGGCTTCGGCGTGCACTCCGGCGAGTCCGCGCGCGTGACGTTTCGCCCGGGCAAGCCGGGTTCGGGCGTAGTCTTCATTCGGACCGATCTCGACGGAGCTCCGTCCGTTCCTGCCGATCTCGAGCATGTGGTGGACACCGACCACGGCATCACCATCGGTGAGGGCGACACCAGGGTGCTGACGGTTGAACACCTCATGGCAGCTGTGGCGGCACACCGGATCGACAACCTCATCGTCGAGCTTGATGGGCCCGAGGTGCCAATCCGAGACGGCTCGTTCCTCGACTACTTCGAGGCGTTGTCCGGTGCCGGGCCGATCGATCAGGATGGGGAAGCCACGGTGCTGACGCTGAATAGCCCCGTTCAGGCCGAGTGTGGCAATGGATCCTCGTACGTTGCTACGCCCAACTCGAGACTTCGAGTCTCGGCTACGATCGACTTTGAACATCCGACGATCGGTCGTCGCTATGGCTCCTACGAATTGGACGGCTCATTCAAGGCGGAGATCGCACCAGCGCGGACATTCGGATTCAAGGCGGAGGTAGATCAGCTTCATGCGCGCGGGCTCGCGCTGGGCGCATCGCTCGAGAATGCCGTGGTCCTGGACGATGACGGCGTGATGAACGAGGGGCTTCGTTTCGACGACGAGTTCCTCCGCCATAAGGTCGGGGACGTGATGGGTGACCTGGCGCTCCTTGGGGGGCGACTTCAGGCCCATGTCGTCGCGGATCGTCCGAGTCACGAGGGCAACGTAGCCCTGGCCCGTGCCATCCAGACGCACATCCGTCGCAATGGCCCACCCGTGGCGGACACGGCACGGATCATGGAATTCCTGCCACACCGTTTTCCGATGCTCCTCGTCGATCGCGTCCTCGATTTCGAATCGGGGAAGAGCGTCGTCGGCGTAAAGAACGTCACGATCAATGAGCCGTTCTTTCAGGGACACTTCCCGGGGCATCCGATCATGCCAGGGGTCCTGATCATCGAGGCGATGGCCCAGTGCGGCGGGCTCCTCCTTATGGACCATGTGGAGAACCCGGAAGACAAGGTCGTGTATTTCATGACGATGGATAACGTGAAATTCCGAAAGCCGGTCACTCCCGGTGACACGCTGGTCTTCGAGCTCGACGTGATCTCGATCAAGCGACGGATGTGCAAGCTCTCCGGTCGAGGTCTCGTCAATGGCGAGGTCGTAGCCGAGGCCGAGTTTATGGCTCGGATCATGGATCGTTGAAATGCGGGAAGGGACATCAATGACGGCACGAGCCGATACGATGATCCATCCTTCCGCGATCGTGGACTCCGACGCACAGATCGGAGAGGGTGTCAGCATCGGGCCGTGGGCACTGATCGGCCCGGGTGTTTCCGTGGGTCATGGTACGACGATCGGCCCGCGTGTCCTGATCGAGCGGGACACGATTCTGGGTGAGGACTGCAAGGTCGGGAATGGTGCAGTCCTGGGCACGGATCCCCAGGATCTCAAGTACCGGGGTGAGCTGTCAACGCTCGAAATCGGAGACCGGACGGTCATCCGTGAGTTTGCGACGCTGAACCGGGGGACGGCTGCATCCGGCCGTACGGTGGTGGGCAGCGACTGTCTTCTCATGGCCTACACGCACGTGGCGCACGATTGCGAGTTGGGAAACCATGTGATTCTCGCCAACTCTGTGAATATGGCCGGTCATGTACGGATCGAGGACTGGGTGATTGTTGGCGGTCTCACGCCGATCCATCAGTTCGTTCGAATCGGTGCACATGCGTTCGTGGGAGGAGGCTCCCGCGTTTCGCAGGACGTACCCCCGTACTGCCGAGCTGCAGGGAACCCCCCGCGGCTCTCCGGTCTCAACACAGTCGGACTAGAGCGTCGCGGAGTGTCCGATCATGTCCGGAAGGCGCTCAAGGCGGCATACCGCATGCTCTTCAAGAGCGATGTGAACCTCTCCAAGGCGCTCGATCGAGCCGAGGAAGAGATCGAGGGTGTGCCGGAGGTTCGGCATATGATCGAATTCATCCGCGCCAGTGAGCGCGGCATCACGACGTGAAGCAACACACCCCGGCCGCAAGGCGCCGGAAGCGAGGTTGACGCCATGTCCCTGATACGCGCACGCAAGCGTCGCAAGGCAAACTGGATGGATACGCGCGGAGGGATGCACCAGCGGAAGCTGATGCTCTATCTGGTCGTTGTCGTCGGCGTGATCTGGTACCTCAGCTGGGCCTTCTGACCGATCCCGGCCCAACGATCCTGGTTCTCGCTGGCGAGGTATCCGGGGACCAACACGCTGCCGCGTTCGTGGGTGCCGTGAAGGAACAGGTCCCGACCGCCCGTTTCATCGGCATGGGTGGGGACCAGCTGAAGGGCCAGGGCGTGCACCTGATCGCGGAACTGGACGCACTGGCCGTCATGGGATTCATGGAGGTGCTTTCCCGAATTCCGTACTTCAGGAGATTGGAGCGCGAGATCGTCAGCGTCATCGACAGGCAGCGCCCTGATCTGGTGGTGCTCGTGGACTACGCGGGCTTCAATCTCCGGATTGCACGCGTAGCTCACGAACGCGGATGCAGGGTGCTGTACTACATCCCGCCCAAGGTGTGGGCGTGGAAGAGCGGGCGAGCCAGGAGACTGGCATCCACGACCGATGCGGTCGCAACCGTTCTGCCATTCGAAGAGGCCCTCCTGCGTCGGTACGGCGCAAACGCGGAATATGTGGGGCATCCGCTCCTCGACCGGTCGGATGACGTACCGACTCGAGCGTCGTGCTTTCGTCGGTGGGGGCTCGACCCCGATCGGCCGCTCCTGAGTGTACTCCCCGGATCTCGCCGACAGGAGCTGGATCATCACCTGGACGCCTTCGCTCAGATCGCCCGGGCAGTGGTCCAGGAGAGACCGGATGTGCAGGTGCTGTTCTCACGGGCTGAGACCATGAGCGAGGCGGCGTTCGAGGGTGTCGGGATGCGAGCGGTGACCGAGACGCGCGCGCTTCAGCGGTGGGCGGACGTTGCGCTCGTGAAGTCGGGTACGTCGACACTGGAGACCGCTCTCGAGGGGACGCCCTTCGTCATCGCCTATCGAACCAGTCCTGTCACCGCATTCATCGCACGGCGCGTCCTGAAGGTCGAGCACATCGGGCTGCCGAATGTGCTCCTTGGTGAGCGCGTGGTTCCCGAGGTGGTGCAGGAGGAGGTCGTTCCGGAGGTGGTCACGCCGATGCTCCTCGAACTGCTCCGATCGGAAAGCGATGCCAGAGCACGGCAGCAGGCCGCCTTCGAGCGCATCATCGCGAACATGGGGGGAGCCGGCGCGTCCGCTCGGACGGCAGAGATGGCGCTGACTCTGATCAAGGACGCATCGTGAGCGA
Organism: Gemmatimonadota bacterium; assembly: GCA_028873595.1. Classification (GTDB taxonomy): domain Bacteria; phylum Gemmatimonadota; class Gemmatimonadetes; order Longimicrobiales; family Gaopeijiaceae; genus UBA2589. The sequence continues at coordinate 62,480 of JAPPOV010000009.1, read as the reverse complement.
GATCCGCTTCGAGAGCGCGGGAGTCCTCGGGACGGGCTTTGTCGCCGGCCTCTTCCTGACGACCCGGGTCGAGCGTTCTGGAGAGCGACACTATCTCCAGTTCCGGGAGGCAGGCCAGCCGGTCATGTTCGTCTTCTGGCACGGCCAGCTCCTTCCGCTGATCCACTACCACCGCCATGAAGGGATCGTCGTCCTCGTGAGCGAACACGACGACGGTGAGTACGTCACCCGGGTGCTGCATCGCAACGGATTCGGGACCGTGCGAGGGTCCAGTGCCCGTGGCGGTCGAAAGGGGCTCAAGGGACTCGTAAGGGCTGCCGGGCAAGGCAGGGACCTCGCAGTGACACCGGATGGGCCGACGGGGCCTCCAGGCGTGTTCAAGCCCGGCGCACTGGCGGCCGCTCAGATAGCCGGGGTACCCGTCGTTCCGATTGCCCTGACTGCGTCGTCGGGCTGGCACTTCAACAGCTGGGACTCGTTTCTTCTGCCGAAACCCTTCTCGCGGATCCGGATCGAATACCTTGAGCCGCGATCGATACCCAGGGACTCGTCTCGAGAAGATCTCGATCGCATCGCCGAAGAGATCGGGACTGCGTTGAATGAACGGGATCAGGGATGATGGGTCCGATCCAGATGTTCGCTCATCGCCTCTGGCGCGGTGATGCCGGCTTCCTCGGTGTGGTCGTGAGCGTGATGCTGCTGCCACTCGAGTGGGTCTGGCGGTACCATGTGAAGAGTCGAAACCGTCGATTCGACAATACGAACCCCGTGCACATCGACGGGCTCAGAGTGATCTCGATTGGCAACCTGGCAGTCGGAGGAACCGGCAAGACGCCCATCGCGTCGTGGGTGGCGCGTGACCTGGCAGAGGCAGGGAAGAAGCCGTGCCTCGTGCATGGAGGCTACGGCATGGACGAGCCTGCGCTCCATCGGCGATGGACGCCCGACATTCCTGTCTTCGTGCAGCGTGATCGGGTCGCTGGTGCCCACGAAGCCAGGCTCGCCGGCGCACGCTCGATCGTGCTCGATGACGCTTTCCAGCACCGCTGGATCGATCGTGACGTCGACCTGGTCATCCTTGCCGCAGAGGATCGGTTCCCCGGACCGGTCCTTCCTCGTGGACCGTACCGCGAGCCGTATGGTGCGTTGGGGCGAGCAGATGCCATCGTGATCTCGCGGCGGACGACGACGGCCAAGCACGCGCGGTCATTGGCACAGCGCGTTTTCGATCTGGTCCCGGAGACTCCAGTGATCGGCTGCGTGCACCTGGTGTCGGGTGCGTGGAGGCCGCTCGCAATGCCGTCGGGAGAGCCGGTTGATGCGAGGGCACTGGACTCGGCGCTCGTGCTGACCGCGGTCGGGCGCCCCAGCGCGGTGGCACAGAGCGTAGCGGAGGTCGTGGACGGGGAGGTCGTCCTCCGGGGTTATGCTGATCACCACGAATTTTCCGAGTCGGAAGTACTCGATGCGCGCCGCCGGGCTGGCGACGGGGCGATCGTCGTAACCGAAAAGGACGCGGTGAAGCTCGAACCCTTCGCGGAGGAGCTCGGGGCCTGCTATGTGATGGAGCAGGGGCTTCACTGGGATTGGGGAGAGGATGCGGTCCGGGCACTCATACGAGGCGGGAGTCCAGTCCAATGCGGGTGACGGTCGTCGTGGTCGGGAAGATCCGTGGTGAACTCTCGGACGCAGTCCGGGAGTACGAGAGGCGAGCCGGCCGGTACTGGAAGCTGGATTTCATCGAGGTCCATCAGGAGTCAGCCCGATCGATGACACCGAGCCAGGTCAAGGACGCCGAGGCGAAGCGGATCCTGGACCGGGTCCCACCACAGTTTGACGTGGTCGCGATGACGCGCGACGGCACGGGTATGGATTCACCTGCGTTTGCACATTGGCTCGAGGCGAAGATGATGGAGGCGTCGTCCGGTGTCGCCTTCGTGATCGGCGGGGCGTTCGGCCTCGGCGACGCGGTGTTGCAGCGGTCACGCCTGCGACTTTCCCTGTCGGACATGACGTTGCCGCACGAAATGGCGAGACTGTTTCTGGCTGAACAACTGTACCGAGCGGGTACGATCCTGCGCGGGGAACCCTACCACAAAGGCTGAGATGGAACTGATCGTGTCGCGCCCTTCCGGAGCGGCGGTGGTACGGGACTACCTCGTGGGCAAACCCGAGGCGGTGTCGTTCTATCGACGTCACTATGCGGCGCCGGACGCCTTCGAGCAGAAGTCGGAGGAGGTCGACACGCGCTTCGATGCGGCGGCACGGCAGCGCGCGGTCGATGCACTGATCGTTCCTCCCGGTGCGGATCCGGAGCGACTCGAGGCGTTCGTGGAGCAGGGGGGATACATGGTCACGACCGGCCAGCAGCCGGGCCTCTACGGCGGACCGCTTTACAGCGTGTACAAGGCGCTCACCTCTGTGCGACTCGCAGAGGTTCTGGAGAAGAAGCTGGCCAAGCCGGTCATCCCGGTCTTTTGGGTGGCCTCGGATGACCACGACTGGGAGGAAGCGAGCCACACATACCTCATGGGCACGGACAACGTGCTACGCCGATATGAGCTCCTGTCGCCAGTGGAGGAGGGTCGACCGTCTCTCCACCGAATCGAGCTGGCACGAGAGGCAGATGCCGTCCTCAGTGACTTCATCAAGGATCTCCCTGCATCCGACTTCGCTGAAGAGTTCGTCGCGCTCCTCCGCAAAGGGTTCACGTCGGGCGGCACCATACCCGATGGTTTCCATGGCCTGCTGCAACATCTAATGGGTCGCTTCGGCCTTTTCTTCACTGATGCAGCACATCCGGGCGTGAAGTCCGCGTCGAAGGATCTGTTGCTCGAGGAACTGCCCCGAGCGCAGGAGCTGGAGCGTGTACTCTCTGCGACTGCTGCCGAACTCGAGGACGCGGGATACGAACTTCAGGTGCCGATCATGGAGGAGGGCGTGAACCTGTTCCTCGAGGGGCCAGGCGGACGGGAGCGGCTGTACCGAGACCCCGCCGGGTTCCGGCTCCGTACCTCGGCCGAGATTCGCACCGAATCGGACGTCCATGGGGCCTTCAACGCGGATTCGAAGGCACTAAGCCCGAATGTGTTGCTCAGGCCTGTGGTCGAAAGCCATGTCTTCCCGACGGTGGCGTACGTTGGGGGACCCGGTGAGATGGCGTATTTCGCTCAGTTGGGTGCCTACTTCGAGGCGCACGGGATCGAAATGCCCGTGATCTGGCCGAGATTCGCTGTCACCGCGGTCGAGACGAAGATCGGAAAGATCCTCGAAAAGTTCGACGTCGAGATCGAAGCGCTTCAGCGCCCATTCCACGAAGTCGCGAGTGAGTTTGCACGCGAGGGAGTTCCGGAAGACGTAAAGGCTTCCATCGGAAAGCTTCGGGGCGCGATCGGCGGTGGTGTGAGTGACCTGCAACAGGCCGTCAGTGCCGTTGACCCGACCTTGAAGGGTCCGGTTCAGACGGTACGTAGTCAGGCGTTCGCAGCACTGGGGGAAGTCGAGAAGAAGGTCACGCAGGCGGTGAAGCGCGAGAGCGAAATCGCGCTCACCCAGATCCAGAAGGCGCAGAACCACCTGATGCCGAACGGGAAACCAGCGGAACGCGTTCAAAGTCCATTGTACTACCTGACTCGTTACGGTGGCGCGTTTCTTGACGCTGTGTACGAACGATTCGAAGTGAATCTCAATGACCCGACACGCGTAGATGAATAGAGTGAGTCTGTCAGCCGCCTCCGGCGCTCTCTAACTTTCGATCATGTTTCTTCAGCTCATCCTCGTTCTCGTCGTTCTGATCCCGCTGCTCGCCGTCGTCCTCGATTCGCGGTTCGGGCAGGCTCTCGCATCCCGACTCGAACGGCGAGGACTCGATGCTGCGCCGGATGTGACGTCGGAGCGCCTCGCCTATCTGGAAGGTGAGATCGAGCGACTGACGTCCGAGGTTCTGAGGCTGGACGAAGAGAGCCAGTTCGTGCATCGACTCCTCACCGAACGATCGAGCGCGGAGGAAGGCTCGCTCTCTCCACGTGACGATACGGCCTGATCGGTCCGGTTTAGGTGTGAATCCGGAGGAAACGGGTCCGGACGCCAGCAAGGAGGCCGTGGCTGGTGGACGGAGCGCAGCCCACGTCGGGGCGGGGATCTTCATCAGCAAGATCTTCGGCTTTGTGCGCGAGCGGGTGTTTGCGCACTACTTCGGCTCCAGTGGCTTTGCAGACGCTTGGTGGGCTGCGCTGCGGATGCCGAATGTGATCCGCAATCTCCTGGGTGAGGGGACGCTCTCGGCGTCCCTGGTCCCGGTCTATGCGGAGTTCCTGGAGGACGGTCGGGACGAGGACGCGGCGCGATTTGCGGGCGCGGCGCTCGGTATCCTTACGGCGCTCGCCGGCGCGCTCGCTCTGGGGGGCATGGCGCTGGCACCGATCCTGGTCTCTCTCTTCTTTCCGGCGTGGACGCCTGAGACGCGCGATCTCACAGTACTGCTCGTCCGAATTCTCTTTCCCATGACCGGCCTTTTCGTGATTTCGGCGTGGGCACTTGGCATCCTGAACAGCCACCGGACCTTCTTCATCTCGTTCGTGGCGCCCGTCTTCTGGAACGTGACCATGATCTCCGCGATGATCGGTGGAGCTCTGTACTGGGGTCTCGAGGGGCGCCCGTTGGTCGTGACGTTGGCTTGGGGTGCCCTCTTCGGTGGGGCCCTCACGTTACTTGTGCAGGTGCCGTTCCTTCTCCGGTACACGCGCGGCATGCGCGTCTCGCTCGGCGGGGGAGTGCCGGGGGTCGCAGAGGCGGTGCGGAACTTCGTGCCTGTGGTCAGCGCGCGTGGCGTCGTCAACCTCAGCAGCTGGATCGACATGATCCTGGCAGGCCGGTTGCTTCCCGGCGCCGTGGCTGTCATGGGGTACGCCCAGACGTTCGCGAACCTCCCGATCGCTTTGTTCGGGACCGGGGTGGCTGCGGCCGAACTCCCGGAGCTCTCGCGGATGCGCAGGCGAGACCGCGACGTACTCGCGGCGCGGGTGGCGCAGTCCCTTGAACGGGCGCTCTTCTTCCTGATCCCTTCGGCGGTCGGGTACCTGATGATGGGCGATCTCATCATTGGGGCTCTTTATCAGACCGGCGCGTTTGGCGAGGCGCAAACACTGATCACGTGGGGGGTGCTTTCCATGTACGCGCTCGGCCTCCCCGCCTCTGCATCCTCACGCGTCCTGTCCTCGGCCTTCTACGCCCTCCGGGACACCCGGACACCGGCGAACATGGCGTACTTGCGCGTGGTGATCTCTGTCAGCGTCGGGATCGCCGCGATGTTTCCCGCCGATCAGTTCGGCTTCTCGACGTTGCGCCTGGGTGCGGCCGGATTGGCTCTTGGGTCGAGCGCCGGCGCCTGGATCGAGTACGTGATGCTGCGCCGATCACTCAACCGGCAAATCGGTTCACACAGTGCTGCGGGGGCCAAGGTGCTGCGCATGACTCTGGCGGCGACATGCGCTGCGGCCGCGGGTGTTCTCGTGCAGCTCTCCCTCCCGGTCTGGCATCCGGCCCTCGTTGCCATGGCCTCTTTCGTACCGTTCGGGCTCGTGTATCTCGGTGCAGGCGCCGTCCTCGGAGTGAGATCGCCCATTCGATTCTCGAGACCCTGACGTGTCGGTCTCGAAGGAGCGGCTGGCGAGGGTCACGACACGTCCCGGCGTCTACCTCTTCCGCGACGAGCGGAATCAGGTCCTCTACGTGGGGAAGGCGAAGTCGCTGAGACCGCGGGTTCGAAGCTACTTCCAGCGTGAAGCGGATCTTTCGGCCAAGAATCGAGAGCTGGTGAAGCTCATCGTCGATGTAGAAACGATCGTCGTCGGAAGCGAGGGCGAGGCCTTGATCCTCGAAGCGAACCTGATCAAGGAGCACCGACCCCGCTTCAACATCCTGCTGCGCGACGACAAGAAATATCCGTACATCAAGGTCACGGTGCAGGAGCCATTCCCGAGGGTCTTCGTGACCAGGCGGGTCGTGAACGATCGGAGCCGGTACTTCGGCCCGTACACGTCCGTGGGGCCAATGCGACAGGCGCTGGAACTCATCAAGCGGCTTCACACGGTAAGATCGTGCCGGTACGACCTTCCAAGGGATGCGCCCGAGCGTGCTTGCCTGGATTATCACATCGGGCGCTGCAAGGCCCCCTGTGTAGGGCTCCAGACCGAAGACGATTACCGGGGTATGATCGACGAGATTCTTCGGATCCTGGAAGGTGAGACGGAAGAACTCCGCGCCGAAATCGAAACCCGAATGCAGGATGCGTCTGCGGAGCTCGACTTCGAGCGAGCCGCGCGGATGAGGGATGTCCTCGGAGGGCTCGACAGCCTCGCACGCCAACAGCGTGTCCATAAAGCACAGGGTGGCAACTTCGATGTTGTCGCCACGGCACGAGACGGCGAGATCGGGGCGGGGGTCGTCCTCAAGGTCCGCGCCGGGCTACTGTTGGGTCGAGAATCCCATCGCTTCGCGAACATCGGCGAAGAATCGGAGGCCGACCTGATCAGCTCGCTCGTGTCTCGCCACTATCTGAGTGCGGGGGAGGTCGTCATGGGGGATCTGCCGCGTCAGATCCTTCTCGCCGCCGATTTTCGGGATCGCGACCTCCTCCAGACAATCCTGAGCGATGCGGCGGGACGGGGCGTTCACGTGATCGTACCTCAGCGGGGCGAGAAGGCCCGGCTCGTCGAGTTGGCGCAGCAGAACGCTCGCCAGGTGCTGGAAGACCGGGTCACGGCGCTCGAATACGCTGCTGACCGTGCCGAAGAGGCGCTGTTCAGGCTGCAGGACGAGTTGGACCTGAAGGTGGTTCCGAGACTCATGGTCTGCTTTGACATCTCCCATACGCAGGGTACGGAGGTTGTAGGAAGCGCGGTGGTCTTCGAGAACGGTGAACCCAGGCGCGCGATGTACCGCCACATGCGCGTCAAAGGCGACTGGGGCAACGACGATTACCGGTCCATGGGAGAGGTGGTGCACCGATACTTCCGCCGAGTGTCGGAAGAGGGAAAGCCTATTCCCGACCTTGCGGTGATCGATGGCGGGAAAGGGCAGCTGTCGGCGGCGGTCGAGGCTTTGCAGGGTCTCGAATTGCCGGACGTCTCCGTGATCGCGCTCGCCAAGCGTGAGGAGGAAGTGTTCATGCCCGGGCGCAGTGATCCGATCCTTCTGGATCGGCGTCACCGTGCGCTCCACCTTCTCCAGCGCATACGCAATGAGGCCCACCGTTTCGCCGTTCGCTACAACCGCAAGCTCCGCAGCAAGCGAACGCTTCGGTCTGATCTGGGCGATATCCCGGGAGTCGGGCCGAAGAAGCAACAGACACTGCTGCGCAGGTTCGGCTCGCTGCGCGGTGTGAAGGAGGCCACGCGGGATGAGATCGCACGCATCCCGGGGTTTTCGGAGGCCTTGGCGAGTCGAATCCTGACCTATCTCGGCCGCTGACCGACGCAGGATTCGCTGGAAGGCGGCGAGTCGCGCTGCTTGCCTCTTCAGGTCCGCTACCCGGTGGAGCATGAACGGGAGCTGTGCAACGTTTTCGGCGCGAACGCGTAAGACGAACGGGTACCTGGATCACACCGCAATCGAGGCCTTGGTGCCATTTGCGGCCTTTTCTAGGTTTCTCGGTCCATTCCGCACGTGACCCCAATGGAGGAACCCCGGATGCAGATCCGTTTCGGACTCGTCCTGGCGATGGTGTTCGGCTTCGCTTTGACCGGCTGTGCGTCGGGCGGCGGTGGTGGTGGTGGTATGTCGGCCATCAGTGGAGCGGGCGCTGGCCTGAACCCTCGTGACACGGACAACACACGGGCCGCCGAAGACGCGATCGAGGCTGCCGAAGAGGCTATGGATCCAGCCGATGCGGACGATCTGTTCGCTCAGGCGAAGCAGTTCGCCGAGATGGCGATCCAGGAAGACACGCTGAACCCCCTCGCGTATCGACTTGCAGGCGTGGCCTCGATCGGTACCGATGATTACGAGGACGCCGACGCGTACTTCGACAAGGCCATTGAACTGCGGCCTCTCTACGAGTTCGACCTCGTTTCGGTTCGTGAGCGCGCCTGGATCGATCTGTACCAGGAAGGCACGCCGTTCGTGCAGCAAGGGGATTACGAGACGGCCACACAATATTTCGAGTGGGCGAACGCCATCTATGACGGGCGGCCTGAGGCCAACGTGATCCTCGGTCAGATCTACGCCCAGCTGCGTGAGCACGATGCGGCGATTGAGAATCTCGATGCGGCCCTCGCATTTGCGGACTCTGAGACTATGGCGCAGGCCGATTCTGCGACCGCCGCCTCGTGGCAGGACCAGCTGGAACCGTTGCCGCTTCTCCGAGCTCAGGTCCTCGCCGATGCGGGTAGGTTCGAACAGGCCGTGGGTACGTATCGTCAAATGTCCGCTGCGAGGCCGGACGACGTGGAGCTGAAGCGTGGTCTCGCGGCCATTCTCATGGAGATGGGCAACGAGGTGGAAGCCACGGCCGTCTATATGGAAATGATGGACATGCCGGGACTGGATTCGGAGACGTTGTTCTCGATCGGAGTAGGGTTCTATCAATCCGGTGACTATGACAATGCGGCAGAGGCCTTCGGCAACGCGTCGACCGCGAGTGTGAACGATCGGGACGCACTCGAGATGTGGGCCCGCTCCCTTCAGCTCGATTCGGCGTTTGCTACGATCCCTCCAGTTGCTGAGCGTTGGATCGGTCTGGATCCCAACGGTCAAAACGCCTGGCTGATCCTGGCGCAGGCCGCGAACCAGCTGGAGGACACCGAGACGACGCGGGACGCTGTTCAGTCGGTGGACGCACTCGAATTCACCGTCAACGACCTTCAGCTCCGGCGGTTCGGTAACGGTGGAGCAGAGGTCAATGGTTCGGTGATCAACAAGAAGCTCAGCCAGGGCGACAGTGTCACTCTGCGCTTCACGTTCTACGCGACTGACGGTGCCCCGATCGGGTCAGTCACCCAAACGGTAACGGTGGGTGGCGTCGACATGGCCCAGGTCTTCAACGTTCAATTCGATTCGGCAGAGCAGGTCGGCGGCTACGGGTACCGGGTCAACTGACCTCAACCTGAGCAGGCTCATTGTGGGGGCGGTTCAGCTTCGGCGGGGCCGCCCTCCGTCTTGTTGACCGCCTGAGGGCCCCCGCTACATTTGTCAGCCGTGCGGGAGTAGCTCAGTTGGTAGAGCATCAGCTTCCCAAGCTGAGGGTCGCCGGTTCGAGCCCGGTCTCCCGCTTTGCGGTAACAGGTAGCCCCGGGTGGACTTGGTGTCCTTCCGGGGCTTTTACTGTTTTTCGGGTAACGTAAGCGGTGACAAATAGCTACGCCGGCACCCGTTCGGGCTGCTTGTCGAGGTCGGGGAGGACTTCCACGACTTCGGTGCGATCCGTCACGTTCGCGAGATGGCCGCACCGCGTTTCGATCATGGCCGTGGACGTGTGGCCGAGTTCGCGCTCGACTTGCCAGTGAATGTCGGAATCGTCCTTCTCTGCAGCCGAACTGGACCGACGCCCCAACGAGACCACCCTAGGAATTATCTAGGCGAACACGATATATCCGATGACCAGCCCCACCAGGGCACCCATTGGTGCCAGAGCGGTCAGTCCCAATTTGGCTGCGATCGCACCATCGAGTCTTCTTTGCAGGATCAGGTATTGATCGAGGCCTACATACGTGCCGCTTTCGAGATATGTGTGTAACTGATTCATTCGCTTTCTCCTGATGGAGGGGCGGTTGAGGCCGAGTCTCCCGATATCGTGGTCAGGGTAAATGACAGACAGTGAGCTAGGCTGTCAAAGAAGGCTCGCGCACCAACTCCCTGGTTGCTCAGGGTATCCGCACCACCAAAGTTGTCTGGGACTAGTGACGGAGTCAGGGGATCGGCCAACGGGTCCACCCCAATTCGTCCGAATGCATGGAGGGCGCATGATTGAGGTCGATCGGAAGGCATTCCTGGCTGCCGTGGGTGTGGGCGCACTAGAGCTCATGGATCCCGAAGAGAAGGCGGAGGCCCTCGAGCATTACATGCTCGACCAGATGGACGAGGCCGCGGCGCAGCGACAGGTGGCGGGTCCCCGTGGAGCCGGAACTTTGCTGAGGCCCTCGGAGTTTCCCCTTGAGCCAATGCCTGAGAAGCCGACGCTCGTCGATTTTTTCAATTTGCGGCTCGCAGCGAAATCACACTGCCTGCAGAGTGCGAATCACGCGTTGAAGAGTGGTTATCCGGAACGGACCGTCATGGCGTGTCTGCTTCACGATGGCGTGCAGGGACTTATTCGGGCCGACCACGGCTGGTGGGGCGCGCAGCTGTACGAGCCCTATGTAGACGAGCGGATCACCTGGGGGATCCGGTACCACGGGGCGTTGCGGTTCTATCCGGATCCGGAGGTCGGCTACGAGTACCCGGATCTCTACGTGCGCATTTTCGGGGAAGACTACGTGCCCCCTGACTACATCCATCAGGCCGCTGAATATGCGACGAACCATGAGTGGTATATGGAGGCCAGACTCATCACCGTGTGTGACCTCTATGCCTTCGAAGACGGTGTGGAACTCACGATCGACCCTTTCGTCGAGATCATCGAGCGAAACTTCAAGCAGCCGCCGGAGGGCCTGGGCTACGACAACAGTCCCAGCGCACATATGTGGCGGACGATTGCCAACCCCGATAAGCCCCTGTAGGGGCGGAGACGTTGGGGGCGGACACCCGTCTGGGGCTCGTCGAGTGACGCCGGGGAACATGACGTGCTCACCACGACTAGGAAGGCCAGGAAGTTCACGATCCCCGCGTTTCCGGGAAATGAGGGTCGTCACGTGAACCTCGTGAAGGTCGAGGCGTGCATCCTCGCCTCGCGTGCAGCGACGAGTAGCACCGAGCGTATTGCTCGTTTGGGGAACCGCGGCGAAAATCACTGCTGAACGGATTTGGACAAACTGGAGCGTAGTGCATGAAGAGGGTAGCAACCGGGCTGGGCCTGATCGCATTTCTGATGATGCTGGCGGGTGGATCTTTGTCGGCGCAGGTAGGCGAACGTCCGCGCGACACGGATTACACCGAAGACGCGGAAGACGCGATCGAGGACGCCGAGGACACGGATGACGAGGCGGAGAAGCAGGCCTATTACCGTATGGCCCTCGAGCACGCTCAGGGAGAGATCGCCGAGAACCCCAACAACCCACTGGGACACCGGCTTGCCGCACTGGCCTCGTTGGGGTTGAAGCAGTACGCAGACGCGGGCGCCTATTTCGATCGGGCACAGGAGTTGTACCCGCTTTACGAATTCGAGGACTCCGGGATCCGTGAATCGACCTGGATCGCTCTGTATAACGAGGCCTCGCCTCTGGTCGGGTCGGGTGACTACGCGGGCGCTGTCGAGATCTTTGAGGACGCGCATGCGATCTTCCAGGCTCGGCCTGAGATCATGATCACGGTGGCACAGCTGTACGGTTCACTCGGCGACTTCGAACGGTCATTGCACTTCATGAATCAAGTCGACGCGTTCATGGCGTCGGAGACGGCCGCCAACACAGACTCCGTGACGATGGCGGGCTGGCAGGAGCAGGCTGGTGTGTTGCCACTGTTGAAGGCTCAGGTCCTGGCGGCCGACGGGCAGAGCGATCTGGCGGCTGACGCGTATCGGGCGCTCATGGAGATGGAGCCCGATAACTCCGACCATATCCGCAGCCTCGGCACGGTACTCATGGATGCCGGACGTGAGGACGAGGCACTCGAGGTGTACCAGGAGCTGCTTGAGCAGCCCGGTCTCGATGGAGAGACGATCTTTGCGATCGGTGTGGGCTTCTATTCCGCCAGCGACTACGTCAATGCGGTTCAGGCGTTCGGCAAAGCGGCGGATCTGAATCGAACGGACCGAGACGCACTCGAGATGTGGGCTCGCTCGTTGCTTCTGGACGAAATGTACGTGGACATCCCGGCCGTTGCCGAACGCTGGGTCGAACTCGATCCGTATAGCCAGAACGGTTGGCTGATCTGGGCGCAGGCTGCGAACCAGAACGGCGACTCGGAGGCAACGCAGTCGGCCATGGGCACGGCCCAGGATCTCGAGGTGAGTCTCGATCAGCTTCAGATGCAGCGTTTCGGGAATGGCGGTGCGCGGGTCAGCGGATCGGTCATCAACAAGACGCTCGAGGAGGGCTCGACGGTGTCCATCGTATTCACATTCTATGGGGCTGGCGACGCACCTCTGGGCACAGTGAGCGCGGACATTTCGGTCGGGGCGGCTGACATGGCGGAGCTGGTCGATGTCCAGTTCGATTCTGCCGAGATGGTCTGGGGTTACAGCTACGAGGTGACCATCGGGTAGCGGTCGAGCCACAAGGTACGAAACCCCAGCCGGACCAGGTGTCTGGCTGGGGCGTCGTTTACCCTGTCTGTGCACGGGGCGCCTCCTGCCGACACATCCGTCTCTTGATGTGCGTCCCGGGATCCAGGATGATCGAAACGGAAGATCCTCTCTGGCTCGCAGTGTTACATTCGAGCGGTCACGCGCGCTGCGCGTCTGTTGGATGCCTCGGACCGAGACTCTCTTCGCGTGAATGACACCTTCGTTGTCGGGCTCGTCTCCGTCGCTGCACTCGGTGGAGCCGCCCAGTGGTTGGGTTGGCGACTCAGACTCCCCGCCATCTTGTTGCTGCTGCTCTTCGGGATGGCAGCCGGCCCGGACGGTATCGGACTGGTCCCAACGGACGAGATGTTCGGGGATCTGCTGCTCCCACTCGTCGCGATCGCGGTTGCGATCCTGCTCTTCGAAGGCGCCCTGACGCTCCACCTCCCGGAACTCGGAGATCAGTTACGAGTTGTGGGTCGGCTCGTCACGGTAGGTGCCGCGATTACCTGGGCCCTTTCGGCAGTCGGGGCGCATTTCGTTCTCGGACTCTCGTGGCCTCTGGCGATCCTGCTCGGGTCGATCCTGACTGTGACCGGACCGACCGTGGTCCTCCCCCTCCTGAGGCAGATCAGGCCGACCGGAGCTGGAGGCGCGGTCCTCAAATGGGAAGGCATCCTGATCGATCCGATCGGGGCGGTGCTCGCGGTCCTGGTCTTCGAGGCCCTCGTGGACGGGGCCGTCGCGGCGGCGTTCGTCGGCATTGGCAAGACACTCGTCTTCGGCTCACTCTTCGGCGTGCTGCCTGCCGCCGTTCTCGTGGTTTGTTTGGAGCGGTATTGGATCCCGGACCACCTGCATTCGGCTGCAGCCCTCGCGTTGACCCTGCTCGGGTACGGACTCTCGAACGCCTTCCAGCACGAATCCGGACTCCTCGCTGTGACCGTGATGGGCGTGGTTCTGGCCAACCAGCATCGCGTCGACATAAGTCACATCACCGAGTTCAAGGAGAACCTCCAGGTTCTCATCATCTCGGCGCTCTTCATCGTTCTGGCTGCACGCGTCGAATGGAGTGATCTCCAGGCCATTCTCGGGCCACGCTTTGCTCTTTTCCTCGCGTTGCTGGTCCTGGTGGTTCGCCCGGTGACTGTCGCGCTCTGCACACTCGATGGACGGTTATCTCGAAGGGACCGAATCTTCGTCTCGGCCATGGCACCCCGCGGTGTGGTCGCCGCTGCGGTCACTGCCGTGTTTGCCTTGCGTCTGGAGGAGGAGGGGTTCGCGGGCGCCGAAGAGCTCGTCCCGATCATGTTTCTGATCATTGCGGGGTCGGTGGCGGTGTACGGTCTGATCGGCCGCCCGTTGGCGCTCCGTCTCGGCCTCGCCGAGCGGAACCCGAATGGCTTTGTGATCATCGGGGCCCACCCGTTCGCGCGTGGGCTCGCTCGTGCGCTTCAGCTGGCGGATCTCCCGGTCCTCGTCGTCGACACGAACGTGGGCCTCGTCGGTGCCGCGCGGAAAGAAGGCCTCCCCGTGTATCATGGAAGTGTACTGAGCGACCAGGCGGACGAGGAACTCGAACTTCCTGGTATCGGAAAGCTCCTGGCACTGACGGCCAACGACGAAGTGAACGCCTTGTCCGCGCGGCACTACGTGCATCTCTTCGGCCGACAGAATCTCTACCAGCTTTCACCATCACGGGCTGCCAGCGAAGGATCGTCGGAACTCTCTTCCGAACTTCGAGCGCGTGTGTTGGGCAGTGCAGACCTGACATACCAGGAGCTGCAGCGCCGATTTGGTGCAGGTGCACAGTTCACGTCCACACCCCTGACAGATCAGTTCGGTCTGGACGATTGGCTCAGCGAGCATGGAGAGGGCGCGGTTCCTCTGATCGTGATGCGCCCGACGGGGGACGTCGTCGTCAGCGCCGTCGGTGGGACCCTCGAGCCCAGGCCCGGGGATACCCTGATCGGGCTTACTGGAGCGTCCGCCATGTGATGTCGCGCCGGATTCTACCGGTGGGGATCAGCCGTCCGATGTCGGGCAGGTTGAAGCGCTCGGGTAGCCCCGAGGGTTCTCGGTTCGTTGAGTCGTCACTGCAGGGCAGGACGCGTGACGGCGTTCCCGGCCATCCAGCAAGTCGATGAACGGCGCTGGCCCAATGGGGCTCACTTCGTTCATCATGGGCATAACTTCCGACCCGGAGGACAGCAATGAGCGTGCGTGACCGAATGACCTGTGCGGCGCCCGTCCCTCTCACTGGTCCGTCCGTAGCCAGCGAGGCGGGTGCCACGGCACCTGTACGTATAGGGACGGTCGTCGTCGAACACGAAGCTCTGCGCCGGCGTTGCCCGATGATGCCGGGTTCGACCATGCCCGCCGTCTTGGGGAGCTGAGAAGTGGACGCCGCGATGCGTATGCTCGACTTGCTGGGTCCGTGGATCTATCCCCTTGCCGCAGTGGGCGCGTGCCTCCTTGTGACGATTGCCCGGGCTACACTCCTGGTCGCTCAACTCGAAGAGGAACTGCCTGCATCGGGGGCACCCCATCACACCGTCCTGGCGTGGGGTGTGCTCGGTGGGGTTGTGGGCCTGCTCGGAACCGTCATCGGTTTCGGTCGCGTGGCCGTGGGCGCGCGGGCGGCGACGGGAGCGGAGCGTACCGAGCTTGAGGCGATGCTCGCGGTCATGTGGGAGGGCGTACTCGTGATCGTGACCCCGGTCACGATGGGTCTCTGGCTGTTCACCGCATCTCTGGTCGCCTGGCTGGCACTTCAGTTCTGGATCAACCGAAAGCTCAGATAACCTGAGGCGTTTCAGGGACCGTCCTGGTTCTGTTCCTCACCTTGCGGCTGAGCGTTCTGTACCCACCCTGAACCACCGTTCGGACTCACCACGTAGACGTATCCATCTCCATCGAAGCGGCCGAGGACCGGGACCTCGGCGCCCTGCTCGAGGCGTGAGACGACGGGCGCCGCGCTCATCGGTGCCGCCAGCACCGTCTGCTGCGAGGCGATGGCCTGCTGGCCGACCGGTGCGGTCGCATCTTCGGTCAGGCGTGCCGCAACGTAGCCCTGGATACCGTCAGGCAGGCGCACACGGTAGAAGTCACCGGAACCACCGAGAACGCGAAGCGGCGTGTGCTCCGACATCTCTCGGATCACGGGTGTGTTGGTCCCCGGAGCCGCGCGCAGAAGGATGCCGTCGCTACTGAGGCGCACGGTCGACCCGAGCCGACTCAGGTCCACGGTCAGCGAGGGGAGTTCTCCTACGGGTCGCCGAATGAATGGCGCGGGATCCACGGCCCCCTCCCCACGCCGGTATACGCCGAAGTGGAGGTGTGGCGGTGTCGTGCGCGCGTTTCCGGTATTGCCGACGAACCCGATGGTATCGCCGGGCTGCACTCGGTCGCCGTTCTGGACGTACTGACTGTCGAGATGCGCGAAGTAGATATTTGCGTTCCGCACCGGGTCGCGTAGCCAGACGACCTTGCCACCAAGGTTCGTGACGTCGACCCGGTTGATCACCCCTGCGGATGTCGCGAGCACCGGCGTCCCACGCTTGGCGAAGATGTCCACGCCCTCGTGAGATCGGCGACCACCATCCCGATCGACACCCCACAGACTCAAGGCCGCACGCATGTCACGACCCTCGACGGGGAACGCCAGCTGTGCGTCCAGGCGTAGGGTCACGCGGTACTGGCCGCCGCGAAGGAGCTCCGGCTGAAGGCGGAGGATGTACTCACCGGCCCGCCAGGGCTCGTGCACGAACGTGCCCGGAACCGAATCCGTCGAGATGACGGGCCGGGGTGGATCATCCGGCGATGCCGGCACACGGAACAGGTCGACGAAGACACGTGTGCCGTCGTCCGTGTCCAGGCTGACTTCGGCGGTGAGCTTCTGCCCCCGTGCGATCTCCACCCGATATGCCATGGCCCGCGGCTCTTCAGGAGTGATGAAGCCTTCTTCCTCGAAGGGCAGGGACACGGGCGCAGCGGCGTCCACCGCGGTCTGCCCAGCGATCAGCCAATCCCTGGCGAGGGCGGTCTCCGAGAGACCGGCGTTGGTCAGTCCGTCCTGATAGGCCTCGTACGGTGTGAGGTCACGGAACCGGTCGTGGATCTGTTCCGCCTGCTCACACCCCACCGCGGCGAGCGCCAGAGCCGTCGCTGCCGCGATCCATCGTCTATTCCTCATCTCTGCCGTGTACCCGACACCTTCACGGCCCGATCCGACCTCATGCGACCTCCGGTTCCGGTAAGACATACCGCGGCGATGCTGCGTGGACGAAGCTGTCGAGCCGGGGTTGGTGCGGTCAAGACTGACGGCGTCGGTGGGCGACCACGTGCCCCAGAGTACCAAATTGTTGCTCCCCCGCGCGACTATTAGCTTTCCAGGCTGACGATGCACGGCGTATTGCATGTGCGTCACCCCCCCTCCGCTCGCCGTCGTTGCCGTGGTCCGTATCGCTGAAATCGAGTCCGGGAGCATCGCCGACGAGCTCTCGCTTGAGATCGGCTCGCGCGTCGTGCGTATCAACGGTGAACGTGTCCGTGACGGGATCGATCTCACGTTCATGCTGAGCGATACCGATCTCGAAATCGAAACGTTGTCGCCGGGTGGCGAGACGACCATCTACGAGATTGAGCGCGAGCCGGGTGAAGTTGTCGGTATTGTGCCCGCGCCGGATACGATTCGAGAGTGCGCGAACAAGTGTGTGTTCTGCTTCATCGATGGAAATCCGGAAGGGGCCCGACAGACGCTCTGGCTTCGAGACGACGATTTCCGTCTCTCGTTCACCTATGGCAGCTACGTCACCCTCACGAACCTGGGCCCCAAGGGTCTCCAGCGACTCGTCGACCAGCGGATCTCGCCCCTGTACGTCAGCGTGCACGCCACGGAACCCGATGTGCGGAGGCGGCTCCTGGTCAATGAGCGCGCGGGTTTGATCATGGATCAACTACGATCTCTGATCGATGGTGGGCTCGAGGTGCACACGCAGATCGTGCTTTGCCCAGAGTGGAACGACGGCGTCCACCTCGACCGGACGATCGAGGATCTCTGGAGTTTGGGGTCATCGATTCGGTCGCTTTCCGTCGTTCCCGTGGGTCTGACCCGGTACAATCTCAACCGGCCGGTGCGGCAGCTCGAGGCGCATGAGGCGGATGAGGCGATCGATCGAGTCGATGCGGCGCGCGCGAGGGCACTCGACGAGCGAGCGTTGGGATGGTGCTACGCAGCGGATGAGATGTATCTGATTGCGGGTCGCGAGATTCCTGACGCTCGGTACTACGACGATGGCGCATTGTACGAGAACGGTGTGGGCGCCGTTCGTCGTTTCGTGGACGGTTTCAAGAACGGTGTACGTGATACCCCGAGGTACGACGATGCACGGATACGCCTCGTCACGGGGGGCTCGATGGCGCCGTTCATCAGGGATCTCGCTCCCGCGCTTCACGACGTCACGGGTGCGCAGGTCGAGGTCGTCCACGCCGTCAACCATTATTTCGGCGAGACAGTGACCATCGCGGGCCTGCTAGGAGGGGAGGATATCCTGGCCGCCCTGGGGCCCTGTACGGAGCAAGACGTGATCGTTCTTCCCGCGGAGGCGCTCAATGCCGACGACGTGTTCATCGACAATGTCGCGCTCGCCGACTTTCGGAGCAGGGTGGGCGGAGCGTGTGTCCTGACCGGGTACGAGATTACGGAGGCCCTCAGGGCAAAACCGGCATGAGCGACCACATTCCTGTCGTAGCGGTCGTCGGCCGGCCGAATGTGGGCAAGTCCACATTCTTCAATCGAGTGATCGGGCGTCGGGTCGCAATCGTCGACGATCAGCCCGGTGTCACACGAGACCGCAACTTCGCACACGCGGACTGGGCGGGACGCGCTTTTCGGATCGTCGATACCGGTGGCGTGGTGGAGGGTTCGGACGAAGGCATGGATGTGGCGATCCGTGACCAGGCAATGATTGCCGTCGAACAGGCGGACGTGATCGTGTTTCTCGTGGACGGGAAAGCTGGCGTTCACCCGCTCGACGAACGCCTGGCCGAAGTGCTTCGGAAAGCTTCGAAGCCCGTCATGCTGGTCGTGAACAAGGTCGACAACCTTCCACACGATCAGAGCCATCTCGAGTTCTGGTCGCTGGGGATAGGGGAGCCGGTGCCCGTAAGTGCCCTGTCGGGAAAGGGTTCCGGAGATCTGCTCGATCTTCTTCTGAATGAATTGCCGGATGCCGCTGACCTGGAGCCAGCGGAGGACACGATCCGGGTGGCGGTTGTCGGCAAGCCCAATGTGGGCAAATCCAGCTTCGTGAATCGACTGGTCGGTGAGGATCGAACGGTTGTTTCGGAGATTGCGGGGACGACGCGAGATCCGATCGACAGCGAATTCCGCTATCACGGGCGCAGCCTCGTCTTCGTGGACACCGCCGGGCTCCGCCGCGCCACCCGCGTAAAGGACAGCATCGAGTATTACAGCGCCCTGCGGACGGACCGTGTGATCTTCGCGTCCCATGTCTGTGTGCTGCTTGTCGACGCGAGTGAGGACGATCTTCACGCACAAGACATCCGGATCGCCGAGAAGGCGTGGGAGGCCGGTCGTGCGCTGATCCTGATCGCGAACAAGTGGGATCTCGTGGAAAAGGATACGATGACCGCCCCCGGCTGGGAGAAAAGGGTTCGGGAGCGGTACCCGTTTCTGCAGTGGGTGCCGATCATCTTCACCTCTGCCCTGACGGGTCAGCGTGTCCGCAAATGCCTCGACACGATTCTCGCGGTGAATGACGAACGATCACGTCGGATCGATACCCACGAGGTGAACGAGGTCCTCGAAACCCTGGTACGCCGCCAGCCGCCGCCTCATCACCGTGGTCGTGCGGTGAAGATCAAGTACGGCACGCAGGTGTCCGTGAGGCCGCCTGTGTTCGCCCTCTTCGCCAACTTCCCGAAGGCCATCCCGGACCACTACATTCGCTATATCCACAACGGGTTCCGGAACGCGTGGTCGTTCATGGGGACACCGATCCGGCTTCGAATCCGCAGCGGCAAGGACGGCGACTAGCGTGGTCTGGGTACTTCTCGCGCTCTCCTACCTGATCGGTGCCACCCCGACGAGTTACTGGGTTGGTCGTGCGGTCCACGGTCTCGATCTGCGTGAGCACGGGTCGGGGAACCTTGGTGCGACCAACGCGCTTCGCGTTCTTGGCTGGAAGTCGGCCGTGCCGGTGGTTGTGGTCGACATCGCGAAGGGCTGGGCTCCCGCCGCGCTCTTTCCTGCGGTCGCAGGGGTCGCGTTTCCGTGGAGTTTCGCGTTCGGAGTCGCGGCGATCCTGGGCCACATGTGCAGCCCTTGGGTCGGGTTCAAGGGAGGGAAGGGGATGGCCACCGGCGCCGGGGTGTTTCTGGCTCTCGCTCCCATGGCCGTTGGTATGGGCTTCCTGATCTGGCTCGTGATCACATGGGTGACCGGTTACGTCTCCCTCGCGTCCATCAGCGTGGCCGCTGCACTTCCGCCGTTGATCGCATTCACGCCCCATGAAGGCGGCGTCACTCTGGTCTGGTTAACGACCGTCCTCGCAGTGTTCATCGTCTGGAAGCATCGATCCAACATCGGTCGCCTGATGCGGGGAGAGGAGAATCGTTTCCGTCGGGCAGCCGAGAGCGGAGTCACCGCGGAGGAGGCGCCGTGAGCGATCCGGGACGCGCTTCGGTCGTGGGTGCGGGTGCCTGGGGTACCGCGCTCGCCCTCGTCCTGGTCGAGCGCGGGCACGATGTTCGTCTCTGGTCGTACGAGTCCGCGGTCGCGGACTCGATTCAACGACACCGCCGAAACCCGTACCTCGACGGAGTGACGCTACCTGAGTCACTCCACGCGACGTCGGATCTGACGGCAGCGGTGGAGGGAGCTGAACTCGTCGTGTCCGTCAGTCCCTCGCAGGTGGTCCGGAGTGTGATGCAGGAAGCAGCACCCCACCTCGATTCGGATGCGATCGTCGTGAGCGCCTCGAAGGGCATTGAGCTTCGTTCACTCCGCCGTATGGACGAGGTTCTCGCTGAGGAACTCGGTCCGGGCCTCATGGAACGCTTCTGTGTGCTTTCCGGACCCAGCTTTGCGCACGAGGTGGCGGAGCGAGCGCCGACGGCCGTCGTTGTGGCGAGTCGTTCCCAGGACGCTGCCGAGCACGTTCAGGATGCGTTCCAGACGCCATGGTTTCGGTCGTACACGAACAATGACGTCATCGGAGTCGAACTCGGGGGGGCGCTCAAGAACGTGATCGCCCTCGCCGCGGGCATGACGGCAGGCCTCGGGTACGCACACAACACGACCGCCGCCCTGATGACGCGCGGACTGGCCGAGATGGCTCGGCTTGGTCTCGCTATGGGAGCCCGTCCCGCTACGTTCTACGGGTTGGCCGGAATGGGTGATCTCGTACTGACATGTACAGGTTCCCTCAGTCGGAACCGGACGGTTGGATACCGGCTGGGTCAGGGGGAGTCACTGGATGCCATCCTGTTGGACATGAAGGCGGTGGCAGAGGGCGTGAAGACCGCTCCAGCCGTGCGCGAACTGGCGCACCGTCACGACGTGGAGATGCCGATCGTGGAGGAGGTCTGTTCGATTGTGGAGGAGGGTCGCAGTCCGGTCGAGGCCCTTCAAAAACTGATGAGGCGGGATCCGAAACCGGAGACGTGGTCGTGATGTTCGCGAATGAAGAGGAGGGGTAATGAGCGATCAACCACCCATTGCCAAGAAGGTCTACTACTCCATCGGTGAGGTGTGTGATCTGTCGGGCCTCAAGCCGCATGTGCTGCGCTACTGGGAGACTCAGTTCGTTGTGCTGAATCCGACGAAGAACCGCGCGGGCAATCGGGTTTATCGCTCCCGGGACGTAGAGGTCGTGCTGCTCGTGAAGCACCTGCTCTATGAAGAGAAGTACACGATCGAGGGAGCGAATCAGAAGCTCATCGACATGCGTAAGGAAGGTGAGCTCAAGGAGAGCGGTCACGACGTCGTTGCGGGAGATTTTCTGGCAGGAATCAAGAGAGAACTCGAGGAGCTGCGCGAGGTCCTGACACCGCCCGCCGGAGACGCCCGCTGAACATCCTTTGTACGAACGACGATGGGTATCTGTCGACCGGCATAGGCGTGCTCGGCCGCGCCGCATCCACACTCGGTAGCGTGACGACCGTTGCCCCCGATCGGGAGCAAAGTGCCACCAGTAGTTCACTGACCCTCCACCATCCCCTACGCGCACGCCGCTCACGCGACGGTGCCTGGATCGTGGACGGCACACCGACGGACTGCGTCATTCTGGCGGTGAATGAACTCGTCGCCGAGCGCCCCGACGTCTGCGTCTCCGGGGTAAATCACGGCTCGAATCTGGGCGAGGACGTGCTCTACTCGGGGACTGTGGCAGCCGCGATGGAAGCGACGGTCATCGGAATCCCGGCCGTGGCGTTTTCGTGGTGCGGCGCTTTTCCCGAAGAGCTCGAGGAGTGCGAGGAACTCGTGGCGCGGATCCTCAAGGAGATCCTGTCACGGGGAGACTTTCCTGAGGATACGCTGTTCAACGTCAACTTGCCGCCGGTACACCCGTCGGACGTGAAGGGGATCCGGGTCACCTCGCTCGGCCGGCGTCGATACGCCGACTCCATCACGCGCGCCAACGACCCTTCCGGAAACGAGTATTACTGGATTGGAGGGGGGCAAGTGACATGGCGGGGCTCCGAGGACTCCGACTTCCAGGCGATCGACGACGGATACGTCTCCGTGACGCCTCTACACCTTGATCTGACCAACTATCGACTCCTCGAGGACGTGCGCGCGTGGGACCTGACCCTCTAGCCGACGCTCGGTACGCCGGGTATCGCAGAAAGCTGATCGAGGAGATCCGTGCCCGGGGCGTGGACGAGCTAGAGATCCTCCAGCTCTTCGATCGGGTGCCGCGGCACATCTTTCTGCCCGATGGCGTACAGCCCAGGGCGTACGAGGACGCTCCGGTGCCGATCGGTTTCGGGCAGACCGCGTCGCAGCCGTCGCTGCAGGCATACTACCTCTCGATCCTGCGCCCGGAGCCCGATGACGTGGTGCTCGAGATTGGAACCGGGTGCGGATTCCTCACAGCCCTCCTGTGTCTCATGGCCGATCGAGTGTACTCGGTCGAACGCATCCGCGAGCTCTCACAGAGGGCGCGTAAGGCTCTGGATGACTTTGGTGCAAAGAATGCCGCGCTGCTCGTGGGTGATGGGACCATCGGGTGGAAGAAGTACGCACCCTTCGATGTCATCGTCGTGTCTGCAGCTTCGCCGTCCGTGCCACAGGCGCTGGTGGATCAACTGGCGGATGGCGGACGCATGCTCATCCCGGTCGGGACGCGCGAGGTGCAGGAGTTGATCCTGGTGGAGAAGACGGGGTTCGCCGTCACACAGAAGCCCGTCGGTGGTGCCGTCACATTCGTGCCGCTGCTCGGGCGTTTCGCCTGGACTGATGAACAGGGATGAGGAAGGTGTACGGATGACGGAGCAGGAAGAGGAGACGTCGGCGTGGAGTCCGGAGGTGGGCGAAGCCGGCCCAGACAGCGTGGGGTCGACCGCTAGAGACAATCCGATCCGCCGACTGTACGACTGGGTACTCCACTGGGCTGAGACGCCCTACGGAGTGCCCGCGCTTTTTCTGATCTCGGCTGCTGAGTCGTCGTTCTTCCCATTACCTCCTGACCCACTCCTTCTCGCGCTTTGTCTGGGCGCAAGCCGGAAATCGCTCAGGTTCGCCGGGATCTGCACCCTGGCTTCCGTACTCGGCGGCATCGTCGGATATGCGATCGGGGCCGGAGCCTGGCACATTGCTCAGGACTGGTTCTTCGGCTACGTACCCGGCGTCACACCGGTCGCGTTCGAGGGCGTACGGGAATTCTACGATGCGAACGGATTCGCCGCGGTGTTCCTCGCGGGCCTCACGCCGATCCCCTATAAGGTGTTCACCCTCGCGTCCGGGGTGTTCAACATCAATTTCGGGGTCTTTGTCCTCGCGTCTATCCTCAGCCGTGGCTTCCGATTCTTCCTCATTGCGGGGCTCGTCTACAGGTTTGGCCGCCCGATCGAGCGCTTCATCGACCTGCACTTCAACCGTCTGATCATCCTGTTCAGCGTCCTCTTTGTCGCCGGGTTCATTGCCATCGAATTTCTGTTGTAGCCCGAGCGATTCTTTGTTCACGGGCTCGGGGCGTCACATATTGGCATGACGATCCGATGTGGGTGAACGCAGTCTGCAGGGAGCACGTGGCGATGAGCGAAAAGAACGAGAGACGCCGTCTTCCTCCTCCGGCCTTTCCCCCGGGCATGCGCCGTCGAACCTACGGAATTCAACGGGCTGTGGACGCGCCGAGTGAGACGCAGACGGTTGAAGGGGCGCTCATCTCGCCCGATGCACCGATGCCGGAGCGCCGGGAGGGCCTGTTCGATGCGTTGATCTCACCTGATGAACCGATTCCACAGCGGAGTGGTGAACTGCTCGTACAGGCGCAGTCCCGGACACGTGGGATCGAATCGGTGGAGGAGGGTGTGGTCGTCGGTATGGATCTCGGCGCCCACCGTGATCCGGTAGACGTCGTCTCGCGGGAGCATCCATACGTCATGGAACTCTTTGATGCCGTGTCCAGGCTGAAGGACGCCCTTCATCGCGAGGGAGAGGCCGGCCTGCGCACGCATCACGGAATGAGCCGGCTTGAGACAACCCTGAGAGCCTTCTGTGAGGGGTATCTGACCGGGCGCCGCGCCGAAGAAGCCCCGCCTTCGATAGTCGAGGAGCCTCGCCCAACGGAGAGGTAGGGACGTCGGTCGCACACCAGGCCCGCTTTGCGTTGGTGCGAGCGTGTGAACGGCGCGCGCGACCGGGTCTCGCAGAGCCCCTGGACCGATGAGCTTTCGAGTGGAATGCGGGACACGGTCTACACGAAGTGGGCCCACCTTCATCGTGAAGGTGGGCCCACGTTCTTTCGACAAGAGTGGCTAGGCGATCAGCCCTCTGGTTCATGCTGCATCAGCTGCCCGGTAGGCCAGCACCACCCATGGGTGCCCAGTTAGCCGTGATCAGGTGGACCCCCTGGTTGGTGACCTCCCACACTGAAGATACCCGGACCGAATAATCGACGGTTTGGCCATCCAGCACGTACTGACCTGTGTTGTGATGGGTGGCGACAGCGTAGGTCATCATGTCGTTGAACATTACATCGATGTCGTTCGCGGACATGGATAGCCACTCCGTGTTGTTGGCAGTGGCCATGTACTCAGCAGCGGTCATGACCGCACAAGGAACCATGCTCGAGAGGCACATCACCGACTGATCAGACAGGACTGCAGCCGTTTCTTCTTCCGGCGCGTCGGGGTTGGCCAGCACCTCTACCGCGTCTACCACTGACTGTGTGAACTCGTCTTTATTCGACAGACGCCAGTAGAGGCCCACACGCTCACCGTACACGGTTGCGCCACCGCGGTCCACAGCGTGCTGCTGGTGACGAATAGCGCCCTCATAGTCTCC
Organism: Gemmatimonadota bacterium; assembly: GCA_028873595.1. Lineage (GTDB taxonomy): Bacteria > Gemmatimonadota > Gemmatimonadetes > Longimicrobiales > Gaopeijiaceae > UBA2589. Next base: position 37,566 of record JAPPOV010000009.1, on the reverse strand, counting down.
GAAGATGGCTGAAATTTCAGCGAAGGAGTCATGAGCATTCGCTTCGTTGTATACCCTCAGATACGACCGCAGGAATTCTCTGGCTTTGACCTCGTCGGTGTCCACACCGTCCCCTTGTGCGTAAGCGTACGCCAGATTGTTCAACGAGGCGCCCGCAAGGGAGGGGAATCGCTCCGCGAAGGCCATGTGTCCGGCTATGGCCGATTCCGACGTTTCGCTCCACGACCCCCAGTAATGAAACAGGGCATCATTGGGCATGTTCTGCGCCACTTCATAGGCCGCGTTTGGCCCGTTTGAGGCTCCCATCACCTCTAGCCAGGCCATTTCCGAGGGCGTTCCTGAGGCATCGGCGAGGGCTGCCATCTGGGATGAACGTGTGCCCCAGTCAGAACCGTTCGCCATGTCCGCGAGAGCGATCTTTGCGGCCAGGCAGTCGGGGTCTACGACGAGGGCCGCCTGATACATGCCTTTCGCTCGGCCATGCTCGACGTTGCCCCACGCGGTGATGCCCTCGTTCACGATTGCGTGTGCTACGTCCGAGCAGCTCGTTTCGCTAAGCCATTGATCTTGGGCTGTTAGGCTTACAGCGCCGAGTGCAGCGGCTAGGGCCGTGATGGTCGAGATGAGGGTGTTCCGTAGCATAATGTGATGCTGCTCCTTTTCATCGATGTGGTGAATTGTGGTTGTTGACACTCTTCCCCTCGGGCGACTCCCGAAGGGTCTGGATTGCTCCGGTTTACTCTGTTCGGTGAGGCATGTCTCTGCTGAGCCGTGGTTGAGCACGCAGAAGCCGGTCAATCGTCCTCTACTGCCACTAACCGGAGCGAGTAATCAGCAGGTGACTGTTGTTCATAACCCTCGGCAGAGGCGACCTGCTCCAGGAGAACCTGATATGCTTCGGTAGTAGCGCCTGGGTTGGAGATCCAAACCCGAGCTACTGCCTCCCCCCGAAACGTACCTACCACCAACACTCTCATTCGTTCGGGTCCGGTTGACTCTGCGAACACCTGGTGCGTTGAAGACACGACCGAGTCAATCCCGGCACCGACGACCTCGAGCAGTAAGGCTCCTGAATCTCCAGTGGCGTTCGCAATGTGTACGTCTAATGCTGGGATCTCAGTAGTGCTGAGCACGCTTGGGCCAACTCCTTCGTCGTCAAAACATCCAGTCATGATCGTAAGGGTGGCCATGATGGATATGGTCCAGTTCAACCGGCTCATCGGGCCACCCCGTCGTTCGAATTAATCGAAAACATTCCAGATCTTTCCATCAGCGAGAGCACGTCACCCAGATTGAACACACCGTCGTCGTTGCCTCGGCGATCGAGTTGGACTTTTTCCGATAGGGCCAACGCCGACTGGCCGAGTAGCTCTCTAATTGCAGTCACGGGATCGATCGGCTGATAAATCGGCGAGCCTGCGGCGTCAACACCCAGCACTTCAGTGAGGTAGATCGAGTTGTCTCTGCCCTCTGAAGCCGAGCCCGTGGACTGATCCAGATCAAGTGCGATTAGCCGTTCGGATCCGTCGGGAAGGGGCGTGTTGCTCAAACTATAGATCATGAATCTAGAGCTGGTGTGCCCGATTTTCTCAACCATTTGATATTCGGACTCGTCCAGTAACAGTCTAGAACCTCTTACCTGGGAAGCACCGTGCTCGATGCCGACCTCGAGTCCCACAACTCCCCCCGGAACTTCAGCCACAATTGAACTTGGGTCAGACGGGCCTTGGGTTGCCGACGCCAGGGCTGCTCCGAGTGATACAGCGAGATCTGGGCGAGGCTTGAGAGATTTGGAGGCTAGCGTCTGAACCGTAGCGGGCGAATTCCCGATCTCACGGCCTAGGACGAGGTTTATGGCTCTGACAATATCCACCACGTTCAAGCGCCCGTCCCGATACGTGTCGGCGAGGGCCATTTCTAGGCCGGACATTTCTGTGCGACCGAGATAAAAATCGATCATCACCACGACGTCGTTGATATCCAGTGCCCCATCAAGATCGACATCCGCATTCAGGATGCTATCCCGGAGTACCAACGGTGATCCAACGTTTAAGCCAGCCACGAGTGGGTTACCCGAGGCGTCTGAAAGGTCTCCCTCGGCAAGAGCGAAGGGCACGGAAACTGATATATCAGGAAGCTCTCCGGAGGCGGGGCTGCCCGTTTCTACAACGGTGATGTATCCGGAACCAGTTGACGACAGGTCTCCGTTCAGCGGAAACCGATACTCCACTATGGGTCCTTCTCCAGGCTCGATCGTGCCATCTCCGGATGTACTGACAAGGATCCCTGTTAGCTGATGCTCGTCGGTATCGACCTCCGTGGAGTGCGTCAGGCTTGATGCTCTGGCTGTGAGGCTGCTCGCGTCGAACGAAAGCGGGTGTACACCAGGTGATTCGCCTTGGCCCGCCCAAGAGAACTGGTAGCTAACCCCGGTCACCAGCTCTTTATTGGTCAGTGCTAGGGTCACGAGAGCGGTGTCTCCAGATGCATCCAGAGCAGTTTCGATTAGAAGGACGCCCTCTGTGTCTGCAATGAGGCGTATGTCATCTAAATTCCACCCATCGTCCACTACCGACGCGTCTGTCTGGAGACGGAATCGTACCTGAAATGCTCCGCTGCCGGTGAAGTCATTCAGGGTCAACGATGCGCTCGTCCACTCTGACTGGCTGCCGGTGAAGCTCTCCAGCTCGCTCCATGTCAGTCCTTCATCTATTGAGGCCTCAACGAAGCCGAAGTCCCATCCAGATTCAATCTCGTAGCGATGATCGAACTGAAGGACTGGGTTAGAGGCGTTGCTGAGGTCTATCGGAATGGAGGTAAGACTGGCGTTAAGGCCATTTGTGTACTCCTCCTCGCTAGTTACCCAACTCCAGTCTCCCCCGAGGGGCACCGTAGAGTCGTCCGGGCTGCTCCCAAGTGAAGTTCGGGTCCATGGTGGGTCAGCATCCCAGAGGCGCTCACTGTCTGCAGTCTCAGCTCCATCGCTGAAGAGGACTGTGACTAAGCCGGTCTCGCCGTCGGGAGAGTTAGATAGAGCCGACTGGTTTCCAACGTTATCGCTGGCTTTTACCGCAAAGTAGTAGGTGCTCTCAGGATTCAAGCCGATGACTGTGGATGTCTCGGTCGAGCCGGATGATCCCGGCTGAGGCTCGCGAGTAGCCTGAAGTGCATCCGCGAACTCGGCATCTGTGGTGATCGGCGAGGTAGAGTAACGTAGATCGTAAGCGGTCGCGGACCCGGTGGTACCGTCATCACCCGGTGCCGTCCAAGACAATGTCAGGGCCGTTCCCGCGAAAGGTGTGATGGCTCCCCTCTCTGGATCGTCCGTGATAGAGAGATCGGTGACTGCGGCCGGCGCGATGGAGTCGTTATCGAGCGCACTGAATGCGTTTAGCCGTCGACCACTGACTGACTTCCCCTCGAGTGCCTCGATTGGGTCTCCGCTCTGCATCAGGCGGTCTTTGACCTCTTGGTATGTGAGATCGGGAAATTCGCTATATACGAGGACAGCAACCCCAGTGACGTGCGGAGCGGCCATCGATGTTCCGCTAAATGACGCATACTCGCCCTCCGGCACCGTGCTCATGATCGCACTGCCGGGAGCTCCCAGGTCGGTTGAAATTAGACCGTAATTGGAGAACCCTGATAGTTCGTCTAGGTGGTTTGTGGAGTTGACCGAGATGATGTTTTCGGAAGGGTAAGCCGCGGGGTACATCGGTGAGGAATCTGTGTTCACTGAGCGGTTCCCCGAGGCAGCGATGAACAGCATACCCTCCTCTCCGGAGGCTTCAATCGCTTCTTGGAGTGCGAGCGACGCCCCCCCTCCTCCCCAGCTGTTTTGGGTCATATGGGCCCCGTTGTCCATCGCGTACTGAATTGCATCGATGGCGTCCGAGGTATACCCGCCATTGTGAAGGAACTTCAGACTCATGATTTGAACGTTGTGCGCTACCCCTATCACGCCGGCGCCATTGTTCGCAGTCGCTCCAACCGTTCCAGCTACGTGTGTGCCGTGATCGTCTACATCAGGAAGGTCATAAACGGACGCGTCATCATTAGCGAAATCCCAACCGTATATGTCGTCAATAAAGCCATTCCCGTCGTTATCGATCCCATCGTCCGCAATCTCACCCGCGTTCACCCACATCTGGTCTATTAGGTCTGGGTGTTCGGGATCAATCCCGGTATCGATCACTCCAACAATCAGAGTCTCATCGCCGGTAGTCACATCCCAAGCCTCAAGCGCGTCGATATCAGCATCTTCGCGTCCACCTGTCTGGCCCGTATTGTTCAGTGCCCAGAGTTGTTCAAAGCGTGGGTCGTCGGGGATGTCGTAAAGAGGGCTCACGGTCGCTTTCGCGCTTGCAGAGCCATACAGTGGAGTCGGTATGGTTTCGATGGGATAGAACCGGTAGTCCGGTTCAGCATACTCGACTCCAAACTGGCCTCGATACCAGTCTGCAGCGTCTTGCACATCCCAGTCGTCTGGAAGGCTGACAAGGTCGGCGCCAATCAGGGAGAGTTGCTTCACAACCTGTCCCCCAATCGCCGCGCTTAGGGCCGCGCCGCGCGTCCCGGGAGTCCCCGGTCGATACTTCACGATTAGCCGGTCGGGCGCGAACTCGATGTCCTGAGCAGACCCGGCGAAAGGGGTGGCAGTGAGGCATGTGAGCGCGAATACAATGAGGTGTTGTATCGGCATGCTCGAACAGCTTTTGAGGGAGGTAGCCATAGCGCTCAATTACCGTTGAATAGACAAGGAGCCATCCCGGACAGAGACATCCAGAGGGATCCCTGTCGAGTTTGCGATCTCTACATCAGTGATCGTTAAAGCTACGATCTGAGCCGGTGACCCAGAGTCGATGGATGCGTGGAGGTTCACCACAACGCCGCTTCCTGTTGGTATGGGGTCGCCACCCAAATCCACCAAGAGAATTTCGGCTGTGCCATCTTCAGAGATCTCGTAGAATGGGTTTTGTGGGGCGCGGCCGACCGAAGTTATAGAGTCCACTGTAACCACCGTGGGATCATAGTTGAGGGTAAACTGAGCTCCTCCCAGATCCGTGAAGTTTGATAAGCCTACCGGAATCGGATGTCCTGTAACCCCGGCACCCGCAGTTGTGTTGACCACCATCAAGGCATGGGCCGGCGCTGGGAAGGTCACTGCAACTGTTGAGATGGCGGATAGATTTCCGCCAGCGTCCTCGGCGTAGCCAGTCAGAACAACCTCTCCGCCTGGAAACAGACGATCGCCCTCGTTAACAAAGGTGGCCGATGAATCCGATACCTCAAAAAGGCTGGTTAGCGTCTCATCGGCGGCTATGGTGCTTGAACTCGAGCCGTCCTGTTTGAGTACCCCAACCAGCGGCTTGTCAGCAGATAGAATGAGGCCGCTGGGATGAATCGTCCCTCCGATATCACTGAAGTCGATAGCCACTGAAAAATCTGATGAAGCCATGATTTGCCCATCAGTCGGCTGAGTTATAGAGAAGGAGGGAGCCGTGCCGAAGACCTCGAATGCGGTTGTGTCCGCTGCAACATTCCCAGCTGAGTCGGCGACGCTGACGATTAGGGTGTTGGTTCCTATGGGGAATTCGTGATCCAGGCCAGTGTTGAAAGCCACGGAGTCCAATCCCACCACCAACGTCCCCGCAGTGGCTGACAAAATGTTTGCTCCCGCTGCCTTTCCTGCACCGGGAACACCCGCTCCGATATCGCGATCATTCACCACCACCATCGCCTTAACTCCGCTGATACTGTCGGAGAACGAAAACGAGATGTTGACTCGGGAGTCACCGTCAGAATCGAAATGTGAGTCGATGGGCTCGTGAATACTCACCGAGGGAGTCAGGTTGTCGTGCGTTAGGGAAACTTGGAGGGGCTGACTCGCCAGACCTGTAGGTCCGGTGGCCACAACGGTAAGTGAGTTCCCTTGGTTCTCTAGCAAGGGCACTGTTGCTGTGAATGCCCCAGATGAGTTCGCGCTAGCCGTGGCTTGCCCGGTCCCGCCTGATACTGACACTGAGGCGTATGGTTGGGTGGTCCCGGACAGGGGGAAGGTCAACAAATTGGTGAAGCGGGGCACTGAGCTTAGTGCAAGGCTGGGAGGAGTAGGCTTCACCGGAGGCGCCCCTGGCTCTGAAGGGCTGCTACCCCCGCATGCGAGGGCGACCAAAAGTGAGGATAGAACTCCCAAATGAGGACGTCGGACCACTAAAAAGGGGCGCTTCGAAGCGGCTCTCTCTGCGAGGTCGCACATGGCGACTCTAGCGGTATACCGTTTCAAGCCGGTGGCGCCTAAGAGGGACCTCCGGGCACAGGTACTCAACATAGAGTCAATGCCTCGGTCGGTCGGCAGCTGGTTGTCGGCAAGTAGCGCACCTACGGCAAGGACCTACGATCAGGAAGGTTTCACTGTCGGCAAAACAGCTCGCCAGTTTGAATGAGTGCGACACGCCGCGCGGTGCTATCGGGCGTGCGTGTTAGCGTGTTGATCATTCCCAATTCCCAGTGACATCCCCAGTGCGTTTGATGATCTTGCTCGAGCCGTAGGTAGATGGATTGTATTCAACGTCTGGATACTTAATCGTGGCTGGTCATTTTAGCGAATCGTGAAACTAGTCGTCGCGCCCGTAGCTCAGGTGGATAGAGCGACTGCCTCCTAAGCAGTAGGCCCCTGGTTCGAGTCCAGGCGGGCGCACTTCAAAAGCGTGGGGTCCCTCAAGGCTTTGTGGCTTTGGGGTGGTTAGGTCCTGCTTCGGTCGAGTTCGTTGTGCCAACTTACTCAGTGGTTCGGAGAGACAACGCCTCTCGGTGGTGCTCCTCGCTGAGTAGGGATCGTTGGATGGGACAACTGCGCAAACCAAATCCGCTATCCCTGGGGAGGGCTGCGCCGTGTCAGCTGCCAAGCGACATCCTGAATATAGGTAGCCATTTCGGGATCGAGTCGAACAAGCGGGATCGGGTCATCACTGACGATAACCCCCGGAGTTTGCATCTCGAAACCATATAGCTCGACCGAAGCACCTAAAGGTGGCTGGCCCGTGAGCTCAGCGTAGAAGATGCACGCGGCGAGGTACGTGCCGGCGGGAGACGGGTGAGATCCGTCGGGGTGGAAGAGGAGAATGTCCGGCCGCTCTGAGCGTACGTGATCCCATGCGAGCCCGACGGGTGCGACCGCGGCGTCGTTCTGCACCCCCGCCTCGGTGTACGCCCGCGCGAGTGCGGCGGTCTGATCCGGGAACGCTTCCTTCGCCCACGTCATGTAAAGAAGCATCGCTGCGCCGTTCTCCGAGACGATGTCCCCCACCTCGGCGACACTCTGCAGAAATGATGTGGGGTCTCCAAGGACGCCCGCCTCCTCATCGGCGTACGGCACTCCGAGGCGACTCTGTTCCTGGACGATGACGACGTCCCAGTTCTCCCCGTCCGGGCCACTCGCCTCCAGCACGCTGGGCAGGTGCCCGTCCTCGAGGTGGCGCCTCAGCGAATACCCGCCATGAAGGTGGTGAGACGTTCGCAGGACGGGGCCGGGCAGCGATTCTGAGATACGTGCCAGCTGGTCCGCGAGGTTGTTGTAGTAGACGTAACTGTTCCCGAGAAAGAAGACGTCAACCGTGTCGCGCTCCATCGCCTGTGCCCGAGCGGATTGGGGCGAGAAGAAGAGCGAGAAGCAGAGCGCGGCGAAGGCCACTCGATTCGGTCGGCAGGTAACCACGGTCATGCAGCGGTTCGGCGGATCACAGGGGGTGCGCCAACGTACCGGAGGCCGTGAGTGTAGCCAACCATGTTGCCGTAGCGACGAGTACGACGTCAATTCCCGTCTCCTTTCGAGCACGCGACCGCAGACAGCAGGGCACGCATGAACACACGTCGTCGACCCATCCTGAACCGGCGGATCCTGTCCACCATGGCAATGCTCCTGGTTGCATGCTCACCGGACTCCGGTCAGGAAGCCGGCAGCCCGGCAGAGATGACGAGCAGGCCGCTTCCGCCCGGGGCGGAGGCCATCTCGTTCCTGGGTGACACCCTGATGCCCCCGGAGCAGTCCGAAGAGGTGCGCGCCGTATATATGGCACGGTACGAGGAGGCCGAGGAGGCGCTTGCGGCTGCGCCCGAGGACGTCGAGGCTCTGATCTGGATGGGGCGGAGGACCGCCTATCTCGGACGGTATCGCGAGGCGATCGAGATCTACTCGGATGCCATCGATCTTCATCCGGAAGATGCTCGGCTATACCGGCATCGTGGGCATCGCTATCTCTCGGTCCGCGAGCCCGAAAAGGCCATTGCCGACTTCGAGCGAGCCGCGGAGTTGACCGCAGGCCTCCCTGACGAGGTCGAGCCCGACGGCCTTCCGAACGCCATGAACATCCCGACCAGCACGTTGCAGTTCAACATCTGGTACCACCGTGCGCTGGCCCACTACGTACAGGGGGATCTCGAGGCCGCTCTCGGGGCGCAGCGGAGGTGTCTGGAGGTCTCAGTGCACCCGGATTCCGTGGTTGCGACCTCGTACTGGCTGTACATGACGCTGATGCGCCTGGGGATGGAGGATGAAGCTCTGGAGGTCCTTGGCCAAATCTCCGAGGATATGGAGATCATTGAGTCCACCGGGTACTTGAACCTGCTGATGCTCTTCAAGGGAGAGCGCACTGTGGAGGACCTTGTGGGCCCCAGTGGTGACGCAGCCACCCTCCAGAGCACGACCACCGCGTACGGCCTCGGTGTATGGCACATGTTGAATGGCCGGATGGCCGATGCTCACCAGGTGTGGGAGCGTATTCTCACTGGCCGAAATCAATGGTCCGCGTTCGGCTACATGGCCGCCGAGGGTGAGTTGGCGCGGTCGGCCATACGCTGATCGCGCACTCCCGCCCCACGTTCTACCCGACTCGACTCTCCTGGAGACCCCGAGATGACCGGTCTTGCAACAACGCTCGTTCTCGCCGCCGCTTTGCAGGTTGTGCCCACTCAAGCGCAGCCCGCGCAGGTTGCGATCTCGCCTGAACGGGCCGAAATCGAGGTAACCGGTACAGCACAACTCACCGTCACCGCGCGTGATGGCGCGGGGCGCATCCTCGAGGACGCCTTCGTGCGGTGGATCGCGTCGACCCCTGAGCTCGCCACTGTGGATCAGGATGGCGTCGTCACCGCGTTGAATCCGGGTATGGCGCGTATCACGGCTGTCGTGGAGGGTCAGCCCACATCCGTTTCGGTGGTCATACGCGCACTTCCGCCCGCGGAGCTTCGCGCCGTGGTCGGGACGGGGACTCCGTACGCTGGCCAGGTCGTTCCGGTGCGCGTGTCGGCCTTCAACCGGCTCGGGGAGCCAGTTGAGGATCCTGAACTCATCTGGTCCAGTTCAGATCCCGCGGTGGCCGCGGTGGACGCGGCGGGACTCGTCTTCGCCCGAACGGAGGGCTCGGTGACTGTCACTGTCTCCGGAGCCGGAGTGCAGACGAGCACGACCCTTCAGGTCCGAGCGGACCCCGGAGTATCGTATGCACTCGATCCGATGGAGTCTCGTGTGCGCACAGGGGACGTGATCCGCTTTTCCGCGACGGCCGAAACGGCTTCGGGAGGCAGAGTTCGGGCTTTTCCTGAATGGTCGCTCAGTGGAATAGGGGCCCAGATCGAAGACGAGGGTGGGGAAGGGGTCTTCGTCGCGGAAGAGCCGGGGACATACCGCGTGACGGCACGAATGGGGGAACGCGACGTCGTGAGCGGCGTGGTCGTTGTGGAGGCTCGCGGCGCCGACGCTGAATTGATCCAGGTGGGTCGGGGTGGTATCGCGGAGCACCATTCCGGGGATGTCTGGGTGTTCGAAGGCGTGGACGGACGTGATTACGCCTACATCGGGACGTTCATGTGGGACTGGATGAAGGTGTGGGATGTCACCGACCCGGCCAATCCGGTTCTGACCGACTCACTACAGCTGGACGCCCGTCGTATCAACGACGTGAAGATCCACCCCAACAATCGTCTGGGTATCGTGACGCGCGAGGGCGCTTCGAGTCGGCGCAACGGTATGGTCTTTCTGGACCTGAGCACGCCGGCACACCCCACGATCCTCTCCGAGTACACGGAAACCGTGACGGGTGGGGTCCACAACGTCTGGATCTCCGAGGAGCATGAGCTTGTGTATGCCGTCCATAATGGCACGCGGGCCGTGCATGTGATTGATATCTCGAACCCTGAGGCTGCCCACGAGGTGGGTCGGTGGGGCATCGATCACCAGCAGAGATCTCTGCATGATGTCATCGTTCAGGACGGATACGCGTACGTCTCGTACTGGGATGACGGTGCGGTCATCCTCGATGTCGGAGCGGGCACGCATGGCGGCACGCCAACCACGCCGACCTTCGTAAGTCAGTTTAAGTATCCGATCGGAAATACTCACGTAGCATGGCGTTACGGAAAGTACCTATTCGTGGGAGATGAGATCTTTCCGGCCGGATGGGATGCCAACGAGGCGATCCACGCGCGGGGGTACATTCATGTCCTGGACGTGAGTGACATCGAAAATCCCGTCGAAGTCGCGAAGTACGAGGTGCCGGAGGCCGGGGCGCACAATGTCTGGATCGAGGACGACAAGATGTACGTCGGATACTATCAGGCCGGCCTCAGAGTCGTGGATATCTCCGGGGAACTCAGAGGTGACCTCTACAAGCAGGGCCGCGAGATCGCGACGATCCTGACGACGGACGATCAGACCACGACGCCGAATTGGCCGATGGCATGGGGCGCCCAGATCTTCAAAGGGCGGATCTATTCGTCCGATCTGAACTCGGGCTTGTGGATCACGGAGCTGAAAGAACGGCCGCGAGTCGTCTTCTAGGGCGTCCGAAGATCAGCGTGACGGGATCGACGTGACCCATTCATCAGGACCGGGTGTTCTCCCGGGCAGTGGCGACATGCGCGCACGAGTCGAGCGGCACGCGCGAGAGACGCCATTGCTTCCTGCGCCCGAACTCAGTGAACGGGTCGGGCGTGAGGTTCTGCTCAAAGCGGAGTGCCTGCAGGTCACCGGCTCGTTCAAGGTCCGGGGTGCGGCTGCTCGGCTGGAGTCGTTGTCGGAGGAGGAGCGCTCGGCCGGTATCGTCGCGTGTTCGAGCGGCAATCACGGGCGGGCTGTGTCGTACGTGGCAGGCCGTGCAGGCATCGCTGCGAGGGTCTTCGTGCCCCGTTGGGTCGACCCTGTGAAGCTGGAGGGGATCCGGGCCGGTGGCGCCGAAGCGGTTCTTTGCGGAGATACGTTCGACGAGTCCGAAGCTGCGGCCATCGCTGCAGCCGAACGGTCCGGGAGCGTGTATGTGTCGGCCTATGACGATCCGTGGGTGATCGCAGGCCAGGGGACCATCGGCCTCGAGATTGCCGACCAGATGGGCGAACGCCCCCTGGCGGCCGTGCTCGTCCCGCTCTCAGGCGGCGGCTTGGTCGCTGGTATCGCGGGGGCACTCGCGGAACGGGAGGTCGAGTCATCTGTGGTCGGCGTTTCGGCGGACCGTGCCGCGGTGATGCTGGCGAGCGTGCGGGCCGGTCATCCCGTCGAACGGCCCGAGGAAGAGACCCTGGCGAATGCGTTGGCCGGGGGGATCGGGCTCGACAACCGGTACTCCTTCGACATGGTGCGCGATCGCGTGCATGAGCACGTGTCCGTCAGTGAGGAGCAGATCGCAGAGGCGATGAGGTTCGCTGTCACCCGACTCCGAATGGTCGTCGAAGGCGGTGGAGCGGTCGCACTCGCGGCGCTGCTCCAAGGTCTTTGGATGGCGCCGAGAGACGGTGGCGCGGTCGTGGTCGTCGTTTCGGGCGGAAATGTGGGTGGCGACACGCTCGTGGAAATCCTCGGAGCCTCCTGAGCACTGCGGGAGGGGCCCGTTACCTCACCGGGCCTCAGCTCCCCACGATCATCGGAAGGACTTCGCCTGTCGGGCCCCGGAGTGATAGGGTCGCCGAAGCCGTGAGTGGCGTCGGGGCCAGGTTGACCTCGATGACGACTCCGTCGGACTGGCGCGTAATCTCGGGGAGCCCTGCGGCCGGATAGACCAGAGCACTCGTGCCGGCCACAAGGCACACATCCGCATGCAGCGCGGCTTCCTGAGCGGCTCCAATCACACGCGGATCAAGGGACTCTCCGAACCAGACGACATCGGGCCGCAGAGGCGCGCCGCAGTCAGTACAGTCGGGCGGGCCGGAATCACCTTCGGTGCAGGCGGCTGTGCGTCGCCCGCAGCCCGAGCAGCGGTCGCGATGAAGGGCTCCGTGAACCTCGAGTGGAAACGCGGGCTCAGGATTCATGACGCCCAGGGAATCTGCTGCGTCACGGGCGGCCCTGTGATGCAGGCCGTCGACGTTCTGGGTCACGAGTGTGATGCCGTCGCGACGCAGCGCCAATCGGGCGAGCGCGTGGTGGCCAGGGTTGGGTGCACACTCGGCGATGAGCCCACGACGCCACTGATACCATTCCCATACCAGGGCTGGATCACGTTGAAAGGCCTCGGGCGTGGCCAACTCTTGAGGTCGGTAGGATCGCCACAGCCCACCCTCGCTACGAAACGTGGGTACACCAGACTCGGCGGACACTCCGGCACCTGTGAGGACGAGGATCCGCTGAGCGTTCTCGAGCATCGCGCTCGCCTGCTGGACGAGCTCGGGCATTGGGTCGGTCACGCCCTCCAGGCACTCCAGGCAAGCAGGATCCAACCAGCAATCAGGGCTACGCCACCGATGGGTGTGATCGCTCCGAGCCAGCGCTGACCAGAGAGCACGAGGAGGTACAGGCTGCCTGCGAAAATCAGAATACCGACCACGAACGCCCACCCGGCCAGGGTGACCGTGGTCGACTCCCACTGTGTCGTCGCCCACGCGACGGCGATCAGCCCGAGCGCGTGATACATCTGGTAGCGTACGCCGGTCTCGAACGTCGCGAGATCGTCGGGAGACAGAGTCGAACGCAGGGCGTGGGCTCCGAAGGCCCCGAATACGACCCCGAGTGCCGCGAAGATTGCCCCGAGCGCAAGGAATATCTTCATGAGAGCAAAGGGGCCCGTCAGTACGCCAGCGCGTACGCTTCCCGGCGGGGATCGGCCGCTGCGGTCAAGACGCCGTTTTCGGGGTCCCAAACGATCATCTGTGCCCCACCGAATGTCGCCGTCCAGCCGGGGATCACGCTCAGTTGATGCCCTCGTGAGACGAGACCCTCGAGCGTACCTCTCGACACGCGATCCTCGATCGAGACGCGAACACCCGACATGGAACGGAACCGCGGTGCCTCGATCGCTTCCTGTGGCGTCATGCCGAAGAGCAGCATGTTGTGCGTGATCTGCAGGAGCGACTGCGGCTGGCTGTCCCCTCCGGGTGTGCCGAGCGTGAAGGCGAAGCCCCCGTCAGATCGCAATGCCATCATCGGCGACAGGGTGTGGTACGGACGCTTGTCGGGCGCCACCTGATTGGGGTGACCGTCCTCGAGCGTATAGAGCGATCCCCGATTGTGGAGGATAATGCCTGTCTGCGGTTCGAGTAGCCCGGATCCGAACCCTGCGAAGTTACTCTGAATCCAGCTGACTGCGTTCCCCCATTGATCCACCGCCGTCAGGTAGACGGTGTCACCCTGGTCGTTTCGATCGCCGGCCTCGGTTGCCGCATGATCGTCGCCGAAGCCCGGCCCGACGGAGTCGGCTGCGACATCGGGGGCGACGAGGGCTGCGCGACCCTGGAGATAGACGGGGTCGAGAAGGCGAGCGACAGGCACGTCTGCTTTGTCCGGGTCCGCCACCCAACGGTCTCGGTCCGCGAACGCGAGCTTCTTCAGCTCGATCAGAGTGTGGAGGTACTCCGAGCTGTTGTGCCCCATCCCTTGGATGTCGTGGTGCTTGGACATCTCCATGAGGGCGAGTTGAGCCGGTCCCTGTGTGCTCGGTGGCATCACGATGAACGTGTGGTCGAGATAGTCCACCCGAAGTGGCTCGACCCATGTCGACGTGTGGTTCGCAAAGTCGCTCGCGCGCAGGTGCCCACCCTGGGCTTCCACGAAATCGGCAAGCGTCCGGGCGATCTCTCCGTTGTAGAATCCCGGCTTCTTTTGCTGAGCGATCGTCTCGAGCGAGGCCGCCAGCTCCGGGTTGCTCAGGATCGTACCCACCGTAGGAGGGGAGCCGTCGTTGGGCAGGTACAGGGCCTGACCGAATTCGTTCAGGTCACCGCCTTGAGCCTCGAAGTCCAGCGCCAAGCGCGTTGACACGGCAAACCCGTCACGGGCGAACCGAATTGCTGGCTCGAGTAGCTGGGCGAAGGGCTTCGTACCATAGCGATCGTGGGCGTCGACCCAGCCGGCGACCGCGCCGGGTACGCTGACCGACAGCGCCCCCACACCTGGCACCGCGTCGTACCCTGCGCTCGTGAAGAAGTCGGGCGTGGCGAGTGCGCCGGAGCGACCACTCGCATTGAGGGCCGTGACTTCTCTGGATGCGCCGTCGTAGAAGATCCCGAACGCATCACCGCCGATGCCGTTCATATGTGGTCGGGTGACCGCGAGTACGCCGGCCATCGCGACGATCGCGTCCATCGCCGTGCCACCGTCCTTGAGGACCTCGAGCCCGGCCTGGGCCGCGAGGGGGTGCCCGGCCGACACCGCGCCGAGCGTACCGCGAACGTCCGGCCGGTTCTGTGGCGCATACGTGGTGGTCTCGAACGTGGCGTCGGACCCAGCGTCGGAGGAGGGGCCCGCACATGCGGTGGCCATGGTGACGGCCAGGGCAATCAGGATGGGCGCACACCGACGCTCGACACGGAGGGCTCGTTGTGTTGGGGTGGTCGAGGCTGGAGCGGACGGGGCGGCAGTCGGGTACGGCATGAAGCGCAATCGGTTGAGGATCGGATACGGTGATGTTCGGCACCGTCTTCAGCGCCCAACGTTGTAGCGTGACGGGATCCACGCCAGTCGGTAGAACTCCCCACCGGGTAGATGTATCGTTGGTCTCCTCCCTGCGGTTCAAAGCCGCTCGAGCCCTCAATGCGGAGTCCCGGCACGTGCAGGTAGCAGCCAGGCCGACACCCGGTCCTACTCGCGATCGGTCCGCACTTCGCGTCGCGCTCGTCGTTTCGGCGGCCCATGTGGTGAACGACATGTATGCGTCGTTCGTCCCACCCCTACTGCCTCGGATCATGGGAGAACTCGGTCTGTCGATCACGCTCGCAGCGACGTTGGCCGTTGCATTCTCCGTGGCGGCGGCGCTGCCTCAGCCGTTGTTCGGCTTCCTCTCCGATCGATACGGGCGGCGCGGACTTGCGGTCATTGGGCCGATCATCTCCGGGGTATTCGTCTCGGCGATTGCGTGGGCCACCGGGTTCTGGTCGCTTCTCCTCCTGCTCATCGTCGGCGGGATCGGGTCGGCGGCATTCCACCCATCGGGGGCTTCGTACGCGGTACGTGTCTCCGAAGGGAAGGGGGGCGGCGCGCGCTACTCCGTCTTCGCCTTCGGAGGCTCCGTTGGATTCGCGATCGGACCGGTCGTCGCCGTCTGGCTCGCGCAGTCGCGAGGGATGGACGGGCTCTGGGTGGCGGCGTTTCCCGTCTTCGTCGTCGCGCCGGTGATCTATCTGAGCCTGCCAAGCGGGCGCTCGGAGACTCGAGATGCGCATCGTCCTCCACCAGCACCGCCCTCGGAAGTCCTGCGTCATCTGAAAGGCCCCCTCGGACTCATCTTCGGGGTCAGCGCCGTTATGGCCTTCGTACAGCGGGCGTTTCTGACGATGGAGCCGATCATCGTGGCGGAGTCCGGGGGATCGGAGACACTCGGCGCGATCGCACTGACCGCCTACCTCTCGGCTCAAGCGTTCGGCACGGTCGCCGGGGGTTTACTCGCAGATCGAGTCGACCGACGTAAGCTCTTGGCGCATCTGTGCTTCTGGGCACTTCCCGCACACGTCTTCGCCGTCTGGATCGGACCCGAAGGCCTCATCGGTCTCATGGCCGCGGGAGCGGCCGGCTTCCTGGGTATGGCGACGCTCCCTCCGGTGGTCGTGATGGCTCAGGAGATGATTCCGACGGGAACCGCGGTCAGCTCGGGTATCGTCATGGGGCTCGCGTGGGCCACCGGCGCGATCGGGGTTCTGGGTACCGGCATGTTGGCTGATGCCATGGGAGCTCAGGCTGCCACACTCCTGTCGTTCCCGGTTGCCCTGATCGCCGTTGGGCTGGCGCTGCACCCATCTTTGGCGTCAGATGGCGCGTATACGGCTGGTTCACACGTCTGAGGAGTGCCGATGCCGTTTCGCCTTCATCCGCCGCGAGACCGCAAGCTTTATCGATTGGTGAAGAAGGCCGAGTCAATCCGGCTGGTCAAAGGGCGCTCCCTCTACGTACCCGGTGACGAGGCACGCGAGGTGTTCCTGGTTCGAACCGGTTTCATGCGGCTCGTTCTTCCCGGTTTCGAGAACGGGGCTAACCAGCGGACGGTGGCCGTGGCGCTCCCGTGGGAAATGTTCGGGGACGAAGCCTTCACCGAGGGGCACCGTCGATACGGGGCCATCGCAGGTGCGAGGTGTGAAGTAGTGCCGCTCCCGAAAGCGGCGGTCCTGAGCGGGCTCAAGACGGCGCGGAGCAGCCTGGATGCGTATCTGGAGGGACAGGAACAGGAACTGCATCGATTGAGGCACGCCCAGGGTGGGTCGCATGGACCCTCCGCTGCTCAACGGCTGGCCGAGGTGCTGATCGACATCGGCGCGCGCTGTGGTGAGCCTGTGGGTCGCGGCATGCAGCTCACGGAACGCCTCACGCACCAGGTGCTGGCTGATCTGTCGGGCGCGCATCGTGCGACCGTGACCACACTACTGAACGACTGGATCTACGAAGGCATCATCGGCGCCACGTCGGACAACCGGCTCTCGATCCGGCGCCCGGGGGAGCTGTGGGCGCTCGCCGGATATGAGGGCCCACGGATCGGCGAGACGTCTGATGAAGGGGGGAAGGGCGCAGGTTGAGTCTGTCTCAGAACCCGGACTTCGTTGACCCGTTTGTGTGCGCCCTCTAGCTTTTGACGCTTTTTCCGGGCCTGCGTCAGGCAGCCCGTGAACCCCGTTCGGACCCCATTATGTCGAAGCGCAGGACCAGCCAGAGCAGTCACGATGCCGACGACTCCTTTGTCGTAGGCGTTCTCGAGGTCACCAACTGGGCAAGAGCCAACCAGCAGCTCATGACCGTCGGGGGCGTTCTCCTCGCCATCCTGATCGCCGGTGGCTTCTACTACATGAATTTCCGGTCGCAGATGAACGAGCGGGCGGCAGAGTCACTGGAGACCATTTACCAGTCGATCTCGATCAATGACACGGAGGGCGCCAAGATTGATCTTGCCACCTTCCTCGACCAGTTCGGCAGCACGGCGTACGAGGGTGAGGCCCGTCTGGTGCTCGGGGAGCTTTACCTCGAGTCCGGTGACCCCCAGCAGGCCCTGGCCGTTCTCGAGCCGATCGGACAGCGTCCCGGATCGCCTGTAGCGCTCCAGAGCGCCACGCTCCTGGCGCAGGCGTACGAACAGGAGGGCCGGTGGGAGGAGGCCGAAGACACGTATCTGTCCATTGCCGATCGGTCTGACCTCGATTTTCAGGTACGGGACGCGCTCGTTGCCGCGGCGCGGATCCGGAGCGCGCAGGGCGACGGAGAGGGTGCCATCGAGCTGTATGAGGAGGTCCTCGGGGATCTTGACGAGAATGCGCCGAATCGCGGCCAGTTCGAGATGCGCATCGAAGAGATTCGAAGCGGATCCAACACCTGAGTCGAACGCTTTTGGACCGAGGGGCGAGCTCGGCAGCGATCATGTGAGCGCTGGAGTCGCATGGAATGGGGCGGTTTTCGGGGGGTTGCCTGAGAACCGCCCTGTTTTTCGAACGGCAATGGACTTCGTATAATATATATTATGTTAAGTCTGTTGAATCAGGACGTGGGGTAGCAGTTCGTCGGTTGGTTCCTGGATACCCTTCTCCGCGCGCAACCCCGCGCCTGGACGCACGGGCCAGCCCGGTTGATCCAACCGGACGAGGCTGACTACCTGGATCCGTTTTCACGCAGGCGGTACTGCCAGGGCTCGACCGCCTGAACCCGGACGGACGCGGTCCCTGCTTCGACCATCCCGAGGCGCACGGCGGCTGCATAGGACACGTCGATGATCCGCCGCCCTGTGTCCGCAAAAGGACCCCGATCGTTGACCCGCAGGAGCACGCTTCGCCCGTTGGTGAGGTTGGTGACCCTGACCCACGCCGGAATGGGCAGCGTCCTGTGGGCAGCAGACAGGCGGTTCATCTCGAACGGCTCACCGCTGCTCGTCGGCCGACCCTGGAACTGTTCGCCATACCAGGACGCGACCCCGCGCTCGTCGTACCCGTAGGAGGTGTCCAGGACACGATAGGTCTCGCCATCCAGCTCGTATTCATCCATGTTGCCGCTACGGCTGGGCGGCTCTGGCTGCGGTGTCTCCGACGCGAACCCATCAGCCGTAGATGCAGGCCTTACCAGCTCCGGCGACCCAATGAGCGTGCAGCCGGTCGTCGAGAAGCCGAGCAGCACCACCGCGATCTTCACGCTAAGGCCCTGGCTCCCGTTCATCCCTGCACCTCCGCGTAAGCCTTCCTGATCAGGTTCCTTTTCTGGTCACTGCTCATGCGAGCTAAGCGACCATTAACATACCGCTTATCGTCGGTGACTTCACATAGTATCTGTACACCTGGCGGCGGATCAGGAAGCATGTCGCGCTCCTCTTCCAGCTCGATTTCCATGAGCGTCAACCCTTCGAGCGGGCCTATGAATCGGTCCAATTCCCAGGGGCCAACCTTCCACCGGATCTTCTCGACCACACGATCGTCGGCGGAGAGAAAGAGCGCCTCGGCAATCTGGTCCGGGATCACGACCTCGACCTCCCGACGCCGGATACCCGATCCGCTCTTCGAGGTCAGGACGGCGCCGCGCTCTTCGCCGAACCGGACGCGTACGGAAGGGCTTCCGTTGCGGATATAGCCCTGCTTGAGATGGGACCCGGTCCCGAGACGGGGCCACACGTCCTCATGCACGCGCACCAGGAAGCGTCGTTCGATTTCCCAGCTCACTGTCCCAGTCACCCGCTTCGGTCCCTGCCCTGCATCCCGGCAGGCCGGGTCCCGGAGAGAGGCTTGCGACCCAGGACCGCGATTCGCCGACGCAGAGCTGGGACGAACGATTGCAGGGCCCGCTCTACGCTCCTCAGGCCCGGAACGTGTGACTCGGCGTAATACGCCTTTTCGATCTCAAACCCCGCATCCAGGAGCAACGACCGCATGCGCGCCATCGATTTGTAGTCAACGTGGCTGATGTCTCGCTTCAGGATGATGTCCCGGTTCTTGAGCACCTCGAGGACGTGCCCTCGATGGGGTGTCCATGTGGAAAATCGCCCCCCCGGCTTGAGGATGCGGAAGGCTTCCATGGCGATTCTGGCAGAGTCCTCCGGGTACACGTGCTCAAAAAGATCAGCCGCGATCACGAGATCCACACCTTCTGCCTCGAGCCCGGTCGCTCCAGCGTCGGCGCACAGGAAGCTCAGATTCGCATGTGGATTGTCCCCGAGCCGTCGGTTGCAGATCTCAATCGAGCGTTCACTGAAGTCTATGCCGAGAATCTCCCCGGTCCTGTTTGCCAGTGCGAAGCCAAAGGTGCCCCAGCCACACCCGAAATCGACGACGCGATCCTTCCGGCCTGGTGTGTGAATCTCCAGGACCTTTCGCACCCGGTACTTCTGGAACGGACTTTCGTAGTCCATGAGATGAACGGCGCCACGATCATCGAAGTAGGGGCTCGAGTCGTAATACTCCTTGCCGATGCGGCCGTCGTGCCCGACCGAAGTGTCGGCGGCGCCCTGAGCGTTACGCGAGCCGGTCACAGGAGCCCGAAGATGTCCTGAATGCGGAGCCACCAGACCCTCCAGACGGCCTCGCGTACGATCTTTTTCGACATCTTCGACTCCCCCGTATCCCGCTCCGTGAAGAGGATCGGAGACTCGACCAGGCGAAATCCGGCTCGGAACGCCCTGAATTTCAGCTCGATCTGGAAGGCGTAGCCGTTCGACTGTACACGATCGAGGCCGACCTTCTCGAGCACCGTGCGCGTCCAGCCATTGAAGCCGCCCGTCCCGTCACGTACAGGCATACCCGTGATGATTCGGGCGTACCGGCTACCGAAATAGCTGATGAGCAAGCGGCTCATCGGCCAGTTCACGACCGTGACGCGGCCGTCCACGTAGCGGGATCCGATCACTACGTCCGCCTCCGCAAGCTTCTCGATCAGACCCGGGAGCGCGTCCGGAGGATGGGAGAAGTCGGCATCCATCTCGAATAGAATATCGAACCCTGCGTCGAGTCCGTAGGCGAACCCGGCGAGGTAGGCGCCGCCCAGCCCTCCCTTACCCGACCGGTGGAGCACATGGATTCGCGGCGCGCCGGCCGCCATCTGCTCTGCGATCCGTCCTGTGCCATCCGGCGATGCGTCATCGACGACGAGGACCTCGATCCGTGGGTCCTGCTCCAGGACGCGCGGGACGATCCGTGGCAGATTTTCTGCCTCGTCGTACGTCGGGATGATGACGAGAATGCGCACGTCACTCACCGGAGTCGGTCACTCCGTCGGTAGCGAGGTGTCGGGTCCAGAACGCGGCCGCGGGTATGACCTCGACGACCGTCGTCCATAGCCGGGCCGCGGCCGCGAGAGCTGTCGCCGCCCCCACCCCGATCGATGATGCCAGGAGTGCTACGAGGAAGCCTTCGCGAACCCCGATTCCGGCCGGGGCGAACACCATAAGGTACCCGAGAACGTAGGCCGCAGCGAAGCCTGATGTTCCTGCTACGAAGTCGAGGTTCAGGCCGAGCCCACGGGCGAACAACCAGAACGCCGTCGCGTAGACGGTCCAACTGCCGAGACTTAGCAGAACCCAGCGCGCCCCGTGAACGCTGGACAGGCTCTTCGGGCGGGGCGACTTGGCAACGCGAAACCAGAGGCGCGTCACGGCGTGGAATACCGGCGGAAACAGCCCCAGTAGAGTCCCACCCAGCAGGACGGTAGGCACCGCCCAACGCCAGGCCGTATCCGCACCATAGTGCCACGCCGCGCCAAGACCGACGGCCATCGCAGCGCTCAGGCCCGTCCCCTGCCCCAGGATCGCCGCGGCCGTCGCTGTAGGCGCGGATACGCCGTGCCGACGGGCCAACGCCGCGAGGGCCATAATCTGCCACACTTTGCCCGGGATATACCGACCGAGGTTCCCGATCATGAAGAGGCGCACCGCGTCGCGGTAGGCCAGTCGCGGGCCGCCGAGGTCGCGGACAATGAGCGCCCAGATGAGGCCGGTCGATGCGTACCCGACGAAGAGAAGCGCACAGGAGAGGACGAACACGCCAACCTGAAGCCGGAACACGTCGGGCTCAAGCTGCCGGAGTTCGGTCAGGGACAGGCCCGCACGGGTCATGATGTACCATGTGACCACGATGGTCGCAGCCGCCTGCGCCAACCGAAGCAGGATCGTCTTCAGGACGTCGCCGTTGGTTCGGGCCCCTTCGGACCGTCCACGTTCCCAGTTGCACCCGCTACGTCGGTTCGCGAATGACGCCGCGACCGGACGAGCCCGAGGCTACCTGATGCGATCAGGCCGAGCAGGACCAGCAGGCTGAGGGTCCTGCTCTGGTTCAGCAGCGGAGCCTCGTACCACATTTCAATCGTGCTCACTCCGGGCGGGACTGCGATGGCTCGCAAGGTATGGTAGGCACGCAGGACCTCGGTGGCCTCGCCATCGATCGTCGCCTGCCACGCCGGGAACCAGTTGTCGGCGACCACGAGGATCGCCGGTTGTTCGGAGGTCACCGAAAGGGTCATCCGATCGGGCTCACGCGTGATCCATTCGACGGTCCCCGAGACGGGGGCCGCACCCAGGGAAACCCGTGGTTCGGTCGCGAGGACGACTTCCGCCGAGGGGTCGTGCTCCTCGCTGAGGATGTAGGGCACGGCGTCCGTATCGGACTTCACCACAGCCGAGCCGACAAGGCGGGCTCGGGGCAGCCCCACATCAGAAAAGAGCGTCTGGAACGTCCGTCCGTCCGCCAGCTGCGTCTGTGACACGACAGGGCCCTGTGGTGCCGGCCCACGCTCGAGGTCTGGCCACAGGAGATATTTCACGTTCAGGATCCTGCGAACGTTGGGGTTCCCGAGATTCACTGCCTGTCCCGACCCAACCATCCCGATCAGCTCGCGGTAGCGGGAGAGATCGTTGGGGTGGTGCCCGGCGGCGAGCTCGATCCCGTGGATGGCTGCGCTCACGTCCTGATCACCTCGTGCCAGAGACCACAGCCGGTAAGGCTCACCATCCCGTTCCCGTTCCAGGATCGTGCGGATATTCCCATCTGCCTGGGACCACGGGTAGAAGTCCATCGTTTGGACAAAGGGCTGGTCGACGCGAAACGAGTCCGCAGCCGCGAGGGCGACGATCAAGCCGAGTCCCGTTGCCAGGGGCAGCTTATGCTTCCGTACACCCCACACGAGGCCGGCCAGGGCCGCGGACAGGAGCACCGCGATCAAGGCACCCTGCGCAATGTTCGGAAGGTGCGACGCAACGACCTGCAGCTGCCGCTCTCCGATATCGGAGTAGACGGAGCTGGTCCAGATGTCGGTGAAGACTCCGGAAACCATCAGAAGTGCGAGGACACCGAGTCCCGCCGTCGCCCGCCAGAGAAGCTTCTGGATGCGGTCCAGCTCCTCTTGGTCTCCCTCCCGTACCAGCAACGCAATACGATCGAGCCCGAGCGCGCCCATCGTGATCGCTGCGAAGCCGAAGAGGAACGAAGCCATGCCGGGGGCACGGAAGAGCCGGATCCCCGGAACGAGCTCGTAGAAGATGCCCCACACAGGTGTATTCGCCCCGAGCGCGAAGAGGAGCGCCAGGGTCCCCAGTCCGGTCATGAAGAGCCTCAGCTGGCGTCGTGCAGCCCCGAGGAACGACACGCCCGCCAGGAGCAGGATCACGATGCCCGCGTACTCGTGGTTGTCCTTGAAGCCGTTGCGGCCCCAATACGTACCTGTGGCCCAGGCGACGCCACCCCCGGCGAAATTCCCGGCGAACTCGGGGACAACGAGAGACATCACCTCTTCAGGGTTCATCGAAAACGAACTGGACCAGGCACGCCCCGTTTGTCCGCTCGCCATCTCCGTGGTCTGGATGCGTCGTGAATATTCCGTGACGTACTCTGCGGCCGGCACCAGCTGCCATGCGGCGCCCGCCGCACCGGCAATCGAGGCTGCAAGGAAGAGCACGAAGCGCACTCCTCCCGCACGACGGTCCAGACAGGGCGTCACCTCGTCCGCACCCCGGGCCGTCTGGATAGCTCGGAAGATGGCGTACAGGCCCACGCCTCCGAAAAGGAAGTAGGCCATCTGGAAGTGGGTGGTGTAGATGATGCCCGCGACGACCAGCCCGATCGCAGCGAATGACGCAAGTCCGGGAGAACGGAAGTGCCTTTCCGTCACCCAGAACATCAGCGGGGCCAGAGCGGTGACGAAGATCTTTCCATCGTGACCCGGATGCACGAACCCGACGAGGAACGGCGCGAGCATGTACGCGACGCCTCCGAGGAGTGCCGCGACCTTCGATCCTCCGATCGCCCGTACCCAGCCGAAGAAAAAGAAACCTGCGACGAATACGTGAAGGACGATCTTCCACCCCAGCGCGCGATGTGGGGCGGTAAGGAGCAGCAGAAGCAGAGAGGGCGGGTACAGCGAATCTCCCCCGCTCAATGCCTCGAGGAACGGGGTGCCACCAAGGAGGTGCGGCGCCCACCCGGGGACCCGACCGAGTGTTGCCAGAGCATCGGCATAGAGTGCGCGCGCCGCATAGCCCAGCGCGAGGGTATCTCCGCCGTAGAGCATCTCGTCGCTGAACACGAACGCGCGGAAGAGTGCCACGGTGAGCACGCCGAAGACGACGGGTGGAACCCAGCCGGGCAGTTCGAGGTCGGTCTTCACGCGGTTCCGGTCGCTCATGCGCTCCTCAGGCGGTATGCCGACGGATCACCTCTTCGTACAACTCGAGATGAAGCTGGGCCAGACGTTCGTTGCTCCACGAGTCCATCACGCGAGCTCGGCCCGCGGCTCCCCGAATGGGCAGGTTCGGATCGCTGAGAAGTTCGGAAACCACCTCCGCCAGAGCGACAGGGTCTCCGGCTGCGAAGAGCCCCCCGACCCGTTCGTCGACAATTTCGGGCAATCCGCCCACCCGGGACGCAGCTACGGGGACCTCGCATGCCATGCACTCCAATGCGGCGACGGAGGTCGCCTCCATCAACGATGGGAAGATCGCCAGCTCGGCCGAGGACAACAGTCCCGGAATTTCGTCATGGGCTCGCGCTCCCAGAAAGTGGACACGATCCGCAACACCCAGCGCTTTCGCCAGTGCTTCGAGACGGCTTCGCTCGGGGCCATCTCCCACGAGTACTGCTTCTACGTCATGGCGCTCGGCGATGATCGGAAGCGCTCTAACCGCATACTCCACACCGTTCTTTTCGAACAGGCGGCGTGGAACGACCAGTCGGCGTCTTCCGGCCTCAGGCGCGTTCAGGGTCGGAGCTGTCGCCTTGAAGATCGACGTCTCGACACCGTTCGTGACCGGACGCACCGTATGGCCCGGCGCCAGCGATTCGGCCACCTCCGCGATCTCGACACTCGCTGCAAGATTGGCATCTCCCGCGGCCA
This sequence comes from Gemmatimonadota bacterium, assembly GCA_028873595.1. Taxonomy (GTDB): domain Bacteria; phylum Gemmatimonadota; class Gemmatimonadetes; order Longimicrobiales; family Gaopeijiaceae; genus UBA2589. The sequence continues at coordinate 12,815 of JAPPOV010000009.1, read as the reverse complement.
CTAATCTCCCGAGGAGGGTCGTCCAGCCCGTTTTCTCAGCGAGCCGGAGAAAGTGAGAGGTATGCCACGTCGAGACCACCGGAGCGCCTGTACACGCTCTGGCTACCAACATCGGCGGTATCGACTGGAACGCCTGTGCATGCAAGATGTCGGCGTCGCGGGCCACCGTCAGTGTCCTGGGCAGCGACCCCACGGCATGTGCGACCCATCCCGCAGGAGACTTCCCCGGGAACCACGTCCGGTGGACGCGCACACCGTCCCTCACTTCGGCGCGGGGCGTATCGGACATGGAGTGCGATGTGATCACATCGACGCGGTGACCTTTCTCCACCAGGGCTCGGCACAGGTAGTGTACGTGGCTCTCCAACCCTCCCACCTCAGGTGGATAGTACACGCAGTGCATGACGATCTTCATGAGGGGTCGGCTCAGGTGAAGCGCCGGAGGAGCCCGCCCAATCTTCGGTCGTCCGCTCTCAGCACGGGCGCCATCTCGATCACCTCCGGTCGAGTCCCGACGACCAGGAGAACCCTTTTCGCGGTCAGGGTGATCCGCCTTTCTTTCGCATCGTGTCGAGCTCATCCCGCACCTGTGCGACCTGCTCGGAGACGAGCCCAAACCCAAAGAGTAGGAAGCCGAGCGTCTCGAGCAGCATGACCAGATACAGGAGAGGCCGATACCCCATCGGTGGAATGTACGGATCGAAGCCCATCAGCGGGTGCGCGAACCGCAGGTACACGGTGACGACCGCAATCAGGAGCCCCAGGGCCGCCAATGCGAGTCCGGTTCCCCCAAAAAGCAGCAGCGGCTTGCGAGAGAAGAGCAGAAGGAACCATACCGAGACGAGGTCGAGGAGACCGATCAGAATCCGGAGTGGCCCACCGTATTTGGCCTCCCCTGCCCTCCGCGGGTGAAGCTCGATGTCGATCTCCGAGACGTTCGCCCCCCGAGCGTGCGCGAGTACGACGAAGAAGCGATGCCAGTCGTGCCGCAGCGAAAGTCCGCCGAGAACCTCAGCCCGGAAGGCCTTCATCGAGTTCAGGTCGGATACAGGTATGTCGAAGATCCTGCGGGACAGCCGGTTGTAGATCGACGAGACTGCTTTCTTGTCATACGACCCCACCTTCCGTCCAGTGACGATGTCCCAACCTTCGTCGAGCCGCGCGAGGAAGCGCGGGATCTCGTCAGGTGTGTGCTGGAGGTCCGCGTCGAACAGAACGAGAAGCGGCTCGGACGCGGCCTCGGCAGCCGTGAGCATCGCCTCCGTCTTTCCGCGGTTCATCTTGTGCCGAAGGACGCGAAACCGTTCCCAGCCAGCGCCTTCTTTCTCCGCGAGGTCGGCAGTGCCATCGGTCGAGCCATCATCGACGAGAAGCACCTCTCCGTCCAGCTCGTGGCGTTCGAAGGCCGTCTTGAGTTCTCGGACAAGGTCCGGGATGACGGGTGCCTCGTTGAACGCCGGAACGATCAGCGAGAAATCTCGACGCACGCTACGGAGACTCCATCTGTCAGACTCGTTTCCGCATTCGCGCCGGGAGGATCCCGAGCTGATCTCGATACTTGGCCACAGTCCGGCGCGCGATCTTCACGCCCTCGGCTTGAAGCAGGTTCACGATCGCCTGATCCGTGAGCGGCTTCTTTGAATCCTCTTCCGAAACCATGCCCTTGATCTTGTCGCGGACACCCCGTGCAGAGATCTCTTCACCGCTCGTCGTCGACAGGCCGCTCGAAAAGAAATACTTGAGCGAAAACACGCCTCGGGGCGTCTGCACGAATTTCTTGTTCGTGACGCGGGAGACGGTCGACTCATGCATCTCGATGTGATCGGCCACCTCTCGGAGTGTGAGTGGCTTGAGGTACTGAACGCCACGCTCGAAGAATTCACGCTGCCTGTCGACGATGAAGTTCATGACCTTGAGCATCGTCTGACGGCGTTGCTCGATCGCCTGGATCATCCAGTTCGCGGAGTTGAGCTTGCTGGCGATGAATTCCTTGTTCTCGCCCGAGAAGGCGCGTTTGTCTTTTGCGACCTCCCGATACGATTTTGAGATCCGGAGCCGCGGCAGGCTCGTATCGTTGGCAAAAACCATGTATTCACCGTCGATCATCTCGACGATGAGGTCAGGGATGACGTACTCCTCGGGCGAGACCGAATACTTCAAGCCAGGCTTCGGGTCGAGGTGGCTGATCGAGTCTGCGGCATCCTGAACCTCGATCGGCTTGACCCCCATCGCCTTCGCGATGTCGGTGAGGTGCCTGTTGATGAGCGCGTCGAAGTGCTGGTCTACGATTCGGTAGGCCAGTGAGTCCTCCTCCTGCCGGTGCCGCAGCTGGATGAGAATCGACTCGCGGACATCCCTGGCCCCCACACCCGGTGGATCGAAGCGCTGAATGACAGAGAGCATGCGTTCGGCCTCGATCTCTTCGTACGAACGAAACGTCTCCTGGATTTCGGCGAGCTCCGCGCAGCGCTCGGTCTCGTCCTCCAGTTCGTTCGCCTTCTGAACCACGGTAAGACGGACTTCTTCGACCCAGTCGTTCAGGCTGGCCACGCACTCTTCCGGCGTGCACGCGAGCATCCCGTCGTCGTCGATGTTCCCGATCAGCTCTTCACCGAGACGAAGCTCCCGCTCGGAGATGGCAAGCAGCATCAGCTGCCCCTGAAGGTGATCGTGAAGGTCCTGCGCCTCGACCGGCGTGGGCTCGAACAATTCACGATGTTCGTATTGTTCGCGGCGCCCACCGACGTCGAAGCCGTCGAGGAGGATCTCTTCCCAGTCCACTTGGTCGTCGCCCATAGGCTCATCGACCGTGTCTTCCTTCAGTTCGACTTCTTTCTGGTCGTCTGCTTCCTGCATCTCGAGGAAGGGGTTCTCCTCCATCTGCTCCTTGAGATGCTGCTCAAGATCCAGCAGGGGCATGTAGAGCAACTCCATCGCCTGGTACAGGCGCGGGTTGATCCGCATCTCCTGCCGGAGCTGAGCACTCTGGTAGAGTTTGGCGTTGAACGAACTCATCTGCCCTCTTGACCCACGCATGTACCGCGCGGAGATCGACCGTCTAGTACCTCCTCAGGCCCCCGGACGGGGGTACCTGCCTCTCATTCGGGCCGTCAGCGCGGGTCCGAGATAGATCTCGGCCACCTCGTCATTCCAAACTAACTCGGAAACCGTGCCATTCACCCTGATCTTGCCCTCATACATGATGTAGGCACGGTCCACGATCTCCAACGTTTGTTCGACGTTGTGGTCTGAGATCACCACGCCGATGCCGCGCTCCTTGAGACCGCGAACGATCTCCTGGATGTCATGGACCGCGATCGGATCGATCCCGGCGAACGGCTCGTCGAGCAGCATGAACTTCGGCCGTTGAACCAATGCGCGCGTAATTTCCAGGCGACGGCGCTCACCACCGGAAAGGGAGTACGCCTTGCTCTGGCGGAGCCCGGTGAGGCCCAACTCGCCAAGGAGCTCCTCGAGACGGGCGTTCTCTTCGGAAGAAGAAAGCCCGAGTGTCTCGAGGATCGCCATGACGTTGTCTTCGACCGAGAGCTTTCGGAAGATCGACGGCTCCTGTGCGAGATACCCAACGCCCTTTCGTGCCCGTTGATACATCGGGGTCCGCGTCAGTTCCTCGTCATCGAGATGTACGGTCCCGGAACCGGGGGGGATGAGCCCGACCATCATGTAGAAGGTTGTCGTCTTCCCTGCACCGTTTGGCCCGAGGAGGCCGACGATCTCGCCCTGGCTCACCTCGATATCCACCGTGTCCACCACCCGGCGGTTTCGATAGGCCTTGGTCAGACCCACTGCCCAGAGCCGGCTGTCGCCTTCGACCTTCGTCATCGTTGTCGTCGGTGATGTTGACGCCGGAGTGAGAGCATCCTCGCCACCACGACCTTCGCTCACCTCTGGCTCGGGAATGTCCTCGGCGTCCACTGGCGCAGACTCACGCGCGCTCGAGGTTTCATCGGGCATGTCGGTATCTTCCTTCATCGGATCCATGGGCGATTCCACGGCTGGTCCTCTGTGCGGGCCCGCGAGGGGCGAGGAACGGTGGGATTGGGTGTCGATGGGTCGGTCACACGGACACGCCCGCCGTCGTGGAGTTCCGCCATCGGTGTCGCCTGCGCGATCCCTGCAGTGTCGACCGAGATGCGCATCGTATCCAACACTGCCAGGGTGTCGCCGACAAGGAGGGTGTCAGCCTGTGGCCGACGCTGCATAGGCTCGAGGTGCACCCCCTGTGTTTGCCCAGCAACCTCCATCCCCTGGACCTGTCGATTCACCATCTCGATCCGGATCTGGCTTCCCACGACGTAATGCACCGCCGGAGGATCGACTCCGAGTTCAGCCAGAGAGTCGCTCGGGGCCAGCCGGTAGAGTGACCGCGCCCGACCGATCGCAACGATGTCCTCGACGTCGAGGCGGGCGGCTTCCCGAGCCTCGCCGGCCGCTGACGGAGGAGATCCCACATGGGCGAAGTTGACAATGACCGTGTCGCCCTCGAGCCAGTCGCTCTGAGCGATCTCCGGGAGAAGCTCCACCGACAGGGAGTCGCCTGCCTGAGAGACGCTGCGCGCCGAGCCTGAAGCGAAGACACGTTCCACCGTCTGGTTCGGCGCGCGCACCTCGAGGGAGTCGGCGGTCAGTACGAAGTCCTGCACGGTCGCTTCCGGGCGCTCGTGGTCGACCGAGTCGGCGCTGATCGCCGCCGGGCCCACCATCGGAGTCGCCACCAGGCGGTCGAGTTGGTCATCCTGCATGAAGAGGAAGATCTGGGCGGATGTGAGCAGGAGGTCGTCGCCTTCGACCCTGGCTTCGCGGCGTGCATGGATCGTGCTCGCGTCCGCGCCCGGAGCGCTCATGGTGATGGAGCGGCCTACGAGATCGTAGCCGTTGCTCAGGACGCGGGCATTCCCATCGAGGAGGAGGCCGGTGCCTTCTGCGTCGTACTCTGCAGAGTCGGCGAACGCGAGGAGGGAGTCCTGCTCGATCTCGACATCCCCGGACGCCGTGAAGTAGCCGTCCCCGAGAAGGAAGATCCGGTCACCTACCACCCGATACGCCGGGGAAGAGCCCGACTCCTCTTCGGTCGTAGGCTCGGCTGCGGTCAGTGAGTCACCATGGGGCTCCGGCGGCGTCAGGACCGCAACCGGGCGAATTCCGTCGGCACCGGTCGTGACGGTCATCTCCGCGACGTCTCGAAAACTCGTCTGGAGCAGGTAGACCAGGTCCCCATTCTCGATCGAGGACCCCTGCTCCTCGTCGACGACCGTCACGTGACCTTCGGCTTGCAAGCGTCCTTCGTTCGTGAAATACCGCGCGTCGTCCGCCGTCAGCTCCCGGACGCTCTCCACGTAACGCACGTTCCCGATCAAATGAGAATACCCGCGGCCAGGGAACGCTTCGGCGGAGTCGGCCCATATCTCCACTCCCCCCGCGCAGAGGAAGTGCGGGTTCGTGATATACGTGATTTGCAGCCCGCCAACGGTGAGTGTCCGGCTGATGTCATTTCCGGGTGCGACGAACTCGCATCCTTGTTGAGCCGCAAGCGGTATGGGCGAGAGCATCCCCAAAAGGAGAGATGCCGTTCCCAGAAGGACGGAAGCTCGCAGACGACGCATCGGGCAGAACCTGGGCAAAACGGCGGTCTAAAAGACCCGCCGCGCCCCACCTCGCATGTTCTCGATCGTGATGTTCTCGAAGGCCATGTCTGACTCGAACGCCGTCCCGCTCATGACGTTGCCGTCGCTCATGATTCGGGTAGTAAGAGAGTCACTCCATACTTTCTCCAGACCCGGGTCGTAGTAGATCTCTGCACTCTCGATACGGCTCGAGTCCCCGTGTATGAGAAGGACGACGTCACCGCGAGCCACCATGCGATTGGTCTCCTGGTTCCAGTCACCGAATTCTCCGGTCACGGTCGCATTTTCGGCGCCGAATTCATCGTAGAACACGATCGACATCTGGCGGAGCATCGCTGTCGACGACTCTTCATACACGTACGCAGTATCTGCTTCGATCCGGCCCTCACGGACGCCGCTGGCCGTCACGAAACTGACCATGCCGTACGCGACATAGTCGGCTTCCATCGCCTGCAGGTCAGCGTTGGCCACCGGCGTATTCACTTCTTCGGAGCACGCCAAGGCGGTCATCAGCGCGAGACTCATCGCTACGATACGCCCACTGCTCCGGCCTCGTTCTTTCCTCATCTCAGATCGCTCCCGCTCTCATCAGATCGTGCAGACGAAATATCCTGGAGATGTCCGGCTTCCGTCACCACCCGCAGAGCCATGATTCGGCAGGCCTCCATCCTACTCTCAGCGCCCGCCCCAGGTTCATCGGGAAGGGTCACCTGAGGCGACCGAGGCCCGCAGTCGGTCACGTCTGACTCCGATCCTCGACGTATCTCTCCACCACCCTGTCGAGGTCTCCCCGCGCGGCGAGGAGCGCATCGCAGAATTCACGAGCCGCCCCGTGCCCGCCCGACTGGGATGACTGCCAGTCGGCGATCGCAGCGATCGGTGGCGTTGCGTTGGCTACTGCGGCTTTTAGTCCAACGCGACGCATCACCGCCAGGTCCGGGATATCGTCACCGATCATGGCCACTTCGTCCCACGCCAGACCACGCTCCTCGAGAATGCGCTCAACCACCCTGAGCTTGTGGGCATTCGGTTCCTGGTAGCATCCCGCGATACCCAGTTCCGCCGCGCGAATCGACGTCGCCTCCGACACCCGGCCGGAGACGATGATTACGTCGAGTCCACCCCATCCGAGCATCTTCAGACCCACACCATCCTGAATGTTGAAGCGCTTCAACTCTACCGCTTCCCCGCCGGGAGTCGCTCCCACATACACACCTGCGTCCGTCAGTACGCCGTCGACATCGAAGATGACAAGGCGGATGCGGCGTGCCAGTTCTTCCGGGATCGGGTCGGACATCGTCGTCATCGTGTATCGGGCGGATCAGGAGGGCGATGGCATCAATGCCGCGCGTAGCGAGAGTACATCTTGGATAAGTGCGGGGAGTTGCTCCAACGGGAGCATGTTCGTCCCATCGGACGGCGCTCTGGCCGGCTCCGGATGAGTCTCGAGGAAGAGTCCGTCACATCCCGCAGCGACGGCCGCTCGTACCAGGGCCGGGATGTGCTCTGGGTCTCCTCCGCTCGAGCCTCCCTGGAGTCCGGGCCTTTGGACGGCGTGTGTGCCATCGAACATGGCGGGCGCGTCGGTCGCGGCTCGAAGACGTGCGAACGAGCGCATGTCGACGACGAGGTCTCCATATCCGTGTATCGTTCCCCGTTCGGTGACCGCGACCTCCGAAGCGCCCGCCTGTCGAGCCTTTTGCAGCGCCGGCCCCATTTCTTCGGGAGCCATCCACTGCCCCTTCTTCACATTCACGGCCCGTCCAGTCCTCCCGGCCGCGACGAGGAGATCCGTCTGTTTGCAGAGAAGAGCCGGGATTTGGAGCACGTCTACGACTTCTCCGACCGGCGCGGCCTGGTGCACCTCATGGATGTCCGTGAGGACGGGTAGACCCGTCTTGGAACGCACGGTCGCAAGCCGCTCGAGACCCGCGTCCAGGCCGGGGCCTCGCGCCGAGTCGATCCGGGAGCGGTTCGCCTTGTCGAAGGATCCCTTGAACACGATTGGGAGTCCGGTGTCCTGGGACAGTTCGGCGAGAGCACGGGCGATCTCGAGATTCAAGGCATCGTCTTCGAGCGTACAAGGGCCGGCGATCAGTGTGAACGTCTCCAACATCTCACTGCGCCTCTGACGCACTCGGCCGAAAGGTCATCGCGTCAGAGGCTCAGGGGCTGCTCGACCGGTGTCGGGCGCCCCTGCTCGGCATGCCGGGTTGCCGCCGCAATGAACGAAGCGAAGAGCGGGTGCGGTCGTGTCGGACGGCTCTTCAGCTCCGGATGGAACTGCCCCGCCACGAACCAGGGGTGGTCTGGGATCTCGATCATTTCGACGAGGCCGCCGTCCGGGGAGGTCCCACTGATGGTCATCCCGCGCTCGGTCAGACGGTCACGATACTCGTTGTTGACCTCGAACCGGTGACGATGGCGCTCGGAAATCTGGTCCACACCGTAGATCTCCCGCGAGTGGCTGCCCTCCGTGAGCGCGCATGGGTAGGCGCCGAGGCGCATGGTGCCACCCTTGGTCGTGACCTGCAGCTGCGAATCGAGCAATGCGATCACGGGGTGCGGGGCATCTGAGTCGAACTCGGTCGAGTGAGCTCCCTCCAAGCCGCACACATTGCGCGCATACTCGATCACGGCGCACTGGAGCCCGAGGCAGATCCCGAAAAAGGGCAGATCGTGCTCACGAGCCCATCGGATGGCCTGAAGCATCCCTTCCACGCCTCGGGGGCCGAATCCGCCGGGGATGAGCAATCCGTCGTACTCGGACAAGCGGTCGAGTCCCTCGCCCGAGGTGAACGTTTCGGAAAGGACCCAGTCGATATCAACCATGACGTCGTTCGCGATCCCCCCATGGATCAGCGCTTCCTGAACCGACTTGTACGAATCGACGAGCTCGGTGTACTTCCCCACCACCGCGATTTTCGCCTGGCCGGACGCCGGATGCTGAACTCGCCGCACCATGTCTGACCATGCCGTCAGATCAGGATCAGGGAGGTCGGTGAGCCCGAGATGCTCCATCACAACCTCGTCGGCACGCTGCCGTTTGAGCGAGAGCGGGACTTCGTAGATGGTCGACAGGTCGGGCGACTCGAGCACCGCGTCGGTCTCCACGTTGGTGAAGAGGGCGATCTTGCGCTTGATCTCCTTGGACAGCGGTTGTTCCGCGCGACAGATCAAAACTTGCGGCTGAATCCCGATTTCCATCAGCTCGCGCACCGAGTGCTGGGTCGGCTTGGTCTTGAGCTCACCCGCGGCGGCCAGATACGGCACCAGAGTGAGGTGCACGAAGATGGCGTTCTCGCGACCGACATCGACGCGAAACTGTCGGATGGCCTCGAGGAACGGGAGCGATTCGATGTCGCCCACTGTTCCCCCGATTTCCGTGATTACGACGTCATTGTCGGCGGAGAGACGACTGATCGCGCCCTTGATCTCGTCGGTGATATGCGGAATGACCTGTACCGTCGAGCCCAGGTAGTCGCCCCGGCGCTCCTTGGTGATGACGTTCTGGTAGATCCGTCCGGTCGTGATGTTGTTGTCCTGGGAAAGCGACTCGTCGATGAACCGTTCGTAGTGTCCCAAGTCGAGGTCCGTCTCCGCGCCGTCGTCGGTCACGAAGACCTCGCCATGCTGATATGGAGACAGCGTGCCGGGGTCCACGTTGATGTACGGATCGAACTTCTGGAGCGTGACGCGGAGACCCCGCTCCTTCAGCAAACGTCCGATGGAGGCGGCCGCGATGCCCTTCCCCAGGGAAGACACTACACCCCCGGTCACAAAGATGTACTTGGTGGGGCGCTCGTTCTTGTCAGTCATGGGTCAGACGGGGGTGGGGTGGCTGAGTCGACTCAACTGCTGTTCCATCCGGAGGGCATCTGCGGGCGTGTCCACGCCCGGATCTGCCTCTCCAACAACCGAGACACCGATGAGAAGTCCGGCTTCGAGAGGGCGGAGTTGCTCCAGCATCTCGAGCCGCTCCAGCGGAGACGGCGCGAGCGCGACCCAGTTCTGAAGGGCCGTGCGTTCGTATGCATAGATTCCGACATGCCGGAGAAAAGGGCTACGCTCGAGGTCGTCCGGCGTCGGCGATCCGTCCCGCATGTACGGAATCTGCGCACGTGAGAAGTAAAGCGCGCGGCCGGAGGCCGCGCGGATGACCTTCACTACGGAAGGGTCTGTACGGGCTTCCTCTGTCCGTAGCGGGGTTGCGCACGTGCCGACCTGCCATCCGTCACGCCGAACGAGATCGATTGCGCTGCGCAGGTGGGCCTCCTTGAGGAGCGGCTGGTCCCCCTGGACATTCGCGATGAGGTCGAAATCCTGGTACTTGGGCAGATTCGCTACTTCGGCAACCCGATCAGTGCCCGACGGGTGATCCGGAGAGGTCATTTCGACGGGCGCCCCGATCGCGTCACATACCGCTGCAACATCCGGAGAGTCGGTGGCAACGACCGCGTGGTCGAGGATCTTCATCGATTCGACTCTCCGCCAAACCCACTCGATCAACGGTCTTCCGAGGAGCGGGTAGAGAGGCTTTCGGGGGAGCCGGGTCGACGCGAGCCGGGCGGGCACGATGCCGAGAACCTGGCCGCTCATCAGACTGCGATCAGCCTGTCGGGGCGGAGTGAGGACGTAACATTCACGCCTTTGAAGCTACCCAAGGATCAGAGCCGAAGGAAGTTCCCCAGAAGCTTTGCTTCGTAGTCGCTCGACAGAGACGACGGTGGGACTGGACTACCCATGATGGCACACGTCGGCTTCGCATTGCCTGGCTCTCTCGGGCGCCTGTGGGGGCGGTACTCCACGCGACGGGAATCCACTCTTTCGGCAACACGCCAGCGTCCGTGAAGAGAGAAGCATGACCGAGGCTCTACTCGCCAGTGACGAATCCCGGGATCGGTAACGTATCGTTTTGTGTATCAGCGGCGTTGCCCTTGCTGCCACGCCCTCCCGGGACTGCATCAGAGGAGACACGCACCGTGTTCACCCGCTGTCTGGTGTGCTCCACGCCCTTCGAGGCGAACGAGGAGCTCGAGCACGCACCGCATGCCTATCGGCTTGCCTTCGATCCTTCTCGGGGGCGCCTCTGGGCGATATGCCAAAACTGCCGTCGCTGGTCCCTGATGCCGATCGAGGGTCGCTGGGAGGCTCTGGAGGAACTCGAGAAGGTCACAGTGGATCGGGCGCGCCTCCTGTCCAGGACGGATAACATCGCTTTGATGCGGGCCGGCCCACTGGAGATTGTCCGTGTTGGGCCGGCGAAGCTGAAGGAGGAGGCGTGGTGGCGGTACGGCAAAGAGCTGGCCGGCCGCAAGAGGAACTGGGACAAGCTTGGTGTCGCAGGGAGCGTCGCTGCGGGTGCGGTGGTCGCGGGCGGTTGGGCGGCGGGTGGCATCTCGTTGCTGGGCGTCTGGATCATTCTGGGGCACGGGAGCGACACCCTGAGAGATGCGGCCCGTTGGTTACGTTTCGGAAGTTCGGCCTGGAAAGGACAGCAAGAATGCTCCAACTGTGGCTTCAACGTCCAATCGGTGGCGTTCCGGGATCGACATGCTCTTGGACTCTTCCTGTCTCAAGAGACTGGAGAGGTGGAGATCGTGTCACGATGCGCGAGATGTGGGCTGTATCGCGATGCCGGGCTGCGCCTTACGGGTGACGAGGCGGATCGCACACTCCGTCGGGTGCTCGCCTATCACCACTTCGCCGGCGCGTCGGAGGAGCGTGTCTTCCAGGCCACCCACCTGATTCAGGAGGCCGGTTCGCCCCAGGACTTCACCCGGATCGTCCTTCGCGACGGGAAGCGTCTGGGGGACGTGCAACGCACCGGTGGCATCGCTCTGGAGATCGCAGCGAACGAGGCTGCGGAACAGGCGCTGCTCGAACTCGAGGTGGCGGAGCTGGAGGCGCGCTGGCGTCGCGAGGAGGAACTCGCCGCGATCATCGACGGCGAATTGACGCCTCTGCCCCTTCTAGAGCAGATGCGTCGGCGGATTGCTCCCGGCTAGTAGTCTACAGGCCGAAGGTAGAACTCGCCGATGGCACTCGATGAAAGCACGGCGACAGTCGGCAGCTCACGCTTCCAGTGCGTCGACTCGAGGCGTCGGCGAACCGTCTCGATGGCCCCCGCTTCAAAACCCATTGGCTCCAGGTCCGACGCATGGTATCCCCGGGTCAGCCAGAAGAGAATCGGATCGGCGTCATGGTAGGAGATCCCGAGCTCGTCTTCGTCGTTCACCCCCTTTACGAGATCGGCTGTCGCGGGCTTCTCGATGATCGCCGAGGGTACGCCCAAGTGTCGTGCGAGGGCCCACACTTGCGTCTTGAAGAGATCCCCAATTGGGTTGATCGGCGGTGAGTCATCAGCGTGCCAGGTGAAGTACCCGAGCAGGCGTTCACTCTTGTTCCCGGTACCCAGCGGGAGCGCGCCCAGGCCTGCGGACTGGTCGAAGAGGATCACGGCTCGGAGTCGCGCCATGAGATTCCCTTTCCGAAGGGGCGAAATGTCCGGCTCGTACTCCTCGACATAACGATCGATGGGGGCTGTGATCTCGATCGTACGACCGTGCGCGCCCGTCGCGTCCAGGACCAGTTGCGCGTGGTCGAGGCTTTCCTGGCTTGAGCTCCGGTACGGGAGTCGAAAACCGTACACGTTCTCGGGGCCCACCGCGCGACAGGCCAGAGCGAGGGATACCGCCGAGTCGACGCCACCGGAAACGCCTACAACGACACGTTCGAAGCCGCGGCGACGCTGCACTTCTTCCCGGATGAACTCGACGAGCGTCCGTTCCACCAGCGAAGCATCGATATCAAGAAGGCTCGTGTCTCGAATGTCCGGGGCCGCCGCGTCCGTAGGGCCCAACCCGCCCAGGACAGCCGCGGATGCCCCTTCTTTCTCGGACTCGCGCTCTTCCTCCCCCGACCCGCGCGCAACCGCCCGGTCCAGGGATCCCTGGAGGCATGGGAGCGCCTGCTCCAGATCGGAGAGGAGCGGGGCCGCACCTCTCACCCGGTCGATCGTCCGAGGATCCAGGTTAGCCAGGGTGCTCCCTTCCTCGAAGAGCGGGGCACGCGCGAGCTCGGAGCCATCAGGTCCGAACGCGGCAGACCCTCCTGGAAAAAGCTTGCCCCCCTCCGAGCCCACGAGCTGGGAGACCACACAGAAGATCC
>JAPPOV010000036.1 GCA_028873595.1 Gemmatimonadota bacterium | reverse complement strand
GCCGCTGTCCGACCTGATCAACGCGGGGACCCTCGGGCGGATTCGAGCCGCACATAAGTTCGACGAGACGAAGGGAATCAAGTTCAGCTCCTACGCCGTCTGGTGGATCCGACAGGCGATTCTTCAGGCTCTCGCCGAACAGAGTCGGATCGTACGCGTACCGCTGAACCGTGCCGGTGCGCTGTATCGGATCGGGCGCCGCAGTTCGACGTTGCTGCAGGAGCTCGGGCGGGAGCCTACGGTCGCGGAGATCGCGGAAGACCTCGACGTCAGCAAGGAAGAGATCGAGCGCACACTTGCGATCTCACATTCGCACTTGTCCCTCGACGCGCCCATGACACCGGGTGAGGACAATCGGCTCCTCGACTATCTGCCCGACCAGTTGTCGCCGGGCCCGGAGAACGAAGCGTTCGAGCACGCTCTCAAGGCGACCATTGAAGAATCTCTGAGCACGTTGAAGGAGCGTGAGACCAAGATTCTGAGACTGTATTTCGGTCTCGATGATCAGGATCCGATGACGCTTGAGCAGATCGGCGAAATCCTTGGCATTACTCGGGAGCGGGTGCGACAGATCAAGGAAAAGGCGCTGGTGCGACTTCGGCATGCCTCTCGATCTCGGTTCCTGGAGACGTACCGCTAGATCGTCCTGCCGGGCCGTGTACTTCACGAATGGGCCGATCTCCCGAGGCCGGGCGATCCCGCTTCGTCCCCCCCGAAAACCCCCGCCAGACAAGGGTCGCAGGCCGTTGACGCTCCAGAACGGCTCCTCTAGCTTTGATAGCTCTTTTCAGGTAGCGCCGTCTCAGTAGATCACGGGCATGAGAACGTATACACCGAAAGCTGACGACATCGAGCACCATTGGTGGCTCGTTGACGCCGCAGACAAGCCACTCGGCCGCCTTGCGACCGAGATCGCCAAGGTTATCCGAGGCAAGCACAAGCCAATGTTTACCCCGCATCTGGACACGGGCGACAACGTCGTCGTGATCAACGCGGAAAAGGTGCGCCTGACCGGCAACAAGGCCGAGCAGAAGACCTACTTTCGGCATTCCGGGTACATGGGCGGTGACCGCCTTATCCCGTTCAAGAGGATGGTCGAGACCCACCCCGAGCGGGTGATTGAGCTCGCCGTAAGGGGCATGCTGCCCAAGAACGCGCTCGGTCGGGTGCTTCGTTCGAAGCTGAAGGTCTATGCCGGCACCGAGCATCCGCACCAGGGCCAGCAGCCCGAGCCTCTGGACCTCTGAATCAGGAACAGATGAATGGCCGTTGAAGACCAGATCCAGACCGTAGGCCGGCGTAAGCGCTCCGTCGCTCGCGTTCTCCTTCGCCCGGGCAAGGGTGAGTGGAGCGTCAACGGTCGTACGATGCAGGAATATTTTCCGCGCCCGACACACCAGATCCGTGTCGAGGAGCCCCTAAAGGTGGCCGAGCTCGATGGGACGTTCGATGTCGTCGTTCGCGTGAACGGTGGTGGGTTGACGGGTCAGTCCGATGCCGTGCGGATGGGGCTTGCCCGTGCGCTGGTGGAGCACGATGAGGAGCTTCGGTCTGCCATGCGGGAGAAAGGCATGCTGACACGCGACTCCCGTCAGGTCGAGCGCAAGAAGCCCGGCCGCCCGAAGGCACGGAAGCGGTTCCAGTTCTCGAAGCGTTAATCTCTTTTTACGGAGTCGGCTCGCCCGGCTCTGCATCCTGACCGGGGCGTATATCGGCCCCATGAACAAGATTCGCCATGTCTGAAGTACGTCTCGATCAGCTGCTCGAGGCCGGAGTCCATTTCGGCCACCAGACCCGTCGTTGGAATCCCAAGATGAAGCGATTCATCTTCACGGAACGAAACGGGATTCACATCATTGACCTTCGCAAGACGCTTGATCGTCTGACGGCGGCGCAGCAAGCCGTTCGCGAGGTTGTCCTCAGGGGTGAGCGTGTCCTCTTCGTCTGCACCAAGAAGCAGCTTCGTGGCGTGGTCGAGCAGGAGGCGCAGAACAGCGGCTCGTACTGGGTCACAGACCGGTGGCTCGGTGGCATGCTCACGAACTTCCAGACGATCCGTCAGCAGATTCGCCGTTTGAAGGAGCTTGAGCGCGGAGCGGAGGAAAACGCGTTCGAATTCTATACAAAGAAAGAACGGCTCATGCTCGAGCGTGAGCGAATCAAGCTCGACAAGTACCTGGCAGGCGTGAAGGACATGACGCGTCTCCCCGGTGCAATTTTCGTTGTCGATGCGCGCCGGGAAGGCATCGCAGTGAAGGAAGCCAAGAAACTCGGTATTCCGATCATCGCGATCACCGACACCAATGCGGACCCGGACGTCGTCGATTACCCCATTCCCGGCAATGACGATGCAATCCGCTCCGTGACGCTGATCGCCAAGGCGATGGCCGATACCATCGCTGTGGCGAGGCGGGAGGTCCCGGCTGACGAGCGTCGCCGGATCGACGAGATGGAGGCCACGACGTACTCGACGGAGACGGGCGAGACGACGGAGAAGGAAGCGCCGAAACGCCGCCGTCCCCGCCGGAAGCGTCGTCCACGCCCGGAAGTCATCGCGGCTCACAGGAAGGACGATGAACCAGCTGCCGCCGCAGAGGCCGAAGCTCCAGCGGCGGAAGCTCCGGCAACTGAAGAGGCGTCAGCCGAACAGCCGGCGGCTGAAGCAGAAGCTGCTCCCGAGGCCGACAAGACTGAGGAATAGCGTTGGGGCGCTCGACGCTCCGTTCCGCTCTCGAGAGCGGATGAGGGAGCCCATTTCGGGCCCCCGACCGAGGCGGCGCGGCCAAGAAGAGGTCCCGCCGCCTCTTTTACGAACCGGTGCGAATTGGTGAATCACGAGAAAGCACGACCACAGTGAGTGAAGCGACGATGATCAGCGCAGCAGACGTAAAGAAGCTCCGTGACATGACCGGCGCGGGGATGATGGATTGCAAGAAGGCCCTCACCGAGACCGAGGGGGACATTGATAAGGCGGTCGATCTCCTGCGAGCGAAGGGAGCGGCGAAGGCAGCGAAGCGTGCCGAGAAGTCCGCCAACGAAGGGACGATCGGCAGCTATGTTCACTTCGATAATCGGACTGCCGTCATCGTTGAAGTGAACTGCGAAACGGACTTCGTAGCGAACACCGATGACTTCAAGGCGCTCGCGAAAGACATCGCGATGCACATCGCCTCCACGAATCCGCTTTCGATCTCCCCGGATCAGATTCCGAGCGACGTGATCGAGCGCGAGCGAGGGGTCTACATGGAGCAGGCGAAAGAAGAAGGAAAGCCCGAGGAGATTGCGGCAAAGATCGTCGAGGGGCGTCTGCAGAAGTTCTTCAAGGAAAGCACGCTTCTCGCGCAGCCCTTTGTGAAGGATCCCGACAAGACGATCGAGCAGCTGATCACCGAGGTTTCGGGGACGGTTGGCGAAAAGATCGAGATCGCCCGGTTCGCCCGCATGAAGATCGGTGAGCAGGGCTGATTGATGGCAGCTCAGGCTGAACTCCCGTACAAGAGGGTCCTCCTCAAGCTCTCTGGCGAAGCGCTTGCCGGAGAGCGGGGGTTCGGTATCGAGCCGGCGGTCGTCGATCGGCTGACGGACGAGATCCGATCGCTGGTCGAGATGGGGGTCTCACTCGGGATCGTCATTGGCGGTGGCAACATTGTGCGCGGTGCGATTGCCTCGAAAGGTGGTCGTATGGACCGCGTACAGGCCGATTACATGGGGATGCTCGGAACGGTGATCAACGCACTCGGGGTCCAGGATCTCCTGGAAGCCAAAGGCGTGGAGACCCGGGTCATGACGGCGATTCGGATGGAAGAGATTGCGGAGCCATACATTCGGCGTCGCGCCATGCGACATATGGAGAAGGGGCGAGTCGTGCTCTTCGCGGCCGGAACCGGAAATCCGTACTTCTCGACCGACACCGCTGCGGTTCTTCGTGCTATCGAGATGGAGTCCGACGTCGTCATCAAGGCGACGAAAGTGCAGGGGGTGTACACGGCAGATCCCGTGAAGGACCCCACGGCGGAGTTTATCCCGGAGATTTCCTTTCAGGAGGTCGTTCAGCGCGAACTCGCCGTGATGGATGCCGCGGCCGTCGCGCTTTGTAAGGAGAACGATCTCCCGATCATCGTGCTCAATCTGAGCGATCGCGGAGCTGTCGCGAACGCGATTCGTGGTGAGCGGGTGGGCACACTAGTTTCGTAACAGACATACGGGGTGGCTCCTGGCCGCCCCATGTAACGCTCTACGCACTCTGGAGACGCAGATGGCGACCGTCGAAGAAGGCAAGAAGCGCATGGAGGACGCGCTCGAGGCGATTCGCCGCGAGTTCGCGACTGTCCGTACGGGAAAGGCCACGCCCGCGCTCCTCGACTCGGTCAGAGTCGAGGCGTATGGCTCTCAGATGCCGTTGAACCAGGTGGCTACAGTTGGGACGCCAGAACCGAGTCTGATTCTGGTCCAGCCATTCGACAAGACGCTGCTCGGCGACATCGAGAAGGCGATCATGACGTCGGACCTCGGCCTGAACCCGATGAATGACGGTACTGTGATCCGGGTGCCGATTCCGCCCCTCAACGAGGAACGCCGCAAAGAGTTCGTGAAGATCCTCCACAAGATGGCGGAGGAAGGTCGCGTCTCCATTCGTCACGCTCGCCGCACGGTACGAGAAGAGATCCACGATCTCGTGAAGGAGCACGAGATTGGCGAGGACGAGGGCCGGCGGCGTGAGGACCAGCTCGAGAAGCTGACGCACGAGTACACCGACAAGATCGAAGGTCTGCTGAAGGCGAAAGAAGAAGAGGTGATGGCCATTTAGCATGGCCTCCGATCTTCTCGACCGGGTCCGTCTCGGCGGTACCGTCCCATCTCATGTCGCGGTCATCATGGATGGGAATGGGCGCTGGGCTAGGGAGCGTGGTCTGCCGCGTCATCTTGGTCATCGCGAGGGCATGAAGTCCGTGCGGGAGGTCGTTGAGGGTGCCGTCGAAGCAGGGGTCGACATCCTCACACTCTTCGCCTTCTCGACAGAAAACTGGAAGCGCCCGGCTCAAGAAGTGTCTGCCCTGATGGGACTGCTGCAACTCTACGCCAGGAAGGAACGGACGGAGTTGCGTCGTCAGGGTGTAGAAGTTCACGTGCTCGGTGATCTGGAACGTGTCGACGAATCGACCCGCTCCGCGGTACTGGAGATCGTCGAAGGCACGCGAGGAGGGGAGTCGCTTCGTCTGAACCTGATGATCTCTTACGGCGGGCGGGAGGAGATTCTGCGCGTTGCACGTACACTCGCGGATCGTGTTCAAGCCGGTCACCTGGATCCGGACGACATCGACAACACGATGGTGGAGGACTTGCTCTTCACACGTGGCCTTCCGAGTCCGGACTTACTGATCCGGACGTCAGGAGAACATCGGATCAGCAACTTCATGCTTTGGCAGCTCGCGTACACGGAGCTTCACATCTCCCCGGTTTTCTGGCCGGACTTCCACCGGGAGCACCTTTTCGAGGCGGTCCTCGATTTTCAGCGCAGAGAACGTCGCTTCGGTCGCGTCGGCGCCGGCATCGAAGCCTCCTGAGTACCCGACGGTGAACGAGCTTTCCAAGCGTGTGGCTGTCGCAGCCGTGGCGATCCCGATCGTGCTCGGGCTCGCGTATGTGGGTGGGTGGTTCGTGGCTGTCCCCCTGGCGGTGTTCGCCGGCTGGGGCGCCCATGAGGTCTATCGGCTCGCTGCCGAGAAGGAAATCCGCCCGATCCAATGGGTTGGGATCTCGTCCGCGGCGCTATTCGTCTTGCTGGGTGCGTGGCGCCCTGGCTTCCGGGAGTTTGCTCCGTTTGCGCTCACCCTGGTGATGGGAGCGGGGGTCATTGCGGGGCTCGAGGCGATGCGGACCCGCGGTCCGCAAGGAAATCCGCTGTCGGTCGCAGCGGTGACCGTCTTCGGTTCCATCTACTCAGGACTCGCGCTCGCGTTTCTACCCATGCTTCTCGCGCTGCCCGAAACGCAGGCATGGGCCGTCGACACCTCCGACCCACTCGCACCACTCTTCGTCGTCGCGCTCCCCCTCGCAGCCACGTGGATTGGTGACGCGTCGGCGTATTTCGCGGGCACGACGTGGGGCAAGGGACGGGCAAGACTCGCCCCGAGCATCTCCCCCAACAAGTCGTGGGTAGGCTTCTGGGCCAATCTGGTGGGCGGGGCCGTGACTGCCGTTGCCTGGCTCTTCCTTGTTCAGGAACGGTTGCCCGCACTCGCTGAGATCGGCGTGCTCCCGTTTGCCGCGATCGGAGCCATCCTCGGCCTCCTCGCGGTGACGGGCGACCTCCTCGAGTCCGTCTTCAAGCGTGAGGCCGGCGTGAAAGACTCTGGTACGCTCTTTCCGGGACATGGCGGAGTGCTGGACCGCATCGATTCGCTGGTGTTCACGATTCCGGCTTCGTATGGACTGCTGGTGCTCGTGGCGACCTTCACGTGATCCGGGTCGCGATTCTGGGATCCACAGGCTCGATCGGCCGGAGCGCTCTGGCGGTCGTGCGACGACATCCCGACCGCTTCCAGCTCAAGGCACTCGTTGCCAACCGAAGTGCCGCCACCCTCGCCGCTCAGGTGGCCGAATTCCGGCCGGCAACGGCCGTGCTGTGTGACGAATCGGTCGAAGCCCCCTCCGGGCAGCATGAGGGTACGATGTGGCGTCGAGGGATCGACGCCATGCTCGAGGTATCGGCCGATCCGGACGTGGATGTCGTGCTTAACTCCCTGGTCGGAGCCGCAGGGCTGAGGCCGACCCTAGCCGCGCTCGAGGCCGGCCATCGGCTTGCGCTCGCGAACAAGGAGTCCCTCGTCGCCGGTGGTGCGCTCGTGCTCTCTGCGGCGGAGCGAGGTGGGGGGGAGATCGTCCCCATCGACTCCGAACACTCGGCGATTCTGCAATGCCTGCAGGGCACCCGTGGCGACGACGTACAGCGAGTTACTCTGACGGCCTCCGGGGGGCCCTTTCGTGGTCGGCGGGCGCAAGACCTGGCGGATGTAAAGGCTGCAGCGGCGCTTCGACATCCTACGTGGGACATGGGGGCGAAGATCACCATCGACTCGGCAACGCTGGCCAACAAGGCGCTGGAGGTGGTTGAAGCACATTTCCTGTACGGCCTCGGGTACGATCGCATCGCTGCAGTCGTACACCCTCAGTCCGTCATCCACTCTTTCGTGGAGTTCGTGGACGGCTCCGTGCTGGCGCAGTTGGGGTTCCCCACGATGGAACTCCCGATTCTGTACGCGCTCGACTATCCAAACCGGGTCGATGACAAGGCGCTGCGAACCTATGATCCGGTACGCTCCTCGCCTCTCACCTTCGAGGAGATCGATCATGAGGCTTTTCCCATGTTCTCGCTCGGGGTAGAGGCCGGTCGGCGGAGCGGCTGCGCGCCCGCGGTGTACAACGCCGGGAACGAAATTGCCGTTCAGGCATTCTTGGAAGATCGGATCCGCTTCACGGGTATTCCCGAAGTGGTTCGAAGGACAATGGACCGAATCGGGGCGGATGAGCCTCGAGATCTCGACGATGTGATCGCCGTGGATGCGGCGGCCCGCGCTGTTGCAGCGGAAGAGGGAAGGAAGTCATGACCGTACTTGCGACCGTCATTGTGCTCGGTGTGCTGATCTTCGTGCATGAACTCGGCCACTTCTGGGCGGCGAAGGCCGTCGGTATCGAAGTTCAGCGATTCTCGATCGGCCTTGGCCCCCGCGTATTCGGATTCACGCGAGGTGAGACGGAATACATCATCAGTGCCATCCCGCTGGGCGGATACGTGAAGATGGGTGGCATGGACGATGAGATGATGGAGCAGATCGAGGGTGGTGAGGCACCGGGGCCGAAGCGGGAGCCCAGCGACCGTGACTTCGACGCCAAGCCGATATGGGCTCGTACGCTGGTGATCTCCGCGGGCGTGATCATGAACATGCTCTTCGCTTTCGGGGTGTACACGTTCCTCGCAGCGAACTATGGCGAGCGTCACTACGACAGCACCCGCATGGGTCGGATCGTGGAGAGCACGCTGCCCCCCGGGACCGAGGCGCTGGCCTCGATTGAGCGCGGCAGCCGCTTCGTGCGGATCGGTGGTGAGCCGATGGAGCATTGGGGCGACATTCAGCGCGCTTTCCTGGAAGGTGAGCCAGGCCCTGTGCGGGTCGACCTCGTCGAGCCGACGCGCAGCCTCGAGATCCGCATCCCGGTCACTGAAGAGGAGCGGAGGTCTTTATACGGGTCTGTGGCCGTCTGGCTTGAATCCGGCGTCGGAATTACCGAGCCGGGCTCGCCGGCCGCTCGGGCCGGCCTGGAGGTAGGTGACCGCGTCACCGCGGTGAATAGCCAGACGACGGCCGGGTGGTACGACTTTGTGGACGAGGTGCGGGCTCGGCCCGGCGAGAGGGTGGAGTTGACGATTGACCGTGACGGAGGCGAACTGGTTCGAGCCTTCACACTCGATGCTGTCGAAGAAACCGGCCCCGACGGTGCCTCTCGAATGATCGGCCGCGCAGGGATTCGTCCACCCATCATCGAGATGACGTACGAGCCCGTATCGATGGGACGAGCGGTGGTGGCCGGATACCAGGAAACGGTAGTCGTGACCGGGATCATTCTCGGCTTCTTGCGAGACCTCGTGACGGGAGGGGTCTCACCCCGGTCGCTGGGCAGTATTGTCACGATCGGGGAAGCGTCCGGTCAGGCCGCCGAAGCCGGCCTGGACAGTTTCCTGAGCTTCATGGCGCTGTTCAGCGTGAACCTTGCTGTCCTCAACTTGCTGCCCATCCCCATCCTGGATGGGGGGCACCTGGTGTTCCTGGCCGTTGAGGCGATCCGTGGTGGACGTGCATTGAGTGTCGAGCAAAGGTTGAAATGGAGCAACGTCGGCTTCTTCATCATCGTCGGCATCATGCTCTGGGCTCTATCCAACGACGTGCTGAGGCTCTTCGGGATCTGATCGCATGAGCGGTCTTGTCGTGAGGCGTTCGCTGACCATCGGCGCCCTCGTCGGGTTAGCGTTCATGACGCAGGGAATCCCGCTCTGGGCGCAGATTGGCGAGCCGGATGACATGGTTCGAGTCGAATTGTCCGAGGCGTTCTACGTGCTCCCGGACTCAAGCCTCTCGGACGTGATTTCCCGTCTCAACCATACGCGGCTACCGGGCGCAGGCGGGCAGATGTCTCAAGGGCTTACCGAATACCACATCCGGCCGACATGGCGGCCGATCGGTGTGGGTGGGCGTTGCCGTGTCTCGGACCTGACGCTCACCGTTCAGGTGCGAATTACGTTGCCGTCATGGCCCGGCGAGGCCCTGCGTCCGGAAGAGGAGCGTGCGTCGTGGCGAGTCATCGAGGATGCGATTCGGTCGCACGAGTACCGGCATAGAGACCTCACGGTCCACGCGGCTCGATCATTGGCGCGTGATCTTTCTGCGCTGGAAACCCGGGGATGCCGGGCGCTCGAGCAGGTCTTTGCCGGGGAAGTCGCACTCGCTGACGCTCGCCTCGAAGAGGCGCATGCACAGCTCGATCAAGACACGCCGGAACGGCTCTCCATTGGTAGAAGAACCGGCGGGAGACGCTGACCGGAAGGCTCTACAGCAGGCTCAACTGCGCGGGGCCGTTCCTGTAACGGAGTTCTTCGATGTCCAGGAGGTCGGTGGGCTGGTCTTGCCGCGCGACTTCGAGGTGCCCTGACCAACCCGCCTCTTGAAGTGTTTCACCGACGATCCTCAGGGCAAGCTCTGCCCGATTGCACTCGTTCGAGAGGTGCGCGAGGACAATTCCGGCCAGGCGTGGGTGCAGGAGTTCGACTGCGAAGCGTGCTGCGGCCTGATTTGAAAGATGTCCGTGACTCGACGCGATGCGACGCTTCACGGAGATCGGATACTGACTTGTGTGAAGGAGTACCTCATCGTGGTTTGCCTCGAGCACGAGAAAATCGCACCCCGACAAGGCGTGTCGGATCTGTGCGGTCGGTCGCCCCAGGTCGGTCGCGACGCCCAGTCTGAGTCCTGTGCACTCATCGACCACGGCGACGCCGACAGGATCGGCCGCGTCGTGAACGGTCAGGAACGGTTCGACCCGCAGGTCGCCCACGTGGAAGGGTCGGCCTGGATCGTAGGCGTATAGGGTCTCCTTTCCGCGAAGTATCTTGGCGCATGCGGCTTGGGTTCGCTCAGTCATATAGACCGGCGTGCCATACCGTCGCGCGTACACACCGACGCCTCCGGTGTGGTCGGAGTGCTCGTGGGTCACGACGATCGCATCGATCTCTTCGGCTTGAACACCGATCAAATCGAGACGTCGTGCGATCGCCCGACCGCTGAAGCCGGCATCGATCAAGACGCGGGTGTTTCCGGCGTGGACAAAGATCGAGTTGCCGGCGCTGCCGCTCCCCAGGACCGAGATCCTCACGGTAGCACTAGGCCCGGCGCCCCGCGGTCTCGTGCCATGCGGTCCTCAGGACTTCGGTGACACCGGGTGTAAGAGCCTGTCCGCGCCGCGCCATTACCCTGGAAGCCGTCTCCAGGAAGTTTTCCAGGCGGTGGTCTCGAAAGTCCCGTCCCGCGCCCCAGCTGAACGGGGGGACGACCGACGGAGGCATCAGTCCACCGAAGACATTGCTGCCGGCTCCGATCACGGTGCCCGTATTGAGTACGGTCCCGATGCCCGTCTTCACATGGTCACCCAGAAAACATCCGACCTTGATGAGTCCGGAATCGGCTTCACCTTCGGGTGTCCAGACACGGACGGTCCCGTAGTTGTTTTTCAGATCGGAGTTGGTCGTGAACGCTCCGAGGTTCACCCACTGACCGACGAAGGCGTGGCCGATGTGGCCGTCATGAGCCTTGTTGTCGTATCCCAGAAAGACACTGTGCGCGATCTCTCCACGGAGGAGGCAGACGGGGCCAATGGACGACGTTCCGACGGCTCCGCCGAAGACGGTCGATTCACGACCGATATACAACGGTCCGGTAAGGCGGGCGGGACCTTCGATGCGAACCCCAGTGTCGAGACGGATCGGCCCAGCACGGAGATCGAGATGCACCCCCGGTTCGATGGTGGCTCCGGCCCCGAGCGAGACGTGGTGACCTCCGATCCGGTGCGCGCCGGGGGTCGGGGTGTCCGTCGGGAAGAGGTGTTCGATATCCTGACGGATTCGCTCGTCGTTCGCCGCGATCAGGTCCCAAGGGTGGCCGAGAATACGGCCTCTGAGATCGAGACGCTCACCCGTGTCGGGTTCCCCGTCCGGATCTCGTAGCCATCGGTCGGAGGGCAGGGGGTCACCGTGGGCTACGAACCAGCCTGCAGGCTGCCCATCAACGAAGATGCGCGACGAGTGGTCCGGGGATTCGAATGCCTGAAAGTCGATGACCGCGCGACTCGACAGAAGAATCCGTGTCCCTGTAGTGGCGATATCGTTTGGTGTGATTCCGGGTGCGGCACCGGGTTCGTCGAAGCCGATGAGCGCGGTCCGGCTGACATGTCCCTCGCACTCTGCGCCGAAGATATGCTCGGCTCGCTCACGAAGTGTCAGGCAGCCGTGCAGAAGCTCTCCCACCGGACGGGTCAGACTTAGCGGCGCCCAGCGGCGAGCCCGTTTGTCGTCGAAGAGGTAGAGGGCTGCGTCGGTCAATTCTCGCCCTCCATGCGGGCGAGGAGCTCTTTCATCTCAGGGACTCGGGCTCGCGGGAGGATCATCGTGGTCTCGTTCGTCTGAACTACGACCAGATCCTCAGCGCCGAGCAGTACGACTCGGCCATCGCCTTCCGTGTACACGATGCAGTTCTTCGAATCCACGATGCCGGCGTCTCCGAGTGCGACATTGCCGGATTCGTCGGGCGTACGAGTCCGGGCGAGCGCTTCCCAACTCCCCACGTCGTCCCAGGTGAACGTCGCTCTGACGACGCCGACGCGGTTACTTCGTTCCATGACGGCCCGATCAATGACGCTGACGGACACACGTTCGAAAAAGGCCTCGTCTCCCTCGCTCCCGATCAGCGGGAGCAGTTCCGCGATGTCCGGTGCGTGCAGAGCGAGTTCTTCGAGGAGCACTGAGGCTTTCCAGATGAAGATGCCGGTGTTCCACAGATACCCTTCGGCGACGTAGTGTCCAGCCGTTTGGGCATCGGGCTTTTCGTGAAAGGCTGCTACACGGAAGGCCTTGGCAGCTCCGGCCGGCGCGAGAGCGTCACCGGCCTCAATATGCCCGTAGCCGGTTTCGATCCGGTCGGGGGAAACTCCAATGCTCAGCAGGAGATCATCTCGGCGGGCCACCTCGACTGCGCTCGCGACCGTTTCTTCGAAGGCGTCCAGCGGTGCGAGCAGGTGATCCGCGTGGAGTGACACCATCACCGCGTCCGGGTCGATCTGGGCGAGCTTCCAAGCCGCCCACGCCAGCACGGGTGCTGTTCCGCGCGCACGAGGTTCGATCCAGAAACTGTCATTGCTCAGACCCGTCAACACCGACTGGAACGGGCCAGCAAGGTGCGCGCCGGCGAGGATTCGAATCCTGTCGTCGGGGGCCAGGGCACGCGCTCTTTGGACGGTGTCGACAATGAGCGGATCCGCGCTTCCGAGTGGGAGCAGTTGTTTGGGGCGCGCGGGCGTACTGGCTGGCCAGAATCGCGAGCCGATTCCTCCCGCCAGAATCGTGACCCATGCCTGCGGGTCAGACATGACCGAGGATCTCTTCGATTCGGGCAATGAGCTTCTTCGGGCTGAAAGGCTTCGTGAGGAAGTCGCTGGCTCCGCCTGCCAGCGCCGCTTCCCGGTCGGTGTCCTGTCCCTTCGCCGTGAGGATGATGACCGGGGTGTTCGCTCGCTCCGGATTGGCTCGGATCTTCGAGAGGATCTCGAGGCCGTTGGCACGGGGCATCATGAGGTCGAGAAGAATGAGGTCGACGGGTTCCCGACCCAGGTTGTCGAGCCCCTGCATCCCATCCGATGCAAGCACGACGTCGAAACCGCTGGAGCCCAGGATCACTTCGAGGACTCGCCTGATGTGAGGCTCGTCGTCGACGACGAGAATGCGTCGGTTCCCCTCGATCGGCAGGTCGTCGGCCACCGCATCACCTCACTGGACGGGGACGGGCGAAGGGAACCCCGCGCAACAGGAGAAGCACTCCGAACATGGCGCAGAACCTACCTTCGGTGTGGGGTAAAGTCAAGCAAATACGCGGCTTTTCGGGGTTGACCCCTTCGACGGGTGCGGTGAACTTCACGCACAGTTTCGGTTCCTGTTCGAGGTCGTTTTGAAAGAGCTGTCAGGCGAGAAATTTCGGCGCACTCGCGCTGCGTTGTCACTTTCCGGGGCGCTCGTCGTCCTGCTGACGGCGACGGCGTGTGATGACGACCCGTTCGCGTTCAGATGGACGGACAATCCGGACACTGTCCTCCTCTATTCGATGGCTCGTCCGGAGTTGGGTCTCGTCTCGGCCTATTCGTTCTTCGAGGGGCTTGAGCTCGAAGTCGAGGTCCCTGGAGCTGCGGGGCAATGGGATATTGCCATCGACACTCGTGGCGGCGAGATCGTGATGCTCCCGCCTCCCGTGCTCGGTATCTTCAGCGAGGCTGAGATCGCGACGTTTGAGAACACGAAGCTGGAGGATGTAACCGAAGCTCCCAGCGACTCGCTTCGATACGTCTCCGACCAACCCGTGCCGATTGAATTCGGAAACGTGTACGTCGTGAAGACCAATCGGTCACCAGGCTCATTCGGCCGCTCCTGCCGCTACCACGCGAAGCTCGAGGCGGTCGACATCGATCCGATCGGTGGCACCCTGACGTTCCGACACGTCACGAATCCCGTATGTAATGATCGGGATCTCATACCACCGAACTGATCGATGCTCGATATTCGGTGGCTGCGCGCAGAACCCGACGTGGTGAAAGCGGCGCTGGAAAAGCGTGACTCTGCGCTTCCGCAGGCGGTGGAGGAGATCCTCGTTCGAGACGAGGCTCGCCGAGAGGCCATCGGTGAGGCAAACGAGCTGAAGGCACAGCGCAACACCGTCTCGAAACAGATCGGCGAGTTGAAACGGGCTGGGGAAGACGCGTCCGACATCATCGATCAGACCCGGACGCTCGGTGAGCGAATCAGCGAGCTCGACGGGCTCATTCGCGAAGCGGACGCGTTCATTCGCCGCAGCCTGCTCCTCATTCCGAACGCGCCACTCGAGCGGGTGCCAAACGGAAGCGAGGATGACAATGAAGTGCTGTCGACGTGGGGCACTCCCGCAGCATTCGACTTTGAGCCGAGGGCACACTGGACGATCGGCGAGGAGTTGGGAATCCTGGACATGCCCCGCGGATCCAAGATCTCAGGCTCGGGATTTCCTGTACTGGTCGGGCCAGGTGCACGTCTTCAGCGCGGCCTGATCAACTTCTTTCTGGATGTGCACACCACCGAGCACGGGTACACGGAGGTCCGGGTACCGTACCTGGTCAACCCGGAGTCGCTGACCGCAACGGGGCAGCTACCCAAGTTCTCGGAAGAGTCGTACGCCCTGGAACGTGACGACCTGTGGCTCATCCCGACGGCCGAGGTGCCCGTCACGAACCTGCATCGGGACGAGCTGCTGAACGCGGAGCACCTTCCAACCCGTTACACCGCCTACTCGCCGTGCTTTCGGCGTGAGGCGGGCGCGGCGGGGAAGGACACGCGTGGCCTGTTGCGCGTCCACCAGTTCGACAAGGTCGAGCTCGTCCGCTACGAAATGCCGGAACGGAGCCTGGATGCGCTGGAGGAACTCACGCGCGAGGCGGAAACGCTTCTCGAGCGTCTTGGCCTCCACTACCGTCGGGTTCTCCTCGCAACGGGTGACCTGGGGCAGAGTGGAGCCATGACGTACGACCTCGAAGTGTGGGCCCCAGGTGTCGAGCAATGGCTCGAGGTTTCGAGCTGTACGACGTTCACCGATTACCAGGCCCGAAGGGCGAATATCCGCTTTCGAAGGGCACAGGCCGAGAAGCCGGAGTACGTCCATACGCTGAATGGCTCCGGGCTGGCCCTTCCACGTGTGATAGCCGCGCTGCTCGAGACGTACCAGGACGCTGACGGGAGCGTCTCGCTTCCTGAGGTCCTCCACCCCTACGTTGGAGCCGAGCGGCTGACCGTCTCGCAGTAGCGTCGGGGCCGTCCCACGTCCCGATCCCGTTCCCGTGCTTCGATGATCCGCATCAAGTGGCCCATTGCCCTCGCGACGCTGTTCGTGATGCTGCTGGGTTGGTACCTCTTGTACACCCAGCAGATCTTTCAGCGCGTCCAGGAGAACTCGGAACTTCTCTCCCGGATCTATACCGAAGTTCAGGAAGGGCTGGTATCGCAGGACCAGACCGAGGTTACACAGTCGCTCCTCGAGCTTCAGCAAATCGTGACCGAGTCGGGGGTGCCGCTGGTCGTGATGGGTCCTGGGGATACCGTCCTGAGCCACGTGAACCTCCCGTTCGAGGTGGACGATCGCACCGCGGATGGCCAGGAACGGATCCGTGCGTACGTGCGTATGCTCGATACCGAGCGCGAACCCGTGGGGGATCCATTCGGGGCTCAGCATATCCATTTTGGAGACTCCCCCGAGGCGCGAAGTCTCCGATCGGTCCCATTCCTTCAGGCGGCCGGTCTCCTCATGACCGTCTTCATCGGATTTGTGGTGATCCGCTACCAGCGAAGGGCGGAGAGTGAACGGGCGTGGACCTCCATGGCGCGTGAGTTGGCGCACCAGCTCGGCACGCCACTGTCATCGCTCGCAGGCTGGCTGGAGGTGCTACGACTGCCTGAGCGAGATCGACCCGGCGATCTGGATGATCTGGATATTGCGAGTTCCATCGGGGAAGACCTCGAGCGGCTGGAACGGATCAGCCACCGCTTCGAGCTGATCGGGACGGAGCCGGAGCTGGAGAGTCTCTCAGTCCGGCAGGTGGTGGAAGATCTGGAGGCGTACCTCGCGGCCCGGATCCCCCGACTTGCGAAGAAGGGCGTGGAATTGATCGTCGATATTCCGCATGGCTTGCCGCGGGTGAAGGGCAACGAAGTTCTTCTGGTCTGGGCGCTCGAGAACGTGGTGAAGAATGCACTCGATGCACTCGCGGGCCGGGGCGGAAAGATCACCATCTACGCTCGCGAGATCGGAGGGCAGTGGGTCAGCGTCCGCATTCGTGATTCGGGTCCAGGCGTTGCCCCTGATGTGCGGGACAAGATCTTCGAGCCGGGTGTGTCGACGAAGTCGGGAGGGTGGGGCGTGGGGCTCGCGCTGTCGCGCCGAATCGTGGAAGGCGTACACAAGGGCAAGATCGAGCTTCTCGAAACGGTCGAAGGTACGACATTCCAGATTCGCCTTCCCGCAGCCGAAGCCTGATCCTCACCGCGGTCCGAACATGCAGGAATCCTTTCTGAGCTCCGACATCCATCTACAGGGGCTCAACCCCGAACAACGTCTCGCCGCTCAGCACTTCGAGGGTCCGATCCTCGTGCTTGCTGGCGCAGGCTCGGGCAAGACCCGTGTGCTCACTGCGCGTGTCTGTCACTTGATCCACACGCACGGGGTGCCGGCAGATCGCATTCTCGCGGTGACCTTCACCAATAAGGCTGCGGGCGAGATGAAGGAGCGGATTGGTCGCCTGCTCGGCTCGGAGCCGGCCGGGATGTGGGTGGGTACGTTTCATGCAATTGGAGCTCGACTCCTTCGACGCCATGCAGATCGACTCGGGTGGGACCGAACCTTCAGCATCTTCGATGCCGACCAGGCACTACGACTGGTGAAAACCGTACAGGACTCCATCGGCCTGGACCCGAAGCGTTGGAGCCCCAAGGCGATCCGCAACGAGATCAGCAACGCGAAGAATCAGCTCATCACGGCCAAGCAGTTCGAAGAGGAGCACGAAGGCTCGTTCGATCTCTACCTGCGCAATGTCGCCAAGGTGTACCCCGAATATCAGAAGGCGCTGGAACGCCAGAATGCGTTCGATTTCGATGATCTGTTGGCTAAGCCGGTCGAACTTCTTGAAGCCGTTCCCGCACTCCTCGATCAATACCGGGATCGATTCGCTTTCCTGCTCGTCGATGAGTATCAGGACACGAACCGCGCTCAATTCCGTTTCGTGGAACTCCTCGCCGGGCAGCATACGAACCTCATGGTCGTCGGAGACGACGATCAGTCGATCTACGGATGGAGAGGTGCTGATGTTCGGAACATCCTGGACTTCGAACATTCGTTCCCGTCGGCGGTGACCGTTCGGCTCGAGCAGAACTACCGGTCGAGTCAGAAGATTCTCGACGCTGCGAACCACGTGATTGCCCAGAACGTGAATCGAAAGGGAAAGACCCTTCGGACGGATCGCGTCGGCGGCGAGTTGATCACCATGCTCGAGTCGTTCGACGAGAACGACGAAGCTCGGTGGATCGTCGATGAGATCGAGACGCGAATCCGCGACACACCGGGATCTTCGTATTCATCCACCGCGGTACTATACCGCACGAACGCGCAGGCCCGTGCCCTGGAAGACGCGTTCAGGCGAGAGGGGATCCCCTACCAGGTCGTAGGGAGTGTTCGGTTCTACGAGCGGAGGGAGATCCAGGATGTACTCGCATACCTGCGCCTGATCTCGAATCCGCGAGACGGAGTCGCTTTTGCCAGGGTGGTGAATTATCCGCGTCGGGGCATCGGGCTCACGAGCCAGGAACATCTCATCCGCTGGGCTGATGAGCAGGGGCTCTCCTTGCTCGAGGCGGCACTGAGAGCGAGTGAGATTCCCAAGCTTCGAGCGGCGGCAGCTCGTGGACTCGAACGGTTCGCCGAGCTCATTCAGCGTTTCGGGGTGCGTGCCACCCAGGCCTCGGTCGGAGACCTCCTCGAGGAACTCGTGGAAGACCTCGATCTGGTGCGTCATCTCGTGGAGGAAGGTCCGGACGGAGAGGATCGCGCTCGGAACGTCTCCGAACTCATCGCTGGTGCCGTCGATTTCGATGCCACTGAGGTTCAGAGTATTGCCGAGGAAGACATCGATGCGTTCACCGAACTCGACCTTTTTCTTCAGCAGGTCGCTCTTGTCGCCGATGTGGACCGCCTCGATCCGACCGCGGACACCGTCACACTGATGACTCTGCACAATGCGAAAGGACTCGAGTTCCCGATCGTCTTCATCGCCGGTATGGAAGAGGGGCTTTTTCCACTCGGCCGAGCGTACGACGAACCGGAGACGCTCGAGGAGGAGCGTCGGCTGTTCTACGTCGGGATCACACGCGCAGAGAGCAAGCTCTCACTGTGCTGGGCCCGGCAACGGCGAAGGGCCGGCGACTTCAACTACAACGCCCGCTCCTCGTTTGTGGACGCCATCCCAGAGGAATTGGTCGAGGATCGTCGGACCAAACGCCTCGGGTTGGCTGCACAATCGACTCCCCACAGAAGTCGTCGGGCGTGGCAATCGGAAGGTGCACGCCAGGACCACACCGAGTACGACTACGAGCCGGATCCCGAATACGCCATGAACCAGGACACGCCACGTTTCGTGAAAGGCGAGCGGGTCGTCCATCCGACCTTCGGTTCCGGGTCCGTTGTAGAGATTTCTGGCTTCGGACGGGATCTCAAGGTCAGCGTGGACTTCGATGACGTGGGGCGGAAGAAGCTCCTGCTTCGGTACGCTTCGCTTGAGAAGGACTGGCCGTGAGCGTCGATCGGGCGGAGGTGGACCGTCTCGCACGCTTGGCTCGCCTCGCCCTCGAGGACGACGAGGCTGATCGGCTCACGGACGAAATGAACCGGATCCTCGAACACGTGGAGCGGCTGAGAAGCGCGGACGCTCAGGGGGCCGCGTCCGCTGACCCTTCCGTTCACCCTTGCGGTCTCGAAGTCGGGTCGGACGACGCACGCACGCAGTTGGGCGATCCGGACGCTCTCGCGGGTTCTCCGTCGATGTTCGCTCCGGATTGGGCGCAGGGCTTCTTCGTCGTTCCTCTTCCGCCGGGCGTGAAGGCGGACGACGACGCATGACGGGGCCGTCTGTCGTCGACGTTATTCGTGCTGCAGAGGGCTCAAACGACGGACTCAACGCATTCGTCTCTCTTGCCGATCCCCAAGACGTAGCCGCAGCCGAGGCGGAAGCGGAAGGTTCGGTGCTCGAGGGCAGGGCTGTGGGAGTCAAGGACAACCTGGCGACGCTCGCTCTCCCGACTACGTGTGCGTCGATGATCCTCGACGGATATCACTCGCCGTTCGAAGCTACGGTCGTGCGGCGACTGCGCGGCGCCGGTGGCGTCGTGGTTGGAAAGACGAACATGGACGAGTTCGGCATGGGCTCGTCGACAGAAAACTCCGCGTACGGTGCGACCCGGAATCCTCACGACCGGACTCGGGTGCCCGGAGGGAGTTCGGGCGGGTCTGCTGCTGCGGTCGCAGCGGGGTACGTTTCCATGGCGCTCGGATCAGATACAGGTGGCTCCGTGCGTCAGCCAGCTGCGTTGTGTGGGGTGGTGGGCATCAAGCCGACGTACGGGCGGGTGAGCCGATACGGACTGGTCGCGTTTGCCTCTTCGCTCGACCAGGTGGGGACGTTCGGTCGAACCGTGGACGACGCCGCAACCCTGCTGGCCGTCGTTTCGGGGCATGACGTGCGGGACGCGACCAGTGCCGAGCGGCCACCCCTCGACATTTCGGACGTTGTGGGGGGGCGCGGTCCGTGTGACCTCCAGGGGCTAACCGTCGGGGTGCCACTCGAGTATTTCCCAGAGCATCTTGATGCCGAGATTCGTGGGCTGACCGAGGCCGCAGTGAATCAGCTCCGGTCCGCGGGCGCGAGGATCCGAGAGGTCACCCTTCCGAACACGGATCTCGCCGTGCCGTGCTATTACGTGCTAGCTCCGGCGGAGGCGTCGAGCAATCTGGCGCGGTTCGACGGGGTGCGGTTTGGCAGGCGAACCCCTGGCGGCTCCGTCTCCGAGATGTACGAAGCGACCCGGGGGCACGGTCTGGGGCCGGAAGTGAAGCGGCGCATCATGCTTGGGACATTCGTGCTCTCTGCAGGATACTATGACGCGTACTATGGAGCCGCCCAGCGCATCCGGGCGGCCATCCAGGCCGACTTTGAGCGGGTCTTCGCGGATGGGGTCGACCTGCTTTTCACACCGACCACACCTTCGACCGCGTTCCCGGTCGGGGCCAAGGTAGAGAATCCGCTTGAGATGTACCTCGAGGACATCTTCACGACGCCTGCGAGCCTCGCCGGGATCCCGGGCATGTCGGTGCCGATCGGTAGGACCGGCGGATTGCCGGTCGGGGGGCAGTTGCTCGCACCATGGTGGGAGGAAGTCCGCATGATCCGAGCGGCCCATGTCCTCGAGTCGGCAGTGGGAAGAGCGTGACACGCTGGCAGCCTCTGGTGGGGATCGAGGTTCACGTGCAGCTCCGTACAGGACGAAAGCTCTTCTGCGCCGATCGAGCTGCCTTCGGAGCCGACCCCAACACTCACGTATGCCCGGTGTGCCTGGGCCTCCCTGGCGCGCTTCCCACGCTTGATCCGGCCGCCGTACGGCTTGCCGTTCGTACCGGACTCGCGCTCGGTTGTTCTATTCACGAGCGGTCGGTCTGGGTCCGGAAGAACTACTTTTACCCCGACCTCCCGAAAGGCTATCAGATCACTCAGTTTCACGAGCCGCTCGCCACGTCGGGATCCGTCGAGT
This sequence comes from Gemmatimonadota bacterium, assembly GCA_028873595.1. Taxonomy (GTDB): domain Bacteria; phylum Gemmatimonadota; class Gemmatimonadetes; order Longimicrobiales; family Gaopeijiaceae; genus UBA2589. Next base: position 73,075 of record JAPPOV010000036.1, on the reverse strand, counting down.
TCGACGGTGTCGATGGGCCGGCGACCGTTCGAATCCGTCGGGTTCATATGGAGGAGGACGCGGGTAAGTCCGTGCACGATCGCTTGCCGGGCGCAACGGCTGTGGACCTGAATCGGGCAGGGATCCCGTTGGTGGAGATCGTGACCGAACCCGACCTTCACGATCCGGCGAACGTGCGTCTGTTCCTCCAGAGCCTGAAGCGAGTTCTGGAGTACACAGGCGTGAGCGACTGCTCCATGGAGGAGGGCAGCCTTCGCGTTGATGCGAACGTCTCGATCCGCCGTGCGGGGGATCCCATCCGGAACGCCAAGACCGAAATCAAGAACGTGAACTCGTTCGCCGGCATCGAGCGGGCCCTTGAGATGGAGATCACCCGCCAGACCGAGGTGGTTGAGGCGGGAGGCTCGATCCACTCAGAGACGCTGTTGTGGGACGATCACCGAAGCACACTCCGCTCGATGCGTTCGAAGGAGCAGCACCACGACTATCGCTATTTCCCCGAGCCCGATTTGCCTCCGCTGCGTCTGACAACCGAGGTCTTCGAAGCCGAGCGCAAGCTGCTCCCCGAACTGCCCCGCGCGCGGGCAGCACGCTTTCGGGACACTCTGGGGCTCTCTTCCTACGACGCGGATGTTCTGACACAGACGGCCGCTGGCGCCGATTACTTCGAAGAAGTCGCAGCGGGCTGCGGCGATTCGAAGACCGCAGCGAACTGGGTGATGGGACCGATTCAGGCCTTGATGAAGGCTGAGAAGGCGTCTCCCGCCGACTTCCGCGTTCGTCCCGCCGATATCATCGAGTTGCTCCACTTACTCGAGGAAGGGGCGATCTCGGATTCGGCGGCGAAGAAGGTTCTGCGCTGGATGCTGCAGGAGTCGAGACCCGCAGCCGAGATCGTGTCGTCACGAGGGCTCGAGCAGATACGGGACAACGACCAGCTCACGGCGTGGGTTGAGGAAGTGGTCCGGGAGCATCGTGACGAAGTGGAGCGGTACCGTGCTGGAGAAACAAGGCTACTGGGATTCTTCGTTGGACGGGTGATGAGACGCTCCGGCGGCACAGCCGACCCTCGACAGGTCAACGACCTTCTTCGGCGTTCTCTGTCGGCCTGACCGGGGGTAAGGTGCGGCCCGCCGCAGTCTCGGAGCTGATGCCCGACGCGAACTCCGGGTCATTGATCTGCGGCCAGTAGACGAGAGGTTCTTCGGGTAAGCCGAAGAAGGCGTCTGCCATCTCCTCGAGCACGTCGGGGTGCTCCGCCGTGTGGTCCGAGAGGGCGCGGCGCCGAACCTTCTTGGCAAGCTTGAGATTCAGGTCTCCCACCGGGTCGAGCTGTGCGGCGGGCGAGGCATCTCGGTCGCGGAGGTAGCCGATGACGTACTCGAACGACCGCTCGAAGTATTGGTCGACCACCGGATTCGGCAGATCGTAGCGGGAGTTCGCGAGAACCTGACCAAAGATCCGCTGCCATCGCTCGTGTCCCTGGAAGCGGATCATTCCCCGGAAGATTCTGCGGTTCGTGCCGAAGCTGAACACCGTCCGGCTCAAGACCTCATCGAAGAGGGCGTCGGCCTCACTATGATCATGATTCACAACGATGTGCCGGGCGAGACTCAGGAAATCCTCGCCGACATGCATGTCCATCCGATGTTCCCAGTATGTATGGCCCAGCGCTTGAGTCGTGCTGGTGAGCAGGAGCTGGCGGGGGACGAAGGTGTTGTGCGCAACGGTGTCGGCGGCCAGATGGGACAGGTAGCCCAAGCCGACGGCCACCATGTGCTCGGAGTCGGCGGCATGGAAGATCTCCTCTCCTACATGCCAGTTGTGGCAGTGACGGCCTTCAGGCACGTACTTCTTGGCGAACGAGATATCAGCGGCTACTGAGCCGTACAGGTAGTGCAGTGGGTAGCGCTCGAGGATGGCGCGGATGCCTGGCGGTACCAGGTAGAGCGAACTGAGAACTGCCTCCCCGATGGCTACGTGCGTCGCGGGTCCCCAGGCGAACACGGGCTCGGGAGCCAGAGTGAGCCACCCCAGCGCGACGGCGAGTGCCGACAGAAGGACGCGGCCGACGGCCACGAGTGATCAGGCCCCGGTGTAGGTGGGTTCGTCCGTACCGGCGTCGGCGTCCGGTACTTCGTCGTCGAGTGGAAGATCGAATTCGTCGACCTCTTCACTCCTGTGATCAGGGCGGGGGGGAGTGACTTCGTCAGATCCTCGAGGGGTCGCGATCTGGCGAGCACCGGCCCGAACGCCCCGAACCGTCGACGCCGTATCCAGAAAAATCTCCTCGGCTTCACCCTGTACGACTTCCATGAGGGCGTTGAAGTCCTCGATCCGCTCTTCCATACGCTCGGAGGCCTGGTGGAGCCGATCAGACAGCGCACGCACGGATGAATTGAGGCGCTCTACGTCGGTTCGCAGTGCCTGCGTGATGAACTCGAGATTGTCGGAAATCAGCTTCGCCCGGTCTGACACGGGGCCGATGTTGTCCTTCGCGACGCCTTTCATCTCACCGAGCAGTCGGTTCAGGCGTACGAAGACAGAGATCACGACCAGGACCAGGATGAGGATGGCGACCGCAATCACGATTGTGGCCACCTCGGAGAGGGTGGCCAATGTCGCGCCGCGGGCTACGGCCTGCGCGAGGGAAGGTGTGGGGATACCCATACTCCAAGATAATGCGCGACGAGGCCGTCGTCTCGCCGGGTCGGCACGTATCGTGCGTTGGCTCCAGGGCACGAGGGTCGGTCAGCGGTATCGATTTTCTCTGGATTCTCTCTGGAGCGGAGGTGCTCGATGGTGCAGTTGGCGATGGATATGGGGTCCGGGTATGTTTCGCCTTCCGCGGCCGGGCCGCTGGCCTGGAACGGCCGTCTCCGGACCGCCCCCTTCTCACCGCGCTTTCAGGACGACATGGGGACCTTCGTGGTCGAGGGTGGGCACCGGCTCGAGGGCCGGATACGCCCAGCCGGAAACAAGAATGCAGCGCTGCCATGCCTTGCTGCAGCCGTGCTCTGTCCCGAGCCGGTCTCGTATGAGAATGTCCCTCGCATCAGGGATGTGTTGACGTTCCTGATGATCATCGAGTCTCTCGGTGCCGATGTGACGTGGACCGGGCCGAACGAAGTGACCATCGACGCGGGGAACGTCCGCACCGACCGGGTCGATGCCGACCTGGCGCGGCGGATACGGGCTTCGTTGCTTCTGGCCGGTCCGCTTCTGGCGAGATTCGGCCACGTGCATCTCCCTCCGCCAGGTGGAGACGTCATCGGGCGCCGCCGGATGGATACGCACTTCCTGGCGTTCGAGGCGCTCGGCGGTGAGCTCATTCTGGATCACGGCTTCGAGATCCGGGCCGATCGTCTGGTCGGCGCGAACTTCTTCCTCGATGAGCCCTCGGTCACCGGTACGGAAAATGCCGTCATGGCTGCAGTGCGCGCCGAAGGAGTCAGCACGATTCGAAATGCAGCGGCCGAGCCTCACGTCCAGGACCTCTGCCACCTCCTCAACGGAATGGGCGCGCACATTTCGGGGATCGGCACCCATCAACTCACGATCGAAGGGGTGAACGAACTCCACGGGACCCACTTCCGAATCGGTGCCGACCACATCGAGACTGGCTCGTTCATCGGCCTGGCGGCGGTTACCGGCAGCGACATCACGATCGAGGGCGCTCCGCTAGAACATCTGGACTCCACACTCATCGGCTTTCGCCGGCTGGGGATCCGCTGCGACGTGGTGGGAGATGACCTGTACGTCCATGGCTCCGAAGAGCATCGGATTCAGATGGACGCGTTCGGTGCGGTTCCCAAAGTGGATGATGGACCGTGGCCCGCGTTTCCGGCGGACCTGACGTCGATCGCACTGGTGGCAGCGACGCAATGCATCGGCACGGTCCTGATTCACGAGAAAATGTTCGAGTCCCGTATGTACTTCACGGATAAGCTCGTAGGTCTCGGTGCCTCCATCATCTTGTGCGATCCTCATCGCGCTGTGGTGGTGGGGCCCAGTCCCTTGCAGGGCGGTGTCGTAGAGAGCCCTGACATCCGCGCCGGTATGGCCTTGCTGATCGCGGCGCTGGGGGCCGAGGGAACATCGAGGATCCACAACATCCGCCAGATCGAGCGCGGGTACGAACTGATCGATCAGCGATTGGGACAGCTCGGCGCCAGGATCGAGCGACTCGAAGACTGAGCTGTCGCAGAATCTCACAGGTGACGATCTCCGTACAGGTCAGGGCACACACGAATGATCCAGGAATGACGAGATGAGCGACGAGCAGGAGTCCGCGGGGGACACGGGGCAGGGATCGACCACAGACGAGGATCGGGCCGGGAAGAGGTCGATGGGCGACGGTATCAAGGAGGGACTCGGCGTACTTTCGGCCTTCAAGGACGCGCTCGAAGAGACGATCCAGGAAGCCCGAGACAGAGGGGATCTCTCGACGGACCGGGCCAAAGAGGTCATGAAGGAAACGCTCGGAAGGGCTCAGACAGCGGCGGAGGAGGCCCGCGGGCGCCTCGACTTTGTCACGCAGGCTGAGCTCGAGACCGTAAGGAGCCGGGTCGACGCAATGCAGCATCGCCTGAAAGAGCTCGAGGAGAGCGTGTTCGGAGCTTCGCAGGATCCTGCCGGCGGGAAAGATCCGGTCGATCGCGGATCCTCCGATGAGGGTGGAGATACCACTCGACGCTGATCGAAACTCAAGGACCCCGTCCGGTTCGCGGACACAGGCCCGGTGCACGCCCAGCTCCGGGTTGAGCGAGCATCGGGCCTCGCTTATATTCGGTGCCCGTTGTAGCCGCGAGGTTTGCGGTGGCAGGATCGAAGTGGGGGAGTTGGTCGCCCCCGCTTTTTTGTTCGATGTGGACATGGGGTTCGCTGCTTCGGTGGCGCGCCCCTCGTTGTTGGTTGGAGGATGGTATGCGGGCCGAGCCCGAGATCGCTCAGGGCCTGGAACGCCGGGTTGAAGAGCTTGGCTACGAGGTCGTCGAACTCCGGTGGGGAGGCAGTGGCCGTCGTCCATTGCTCAAACTCCGCATCGACCGCCCGGACACCGTCCCGGGCGAAGGTGTGACCGTGGATGAGTGCGCCAAGGTGAGCCGGGCGCTCGAGTTCTGGCTGGACGAGTATGAAGGGCTCTCCGAGCGCTATGTGCTCGAAGTGTCGTCTCCTGGAGTCGACCGGCCGCTTGTTCGGCCGCGGGACTTCGAGCGGTTCAAGGGGGAGCACGTTGCTGTGAAGGGTAAGGAGGTCCTGATCGGCAAGTCGACGAGAATTGAGGGTGAACTACTCGGCCTCGCGGATCCGGGCACCGACCAAGAGTCGGTTCGGCTCCGTTTGTCGAGCGGCGAGGAGGTGAGCGTTCCGCGATCTGACATCCGGAAAACCCACCTCGTCTTCACGTGGAAGTGAGGAAATAGAATGGCGAACGCGGCACAGATCGTAGCGGCTTTCAGAGACGTCGCGGCGACGAAGAGCCTCTCCGACGAGGAAATGACCGATCTGGTCAAAGACGGCATGCTCGCCGGCTTGGCCCGGATCTATGGTGCTTCGGTGCAGGCCGAAATCGACATTGACGAGGACACCGGTGATTTCGACATCGTGGTCCTGCGTCGCGTCGTGGACGAGGTGGAAGATCCGGCGACCGAAATCACGCTCGAAGAGGCGCGCTGGGATGACGACACCTACGAGGTCGGTGATGTCATGGAGGTCCCTGTGGCGTTCGCGGACTTCGGCCGGAACGCCGTGATGGCCGTGAAACAGCGCATTGTGCAGCGCGTCAGAGAGAATGAGCGGGATCGGATCCGTGACGAGTTCGCCGATCAGGTTGGCCAACTTCTGTCGGGTGAACTCCAGCAGATCGAGCGCGGCAAGCTGGTCGTGATGCTGAATCGAGCCCGCGACGCCGAAGCGATCATCCCGTGGAAAGATCAGAACCCTCGCGAGCGCTTCCGTCAGGGTGACCCCATCCGCGCTGTACTCAAGAAAGTCGAGGAGACGCCGAAAGGGCCTCGCCTCATCCTGTCTCGGGCCGATCCACTGTTCGTGGCGGCGCTCTTTCACCTCGAGGTCCCGGAGATTCATCAGGGGATTGTCGACATCCGCGAGATTTCGAGGGAGGTCGGTGGACGTACGAAGATCGCCGTATACAGCCGGGATGAATCCATCGATCCGGTGGGTGCATGCGTGGGTCTCAAGGGTTCACGCGTGCAGGCGGTCGTGAACGAGCTGGGTGGTGAGCGGATCGACATCGTCCCGTGGCACCCGGATCCTGAAGTGTTCGCGCGTCGTGCTCTTGCTCCGGCCCGTGTGTCAAAGGTCTTCACGGACCCCGAGCGCCAGGTTGTTACGGCGATCGTGGATGAGGATCAACTCTCGTTAGCGATTGGACGAAACGGACAAAACGTGCGGCTTGCGTCGCAGCTGATCGGGTGGCAGATCGACCTTTACGGATCGCGCGAGTGGGTTGAGCGAGGCGAGGACCTCTCGGCGCTGACCGAGGGCGCCGGCGACGAGCAATACGAGACGTCTGATTTCCCGCTGTCGGAGCTGGATTTGCGGCCTGCTGTACTGGCGGCTCTATCTGAGGTCGGGTATGATACGTTTCTACAGATCATCGACTTGGAACGCCGGGATTTCCTTGGAATCAAGGGGCTTGGCGAGGAAGATGCGGACCGTCTTCTTCAGCTCATCGACGAGTTGACGGTCGTCGAGGGCGAGGTGCCCGCGGCCGAGGAAGCGTCTCCCGTGGCTTCCGATTCCGAGGAGGATGAGGCTGAAGGCGCTGACGACGATGGAGACTCGGAGGAGTAGCGCGCTTCGGCTCTTGGGCCTGGCCAGGCGGGCGGGCGCGGTGGCTCCGGGGACGGAGGCGGTGCGCCGAGCACTCCGCGATGGCGAGGCTTTGCTGATTTTGATGGCTGAGGACGCTTCGAGCGTCCAGATGAAGAAAATTCGAACGATGCAGGACGACGGATCGATCCCCCGGGTGACCCTGGGGGATCGTGCCACGTTGGGTGCAGCACTCGGTATGGCCGAGCTATCTGTAGTGGCCGTGACTCAGGCGTCGCTCGCGAACCGCCTCATCGAAGAGCTCGAGGGCTCTGAGGACGAGGACCGTACGGACGCAGTGGAGGCGTAGCAGAAAGCATGCAGGTATTCGAACTCGCGGATGATCTCAATGTCGGCGCCGACGCGCTGATCGGGCTTCTGCGGCACATGGGAATTCCCGTGGCCGATGACGAGGCGACGATCACCGATGGTCAGGTGGCGAAGGTCCTCGCGAAGATGGAGCGCGAACGTAGGGCGGGTCACAAAGATCCGGTCGAAGCGATCCGTGCGGCCATGGAAGATGCTGCGCCGACCACGGGTCGTCGCCGCCGCCGCCGACGTGCGGTGGAAGAGGAAGCCGAGACCCCGACCGAGCCCGTCCCAGAAATAGAAGCACTAGTAGAAGAAGAAGTAGTAGAAGAGCCCGGTGCCGAAGCCGACGAGGGCTTGGGCGATGCAGAGGTTGAAGAGGCTGCTCCGGAGCCAGTCCTCGAAGCAAGCGCCGGGGTCGTGGCGGAGGTGGACGACGGTGAGCGTGTGGAATCCGTCGACGACGAAGAGGAAGAAGACGTCGACGATGGGGTGTCTGCCGATGTGGCAGCGGCCATCGAGGATTCGCGGGACGAGCCCGAGCCCGAGCCTGAGGACGAGCCGGCAGCCGAGGTGGCTTCGTCAGATTCGGAAGCGGATGAGACCGGAGCGCCGCGGGTCCAACTGGAACCGGCGCGAGTAGGACAGCCTGACGGTCCGGTCCGAACGATTCGCCGGCCGTCACCCGCCGCGAGCGCGGGACCGGGTGGTCAGGTTCGGATTCAGGCTGAGGGGTACACGGCAGACGGTCGCAGGCAGCGGAAGGATCGAGGAAAGAAAGGCAAGAAGAAGGGCCCCGATCGCGATGCCGTGAAGGACAACCTCGCGCGTGTCATGGCGGAACTTCGCGGTGGTGGCGGGAAGAAGCGCCGCCGAAAGGGGCGCATTTCTGCGGAGGAAAAGGAGGCTCAGGAGCAGGCGCAGGAGGAGAAGAAGGAGCGTGAGCGCCGGACCGTGAAGGTCAACGAGTTCCTGACCATCGCCGAGCTGGCTGAGTTGGTCGATGTGTCAGCCTCTGAGATCATTGGGTCGGCGTTCAAGAACCTCGGCTTGATGGTCACCATCAACCAGCGTCTCGACTTTGATCAGATCGAGCTTCTCCTAGACGAGTTCAACTTCACCGCCGTGAAGGAAGAGGAGTACGTCGCAGAGGCGGAGGTCGAAGAAGAAGAGGAAGATCCTGCGACATTGAAGCCCCGTCCGCCGGTGGTAACCGTCATGGGTCACGTCGACCATGGTAAGACGCTCCTGCTGGACCAGATCCGCTCGACCAACGTCGTCGCAGGCGAGGCGGGTGGCATCACACAGCATATCGGTGCCTACCACGTTGAACTCGAGGATGGGCGCAGCGTGGCATTTCTTGATACGCCCGGTCACGCCGCGTTCACAGCGATGCGAGCTCGTGGTGCGGATGTGACGGATATCACGATTCTCATTGTTGCGGCGGACGACTCCGTCATGCCGCAGACGATCGAGGCGATCAGCCATTCGCGAAACGCGGGTGTGCCGATCGTCGTCGCGATCAACAAATGCGACCTGCCCGCTGCGGACCCGACGCGGGTGAAACAGGAACTGCTGCAACACAACGTGAATGTCGAAGACTTCGGCGGGGACGTTCTTGCTCAGGAGATCTCAGCGAAGCAAGGCACGGGTATCGACGAACTACTCGAGAAGGTTCTGCTCCAGGCAGAGATGCTGGAGTTGAAGGCGAATCCCGACCGCGAGGCCCAGGGTACGGTGATCGAGGCTCAGCTCGATCCCGGTAAGGGCCCGGTTGCGACCGTGCTCGTGCAAAAGGGCACACTCCGTGTCGGGGATTCCTTCGTTTGTGGTCTGTTCGACGGTCGGGTGCGGTCGATGCTCGACGAGCGTGGGCACGGGGTGGACGAAGCGGGACCGGCTGTGCCGGTCCAGGTTCTCGGCGCCGGTGGAATGCCGCAGGCGGGTGACACATTCCAGGTCATGACCGCTGATCAGGCGTCCGAGATCGCGTCCACGCGTCAGCGTCTCGATCGCGAGAAGCAGCTGCGCGTCCGAGAGCGCGGCCTCAAGCTCGGTGACTTCGGCAAGCTCGCTCAGGCAGGGCAGCTCTCTGAACTTCCGATCGTCATCAAGGGTGACGTGGACGGCTCGGTCCAGGCACTGTCAGACTCTCTGGAGCAGCTCAGTACAAGCGAAGTCGCGGTGAATATTGTCCACCGCGGGGTTGGGGCGATCAACGAGTCCGACATCCTGCTCGCTCAGACGGCGGGTGCGGTAATCCTGGGCTTCCGTGTGCGTTCGCAAACCGCGGCACGTCAGGCTGCCGAGCGTGAAGACGTCGAGATCAACGTCTACCACGTCATTTACGAGGCGGTCGATGACATCACGGCTGCTCTCGAGGGCATGCTCTCACCCGAGAAGCGGGAGACCGTCGAGGGGTCGGCTGAGGTGCGGGAGGTGTTCAAGGTCTCGAAGGTCGGTACGATTGCGGGCTGCTATGTGACGGAAGGTCGCATCGACCGTAACGGACACGCGCGCCTCATTCGCGATGGTGTTGTCGTATACGACGGGGAGATTTCTTCGCTCAAGCGCTTCAAGGACGACGCGAAGGAAGTTCGTGAAGGGTTCGAGTGCGGGATCGGGATCCAGAATTTCAACGACATCAAAGTTGGCGATGTCATTGAGGCCTACTCCGTCGAAGAGGTTGCTCGGACACTCGCGAGCTCGACCTGACGGCCGAGTCAGGCCTGACGCCGCTCGAGGTCGGTCACCGTGGTCGTCGCATCGCAGACGTGGGAGCTCTCTCTGCCCGGATGCTCTTCGCTGAAGGAAAAGCGGTCGGTCGTGCGGTCGATCCGGGATCGGCTTTCGTCGCGCTTCAATGTGTCCGTCGCGGAGACTGGGGTACACGACGTGCATGCGAGGGCAGAGCTCTCCGTCGCCCTGGTCTCCAGCGACCGCCGCATGGCCGAATCAGTGCTCGACAAGGCCGACCGATTCGTCGAATCCCACGGCGGAGCCATGATCGTCCGGGTTCGAAGAGAGTTCTACACATGACCACCCTGAACGCGATCATCCGATGAGCAAACGCCGTGCACGGCTCAATGAGCAGCTGCGTCGTGAGCTGTCCGAATTGATCCGCACGCAGGTGCGAGACCCCCGGGTCGGGCTGGTGACCATCACGGGCGTCGACACCGCAGCCGACTTGGGATCGGCTCGTGTCTATGTCCGCGTCACCGGCGGTGCCGAGGAGATGGAACAGAATCTCGAAGGCCTCGGGGCTGCCGCGCCCTTCCTTCGTACCTCTCTGGGGCGCATTCTGCGCATCCGACGTGTGCCGGAGCTTCGCTTCCAGGAGGATCGTTCGTACGCGGGGGCGGCTCGGATTGAGCAGGTCCTCTCCGAGGTCCTGCCCGACGGCCGGGACGAAGAGGGCGTCGAGTCCGAGTCGCCGTTCGATGTCGATGCGGAGGAGGGTGACCAGGAGGGGGAAGTGTTTTCGTGAAGATCGCCGACGGCGACTTCCTTCTTCCGGTCGACAAGCCAGTTGGGCCCACGTCCCACGATATCGTCGGGATGGCTCGACGGGTGCTGTGCACACGGCGTGTCGGCCACACAGGTACGCTCGATCCGTTCGCATCCGGTCTGCTGGTGCTGTGTGTGGGTCAGGCTACGCGGCTCGCCGAGTACGTCTCAGGAATGGACAAGCGATACGAGGCGGTGGCCCGACTCGGGATAGAGACGGACTCGCTTGATCATGCTGGTGAGGCTGTCGCTCATGACGAAGGCTGGCGAAAACTGGATCGTCGTGCCATCGAGGTGGCTGCGGCGACCCAAGTCGGACCTATCGAACAGGTGCCACCGCAGTTTTCTGCCAAGAAGGTGGATGGTGAGGCGATGCACCGACGCGCTCGGCGTGGCGAAACGGTTACGCTCGCACCCGTCTCCGTCACGGTGTACGAAATCGAGGTGACGCATGTGTCGCTGCCTGATGTTCACTTCTCGGTTCGTTGCTCGAGCGGCACGTACGTTCGGGCGATTGCGCGGGATCTCGGGCGAACGCTCGGGTGCGGAGCGCACCTGACCGAATTACGCCGGACCGAAGTCGGAACTCTCCATGTCGACTCCGCTTTGGCGATCGAGGCGTTCGCGGATGCCGATGCGGTTGCAGCTGCCCGGATTGAGCCCGTTCAGGGGCTGGCTCATCTCACGAACATCTCGGTGGATGAAGGGATCGCGGGGCGCCTTCAGAACGGGCAGCGGGTGCGCATCGCAGACCCGGGCTCTGCTTCGGAGCCGCTGGTGGCGGTGACGTGCGGCGCGGAACTCCTCGCCATGGCGGAGTTGGACGATGGTGTCCTGCGGCCGCGGAAGGTTTTCCCCCTGTGAGTGCGGTCCAATGGGCATATCCGCCGGGGATTCCCTCAGATCGGGGTACGGTTGCCACGGTCGGTACGTTTGACGGTGTCCACCGTGGGCACTGGACTGTCTTGCGGGAAATCCGAGAACGGGCAGATGCGACCGGCCGTCGTAGCGTGCTGGTCACGTTCGATCCGCACCCACTCCGGATCGTGCGTCCCGAGCATGCGCCGCGCATGCTCACCACCCCGGTCGAGAAGAAGGAGATTCTAGCCGAGGCCGGTCTCGACTACGCGGTCTTCATCTCGTTCACAGAGGCGTTGTCGCGGTATGAGCCACGTCGCTTCGTGGAGGAGATTCTCGTCGGACGTTTGGGGGTGCAGGAACTCGTGATCGGATACGATCACGGCTTCGGTCGAGACCGTCGGGGAGATCCGGAAACGCTGCGCTCTATCGGCGCCGAGCTCGGGTTCACCGTCGATGTAGTGTCCCCGGTTTCGATCGGGGGCGAAGCCGTCTCCTCTTCCAGTATCCGCCGCACGCTTCTCGAAGGGCGAGTCGCGGAGGTTATCGAGCCACTGGGGCGACCGTACTCCGTGCGTGGCATTGTCGTGCGGGGCGAAGGGCGGGGTAGTGGTCTGGGGTTCCCGACCGCAAATCTCGCCGTCGGGGCTGGGGACAAGCTGTTGCCTCCGGCGGGCGTGTACGGTGTACGGGCTGTCCTTCGTGAGGGCACTTACACGGGTGCACTCCATATGGGTCCGCGCCCGACGTTCCAGGGCTCGCCACCGAGTGTCGAGCTGCACATCCTGGACTTCAATCGAGACATATATGGAGAGGAGGTGCGAGTGGACTTCATCGAGCGCCTCCGTGGCATTGAACCGTTCGGCGGTGTCGACGCGCTGCTCGACCAGATCCGAAAAGACGTCGATCGCGCGAGGGCTGTCGTGTCGAGTTGGACGCCCAGCCCGTAGACGCTCTACTCTGCTTTGCCTAGCTTTTCAGGCTGAAACTCGAAGGCCACCCATTGTGGGTGTACAGCTTTCGCTTCCCTTGCAGCATCGGACTCCTGAGGAGGCACGCCACCATGGCGATCGTCAAGGAAGACATCATCAAGAAGTATCAGCTCCACGAGAGTGATCGTGGGAGCGCCCCGGTCCAGATCGCGATCCTGACTGCACGGATCAACGACCTTCGTTCGCACTTCGATGCGCACAAGAAGGACCACCACTCCCGGCAGGGCCTCCTGAAGATGGTCGGCCGCCGGCGTAGGCTCCTTGAGTACGTGAAGCGCAACGACGTGGAGCAGTACCGCGAGCTCATCAAGGATCTCGGATTGCGGCGCTAAGGAACTCCGCGACCGTCCGGTCGTGGTGAAGGACCCGGCCCGCTCGCCAGACGGCGCGCGGAGCCGGCACATCAGCCGAGTGCGTTCGTGCCTCGGGTGGGAGACGGCCTACAACATGGCTGCAGAGTCGGGCTCGCGGTTCGCGTTGCAAACGCACCGTGCCCCCTTGCGGCGGTCGCTCTCTCCTCCGGACCTCATGCGCGCACTTCGGCCCCTTGTTCAGGGGCGGGACGATCCCGTCCGCAAACGAAGTGAGTAGAAACACATGATGCAGAGACTGGAGCGCCAATTCGCAGGGCGCACGCTCTCGCTCGAGATCGGCCGTATGGCCAAGCTCGCGCAGGGTTCGTGCCTCGTGCAGTTCGGCGACACCGTCGTCCTTTGCGCCGTTACGGTGCAGGACAACCCCACCCACCTCCCCTTTTTTCCGCTCACGATCGAGTATCGTGAGAAGTCGTATGCGGCCGGGAAGATCCCGGGTGGCTTCTTTAAGCGCGAAGGCCGTCCGGGTGAAAAGGAAATCCTCTCCGCGAGGATGATCGACCGACCCATTCGACCGCTCTTTCCCAACGGGTTCATGCACGAGACTCAGGTCGCGTGCTTTATCCTCTCGGCGGATCAGGAAAACGACGCCGATGTGATTGCACTGCTCGGCGCCTCCGTGGCCCTGAACATGTCCAAGGTCCCGTTCAACACGACGGTCGCTTCCGTTCGGGTTGGTCGCATTCAGGGCAACTGGGTGATCAACCCGACCTTTCAGCAACTCGAGTATTCGGACGTCGATATCGTCGTCTCCGGCTCCGCCGACGCCATCACGATGGTCGAGGGTGGTGCGCTCGAAGTGCCTGAAGCCGAGATCCTGGAGGGCCTCACGGTCGCGCACGACGCCATCAAGGAGCTCTGCGCGATGCAGGATGAGTTCCTCGAGGGTCACCTGGTGCCCGACATGGCTTGGTCCCCGGTCGAGGTCGACGCCGATCTGCGTGCCAAAGTCGAAGGCCTTGCGGCACCGAAGGTTGCCGAGGCACTCGCGATCGGCGACAAGCAGGAGCGCAGCCAGGCGATGGCGACAGTCACGGAAGACGTGATCGCCGCCCTGATCGAAGAGGACGAGCATTACGCCGAACACGAGAAGGACATCAAGGAAACGCTTCGGAGCATCGAGAAGAAGACGATGCGCCGAAACATCCTAGACAAGGGCGAGCGGGCTGACGGACGTGGCGTCGACGACATCCGGGCGATCACGTCCGAGGTGGGCGTCCTGCCACGCACGCACGGTTCAGCGCTCTTCACGCGCGGGCAGACGCAGGCGCTCGCCGTCGTGACGCTCGGCACATCGCGCGATGAGCAGCGGATCGACTCGATCGACTCTCGGGAGGAGATCAAGAAGTCGTTCATGCTGCACTACAACTTCCCGCCGTTCTCGGTGGGCGAGGCACGTCCGTTCCGTGGCACCTCGCGTCGCGAGATCGGTCATGGGAACCTGGCCGAGCGGGCCATCCAGCCGCTCCTGCCGGCGTACGACGACTTCCCGTATACAATCCGGATTGTTTCGGACGTTCTCGAGTCGAACGGCTCGTCGTCCATGGCGACAGTTTGCGGGTCGTCTCTGTCGCTCATGGACGCGGGTGTGCCCATCAAGGCTCCGTGTGCCGGTGTCGCGATGGGACTGATCAAAGAGGGAGACGATGTTGCGATCCTGACGGACATCCTGGGTCTCGAGGACGCGCTCGGCGATATGGATTTCAAGGTCGCCGGCACCCGCGAGGGCGTGACCTCGATCCAGATGGACATCAAGATCGAGGGCCTCACGGTCGACATTCTGACCGAGGCGCTGGGGCGTGCCACGAAGGGCCGCCTCCATATTCTCGACCAGATGGGTCAGGCACTGGAGACACACCGTGACGAGCTGTCCGACTGGGCGCCGCGCATCGTCTCGATCCAGATCAACCCCGAGAAGATCGGCGAGATCATCGGACCGAAGGGTAAGACGATTCGGGCGATCCAGGAGGAATCCGGAGCGTCGATCGACATCGACGATTCCGGCATCGTGAAGATCGCGGCGGTGGACGGCGAAGCCGGTGCTCGGGCCCGTGAGATGATCGAGGCGATCGTGAAGGATCCCGAAGTGGGCCGCATCTACGAAGGTCCGGTCAAGAACACGACCACCTTCGGCGCCTTCGTCGAGATCATGCCGGGAACCGAAGGGCTCTGCCATATCTCCGAGCTTCAGGAAGGCCGGACCGAGAAGACCGAGGACGTGGTCAAGAAGGGCGACATCGTCCGGGTCAAGCTCCTCTCCATCGACGAGAAGGGGCGTCTCCGCCTCTCTCGCAAGGCCGCATTGGCCGAGGACGCTGCTGCCGAAGGTGGAGACGCCGAGGAGGGCGCCGAGGGCTGAGGCCCGAGGCGCACGTTACACGGCTCGTAGAAGGGAATCGAGTGTGATTGACCACCTCGCAGAACGTGGAGGGCACGGGCGAGATTCCGTACCCTCTACGTCGTTGGGCCGTGGGTCTCTGGCCGAAGCGATGATCGAGACTCGACTCGACAACGGTGTCCGCGTGCTGAGTGAGCAGATCCCTGGAGTGCGCTCAGCCGCGATCGGGGTCTGGGTTCGGCAGGGTGCGGCACACGAGACGGATGCGGACACCGGCGTCAGTCACCTGCTGGAGCACATGGTGTTCAAGGGGACGGAGCGGCGGTCGGCGCTTGAGATCGCCGACTTGCTCGAGGCGCTCGGTGGATCACTCGATGCGTATACCAGTCGCGAGCACACGTCGTACCAGGCACGCGTGCTCGACGAGCACATGCCGATTGCGCTCGATGTGCTGTCGGATCTGGTTCTCTCTCCGACGCTGGCGGACAGCGACCTTGAGCTTGAGCGTGAGGTGGTGCTCGAGGAGATCGCTCAGGTGGAGGATACGCCGGATGATCTGGTCTTCGAGATGCACACCGAGCGTCTTTGGAATGGCCATCCGTACGGGCGCTCGATCCTCGGGACAAAGGAGTCCGTCACGAGCATGGAGGTCGGGACCCTTCGGTCCCTCCACGCTGACCGATACGTGGGTCAGAATCTCGTGGTGGCGGCCGCCGGAAACGTCGAGCATGAGGACTTCGCCGGCCGGGTAGCAGGGTACTTCGCCGACGTCTCGCCCGGAGATCGGAGCGAGCAAGTTGTGCATCCGTCTGCCACAGCTTCGGGGTTCGAGCGCATCAACCGGTCGACCGCCCAGACGCATATCGTGTTCGGCACGGAAGCGCCGCCACATTCGAGTGACGACCGGTATGCACTCATCCTGCTCTCCACCGTGCTTGGCGGTGGGATGAGTTCGCGGCTCTTTCAGAAGGTTCGCGAAGAGTTGGGGCTCTGCTACTCGATCTTCACCTTCCAAAGCTTCTACCACTCAGCCGGGTTGGTCGGTGTGTACGTCGGCACGCGCCCGGCGACTGCCGAGCAGGCTTCCGAAGCCGTACGCGAGGAGTTGAAACGGGTGGCGACCGAAGGCCTGACCGACATCGATCTGGACCGGATCAAGCAACAAGTGAAGGGGCAGGTCATGCTCTCACTCGAGTCGACCGGGGCTCGCCTCCATCGACTCGCGTCCTTCGCGCTGCATGACGAGCCGTTCCGTGGGCTCGACGACGTACTCGCACGGATCGACGCCGTAGCACGGGACGACATCCTGCGAGTCGCCACGCACTACTTCGACCCCACGCTCCACCTGGAGCTGCGGCTGGGCCCCGATGACGCCGTTTCAGGGGCCGTGTAGACACAGGCATCAACCCATACCACCTGCATAACCCACGAGAGATCGAGATGCTGATTGGTGTACCGAAGGAGATCAAAGCCGACGAGTACCGTGTTGCCTTAACCCCGGCTGGCGCGGAGATGCTGGTTGGCGCGGGCCACGAGCTCGTCATCGAGAAGGGTGCCGGTCTGGGCAGTGGATTCACGGATGATTTCTACGAGGATGCGGGCGCGACGATTCTCGAGACAGCCGAAGAGGTGTGGGCGAGAGCCGAGATGATCATGAAGGTCAAAGAGCCTATCGAGCCCGAATGGCCACGGATGCGCGCCGACCAGGTCATCTTTACCTATTTCCACTTCGCTGCCTCTGAGGAGTTGACGCGGGCTGTGGTGGGCTCTGGTGCGATCGCGATCGCGTACGAGACCGTCGAACTCGATACCGGTGAGCTGCCGCTTCTGACCCCCATGTCTGAGGTGGCAGGTCGCATGGCGGTTCAAGAAGGAGCGAAGTATCTCGAGAAGCCCCAGGGTGGGCTCGGCGTGCTGCTCGGCGGCGTCCCCGGCGTGAAGCCCGGCCGCGTGCTGATTCTCGGTGGTGGTGTCGTCGGAACCAACGCGGCGAAGATGGCGGCTGGACTCGGTGCCCGCGTTGCCATCATGGACATCAACCTCGAGCGGCTGCGATACCTGGATGACGTCATGCCGGCGAACGTCGAGACTCTGTTTTCGACCCGCTACGCCATCCGCAAGCAGATCCAGGAGGCCGATCTGATCATTGGAGCGGTGCTCATCCCGGGCGCGAAAGCCCCCAGTCTGATTACCCGTCAGGATCTCTCGCTCATGCGCGAGGGGACCGTCATCTGTGATGTGGCTATCGATCAGGGTGGGTGCGTCGAGACGATGAAGCCGACCACGCACCACGATCCGGTTTACGACGTCAAGGGGATCATCCACTACGCCGTAGCCAACATGCCGGGAGGTGTGCCTCGCACGAGCACGCTCGCCCTGACCAACGCGACGTTGCCATATGCGATTTCTTTGGCGAGCAAGGGTTGGCAGAAGGCGTGCCTGGATGATCAGGCGCTGAAACTCGGTGTGAACGTCGTGGGCGGACACGTCACGTATCAGGGCGTTGCCGACGCGTTCGACATGGAGTGCCGCGCGATCGACGACTTCCTCGGAGTTTAGGCTCAGCCCCGATGACGACCGTACGCTTTCGGCGGCTCCCGTCGAATCCGGATTTGCCTCTCCCCGAGCGGGCCACGGAACATGCCGCCGGGTACGACGTGCGGTCGGCGGAAGAGGCAGTGACGATCGAACCCGGGGAGATCCGGCTCGTATCGACCGGCCTCGTTATGGAGTTGCCCGCGGGGATGGAATGCCAGGTCCGGCCGCGGTCGGGCCTGGCGTTCAAGCACGGGATCACTCTCCCGAACAGCCCTGGAACGATCGATCCGGACTACCGAGGCGAACTACGCGTGATCATGCAGAACCTTGGACCCGAGGCGGTCACACTCGAGCGAGGTGAACGGATTGCCCAGCTCGTTTTCGCACGTTTTGAAGCTCCCTCGATTGATCTTGCGGACGAGTTGTCCGAGACCGAGCGGGGGAAGGGTGGATTCGGCAGTACAGGGACGAAATGAATCTGGCGGGGGCCACGGTTGAGGCATGAATCGAAACTACTGGCACGCGGTCGTCCGTAAACGTATGTTCATCGCCCGTCTCTCGATGTGTCAAAATGGCACCCCTTAACGCCTTACGCCGCCGGAACAGGCATCACGTTGCTTCCTGAACTGACGAACTGGCTTAGCTCTGGTCGACTGATCCCGGTCAACGACATCGCCGTCGATCTGGGTACCGCGAATACGCTCGTCTACGTGAAGGGCGAGGGCATCGTGCTCAACGAACCTTCTGTGGTCGCTGTGGAGAAGGGGAGTCGGCGCATTCTGGGTATCGGCCTCGAAGCCAAGCGTATGCTCGGTCGGACGCCGGAGGGCATCGAAGCAATCCGCCCGCTCAAGGACGGGGTGATTGCCGACGTCGATGTGACCGAGATGATGCTGCGGCACTTCCTGAAGCAGGTCACCTCGAAGCGAATCTTCCGAATCAAGCCGACCGTCGTCGTCGGGGTGCCATCCGGGATCACCGAGCTCGAGCGACGCGCAGTTCGGTCGTCCGCCATGTCCGCGGGCGCCAAGTCGGTGTTCATGGTAGATGAGCCGATGGCGGCTGCGATCGGGGTCGGCCTTCCAGTCGAGACGCCGACGGGCAACATGGTGATCGATATCGGCGGCGGCACGACGGAGATCGCCGTTATCGCGCTATCGGGCATCGTATCGGACACGTCCATCCGTGTCGGGGGCGACGAGCTCGATTCAGCGATCGTGACGTTTCTGCGCAAGAACTACAACCTGCTAATCGGCGAGCCGACTGCGGAAGCCATCAAGGTCCAGATCGGCTCGGCGTTTGACTATGGCGAAGAGCGTGAGATGGACGTGAAGGGCCGGGACCTGGTGAGCGGGATCCCGAAGACCGTTGCCGTCCATTCCCAGGAGGTTCGGGAGTGCCTTCAGGAGCCGATCCAGGCGATCGTCGACGCGGTGCGTCGTGCGCTCGAGATCACCCCGCCCGAACTCGCTTCCGATATCGTGGACCGGGGAATCATGATGACGGGTGGTGGTGCCCTGATTCGCGGGCTCGACAAGCTGCTCAAGCACGAAACGAACCTGCCGATCCACGTCGATGAGGAGCCGCTCACGTGCGTCGTCCGCGGGGCAGGTCGCATTCTGGACGACCTGACCAAGTACCGCACGGTCCTCGTGCAGTAGCGAGGCTCTGAGCTGCCTTCCTACGGCGACGGGGCGGAATCGGATGGACGCGGCCGAGACCTCGCACTGACGGCGTTCGTGCTGCTCCTCGCGTTCGGTACGGCGTATCTGCCTTCGACGACCCAGGAACGTATCTCGTCGGCTCTGCAGACCTCCGCACTTCGTCCGTTCATCGGCATGCAGAGTCTGTTGGCCGACGCTGGCGCCCGGCGTGTCCGGGTCGACGCTCTACAGGCGACGGTAGACTCGCTCTCGGCGGCGATGTCGACCCACCAAGCCGTTGCCGTGGAGAACCGGATGCTTCGTTCACTCCTCGAGCTTCAGGAACGAGCGGGGCTGACCTATCGGCCCGCTGCGGTGAACCGCCCGGGAGCCCCGGGGTCGGAGAGTACGTTTCTGGTCAACGTGGGCACGCGCGATGGTGTGCAGTCCGGCGCGCCCGTGGTGTCCCCGGCAGGACTCGTCGGAGTCATCAGGGAGGCGCGGACGTCGAACTCCGTCGGGATCGACTGGACCCATCCGGACTTCCGGCCGAGTGCGATGCTGTCGGACGGCTCTGCCTACGGGCTAGTGGAGAGCCGGCGTGGCGCGTTCCGCGAGGAGGACCGACTCGTGCTCAACGGGATTCCGTACCATGAGGAGGTCGACTCCGGGCAGACCGTTCTGACGAGTGGCCTGGGGGGGATCTTCCCACGGGGGATTCCGATCGGGACAGTGCTGAGCGTGGCGGAAGAAGAGGGGACATGGAGGAAGGCGTACTTCCTCGATCCGATTGCAGAGCCCGCGGCTGCGACCCACGTGCTGGTGCTCGCCGTCGGCGCCAGCGACGACGCCTCGCACGCATGGCCGCCGGACACGCTGGCCGTCGTGCCGCAGGGGAGCGGCGAACGGTGAGCCGGGTCGATGTCCGTGCGGTCCTTGTCTGGATCCTCGTCCTCCTCCTCCTGATCCTGCACTTCGTGCTGCACGTCGGACTGTCCTACGGACGCGAGGCTCCCGACCTTCTGACTCTTGGCCTCCTGATCGCGGCTCGGGAGACGCGCCTGGGCCGAGCCACCGTGTTCGGCTTGGTCGTGGGCCTGCTGGAAGACGCCATGAGCGTGCTCGCATTCGGGGCGAATACGATCGCGATGACGATCGTTGCCGCAGGAGGGTCGATTACGCGTGATCTCTTCGTGGGAGATTCAAGACACTTTCTTCCGGCCTATATTTTTTTCGGAAAGTGGACGCGCGACCTTGTCCACTGGATCGCCGTGGGCCGTGATGTGAGGCAGCCGTTTGTGGAGCAGGTCGCCGTGCAGGGTACGATCGGAGCGCTGTATGTCGCGGCAATCGCCTTCGTAATGGCACGTGCTCTCGGCGCCTGGGGTGACGCGTGAGCATCTATCACCCACATGCCCGACGTCGACGCGCTCTTGGGATGTACGCCGCCACCGGCGTCATCCTCGGTGTGCTGATCCTGGCGTTCTTCCGTGTGCAAGTGATCCAGTCTGAGGGCTGGGTTCTCCGCGCGAGCTCCAATCGTGTTCGGATCCTTCCGATCCCGGCACCCCGTGGAACGATCTACGACCGCAATGGCGTGATCATTGCCGACAACGTGCCAGGGTACTCGGTCACGATCCTGCCGGGCCCGATCGACTCGGTGCGAGCGACGCTCAATCGGATGTCGGAGCATATGGAGCTCTCGGAAGAGCACAGAGAGCGGATTATTGCCCGACTACGTCGTTTCGGTCGAGAAGTCATCATCGATTCCGACGCGGACTTCGCGGTCGTTTCGGCCATCGAGGAGCGGCGTGCTGATTTTCCGGGTGTCTACATCGACATGCGGCCCCGACGACGCTACCACCTCGGCGCGGCGGCAGGCCACCTCACAGGCTATGTGGGTGAGGTCACGGCAGAAGAACTCGCCACGCCGACGTTTCCGGACTCGCTCTACGAGGCGGGCATGATCGTCGGAAAGATTGGGATCGAGCGGCAATACGAATCGACGCTTCAGGGCCGTCAGGGCGTTCGCTGGGTCGAGTTCGATGCCCGCGGACGCATCGTTGGGGACTTTGCCGGCGTGGAGCGGGTAGCGCCTGTCGAGGGGGAGGACCTTCATCTGAATCTCGACTTCGGGCTGCAGCAGTGGATCCACCAGATCTTCCCGGATTCGATGTCGGGCGCGGTTGTCGCGCTCGACCCTGAGGACGGTGGCGTACTCGCGATGTACTCAGCGCCCGGGTACGATCCGAACCTGTTTACCGGCGGTATCGACGTGGATACATGGGCTGGCCTGAACGGGGACGAGGCGAAGCCTCTCTTCGATCGGGCAGTGCTCGGCCTGTATGCACCGGCGTCGACATGGAAGCTGGCGTCTGCGGGGATCGCACTCGACGCGGGCGTCGTCACCCCGGACGAAGTCATGCCTGACCCGTGCGAAGGTACCTGGTTCTGGGGCAACCGCTTCTGGGGTTGCTGGGATCGATCAGGCCACGGGTTCAACACGCTGGCTGAAGCGATCGGGAACTCGTGCGATGTGTACTTCTACCAGCTTGGCCTGAGGCTTGGTCTCGATCAGCTCCTCGATCGTTCCACCGAGATCGGGTTCAGCACGCAGTGCGGAGTCGACCTGCCCCAGGAGAGCCGTGGCATCTTCCCCCGGGGGCCGGAGTACTGGCAGGAGGTTTTCGGTTACCGGCCGACGGAGGGGGAGGCTCTGAATCTGGCCATTGGCCAGGGGCCGAATTCTCAGACTCCGCTCAAGATGGCGCAGTTCTATGTGGCGCTCGCCGGTGACGGATCAGCGCCGGCCCCGTCGATCGCGCGTGACGCTCCCGTGGTCGAGGGTTGGGAATTGAATCTGGCGCCCAACCACATCGCCTCTCTTCAAGAGGGCCTGCGCATGGTAACGGCCCCCGGCGGCACGGCCCACTTCGGAACCGCGCTCCAGTACTGGGACGTTATCGGGAAGACAGGAACGGGGCAGAACCCACTGAGCGTCCGTGGCCTCGCGGAGGACCATGCGTGGTTTGCCGGGATGGCAGGGCTACCCGGTGGCGCGCCCGAAATCGTCGTTGTGGCGATCGTCGAATACGGGGAGAGCGGCGGTCAGGTGGCGGCCCCGATCGTCGCGAAGGCGGCCGACTATTACCTGCGTAGCAAGCGCGGCATGCCGATCGACACGATCCAGACCTACCGAGAACACATCATGACCGGCCCCGTCCCGCCCTGGTACCGGGAGCGCTTCCCTCAGGCCTTCGAGGCCAGGGCCCAGGCGCAGGGGGGAGGCGACTGATGGCGGCGATGCTCGATCGCTGGACCCTTGATCGGCCGCTTGTGTTGGGGATCCTCGCGCTGAGCACATTTGGCATCGCGATGATCTATTCCGCTGGCCAGGTCCACGTACCGAATGCAGTGACGGCTGAAGCGTGGATTCGCCAGTCACGATGGCTGGTGATCGCTCTGGTGGCGTTCTCGACGATATCGCGGATTTCGGTCCGCTGGATCGAGTGGGCGGCGCTCCCGGCGTATATCGTCAGCGTGGTCTTGCTCGCGCTCACACTCGTCATCGGCGAAGGGCGGGGCACGGCAGCGGGCGTGAAATCGTGGATCAGCATCGGGGGTTTCGGGTTCCAGCCCGCGGAGATTGCGAAGATCGCGACCATACTCTGGCTGGCTCAGTTGCTGTCGACCCGTGACACCGGCCTCACCTCGGTTCGCGACCTCATCATGCCCGGTGCGGTCGTCGGGCTTCCCCTGGGTCTCGTGATGCTGCAGCCCGACTTGGGTACCGGGATGGCGTTCGTGGGGATTCTTTTCGCGATGCTGTACTGGGCGGCAACACCCGTCTGGCTGCTCGTGCTCGTCGCGAGTCCGGTGGTCGGACTGTTTCTGGCATCCGACACGGTAATCTGGTCGACGTATATCCTGATCGTGATCGGGTGCATGATCCTCTTCCTGGGTTCTCGCCTTTTCCTGTTCGAGTCGGTCGCTCTGGTGCTCGCGAACTTCGCCTCGGCAACCCTCGCACGACCGCTCTGGGACTCGCTCGCCACCTATCAACGCAACCGCATTCTGGTCTTCCTCGATCCCGAGGTTGATCCTCGAGGGGCCGGTTACCAGGTGATCCAGTCCAAGGTCGCCCTCGGGAGTGGCGAATTCTGGGGCCAGGGCTTCACGCACGGCGCTCAGAAGCGGCTCGACTTCCTTCCGGAACAGCATACGGACTTCATCTTCAGCGTGGTTGGAGAGGAGCTCGGTTTCGTCGGTACAACGCTGACGATCCTGGGCTTTGCGTACGTACTCACGAGGCTCGTGCGCCTGGCCGGACGAGCTGAGTCGCCCTTTGCCGGCTTGGTGCTCCTCGGTATCTTCGGAGCGTGGCTGGTCCACGTGTTCGTGAACGTGGGGATGACGGTCGGCGTGGTGCCGATCACGGGGATTCCTCTCCCGTTCGTGAGTTACGGAGGGACCTTCCTCCTCATGTCGTGGGTGGCCGTAGCGATCGCGGTTCGGGTCGCGCACGAACGCACCTGACTCATACGATTTGTAGCGACAGGAGCCCCATGGCCTGGTTCCGCAAGGACAAGAAGCCGCTCAAGGCCGAAGACCGCCGGGACGTACCGACGGACGTCTTCGACAAATGCAAGGGCTGCGGTGAGATCCTGTATCGCGAACGTCTCGCGCAAAATCTGAACGTATGCCCCACGTGCGGATATCACCTGCGGATTGGGGCGCACGCCTACATCAGCATCCTTATGGACGCCGGGTCGTTCGAGGAATTTGATGCTGACCTGAGGGCCGCGGACCCCCTCGGCTTCTCCGATTTGAAGGACTACCCGACCCGAATCGCGGCTGCCGAGGCGAAGGGCAAGAACGAGGGCCTTCTGTCGGGGACCGGAACACTCGAAGGGATCGACGTGGTACTCGCCGTCATGGACTTCGACTTCATCGGAGGCTCGATGGGCTCCGTGGTGGGTGAGAAGATTGCCCGGGCGGGGCTTGTGGCGCTCAAGAAGAAGATCCCGTTCATGATTGTCAGTGCCTCGGGAGGAGCCCGGATGCAGGAGGGCATTTACTCCCTCATGCAGATGGCCAAGACGTCAACTGTTCTGGCGCGGATCCACGACGAAGGGCTTCCGTTCATCTCGATCCTCACTCACCCGACGACCGGGGGCGTGACGGCGTCCTACGCGATGCTGGGAGACGTGAATCTGGCGGAACCCGGTGCGCTGATCGGATTCGCCGGACCGCGCGTGATCGAAGAGACGATCAAGCAGGAACTGCCTCAGGGCTTCCAGCGAGCGGAGTTCTTACAGGAGCATGGCATGGTCGACCGTGTTGTGGACCGACGTGAGCTGAAGGCGATGGTGGGCACGATCCTCCGGCATCAGTTCGCCGGATGGAGCGACTGACGGACGGGTTCTTTGCCGATCCGCTCGCGGGCCGGCTCTTCCCGGTTCTCGCGACCGGGGTGCAATGGGGCCTCGAGCGGACAGAGGGGGCACTGGCCGCGCTTGGCGATCCGCACCGTGCATATGCGACGCTCCACGTCGGAGGCACCAATGGGAAGGGGTCGGTTACCTCGACCCTTGGTGCCGTGATGCAGAAGGCAGGGAAGCGCACCGGCGCGTACACCTCGCCCCACCTTTGCTCGATCCGTGAGCGCATGCTCGTCGACGGCGTACCGATCGACGAAGGTCGTCTCATAGCATACGCGGATGAGGCCTCGGGGCCGATCTCGGACAACGGGCTGTCGTTTTTCGAGGCGGTCACCGTCCTCGCGATGCTCGCGTTTGCGAGGGAGAATATCGAAATCGCGGTCATGGAAGTGGGGCTGGGAGGGCGTCTCGACTCGACGAACGTGATCCGGCCCGAGGTGACCGCGATCACGAATGTCGCCATGGACCACGCCGACTACCTGGGTGACACGCTCGAGGCGATCGCTAGCGAGAAGGCGGGCATCGTCAAGGCCGGCGTCCCGTTCGTGACGGCAGAAGCACGACCGTCGATTAGGAAGGTGCTCCATGATCGGGCCATCTCGGTGGGCGCACCGTACACGCATGTCGACGAAGAGTCGATCCGTAACGTCACCGTGACGCGGGACGGGACCCGCCTGGCCGTGTCTACAGCATGCTGGGGAGATCTCTCGCTGTCGACGCCACTGGTCGGTCACCACCAGGCGATCAATGCGGCTCTTTCTGTTGGTGTACTCGCGCGAATGGGGGAGTCGTGGCGACCCTCTCGCACCGACCTCATCGATGGAATCGCCTCCGTCGTGCACCCGGGTCGAGACGAGATCCGGGTGATCGACGGCTGTACGTTCCTGTTCGACGTGGCGCACAACACCGCGGGGGTCATGTCGCTGGTGGACACCATCGACCGGCTCGAGTTGCCGCGTCCGCTCGTGGCTTTGGTGGGCGTCCTTGGTGACAAGGATTGGCGCTCGATGCTGCCCCCTTTGCTGTCGCGGACGGACGCCGCGTATCTGACGAGACCCCCTACCGCACCCGCGGATCGACAATGGGATCCGGTGGCAGCTGCGGACCTGGTGGACTCGATCACCCTCGTACGGGTGGTGCCCGAGTTCCGGGAGGCGCTCGAGAGAGCGCGTCGTCGTGCGGGTGAGGGGACAGTGGTGGTGACCGGATCCGCACACTCGGTAGGGCCGGCGATGACACTGCTGGGTCTGGATACTCTGGCGGGTCAGGGTAGATTTCGGCTCTGACGGACCCCTCCGGTCCAACCCCCGAAGTTCGACCGTCCGTGGCCTCTCAGGAATTCGCCAGACTCCCGGGTTTCCGGGACTTCCCGCCCGAGGAGTTTGCTCGACGCGCACACATTCAGCGTGCGTGGCGTCGCGTCGCACGTCGGTACGGCTTCGAGGAGTATGACGGACCGCCTCTCGAATCTCTTGGCCTCTACGTGGAGAAGAGTGGAGAAGAGATCGTCGGACAGCTCTACAACTTCGTGGACAAGGGAGATCGAGCGGTCGCACTGCGACCCGAAATGACTCCATCTCTCGCCCGGATCCTTGCTGAGCGCAGCCGCGGACTCAGCAAACCAATCCGCTGGTTTTCGATGCCTCAGCTCTTTCGGTACGAGCGTGCGCAGCGCGGGCGTCTCCGCGAGCACTTCCAGTGGAATGTGGATATCGTGGGAGAGGCGGGTGTCGCTGCGGACGCCGAGGTGGCCGCGATCGCCATCGACGGTCTGCGAGAACTCGGACTCACGGCGGACGACTTTGCGGCCCGCGTGTCGGATCGTCGACTCCTCACGGCACTCCTCGGAGTGATCGGTGTCGATGACGACCGCCTCGGGGTGGCGTTCGCCGTGATCGACAAGATCGACCGTCTTCCGGAGGACAAGGCGGACCGACTCTTCGCCGACGATGTGGGACTCGACGACCTTCAGATCGGAGCGCTGCGGCGGATGCTCGACGCATCCGATCTGGATGACGTCGCGGAGATCTTCGGCCAAGACGAAGCGGTCGCGCCAGAGCTGCAGCGGTTGCGCGAGTATGTCGCGGTGCTCGAGGCGATGGGCCTGGGTGACTTCGTCCAGCTCGATTTGCGCATCGTTCGCGGCCTCGCGTACTACACGGGTATCGTCTTCGAACTGTTCGATCGTAAGGGCGAGTTGCGGGCGATTTGTGGAGGTGGCCGCTACGACCGTCTGCTTGAACGCGTTGGAGGTGAACCGCTTCCGGCCGTCGGATTCGGCTTGGGTGACGTAGTGCTGGGCGAGCTTCTCGCTGACCGCGGCCTCATCCCTGCATATGAGAGGAGCCTGGACTATTTCATCGTGTCGGTCTCGGAAGATGAGCGGGCTGCAGCGCTTCGACTCGCGCACGACCTTAGGGATCGGGGGCATGTGGTGGCGTACGCCCTGAGGATCCAGGGTGTGGGGAAGCAGCTGAAGGTGGCGGCACGCGAAGGCGCGAAGGCCGTGTTGATCGTGGGGCCCGACGAGCTACAGAGAGGGGTGGTGGTCGAGCGCGACATGACGTCTGGCGAGCAGCAGGAGATCCCGATCGGGGACGTCGGATGAATCGCCGCAGGACGCAGGGGCGAACGAAGCCTCACAAGAAGCGAAACGCCAAGGTGGACCGAGCGGAACGAGAAGCCGCGGAGCAGGCGCGGGAGGTGACACAGCGCGCGATCCGGCGTCTCAACGTTCTGGAGTGGGTGGTCTGGGGCGCCGGCGCTCTGATGGCGATGGCTGGGGGTGCACTGGTCGCCTGGGTGATGGGCGCGACTGTGGGATGGAGTGTGCGACAGACGTGGATCGTGGCGTCGATGCTCCTCTTCGTGATCCCGGGTGGAGCCGCGATCATCCAAATTCGAAAGAACGAGCGGGCGGAGAAAACCCGAGCGAAGAACTGGATTTCCAACGATGGCTGACGACAAGAAGCTGACACCGCGCAGTGAAGACTTCGCGACCTGGTACAACGAGGTGGTGCAGCGCGCCGAGCTGGCCGACTACTCACCGGTGCGCGGCAGCATGGTGATCCGGCCGTGGGGGTACGGGATCTGGGAGAACATGCAGCGAGCCCTGGACGACATGTTCAAGGAAACGGGGCACGAGAACGCGTACTTCCCTCTTCTGATCCCCATGTCGTTCATCGAGAAGGAGAAGGAGCATGTCGAGGGCTTTGCTCCCGAACTGGCTGTCGTCACACAGGCCGGGGGAAAAGAACTCGAGGAGCCGTACGTCATCCGACCGACGTCGGAAACGATCATCTATTCGATGTACGCCAAATGGGTACAGAGCTATCGGGACCTCCCGATCCTCATGAACCAGTGGGCCAACGTCATGCGATGGGAAATGCGCACGCGTCTCTTCCTGCGCACCGCCGAATTTCTCTGGCAGGAAGGGCATACCGCGCATGCGACGGCACAAGAGGCCGAAGAAGAGACCCTGATGATCCTGGGCCTGTACCGGACGTTCATGGAGGACTGGATCGGTATGCCGCCCATTACGGGTCTCAAATCGGAGTCGGAGAAGTTCGCCGGTGCCGTGCGCAGCTATTCCTGTGAAGCGCTGATGCAGGACAACAAGGCGCTTCAGGCGGGCACATCTCACTTCCTGGGGCAGAACTTCGCGAAGCAGTTCGACTTGAAATTCCAATCGGAAGCTGGCCAGGAAGAGTACGCCTGGAACACTTCGTGGGGTGTCTCGACCCGTCTGATCGGTGGCCTCGTGATGACGCACGGTGACGACAGCGGGCTGATCGTGCCGCCGCGACTCGCTCCGATCCAGGTCGTGATTGTCCCGATCCTCAAAGGTGACGATCCGAGCGCGGTTCTCGAGAAGGTCGATGAGGTCGCGGGCCGCCTGAAAGCCGCTGGTGTGCGGGTGAAGATCGATGCTCGGGACAACCTCTCCCCCGGTGCGAAGTACTACGAGTGGGAGCGAAAGGGCGTCCCGTTCCGCCTGGAGATCGGGCCGAAGGATCTCGAGAAGGGTTCTGTCGCGCTTGCACGTCGTGTGGTCCCCGACGGTGCGAAGCGGAAGTCGTTTCTCCCGGAAGCTCAGGCTGTCGCCGAAATGCCAGACCTCCTCGAGGCGTTCCAGTCCGAACTGCGGGACGCCGCGAAGGCGCGCCGGGAAGAGAACACGGTGCGCGGGGTGAAGAGCCTCGAGGAGCTCGAGGAAGCGCTCGATGGCGGAGCAGGTTTCGTCTTCACCGGATGGAATGGTGAGCCCGCAGTAGAAGACGCTGTAAAGGAGCGCACCAAGGCTACGATCCGGTGCCTGCCGGGTGACGAGTTCCGCTCTGCGGAGACGCCGAGCAAGTGTGTGTCCGGCTCAGGTGACTCGGTGACGGAGGTGGCTTGGGCCAGGGCGTACTGACCCAGCCTTTTCCCCGCGTCGATGGGCGTGTGGTGTGCGGCGAGGTGCCCCTCGAGGACCTCGCCGACACGTTCGGGACGCCCCTGTACGTCTATGACCTGGCATGGATTCGCCGTCGGGTTGCCGCCTTTCGGGAGGCGTTCCAGGGTGCCGACCCGCTGCTGGCGTATTCCGTGAAGGCCAACGGGAATCTGTCGCTCCTCCGCGAGCTCGAATCGCTCGGCTGCGGCGCCGACATCACAAGTGGTGGGGAGCTGTTTCGGGCCCGTTCTGCCGGGATCGACCCATCAGACATCGTTTTTGCCGGTGTCGGCAAGTCGGAGGAGGAGATCGCCTACGCTCTGGACGAGGGTATCTACGCGTTCAACGTCGAGAGCCGGTCCGAGCTCGCTCGCATCGAGCGGGTGGCTGCGGGTAAGGGTATGCGAGCTCGGTTCGGAATCCGAGTGAATCCTGACGTGGCCGCAGCCACGCCCCATGAATTCACGGCGACCGGGCATTCGGAGACGAAGTTCGGTGTACCCTGGGAAGAGACTCGAGCGCTGTATCGCTGGGCTCTCGAGCGGGACTCGCTCGATCCCATCGGCATCGACGTACACATCGGCTCGCAGATCGTCGACACGGGCCCTTACGTTCGGGCCCTCGATCGTGTCCTTGGAGTCGTTACCGAGCTGCGCCAGGAAGGCATCCCGCTCGAATACCTCGACATCGGGGGTGGTTTCGGGATCAGCTACGGTCACGGACCTGCTCTCGATCTCTGCCGCCTGGCGGCGGAGGTCGTACCGCGGGTCATGGATGCCGGGCTTCGACTCGTCCTCGAGCCCGGCCGCTCGCTCGTCGGGGAAGCCGGCGTCTTCCTGACCCGAGTTCAGTACGTAAAAGACGGGGGCCCGAAGACGTTCGTGATCGTGGACGGGGGAATGAGTGAGCTCATTCGACCGAGTCACTACGGCGGCTATCATGCCATCGAGCCCGCCGGAGCGATCGGCGAACGTGGGAATGTGACCGTCGATGTCGTGGGTCCGATCTGTGAGACGGGCGACTTTCTCGCCCTGAATCGCCCGCTGCCCGAGCCCCGCGAGGGTGAGTTACTCGCCGTACGCACCTCCGGGGCGTACGGCTTCTCGATGGCTTCGAACTATAATGGGCGTCTGCGCCCGGCGGAGGTGCTGGTCGACGGCTCCGACGTTCGGGTTGGCCGGCGTCGAGAGACCTACCAGGACCTTATCCGCGGGGAAGCATGAGTCACGAACACGATCGCGTTCTGATTCTCGATTTCGGCTCACAGTTCACGCAGCTGATCGCTCGACGCATTCGTGAAGAGAGCGTCTACTGCGAGATCCATCCGCCTACACGATCACTCGAGTGGATTCGGGAGTGGAATCCCGCGGCGGTGATTCTCTCTGGCGGTCCGAATTCGGTGTACGACGAGGACGTGCCCAGGACCGATCCGGCGCTCCTTCAGTCGGGTCTGCCGATTCTGGGGATCTGCTATGGAATGCAGCTTATCGCCCAGATGGAAGGGGCGGACGTCGCTCATGGTCACCGCGAGTACGGCCGCGCCGAGCTGACGGTTCAGGCGTCAGGTGGACTGTTCGCCGGTTTCGATCCCGGTAGTGGTACGACTGTCTGGTGTTCGCACGGGGACCACGTCGATGATCCCCCGGAGGGCTACGAGCGGGTCGCCTCCACGGAGACGTTGCCGACTGCGGCGTTCCGGGCCGTGGATGGTCGGCGAATCTGGGGCGTCCAGTTCCACCCCGAGGTCGCGCACACGACGCGTGGCGACGACATCATTTCGAACTTCCTGTTCGAGGTGGCCGGCGTGGCGCCGACGTGGACGCCCGGGGCGTTTGTAGAGGACACGATTGAAAAGATCCGGGCCCAAATCGGCGAGGGCACCGCGGTCTGCGGTCTCTCGGGGGGTGTGGACTCGTCCGTCGCAGCGCTTCTGGTCCATCGGGCGATCGGAGATCGTCTGACATGCATCTTCGTCGACCACGGACTTCTTCGAAAAGACGAGCGCCAGCAGGTCGAAACCATGTTCCGGTCGCACTACGACATGAATCTCGTGGTCGAAGATGCGGCGAATCTCTTCCTCGGCGATCTCGACGGTGTGGTCGACCCGGAAGCCAAACGCAAGGCGATCGGAAAGCGGTTCATCGAGGTCTTCGACGAGACCGCCCGGCGCGAAGGCACCGGAGCGACGTTCCTGGTGCAGGGGACGCTCTACCCAGACGTCATCGAGTCCGTGTCGGCAGGCGGCCCCTCAGTGACGATCAAGTCACATCACAATGTCGGAGGGCTTCCCGAGGATGTTCCGTTCGAACTTGTAGAGCCGCTTCGCGAGCTCTTCAAGGACGAAGTCCGGGCCGTCGGCCGTGAACTCGGTCTGCCGCACCATTTCGTGGGTCGCCATCCGTTTCCAGGACCTGGTCTCGCCATTCGAATCCTCGGCGACATCACCCCGGAGCGCCTCGAAATTCTGCGCGAAGCAGATGCGATTTACCTTGAGGAGATCCGGGCTGCGGAGCTCTACGACTCGATTTGGCAAGCGTTCGCTGTTCTGCTCCCGGTTCAGTCGGTCGGCGTCATGGGGGATGCCCGTACATACGAGAACGTACTTGCCCTGCGTGCCGTCACATCACGTGACGGGATGACTGCGGATTGGTTCCCGTTCCCCCACGACGTGCTCAGCCGGATCTCCACGCGGATCATCAACGAGGTGAAGGGCGTGAACAGGGTGACATACGATGTAAGCTCGAAGCCGCCTGCAACGATCGAGTGGGAGTAGATCTCAGGTTGCGTTGATGGTTCGGGTCCGTCGCCCGGATTGAGCCTGACACATCTGTGCGCGATGTGAGGGCTTCCGCTCAGGGGCTCGGGGTTGGTGTGATCGCGTCAGCTTCGATCTCGATGAGCATGTCTGGATGGATCAGCGCTCGGACCTCGACCATCGTCGTCGTTGGGGGGTGATCTGCGAAGATCTCTGCATGCGCGTCCCCGAATTCTTTCCAGCGAGAGATGTCGGTGACGAACATGCGCGTTCGAGTCACGTGCTCGAAGTCCGATCCGAGCTCATGAAGCGCAGTCTGCATGATCTCGAAACAGCGCATCGCCTGCGCGTAACCGTCCCCGGGCGCGTGGACCGTTCCGTCCGGGTTGATCGGTGCCGTACCCGTGAGAAAGATCCGGTCGTCCGCTTTCAGGGCGCGGCAGTATCCCACGTCGGTCTCCCATCGAGCACCGCTGAACACACGGTGAAATGACATGTGCTATCCTCGTTGTCTGGTTTGATCTACGGACGATATCACGAAGCGCACGCCGGGTTCCAGCGTGCTTTTCTTCGTTCTCGTCACGATGGGTGTGGCACACCCACCTCGACCGCGGCTCAGACGGCACGGAGTACCGGCTTGAGATAAGCGAGGAAGACTCGAGTGGGTCGGAGCGGAGACGCGACCCTGAGCCGATGATGATCGGAGTGAAGATCGACGCCTGCCCGGTTGGGCAGGTGAGCGTCAGTTGACCGACTCGCCCCGGTCCATGAGGAGTTCGACGTCGTTCCAGACATCGCGCATGAATTCGAGGTTGTCGGCGTGAATCTCGGCAAAGCGCGTGAGGTCCTCTTCGGTCACCTCGAAGGCCTCCAGGATCGAGTCTCGCACGGCAAAAGCGATTCTCCCGCTGTCGGTTTCGACCGCAGCGATCCGCAAGTTTGCATACGTGTGTACAAAGGTGTCCCGATCAATCGTAACCGGCTCCGCCTCGACGCTGCACGCGACGAGTGTCAGGGCCAGGATGACGGTGGCGATGTGGTAGCTTCGTGTCGGCATGGCGGTGGAGCAGATCGGTCGAGATCCGTGTATGTGGAGCATACTCCGCCGGGGCTCAGCGGGGTCCGGAGAACCACGATGAAGTTCGGCGTTCTTGCGCCGCTGACCAAGAGGAGCAGACCTCGATGAGTGTTCGGACGTTCGGTGCATTGGGGCTGCTCCTACTTGCGGCGTCGTGCGCCGTAAATCCCGCTACAGGCCGCCGGGAGCTGATGTTGGTGAGCGAACAGCAGGAGATCGCCCTCGGGCGGGAATCGGATCCGGCCATCACCGCGCAGTTCGGCCTGGTGGACGACCCGGCTCTTCAGGAGTACGTCTCCGACCTCGGGTCGCGTCTTGCGGCAGTGTCGGAGCGACCCGACCTCCCCTGGTCGTTCAAGGTGATCGACGATCCGCTCGTGAACGCGTTCGCCCTCCCGGGCGGATACATCTATGTCACCAGGGGCATCCTGGCATACTTCGACTCGGAGGCGGAACTCGCCGGCGTCCTCGGCCACGAAGTCGGCCACGTGACTGCGCGTCACGGCGCGAGGCAGATGAGTCGGCAACAGCTCCAGCAGATCGGCCTCGTCGCAGGTATGGCCATATCCGAGACATTTCGTGAGTACAGCGGGCTGGCGGCCACGGGCCTGCAGCTCATGAACCTCTCATATTCTCGGGACGACGAGTCCCAGTCCGATCGCCTCGGACTTCGGTATATCTCACGTCTCGATTACGATGCGGACGCGATGATCGGCGTGTTCGACATGCTTGCGACGGCCGGAGGTGGAAGCGGGCAGGGTCGACTTCCGGAGTGGCAGATGACCCACCCCTATCCGGAGACGCGGAGCGCGGACCTGCGTGCGGAAATCGCTCGCACGGGTGCGCCGCGTGACGGGCTGATCGAGCGGGATCGCTACCTGGAGTTTCTTCATGGTATGGTCTTCGGAGAGAACCCCCGAGACGGATACTTCGAAGGGCAGCGCTTTCTGCATCCCGAGTTGGCCCTCGAGGTGACCTTTCCCGACGGGTGGACGACCGTGAATCAGCGCGACCAGGTTGGTGCGGTCTCGTCCCAGCAGGACGCGATCGTCGTCCTCACGCTGGCATCGGACGTGGCGACTCCGTCGGCTGGTGTGCGGGAGTTCCTGGCTCAGGAGGGGGTGTCCGGCGGACCACTGACCGAGTCCGAAGGCAACGGGATAAAGACAGCCCGGGCCACGTTCCGAGCTCGGGCCGAGAGCAGTTCGATGGCGGGCGAGGTGGCCTTAATCTCCCACGCCGGGAACACCTACCGGATGCTCGGATACTCGGCGGACGCGGACTGGAGTGCTCGCCGCACGTCCATCGCCAATACGATCTCCAGTTTTTCGGAGGTTTCGGATCCTGCCGTCCTGAGCGTGCAGCCGATGCGCATGCGGATCGCCACCCTCTCGCAGGCAACGTCGCTAAGCCGCTACGTCCAGAACAACCCGCAGCCTGTCGAAGTCGAGGAGTTGGCTCGTTTGAACCGGGTTGCGCCCGGAGAGGTGATCAGCGCCGGAACGCGAATCAAGGTGCTCGAAGGGGTTCGCCGCTGATTCGAAGGGGGCTGTGGCGTCGACATCGTCTGCCAGTCCCGTGCTGGCCCGGAACTTGACCCTCTAGAGGGGCAGACGATACGAGTTCTGCCGTTTTGGCACGAAGTCGTCGATGATCACCCGATTTCGGACGAATTGATATGCTGAGCGCCGACAAATTGACGGTAAAGGCGGCTGAAGCCCTGCAGGGAGCGGTGGCGGATGCGCGCCGGCGGGGGAATCCCGAGATCCACGGGGTTCACCTGCTGCACACACTCTTGAACCAGGAGGAAGGGATTGTCGTTCCGATCCTCCAGAAACTCGAAGTCCAGGTCGGTCTGGTTCGCTCGAGAGCCGTCGATGCTCTGGATGCGATGGCCCGTGTCGAGGGTGGTTCCGATGCCAACCTGTCACGAGATCTGCGTACGTCGCTCGATCACGCTGCAGACGTATCGCAGGAGCTCGATGACGAGTTCATCTCGACGGAACACCTGCTCCTCGGGCTGACAGGGGATAAGAACGATGCGGGTCGGATTCTGCGTGAAGCCGGGGCCACCCTTTCCGCCGTCCGCGAAGCCCTCGAGGCGTTACGCGGGTCGCACCGTGTGACAGACGATACGCCCGAGGACAGCTACCGGGCTCTCGCCCGCTTTTCGCGGGATCTCACCGAACAGGCACGGCGGGGCAAGCTCGATCCGGTCATCGG
Organism: Gemmatimonadota bacterium; assembly: GCA_028873595.1. Taxonomy (GTDB): domain Bacteria; phylum Gemmatimonadota; class Gemmatimonadetes; order Longimicrobiales; family Gaopeijiaceae; genus UBA2589. The sequence goes on along the minus strand of JAPPOV010000036.1, from coordinate 37,747 downwards.
ACGCGACGAGGAGATCCGCCGCGTCATCAAGGTCCTCGCACGCCGAACGAAGAACAATCCGGTTCTCATCGGTGAACCGGGGGTCGGAAAGACGGCGATCGTCGAGGGACTCGCGCAACGTATGGTGGAGGGGGATGTCCCCACGTCGCTCGCGGACAAGAAGCTTCTGGAACTCGACATCGGGTCGATGCTCGCGGGGGCGAAGTATCGCGGTGAGTTCGAGGAGCGCTTGAAGGCCGTCCTCAAGGAGATCACCGAAGCTGACGGTCGCTATGTCGTCTTCCTCGACGAGATGCACACGGTCGTAGGTGCCGGAGGTGGCGAAGGCGCGGTGGACGCCGGGAATATGCTGAAGCCTGCGCTCGCGCGGGGTGAGTTGCGCATGGTTGGCGCGACGACGCTCGACGAGTATCGAAAACACATCGAGAAGGATCCGGCGCTGGAGCGTCGATTCCAACCCGTGTTCGTCGCGCCGCCCTCGGTCGAGGACGCGGTTGCGATCCTGCGTGGCCTGAAGGAGCGCTACGAGGTGCACCACGGAGTGCGCATCACGGACGACGCGATCATCGCGGCGGCCAAGCTTTCGGATCGATACATCGGAGGGCGGTTCCTGCCCGACAAGGCAATCGACCTCATCGATGAGGCGTCGAGCAGGTTGCGTATCGAAATTGATTCGTTGCCACAGGAGATTGACGAGGTCGAGCGCCGCATCATTCAGCTCGAGATTGAGCGGCAGGCCCTCCAAAACGAGACGGAAGGGGCCGCTGGCGAACGCAAGAAGGCGATCGAATCCGAGCTTGCCGAACTCCGCGAGACGAGTCAGGGCATGAAGGCGCGCTGGCAGGCGGAGAAGGACGTGATCGAAGAGATCCAGGAACTCCGGACGAGGGTCGACGAACTCAGAGTCGAAGCGGATCGCGCCACACGGACGGGCGATCTCAATCGCTCGGCAGAGATCAACTATGGCGAGATTCCTCAGGCCGAGGAGTCGATCGAGAAGGCTGCTGCGCGACTTGCCGAGCTTCAGAAAGAGCAGAAGTACCTCAAGGAAGAGGTCGAGCCGGACGACATCGCGGCGGTCGTCGGCGAGTGGACCGGGATTCCGGTCACGCGCCTGATGGAATCCGAGCGTCAGCGATTGACGCAACTCGAAGAACATCTCGGAGAACGTGTGATCGGCCAGAGCGAGGCGATCGTCGCGGTCTCCAATGCGGTCCGCCGTTCAAGGGCTGGGCTCCAGGATCCCAACCGCCCGGTCGGATCGTTCATCTTCCTCGGCCCCACTGGGGTGGGGAAGACCGAGACGGCGAAGGCGCTCGCAGAGTTCATCTTCGATGACGAGCGTGCGCTCGTGCGCATCGATATGTCCGAGTACATGGAGAAGCACGCGGTCGCACGTCTGATCGGGGCGCCTCCAGGGTATGTCGGGTACGATGAGGGTGGACAGCTCACGGAAGCCGTTCGCCGTCGGCCGCACGCCGTCGTGCTCTTCGATGAAATCGAAAAGGCTCATCCGGAGGTGTTCAACGTCCTTCTCCAGATCCTGGACGACGGGCGCCTTACCGACGCACAGGGACGTACGGTCGATTTTCGTAACGTGATCGTCCTGATGACGTCCAATATCGGGAGCCAGGACATCCTGGAGGCCGGACAGGAAGGAGCATGGGACGAGGTTGAGGATCGGGTGCGTGGTCAGCTGCACCGACACTTCCGGCCGGAATTCCTCAACCGGGTCGACGACATCGTCGTGTTCCGACCCCTCTCTCAGGAAGAACTGCGTCGGATCGTCGACATCCAGTTGGCCGGAGTGGTCAAGCTTGCGTCCGAAGTCGGGGTCGAGCTCGACGTCTCGAACGAGGCGCGCTCGTTCCTGGCAGACGCCGGCTTCGATCCGGTCTTCGGGGCGCGACCGCTCAAGCGTGCCATCCAGCGCTCGCTTCAGGACCCGCTCGCGATGCTTCTGCTCGACGAGGAGATCGCAGAAGGGACAACGGTGGACGTGAACGTCGCGGACGACGGTTCGAGTCTCGGATTCGATGTGGTCCCGCCCTCGCCCGGACTCGTGAACCCGAAGGAAGAGCGAAGAAAGGCCTTTCACTGAGGAGGCGAATTGCAGAGATTCGAACGACGACGCCAAGGAGGACTGAGGATCCCGATGACTGGATTGAGGAAGATTGCCCTCGTCACCCTGGCTCTGACGGTACCGACGGCGTGCACGACGGTGGTCCTGGAAGCGCCGCCCACGGGGCAGATCGGGGCCCAGCTCTCGGTCGAGCGGTTCTTGTCGGCTGCGAATCAGAGAGACGTTCGGGCCATGGGTCGGATCTTCGGTACCGCCGATGGTGCCGCAATGGACACGGGCAGCACCTTCGGATGCGCGTTCAAGAAGATCGGGAGCTGGTTTGGTGGACAGTCCTGTGTGAAGAAACAGGATGTGGAGATCCGGATGGATGCCATCGCGTCGATCCTGCAGCATCAGGACTACCTGATCACCGGGGAGGCCCGCGTAGCGGGTCGGACCGTCCCGGCCACTCGCATCTTGGTGGATCTGACGACGCCGGACGGCGCGAAGGCCACAGATGTGCCCTTTGTGGTTGTGCAGGCCGACGACGGCCGCTGGATGGTCGAACAGGTGGATCTACAGGCGGTGATGGCCGCCCGCTGATTCAGGACCTGGACGTTATTTCGTGTGCTGCACGAGTTCCGTGAGGATCCCTCCGGTACTCTTGGGGTGTACGAACGCGACGAGGTGACCGTTCGCCCCAGGCCGCGGCTTCTCGTCGATCAACTGAACGCCTGCTGTGGCGAGTCTCGACAGCTCCGAGGAGATGTCGCCCGTCTTGTAGGCGATGTGGTGGAGGCCCTGTCCCCGACGCTCGAGGAATCGGCCGACGGTGGTGTCTGGAGAGAGGGGCTCGAGCAGCTCAATGGAGCCGACGAAGGCGACACGGACTCCCTGAGACTCGAGAATTTCGGGGGGCGAACAGACGTCCCCTGACATGAGTTCGAAGTGACTGGCGCTATCTTCGATGGAGTGAACGGCGATCGCCACGTGGTCGAGTGGGTTCGCCGAGGTAGAATACATCATGAACGGCCTGAACCGGTGGGGTTCGGAACGGGTCAGCGGGTGACGGCCGGATCGTACGGCGGACCCGGACACGCTACAAGGAGAGCCGAAATGGCAAGCGATGTGATTAACGACATCACGGACCAGAACTTTGCCGACGAGATCGAAGGCGGAGATGGTCTGTACATGGTCGACTTTTGGGCCGAGTGGTGCGGGCCGTGCCGGATGATCGCTCCGGCCGTAGACGAGCTTGCGAGCGAATACCAGGCAAAGGGTCTGAAGGTCGGCAAGTTGAACGTCGACCATAACCCGGCTACATCTGCACGCTTCGGGGTGCGATCGATCCCGGCTGTGCTCTTCTTCAAGGACGGGGAGTTGATCGATCAGGTGGTCGGCGCCGGCCCGAAGGCGATGTACGAAAACAAGGTGCTCGAGCACCTCTAGGACAGTACGTGAGGTCCGGGACGGCACAGCCGCCCCGACCCGGGGTCGGCGGATTCGTCCACCGGCCCCGCTTCGCGTCTGCGCTCGGCGCTATCTTTCCTCGTGGCTACCCTCTACCTCGTCAGCACGCCGATCGGAAATCTGGAGGACCTCTCGCCGCGCGCGGCGGGTGTCCTGCGGAGCGTGTCTCGCATTCTCGCCGAGGACACCCGGCGGTCCAGAATTCTGGCTGACCGCGTTGGGTCGGAGGCCGCTCTGGTGTCCGTTCACGAGCACAACGAACGAGCCCGCGCCAGCCGCATCGTGAGCTGGTTGGACCAAGGTGAAAATCTCGCGCTCGTGACCGATGCGGGGACGCCGCTGGTATCTGACCCCGGCGCTCGCGTCGTCGATGCGGTCGTGGCGGCTGGCCACGTCGTGACGCCCATCCCGGGGCCGAGTGCGCCTCTGGCGGCACTCGTCGCGTCGGGGCTGCCCGCCGAGCGTTTCACCTTCTTGGGTTTCCCCGCGCGAAGAGGGCGAGCCCGGCAGGCGGACCTCACTCGAATCGCACGGAGCGCGGAGACGACGGTCCTCTTCGAATCGCCGCAGCGGCTCGTCCGGCTGCTCGAGGATCTGGAATCGGCGTGCGGTGCCGAGCGTCGGATCTGCGTGGCGCGAGAGGTGACGAAGGTTCATGAGGAGTTCGTGCGCGGAAGCGTGGCCGAGGCGCTTGGCCATTATCGTGAACACGCTCCTCGCGGAGAGGTCACGGTTGTCGTCGGTCCTTCGGACGCAGCTCGGGATGCACAGGCCAGCGTAGCCCATGCGCGAGCCTTGGCAGCTGATCGGCTTCGAGCCGGAGCGCGCCCATCTGCCGTCGCGCGTGAGGTGGCAGAACGTCACGGTCTGGCGCGAAATCTGGCGTACCGTATCGTGCACGACCTTCAGGACTCCGCGACCGACGAATGAATCCGATTCTGCTCGCCTTGATGGCCGTCACGGCGTCACCGACCACCGCGGTGACCGAGGCGGATTCCATCACGATTGCCCGTCTTCAGTATGATGGCGGCGGCGACTGGTACGCGAACCCATCGTCGCTTCCGAACCTCCTCGAGGCGTTGCGGGAACGGACCGGGCTGCCGACTGCGCGCAGAGAGGTCAACGTGACCGCGACGGATCCGGCCCTACGTGACTATCCGTACCTCTACATGACCGGGCACGGTAACGTCGTATTCACTCCGGCTGAGCGGACCGCACTGCGCGAATACCTGTTGTCGGGCGGTTTTCTCCACGCCGATGACAACTACGGGTTGGACGAGAGCTTTCGGGAGGAGATGGCCCAGATCTTCCCAGACGCAGAACTGACCGAGATCCCGCCCGAGCATCCGGTCTTTTCGACGTTCTACGATTTTCCGGAGGGACTCCCCAAGATCCATGAGCACGATGGACGACCGCCGCAGGCTTTCGGGATTTTTCTCGAGGGCCGCATGCTCGTCTTCTACACCTATGAGTCGGATCTCGGAGATGGGTGGGAAGACGAGGGTGTCCACGAGGACACGCCGGAGACCCGCGAAGAGGCCATTCGGATGGGTGTGAACCTCTTCCTGTTCGCTCTGGGGCAGGCTGCGTCGTGAGTCCGGCATCACGTCAACTCCAAGGCCGGGTTGGAGAGGTCCGGGACTGGGTCGCGCGGAACGCGGGCGTGATGTTGGCGGTGTGGGCAGCCGGGAGCGTCACACTTCTCTTGGTGGCCGCGTGGGTACTCGCGGGGCCGCAGGGATTTCCTCAGGGTAGCAACGTTCCTGCGGTCTTCGATGCGCTGGCTCTTTGCCTTCTCGGGGCAGGCTGGCTCGGACTTCGCCGTTGGTTGAGCCAGCTCACCGAGTCCGAGCTGGCATCGAACATCGAACGAGCTGCCGGAATTCGACCGGGCCTCGTTGAAGGTGCCCTGGAGCTGTCCCGTACGACGCCCCACGGAGCCTCCGCGGCGCTCGCCGGTCGTGCCGTAGTCGGGGTCGTGCGTGATCTCGAAGGTTGCGCGCAAGAGCAGCTCGCAGGACGGCTCGGAGAGTCGGTTCGACTCTGGACCCGACGCGGTCTCGGGTTCACCACGGTCATGGTCTTGACGTTCATGGTGCAGACGGTGATGTCACCGACTCGGAGCGGGCACGTGATCCGTGCTGTCACGTCACCGATCTCGACCCTGCGTGATCCGGTCCTTCCCGGGTTGGCGGTGCAGCCAGGAGATATCGAAGTGCTGCGCGGAACGGATGTCGAGCTCGACATTTCCGCCGCCGGCCGACTCACGATCGATGTTGCGTGGCAGGCGGCCGGGGACATTGCGCGCTCGGAGTCGGTCGATGTGACGGATGGACGAGCTCGATATTCATTCCGCACCGTGTCGGCCAACATCGAATACCGTGTGGTCGACGAGGCTGGAAACGCATCGCCGACGTACCGCATCGTTCCGGTGGACCCTCTGTTCGTGAGCGACCTCGTGCTGAGCGTCGCATATCCGCCCCATACGGGTCTCTCTTCCGACGAATACCGGGGTGACCCACCACCTCTGCGCCTTCCTGCTGGGTCCACTGTCGTCTTCGAAGGTCTGACGAGTCGTCCTCTCTCGTCCGTTCAGCTGGTCGACTCGGTCGGCGAAGAAGTGCTCTCGTTTGAGACCGACGAAACCAATTTTCGGGCTCAGTGGGCTCCCTCTGTGAGCGGCTCCTTCGAGTGGGTCTTCAGAGATCAGATGGGAGGGGCCGCGGAGATCCAGCCGGAGCCGATTGACGTAACGGTTGTTCCCGACGCTGCGCCGATCATCCGGATCCCGGTGCCGGGTCGTGATACGATCATGCCGCTCAACTTTCGGCAGCCGCTGCTTCTCGAGAGTGGCGACGACTACGGATTGCGACGAATCGAACTGGTCGCGTTCCGGGTGACATCGTTCGGGGAGCGCCTGGAGCCTGTCGCGCAGGGTTTCAATGCGGGGGGGCAGAGGGCGATTCTCGCTCGGCCACTCCTCGACCTGCGCAGCTGGGGGCTGCTACCGGGTGATACTGTGCGCTACTACGCCCGCGCGATCGACAACAGCCCGGCCGCCCAGGTCGGCGTATCCGAAGAGTATGTGCTGCGCATGCCCGAGGCCGCGGAGATGCGCCGCGAGGCCGAGGATGCGTTCGAGGAGGTCGCGGACCGCCTCGAGGAACTGGCTGCGGAGGCCGACCGCCAGGCCACGGAGAATCGTGAGCAGGCGCTCGAGAGCGCGACGCCGCGAGGGCTCGAGGAGGAAGGCCAGAACGACGAGGATGCCGAGTTTCAGGAGCGGGAAGAACTCGAGGCGGCGCTCGAGGAACAGCGGCAAATGAGCGCCGCGGTCGACTCCATGAGGCAGGAGATGGAGGCCCTCGAACAGATGATGCAGGAAGCGGGGCAGGCCGACCCGGAACTTCGTCGCCAGCTCGAGGAACTGCAGGAAATGTTGCAACAGATGACGGGCGACGACCTGCAGAGGCGCATGGAAGAGATGGCTGAGGCGCTCGAGCAGGAAAACATGGGCGATGCGAACCAGGCACTCGAGGAGATGGCGGAGGAACAGGAGAACTTCCGTGACCGGCTCGAGGAAGCTTTGGAGCGCTTCCAGCGGGCCGCACTCGAGCAAGACTTCAGGGCCACGACCAGCGAAGTCGAGGAGCTGGCGCGGCAGGAGCAGGCGCTGGCCGATGCGATGAAGGAGGGGGACGACCCGGAGCTCCGTGCACAGCAGCAGGAGGATTTGGCTCAGCAGGCCGAGGTGCTGGAGGAGAACATGGCCTCGCTCGAGGAACGACTGGCCGAGATCGGCGAGCAGGAAGCTTCACAGGGCGTGCAGGAGGCCCGTGAGCGGTCCGAGCAAGCACGTCAGCGCATGGCCGAGGCACAGCAGCAATCTCAGCAGGGCGAAAGCCAGCGGGCGGGCGAAGAAGCGCAACAGGCCGCAGACGAGATGCAGGAGGCCGCCGAGGAGATGCAGCAGGCGATGGCAGAGATGGCGCAGCAACAGATGGAGAAGGTTCAGCGTGCCATGCTGCAAACCGCCGACGATGCGCTCTCGCTTGCCCGGCGGCAGAACCAGCTCAGTGAACAGATGCAGGGCGCGAGTCAGGACCGGTTGGCGCAGATGCGTGCCGAGCAGGCATCGATGCTTCAAGGCGTCCAGAACATTGCTGAGAATCTTCAGCTCGCGACGGAGGGGGCGATGGGTGAGAACCGTGAGCTGTCCGCTCAAATGGGCCTTGCCATGGAGTCGCTCCAGAACACGATCGAGGCCATGGAAGGTCGCCGTGGGGGTACGCCCTCGGCGACCGCGCAGGCCGAACAGGCGATCGGCGATTTGAACCAGTTGGCGCTCATGGCGATTGCGAACGCCGAGCAAATGGGACAGCAAGGGCAGGGGCAGGGAGGCGAAGAGGTCTCGGAGCAGCTCGAACAGCTCGCCCAGCAGCAGGGCGACATCATGAACCAGAGTACGCAGCTCATGCCGATGCAGCTTGGCGAGCAGGCGATGCAGCAGCAGATGCAGCAGATGTCGGAGGGGCAGCAATCCGTCGCGAGTGACTTGGGGGACCTGGCGGACGAACCCGGGGCGGAGGAATCCCTGGGGGATTTGCAGCAGCTCGCTCAGGAGGCAAAGGCGATCGCCGAGGAGATGGTTGCGCAGGGACGCCTCACACCTGAGATGATCCAGCGTCAGGAGCGCCTGTTCCACCGGCTACTCGACGCCGGGCGCTCGCTCGAGCGTGAAGAGTTCAGTGAAGAACGCGAGTCCGAGCAGCCTGAAGCGTTCGAGCGGGGACAGGTAATGTCACTGACGGCTGACCAGATGGGGGTCATGCAGTACGAACTCCCGGATGGGACGCAGCTCCAGCGGCTCAGCCCAGCAGTCCGGCAGCTGGTACTGCAGTATTTCGAGCGCCTGAATCGTGCCCGTCCGGGAGGCGGCTCGTGAGGTGCATCTCCGTCGCCGCCTTCTGCGTCCTGGCTGTGGTCCCGATGACAGCCGACGCACAGATCCGTATGCGCAGCTCGGAAGCTCAGAAGCTCCGTTCGGCTTCGGCCCTGGAGTCGCGGGGGGATTATCAGGGCGCCGAGGAGGTCCTGCGGGAACTGCTCGAGGAGGACCCCAGCTCGTCCGGAGGCCTGTTCGCGTTGGAGCGAGTCCTCCGTAACCAGGGTGAGATCATTCGGATTCTTCCCGCGGTCAATGCGTTTCTCGCAGAGGATCCGGCGTCTTCGGGTGTGAGGTATCTTGAGCTGCGGGTCCTGACGGAGGTCGACTCGCTCGACGCTGTGCGACGCGAGGCCGAGGCGTGGCTCGCCGCCGACCCGGAAAACGAGGTCGCCTACCGGGAAATTGGCCGCGCGTACGAGCGTGCGTTCGGTGCGAATGAAGCACTCGACGTGCTGAGGCAGGGACGAGACATCATCGGGCCAGGCGCGCTGGCCATGGAGATCGGAGACCTCCTCGCGGCTACCGGGCGGACGGCGGAAGCCGCAGACGAATGGGCCGTGGCCGTGGGGGATGATGCAGCTCAGGTTTCTACGGTGACTCGACGCGTGCAGGGGCTCACGGAGGATTCAGACCAGGCGGCCCGTCGTATTGTAGATCGGCTCGCAGCCTCGGACATGCTCCCTCGACGTCGTGCTGCGGCGCGTGTGGCACTCGACCTGGGCGTGGGCGCCACAGCTCTCGATCTGGTGCGGGCCGTTGCCGGAGACCTCGATGGCCGAGCACGCACGACGTTTCTTGCGGATGCCGCCCGCAGGGCACGCGATGCGGGTATGGCTGAGGTCGCGGCGTGGGCGTACGACGAGCTGGGGGCTGGCGCGTCGAGTCCGGCAGAGCGCAGACAGTTCGATCAGCGCATCATCGACGTGGCCCTCGCGTCCGGTGATACTGCGGCAGCGCTCGAAGCGCAGCGTCGTGTGGCGGAGTCCTTCTCGCCGGGTTCGGTCGACCGCCGTCGTGCGTCCGCACAGGTCATACGACTCGAGAGTGGCAGTTCCACGCCCGAGGAACTTCGGAGCATGCTGGACACGTTTCGGACAGACTTCCCCAACGCACCCGAGATCGATGACCTTGCGGCCACGGTGGCCGGTGTTCTGCAATCTCGAGGGGATGCCGCAGGTGCCACGGCGGTCCTCGAGGGTGTGGAGGGGCCGAAGAGTTCGCTGGAGCGAGCCTATTTGTTGCTTGCCGACGGTGCCATTGACGAAGGCCGGTCGGCGTTGCTCCTGGCGTTGACGGGGCTGCCGCCGTCCGAGGCGACGGCCGTGATCCAGTTCGCGGGGCTGCTCGGTCGGCTGTCAGCCACGGGGGCAGAAGCGTTGGCCGGAGCAGGGGTGAAGGCTCACCACGGTGCCCACCAGGAGGCGGCGAGGCAGCTGGCCGAAGCCGCGAATTCAGTCGAACGAGCAGAGGCTCCCGTCATGCTTGCCGAGGCGGCGCGTATCGCGGCGGAGGGTGATGAAGCTGCGGTTGCCGCGGATCTTCGCTCCATCCTCATCGAGGAGTATCCCAATGCACCCGAAGTGGCCGAAGCATCTCTGGCCCTCGCGAGGTATCGGGCTCGGACACCACGAGGTGTTGATGAGGCGATTCGGCTTCTGGAGGATCTGATCGCGAATCGGCCCAACGCGGCCGTCGTGCCGGATGCTCGCGTCGAGCTTCAAAGACTGAGAGGCCGCGGATGATGACGGGTGAGGCTCTGAAGACCCGGGCCCTTCATGCGGCCTTGTTCGTTCTGGCTCTGGTGGTCGCCCCGGTGGACGCGACGGCACAGTGGTTGCTCGTCCCCATGGACCGCTCGCAACAGGACCACCTGAAAGCGTATGGGCTGACGTACTGGACGCTCGAGCAGCAGGAGAAGGCCGAATGGCTGCTCAACTACCGCGGTGGTTCATTCCTCCTGCCTGACCGGGACGACATCCGACGTGAGGCTGCCTTTCGGGGGGTAAGCGTCGAGCCTATGGATGCATCGGCCGAGGCGCGGATGCGAGCGACGGTCGCGACCTCGAATATGGAGGCTGTCCCTCTCGAATCCGCGCCGCAGGTTGCGGTCTACACGCCGCCGAATTCGACACCGTGGGACGATGCCGTCACCATGGCCCTGGAGTATGCGGGGATCGAGTACAACAAGATCTGGGACGGAGACGTACTCGACGGAGACCTGAGCGAATACGAGTGGATCCACCTGCACCACGAGGACTTTACCGGCCAGTACTCGAAGTTCTTCCTGACCTACTCAGGTGCGCCGTGGCTCCAGGAGGAGGTGGCGCGTAATCAGGAGATCGCCCGCCAGGGGGGCTTTGCCGACGTACCCGCTCTGAAGAAGCACGTCGCCGCGACCATCCGTCAGTATGTCGAGGATGGCGGATTCCTCTTTGCAATGTGCTCTGCGACGGAGACACTCGAGTTGGCTCTGGCCGCGCACGATGCCGACATCGCTGCGGCGTATTCTGATGGAACGCCGCCGGACCCGAACGCGTCGAGCAGAATGGACTGGGATCAGGCGATGGCGTTCACGGATGCACAGGTGCAGATCGCCCCGTCGGTGAACGCGTTTTCCGACATAGACGGTCATCAGGTCAACACGCCGTGGCGCAACGAATTGGGGGTGTACACCCTCTTCGATTTTTCCGCCAAGTTCGATCCGGTCGCGTCCATGCTGACCCAGAACCACGAAGCCGTGATCCCGGATTTCTATGGGCTGACCACGTCGTTCCGGCAGGATCGCCTGAAGTCGGGCACGATCGTGCTCGCTCAGGAAGGGGGGTGGGCGAAGTACGTCCACGGAAACCTGGGTGAGGGCACCTTCACGTACTTTGGTGGGCACGACCCTGAGGACGCGGAGCATCAGATCGGTGACCCGCAGACGGATCTGGCGCTCCACCCCAATTCGCCCGGGTACCGCCTGATCTTGAACAACGTCCTCTTTCCGGCCGCCAAGAAGCAGAAGCTCAAGACTTGAGTTCGGAGATCCCCGAAGGCTTCCCCATGACCGTCCCGGCACGGGCGCTCTTCGGTCTGGACGGTCTTGAGCTCCAAGAAGACGTGGCAGACGAGGTCACGGCGGGTGGTGTTGGAAACCACGGACCGCCCTCGGTCGTCCCGCTCTCGCTCTCTCCGGAGGCTGCGTCTCGACTTCGTGGCGAGATCGAACGAGCGGGTGGCAGGGAGGTGTGCTTCCTCGCCGATGTTGACGAGGATCGTGTGGTCCGAGCGCCGCGCGCGGTCGCCCGTGGCAACTTCGAGGCGGTCCTGGTCGCCGCGCGGGATGCCAACGAGGGGAGTGTGATGCTTCACAACCATCCCAGCGGACTCCTCGAACCCTCGGACGCTGACATGCGGGTCGCGGCCCTCCTCTACGACCAGGGGATCGGAACGGCCATCATCGACAACGAGGCCACCGACCTTTACGTCGTCGTGGAGCCTCCTGCGCCGAAGGAACGTGTTCTCCTGCGTTCGGAGGATCTCGATGCGGTGCTGGCGCCCGGGGGAGCGCTCGCGTCGCGGTACAGGGCGTATGAGGATCGCCCCGGACAGCGAGACATGCTGGACGCGATTGTCGAGCGCTTCAATGAAGGAGGGATTTCGATCATCGAGGCGGGGACCGGGACGGGAAAGTCCCTGGCATACCTGCTTCCAGCCGTTCGGTGGGCCCAGGAGAACGCAGAGCGCACCGTGATCTCCACCAATACGATCAATCTCCAGGAGCAGCTGGCCGAAAAGGACCTGCCGCTGGTCCAGGAACTCCTCGGAGACGTGCGCTGGGCTCTGGTGAAGGGACGCGGCAACTACGTTTCGATTCGCCGAGCCCGACTCGCCGCAGAGAGTCAGGGGACGCTCTTTGATGAGGACCGATCCGACGAAATCCGGGGATTGCTCGAATGGATCAATACAACCGACGACGGATCGCTGTCGGATCTGGGGTTTCGCCCGTCGAGTGACACGTGGGAAGAGGTCCGAAGCGACCCGGACATATGCCTCCGGGCACGGTGTCCCCATTTCCAGGCATGCTTCTACCAGACCTCGCGACGGAAGGCGGCATCGGCAGAGCTTCTGGTCGTGAACCACCATCTCCTGTTCACAGACCTCGCCGTGCGACGAGCGACCGGGAACTACACTCAGGCGGCAGTCCTCCCGGCATACAAGCGGGTCGTCCTCGACGAGGCTCACAACATTGAGGATGCGGCCACATCCCACCTGGGTGTCGAGATCACGCGGCGGGGGCTGTCTCGAGCCATGTCTCGTCTGGACCGGCGAGGCCGGGGCATTCTGACCACGATTCACGATGCTGTCGGTGGAGGCGAAAACGGGAACGAGATCCGGGAACGCGTGGAGAACCGGGTCCGGCCGGCGCTTTCGCGAGGACGGGCTGCGGTCGACGGGCTGCTCGAGCGTCTGGAGCCACTCGCACCGCCGGGAGAGGGGCCTGTCCGACTCGGGGAAGGCGGAGTGCTCGAGCCTGCAGCCGATCAGGATATCTCGGAGCAGCTCAAGGGTGTCCTCGGCACGCTCGGTCAGCTGGAACGCGAGTTACGGGAGCTGCGAGTTCGTCTGGAACTCGTCGAGGAGTGGATGGACGTGCTCGAGGGACGACTTCTGGACCTGCGCTCCGTCGAGCGCCGCCTCTCTGCGACGGTGCAGGGGCTCCGCCTGGTGCTGGCACCCGGCGAGGATGCTGGCGCTTTTGTGCGGTGGCTCGAGTCTCGAGGGACCGGGAGGAGCGCCAATCTGGTTCTGGCAGCTGCTCCGATCGAGCTCGGCGGGGTGCTGCGGGAGTCGCTCTTCACACAGGCTGAAACCACGATCCTCACATCAGCGACCCTGACGACGCGCCGGAGCTTCGGTTTTCTACGTGGGCGGCTCGGTATCGATACGGCAGTGTTGACAGAGTCCGACAAAGAACTTGAAGTAGATGAGCGTATTGTGCTGTCGCCCTTCGAGTTCGAGAAGCAGGCGCTCGTCGTAATCCCTACGGATCTGCCCTCTGCGAGCGGTGCAGACTCTGGCTTCGGTGAAGCGACACTGGACGTCCTGGGCACCCTTGCAGACATCACCGATGGGGGCCTCTTCGCGCTGTTTACCTCGTACTCGGCACTCCGCAGAGTAGCACAGGGGGCCCGCGATCGTGGACTCGATACGTCGTGGCCGCTCTTCGTTCAGGGCGAAGATGATCGTCACCGGCTTCTGGATCGGTTCATCGATTCGGGGCGCGGGATTCTCCTCGGGACGTCGTCATTCTGGGAGGGTGTGGACGTTCCCGGTGACCCGCTCCGTGGCCTCCTGATTCAGAAGTTGCCGTTCCGGGTCCCGACCGAGCCGATTACCGCAGCCCGAATGGAGGCCTTGGAGCGAAGGGGCCAGGACCCTTTTTCGAGCTTCATGCTGCCTCATGCCGCCCTGCGCCTTAAGCAGGGCTTCGGGAGATTGATTCGGGCTCGAACCGATCGCGGCGCTGTATTGATTCTGGACGATCGGATTGTGGCGAAGCGATATGGCCGCTACCTGCGAGATTCCCTTCCACCGGCCCCGCTCATCAAGGGGCCATGGTCCGATCTGGAGTACCGGGTCCGGAGTTTCTATGGTGAGGGTTGAGGGCCCCTTGGTCGGTCCGTTGGCGGCTCGTACATTTCGCTGTGTCGGGCAACCGGAATGGCCCGCCATCCTCAAGCGACGGTAGAAGAGCAAGATGAAGCGCATCCTCGGCATGGGTGTTGGTGTGGTCTACCTGGGTATCGCATTTGGCGCGCTGAACCGCGCGAGTGCAGGCTGGGAGACCGGGTACAGCGACATCGGCTTCTGGTGGACCGTGATAGCGGTGCTCCTGACGATCGCTGCGTGTGGCGCCCTGATCGGGACGTGGATCCACACTCAGGAAGGCAGCCGCTGATCCCGCCGGACATAGCGTATTCGCCGGAATCAGCGTACTTCCAGGGCCGTCCGACGTGATCGGGCGGCCCTTCCTTACACCCATGACCCAGCCGGTGCATGACGCGCCCGGCGACCCTCATACGGAGCCCCGATGAAGACTATCTCTCCGAGTAAGATCGTCTGTGTTGGTCGGAACTACGCCAAACATGCCGCCGAGCTGGGCGGAGAAGTCCCCGACGAGCCCCTCCTGTTCTTCAAGCCGCCGTCATCGTTGATCGGAGACGGGGACACGATTGTCATGCCGGCCGCATCGAAACGCGTGGATTTCGAGGGTGAGATCGGGGTGATCATGGGCAAGGAGGCGCGAAATCTTGCCGCCAGTGAGGTCTGGGATCACATCGAGGCGCTCGTCCCCGTCAACGACATCACGGCCCGCGATCTCCAGCGTATCGATGATCAATGGGCTCGGGCCAAGGGCTTCGACACCTTCTGCTCAGTGGGGACGCCCATCCCGCTCGGTGATGTGGATCGCTCGACTCTGGGTGTCATCACCCGGGTGAATGGGGAGGTCGTACAGGAGGGAGACGCTGCCGACATGGTCTTCGACATCCCGACGATCATCGAGTACATCACGGCGATCATGACTCTGGAGCCCGGCGATCTCGTAGCGACGGGTACGCCGGACGGTGTAGCTCCGCTCAGTGACGGGGATGTCGTGGAGATCGAAGTGGTCGGGGTCGGAGCTGTGAAGAACCCCGTGGTCCAGGGCTGATGCCCAGGACGAACGGGCGATTCGCCGCACTGACTCCATTTCCGCTCGCCGAAATGAAGGCGATGCGACGACGGATCGAGGCGGCGGGTGTCGATGTGATCGACCTGGGGGCCGGGGACGCTCCCCTCGACCCGCCGATAGCAGCTGTTAAGAAACTACGTGAGGCGGCAGGAGATAAGATCCACTCCCGCTATGCGTTTCAATCTGGTCTTCCGGCTTTTCGGGAATCTGTCGCCAGCTTCATGTTTCGGCGATTCGGGGTGACGGTCGACCCCGCATCAGAGGTGCTACCCCTCATCGGTTCCAAGGATGGGCTCGCCCATCTTCCGTTCGCGTATGTCGCGGCCGGGGACGCTGCGGTGATTCCGGATCCCGGGTACCAGGCGTATCTCGGGTCGGTCACTCTGGCTGGAGGGGAGCCGGGGCTCGTGCCTTTGCGTCCGGAGCACGACCTTCTCATCCCGTTCGACGATCTGCCGGCCGGCGTGGTCGAGCGTACCCGGATTCTGTACCTGAACTATCCGAACAACCCCACGACCGCCGTCGCGCCCGACCACTATCTAGAGGAGGCGATCCGTTTCTGTTCGGAGCATGACATCCTGCTCGCGCACGACAACGCCTACTCGGAATTCGGATTCAACGGGTACCGTCCCCGCAGCATCCTGGAGTTCGATGGCGCGAAGGAGGTCGCGCTTGAATTCCATTCGCTGTCGAAGACGTTCAACATGACGGGCTGGCGAATGGGATGGGCGGTTGGGAATGCCGAGATGATCGCGGCCCTCACGAAGGTGAAGACCTTCATGGACACCGGGCAGTTCATGGCGGTTCAGGCCGCAGGCGCTGCGGCTCTGGACGCTGCCGAAGGGTGGGTACCCGGAAACATCGCTGTCTTCCAGGAGCGTCGTGACCGCGCGGCGGAGGCATTGGCCTCCGCCGGGTTCGACGTCACTGTACCCAAGGCAACCATGTACATGTGGGTCCCCGTCCCACGCGGTGAGCCTTCTGAGGCGTTCGCCACCAGGGCTTTGGAGCAGGAGGGCGTGATCGTCCTTCCGGGAGCAGCGCTTGGAGAAGGAGGAGAAGGCTTCTTCCGGATTGCACTTACCGTCGACGGGGAGCGACTCGAGGAGGCCGCACGACGCCTGGGTCGGGTCGTGACATGACGGAGCTCGAACGGTACGGAGTACGAGGAACCGCGGTTTGACCCAGGGTTAGCAAGATCATGCGAAACCGGCCCGAAGGTGAAGGATCCGTGAGGGATCGGGCCTGGCTGGACAGTCGGGGCCTGGGCTCTCCACGCCTGCGCAGACTCGCGTTCGGTGGCTCGATCGTTGCCCACATCGTGGCGATTCTGTTGTACACGACGGTCTCCGCGGTCCTGAAACCCGATGGGTTCACGCTCCCCATTGAGTCGGATCGCCCATCGGAACAGGGGACACCCCTCATTCGGCTCATCGACATCCTTCCCGAGGAACTCGAACGTCCGGACGACCCCGAGGAGTTGGCGGAGATCGTGGCCGGTGAAGCCGACGCCGAACGGCCCGAGATTCAGGGTATACGGATCGGGGAACTGCTTCCGCCTCCCAACAACGCTGCAGATCGCCTCCGGCCGAACCTCACGGATGCCAGGCTTTGGGCCGCGCCGCCGCCCGAGTTCTTTGAACTCAGCATTGATCAGCGCGAGGAACTCCTCGTGTCGGAGCGGATTGTGGCGTGGTACGACTCCGTGGCCATCGCGCGGGCGGCCGAGGATCGGCTGACCGACTGGACCTTCACGGACTCGAACGGCGGACGCTGGGGAGTCGCGGACGGCAAGATTTACCTGGGAGACGTGGCATTACCGCTCCCGCTGAACTTCGGAACTCCGGTTGGGCACCGGGATATCGAGGCCCGTCGCGTCTGGGAGTTCGAGGAGATCGAACGCCAGAGTCAGCGATACATCATCGAACAGTCCTGGAAGGAGCGGGCCGCGGCGATTCGTGCACGCCGCGACCGGGAGCGCGCTGCCGCCCAGGCCGATACGACAGGGAACCGCTAGTCGGCGTCTGGGCGATCTCCTTTGCGTGATGGATCCGTGCTGCTCGAACCAGGGCCTGTCGGAAACCCGTTGAATCAAGGTGCATCGCCGGTTCCGATGGGCGACCCCGACTGACATCTTTCGGGTCCGCCGCAACCGTCGCGGCGTGACCCTCATTCTGCTGATCCCAGGAAGTCGACGTGAGCAAGGAACTCGCCCCGCGTCTCGATCCACGAGCCATCGAGCCCGCACGCTACAAGGCGTGGCAGGAAGGCGGGCATTTCCATGCGCCTGCGTCGTCGGTCCTCGAGGATGGGCGGGACCCCTACGTGATCGTGATTCCCCCTCCCAATGTGACTGCGGCCCTGCACATGGGTCACGGACTAAACAACACGGTACAGGACGTTTTGATTCGTTGGAGGCGCATGCAGGGGAGAGCGACGCTCTGGGTGCCCGGTACGGATCACGCGGGTATCGCGACTCAAAACGTCGTAGAGCGGAAGCTGGCGGCGGCTGGCAGCACCCGGCAGGAACTCGGGCGGGAGGCCTTCGTTGAGCGGGTGTGGGAGTTCGTGGAAGAAACGGGAGGCACGATCCTCGAGCAGCTCAAGGCGATCGGGGCGTCATGCGACTGGGAGCGTACACGATTTACGTTGGACGACGACCTGGCCCGCGCGGTGCGGGAGGTCTTCGTATCGCTGTACGAGAAGGACCTGATCTACCGCGGTGAGTACATCATCAACTGGTGCCCTCGCTGTCTGACCGCGTTGTCCAACGAGGAAGCCGAGGGCGAGGAAACCGAGGGGCGGCTGTGGCATCTTCGCTATCCGCTCCCACAGGGGTCGTGGAGCGCCGCAAAGGCCTCCTCCGACGCAGGTGCAGAGGCGATCGGGCAGTTCGAGGATGGGGGCTGGTATCTGACCGTCTCCACGACGCGCCCCGAGACCATGCTGGGTGACACGGGTGTGGCGGTACATCCGAGTGACGACCGGTACAAGGAGCTCGTCGGTGCGGAGGTGGAGCTACCGCTCACCGGTCGTACGATTCCGATCGTGGCCGACCGGCACGTGGACCCGGCGTTTGGGTCGGGGATGGTCAAGGTGACGCCGGCGCACGACAAGAACGACTTCGACATCGCCAGCCGAACGGGCCTCGATATCCTCGACGTGATGACGCCCGATGCACAGATGAGTGACAAGGCGCCGGAGGAGTTCCGGGGCCTGGATCGCTTCGAGGCTCGCACGTCGGTCCTCGCCGCCCTCGATGCCGAAGGGTTGATGGCAGGCGCGGACGCTCACACCCATGCGGTTCCGCACTGCTACCGTTGCGACACGGTTGTCGAGCCTCGGTTGTCCGAGCAGTGGTTCGTGAGCATGAAACCGCTTGCTGAGCCGGCACTCGCCGCGTCTCGGGACGGCACGATCACCTTCACGCCGCCCCATTGGAAGCGTGTGTACGAGCACTGGATGGAGAATATCCAGGACTGGTGTATCTCCCGTCAGCTTTGGTGGGGTCACCGAATTCCCGTGTGGTATTGTGACTGCGGGCAGGAGATCGTGGCGCGGGAGGATCCCACGGCATGTCCGAAGTGCGGAGGGGCATCGCTGCAGCAGGATCCCGACGTCCTGGATACCTGGTTCAGTTCACAGCTGTGGCCGTTCTCTGTGTTCGGTTGGCCGAACGACACGGATGACCTGAAGGCGTTCTATCCCGGTCACACCATGGTCACGGCCCCCGAGATCCTGTTCTTCTGGGTGGCCCGGATGATCATGATGGGCTACGAGTTCCAGGGCGAAGCGCCGTTCACCGAGGTCTATCTGCACGGCACGGTTCGGGACATCAAGGGTCGGAAGATGTCGAAGTCCCTGGGCAACGGGATCGACCCGCTCGAGGTGGTCGAGGCGTTCGGCGCCGACGCGATGCGTTTCACGATCGTGAGTCAATGTGCGGTGGGTACGGATATCAGTCTCGACCACGAGAACGTGGAGGCGGCGTTCGCGAACGGGCGCAATTTCGCGAACAAGATCTGGAACGCGGGTCGATTCGCGCTTATGAGCGTGGGCGAATCTCCGATCCGCACGATCGACGAAGTTCGGAACCACCTCGCCGAGGAGGATCGCTGGATCCTCTCGCGCCTCGCGAACGCGACCCAAGAAGCAACAGAGGGTCTGGAGCGGTTCCGCCTTCATGAAGTAGCCGAAGGGCTGTATCACTTCTTCTGGGGTGAGATCTGTGACTGGTACCTCGAGCTGGTGAAGAGTCGCCTCAATGCTGATGCCGACGAGATGACCCGTCAGGCTGCCCGAACGACACTGGTCACGGTTCTGGATGGGGCGTTTCGTCTTCTCCACCCGATCGTGCCTTTCGTCACGGCGGAACTGTGGGCGCGTCTGCCATGGCCAGAGGGCTCAGACCGTCCGGATGACCTGATCGTCGCTCCGTGGCCGACAGCTTCCGATGTCGATCGCGACCAGGGGGTTGAGACCGACATGGCGGGATTCCAGAGCCTGGTGACCGAAGTGCGTAGGCTTCGCAAGGAATACGGTGTGGGAGAGGGTCAGCGGATCGGGCTTGTGGTTCACGGAGGACCCGATGGCTTCTTCGACGCACTCTCGAGTCGGGCCGCCGCAGTGGAACAGCTGGCTCGTGTGAATCGTATCGAGTCGGGAACGGGCTCGGGCGTGGGCGCGAATGCGGTGCTGGCGAACGGTGCTGAGCTCTTCGTCCCACTGAAGGGTGTGATCGACGTCGGTAGGGAGCGTGAGCGCATGGAGAAGGAAATTGGGCGTCTCGAGGGCGTTCTCGGCGGTGTCGAGAAGCGTCTGGCGAACGAAAAATTCGTGGCGAACGCTCCGGAGGACGTGGTCAACACCGCCCGGAACAACGCGGCGCAGCTACAGGATCAGGTCGAGAAGCTCCGCGAGAAGCTCGCGGGGCTGGAGGTCTGATTCCCTGAAGCGCTCGGTCTCGTTCGCGTTGGGCCTCGGGCTGGTCGCATGTGCGCAGCAGGAAATGCCGCCAGGTGGCCCCGACGACCTGCGTCCCCCTGTCGTCGTGTCGACGGAACCGCGGGCACTCGAGACGGTGACCGATCTGCAAACGGAGATCCGCTTCGACTTCGATGAGCGAATCAGTGAGCGTGTGTCGGGCGGCGCCCTGGAGACCGCGGTCACGGTGTCCCCGACGCTGGGCGAATACGAGGTGCAGCACGGTCGCCAGTCACTCACGGTGAAGCTGGATGGTGGTCTGCGAGAAGGGCTGGTCTATCGCGTCACGTTGGCACCGGCCGTTTCCGACATGTTCGGTAACACCATCAGGGATCCGTTCGAGTTGATCTTTTCGACCGGGGGTGAACCTGTACCGAC
This sequence comes from Gemmatimonadota bacterium, assembly GCA_028873595.1. Taxonomy (GTDB): domain Bacteria; phylum Gemmatimonadota; class Gemmatimonadetes; order Longimicrobiales; family Gaopeijiaceae; genus UBA2589. The sequence goes on along the minus strand of JAPPOV010000036.1, from coordinate 17,188 downwards.
GACTCTCGCGGGGGAGGTCTGGGACCGGATCACCGGACGTCCGGTCGCGGATGCCGCCCTGGTCGCGATCGACGTGGACTCCCTCGTGCACCGCTCGACGGCGGATCGCGGAGGCATCTTCGCGTTCCGTTATCTGCCGGGGGGAACGTTCGAGGTCACCGCGTTCGAAGATCAGAATCGCAACGGAGAACCGGACTCGACGGAAGTGCAGGGTGTGCTGCCGCTCACGATCGCGGCGGGTGACACGGTGCTCCTGGAGATTCCGATCCTTACCCCGGACACGTCCGCAGCGAACGTGACCGGTGCGGATGCGATTGATTCGTCCACTGTCGCAATCCTCTTCGACGATTTTCTCGACTACGAATCCGGGGTGGATGGAATCGGAGTCACCATCGAGTCTGACTCATTGGTGGCGCCCATGCTCCTGGAGTTGATGCACGAAACCGCGTATGTGGACTGGGTCGAGATGGTAACGGACTCCCTGGCCCGACTGGACTCGATCGAGGCTGAGGATCGAGTCCCCGTGGCCGCTCTGGAGGTGGACCGCACCGCGACAGACAGTGTGGAGAGCGAGATCCTGCTCGAGGCTGCTAGCCCGGACTCGACCGGGACAGGTGACGCGTTGACGCCTTCCGATACGGTCGTGGTGACTCAGATGGGTGCCGACTCTCCCGGCGAGCAATCAGCCGCCTCCGGCCAGCGCGAGCCTCCCCCGTCGCTGCCGCGGCTGGAAGGTTCGACGGCGGGCCCTACGTCGGACGGACGCCGTGTGTTGCCGGGCCGCAGGCTTGTGGCGCGCATGGACGGGCCCATCCCGTACGATGCAGCGTTCACGGTGACGGTGTCGGGCGTCGTCAACATCTTCGGCCTGCCCGGTGGTGGAGGAGAGGCGACGCTCGTGCGGGAGGTCGTCGTGGACTCCGCTGATATCCTGGATTCGATCGCGCGAGGTGATTCCGTGAGGATGGGTGGCACGGGTGCGGTGGCTGCGCCTGACACCGGGTGGGCTCTGCGGAGTCCGGGTCCTCACCGATGACGGATCCGCGCAGCAGGATCCCGTCGATCGATGCTCTGCTCGCCACACCCGCGGCAGAGACGCTTGTGGAGGACCTGGGACGAGCACAGGTGGCGGATGCTCTGCGAAACGCTGTAGAGCAGATGCGCACAGCGATCGGTCGAGGGGACGATGAGACGACCTCGTCCGTCGAGGAATCGGATTGGTACATCAGGCAGGCCGCGGCGCTACTGGTCGCCGCCTCCCGACCGAGTCTTCGTCGCGTCATCAACGCCACAGGGGTCGTGCTTCACACGAATCTGGGGCGCGCCCCCCTCGCGGAGGAGGCGCTGGAGGCGATGCGGTCTGCGGCGATCTACTCGAACCTCGAGTTCGATCTGGATGAGGGTGTGCGGGGCTCGCGCTACGTGCACTGCGTCCGATTGCTTCGAGACCTGACGGGGGCAGAAGACGCCCTCGTTGTGAACAATGCGGCCGGTGCCCTGGTCCTGTCGATGAGCACGGTCGGTCTTGGGCGTGGGGTTGCGGCTTCACGCGGCGAATTGGTCGAGATCGGAGGCGGGTTTCGAATTCCCGACGTCATTGAGCGATCGGGGGCATCGCTGGTCGAGGTCGGGAGCACCAACCGTACCCGTCCTGCCGACTATGAGGCGGTCGTCTCGAGTAGCGAGGCGGCGGCGATCCTCAAGGTCCATCGATCCAACTTTCGGATCACCGGTTTCACGGAGGAGGTGTCGGTCGCCGATCTCGTAGGAATCGGGACCCAATACGATGTGCCGGTCGTCCACGATCTGGGCTCGGGTCTGATGCTCCCGGCCGAGGATCTCCGCTTGCCGCAGGAGCCCACGGCAGCAGAGTCGATCGCGGCGGGGGCTGACGCCGTCGTGGTGTCGGGTGACAAGCTCATGGGAGGGCCGCAAGCCGGTGTGATCGTGGGTAAGGCGGCACTGATTGGACTGATGCGGCGGAACCCCCTTTGCCGGGCGTTACGGGTGGACAAGGTCACGCTGGCTGGTCTTGAAGCAACGCTCCGTCTTTATGCGAATCCGGGGCGGGTCCGAGAACGCATCCCCACATTGAGGATGCTCTCGCTGGAGTCCGAAGCGCTTCGGGCGGTCGCCGAAGAAGTCGCCGGGATGCTGACTGATCAGGATGTCCCCTGCGCCGTCGTTCCCACAAAGGGAGCCGTCGGAGGGGGCACGTATCCCGGTGTCGAACTCGACTCCTGGGCCGTGGAGTTGGACGGCCCGAACGGAACTCAGGCACTCGCCAACACGCTTCGGCATGGTTCTCCTCCTGTCGTCGGGAGGATCGTCGACGATCGGCTCAGACTGGATGTTCGAACTCTCCTTCCGGGAGAGCACCAGCTCGTCGTGGCATGCGTCGTGGGAGCTTTTGCGGCGGACGGAATGCACTCGGTGTGACTCGATCCGCCGTCTTCATCGACCGCGACGGAACGATCATCGCCGAAAAGAACTACCTCTCGGATCCTGACGACGTCGAGCTGGTGCCGGGAACGGTGCAGGCCCTGCACACCCTGCGAACGGCGGGATTTGCGCTGGTTGTCGTCACGAATCAGGGGGGGATCGCGTGGGGTCGCTATGCGACGGAGGACTACCACGCTGTGGCAACCCGGCTGGATGATCAGCTGGCGGCCCAAGGGATCGTCATGGATGCGACGTACTTCTGTCCACATCACCCGGCCCGCACCGGCCCCTGCGATTGCCGAAAGCCGGCGCTCGGAATGTACCGTTCGGCCGCCGTCGCACTGAACCTCGATGTGACGACCTCGTTCTACGTCGGTGACAAGCTCACTGACGTACAGCCGGGCATCACGCTCGGAGGGCAGGGTATTCTCGTTCGGACCGGATACGGCGCGGGGCTGGAGCACGAAGCTCCGGAAGGGGTTTGGGTCGTCGACGACCTTCGCGAGGCGTCTCGGGTAATCATTGATTGTACAAAACGGCCTCAGGTCGGTTCTTGAGCGTTCGACGACGCGGTATATTTTGGACCGACTGACGGACGGTCCCGTCTGGCGTAGGAGCCTGACAGCAGGAGGTTGAAGGCGATATGGTGACGTTGACGACGACGGCTACAGAGAAGGTGCAGGACTTCATCAAGGAGCACGGCGTCGAGAGCGAAGCGGGTCTCCGGGTTGCGGTGCTCCCAGGCGGGTGCTCGGGCTTTCAGTACGGACTGAACATCGAAGACGGAGCCGAATCGGACGATGAGGTCCTCGAAGTCGGCGGCGTGAAGGTCTTCGTAGACCCATTCAGCGCGCAGTATCTCGAAGGCGTCGAAATCGACTATGTGAGTTCGATGATGGGACAGGGCTTCACGTTTCGGAATCCGAACGCGTCCGGCGGGTGTGGATGCGGGAGCTCCTTCACGGTCTGATGACCCTCCTTGGCCGGGCCTGACTCGATGCAGATCCGGACCTTCACCGGAGGCGGGTTCGGCGAAAACGCGTACCTGGCGGTCTGCGAATCGACGGGAGCGTGCGTTGCCATCGATCCGGGATCCGGTGCACCCATGCTGGTGCGTACCGTTGAATCCGAAGGGTTCGACCTGCGGGCCATCCTCCTGACGCACGCCCATCTCGATCACATCGAGGGCGTGGCCGACGTTCGGGCCGCTCATCAGGATGCGCCGATCTGGTTGCATCCTGACGATTTGGCACTGTACCGGGGTGTGCAGCGGCAGGCTGCGATGTTCGGACTTTCGGTCGACCCGCAGCCGCAGCCGACCGACGAGTTGATTCCGGGTGAGTCGTTTCACTTCGGTGACTGTGCGTTCGACGTAGCTTTTGCGCCGGGGCATGCTCCGGGTCACGTCGTTTTCGTCTCAGCACCCGACTCCCTAGCGCTCGTCGGGGACGTGGTATTCCAGGGGTCGATTGGACGAACGGACCTTCCGGGCGGTGATTTCCAGACGTTGATGGCATCCATCCGGCGCGAGATCCTTTCCCTCCCTGATGAGATGATCCTGTATCCAGGCCATGGCCCAGCCACGACCGTGGGCCGGGAGCGTGCCTCGAACCCCTTTCTGGTGCCCCACTACGGTGGCGAGCTGGTGTGACTTCGGAAGTGGGCTCACTCAACGTCGCCCTACTCGCATCCGGCGGTGGCAGTAACCTTCAGGCGCTACTCGACCACTCCACCTCGGCCGATCGAGGATGGACCGTTCGTCTTGTCGTGGTGAATCGGGAAGCCGGAGCGGCTGATCGGGCGCGAGCCGTGGGCATCCCGGTTCGAATCATCAGTACAAAGGGCCGCACCGATCAGGAGATTTCCAGAGAGACCCTGGCGGCGTTCGACGAGCACGGGATCGATGTGGTGCTGCTCGCGGGGTACCTGCGTCGAATCCCGCCCGAGGTCACACGTAGGTTCGCGGGTCGCATCCTCAACATCCACCCGGCGCTGTTGCCGGAGTTTGGTGGACGAGGTATGTACGGCATGAATGTGCACCGAGCCGTAGCGGAGTCGGATGTCGCGGTGACCGGTGCTACGGTTCACTTCGTGAATGAGGCGTACGACGAAGGCTCGGTGCTGGCCCAGTGGCAGATCGCGCGACATCCCGGAGATACACCGGCCGACATCGCTGCCCGGGTGCTCGAAGTGGAGCATCGTCTGTACCCCGCGGCCGTCGATCATCTCTGCTCGGCATTGCGCGCGGACATCATTCCTGGTCGCATGGCTGACATCCGGTTGGATGAGCCGCCTGATGTGGACCGCACAGAAAATTCACCTCCACTCGAATCGAACGAGGAAGTCCGATTAAGCGCGCGCTCCTTAGCGTTTCCGACAATAACGTCATCGTGGGCCTGGGTAAGGCACTGCAGGACCGAGGTTGGCAGATCCTCTCGACCGGAGGTACGGCGCGCGCGCTCCGAGACGGAGGAGTCGAGGTCACATCGGTGTCCGATGTCACGAAGCACCCGGAAATGATGGATGGGCGCGTGAAGACGCTGCACCCCGCCATTCACGCCGGGTTGCTCGCGCGACGTGAGAACCTTGAAGACATGACGGCGCTGGAGACGCATGGGTACGGCCCGATCGATCTCGTGGCAGTGAACCTCTACCCATTTCGCGAGACGGTTGCTGCGGGGAACGTTCCGGTCGAGAGAGCCATGGAGAAGGTCGACATCGGCGGTCCGACGATGATCCGCGCAGCCGCGAAGAGTCACAAGGACGTGTGGGTCGTGGTTGACCCAACGGACTACGACGCCGTCATCGGCGCGGTCGACGGAGACGACACTCCCGGGCTACGCCAGCAGTTGGCCGCCAAAGTCTTCCAGCACATCAGCGCGTACGACGCTGCGGTGGCGTCGTACCTGATGGAGCAGGATGGCTCGGCTGACGTGCTTGGCCCGCAGCTCGAAGAGTCGTGGACCCGGCTTCAGACCCTGCGGTACGGGGAGAATCCTGACCAGCAGGCCGCCTTCTACGGTCCGAGCGTACCGGTTGGGATTTCCGCTCTGGAGCAGCACCACGGTAAGGCTCTGTCGTACAACAACATCCTGGACCTCGACGGTGCGATACTGAGCCTGTCTCCGTTCGCGAAGTCACCTCGGCCTTCCGTCGTGATCATCAAGCACACCACACCGTGCGGGCTTGGAGTCGGAGACTCACTCGCCGACGCGTACGAGAGGGCCCTGGCGACCGATCCGGTGAGCGCGTTTGGCTCCGTGATCGCAGTGAATCGTCCGGTGGACGCGGCAGCGGCCGAGTTGATGTCGAAGCTGTTTATCGAGTGCCTCGTGGCCCCCTCATATTCAGATGAGGCGATCGAGACGCTCTCCGCGAAGAAGAACATCCGGATCATGACGTTTCCGGAAGGTGACCCGTCTGCATTCCTGTCCAACCATGGGCATCTGCCGGAGCCGCGCGTACTCCGTACCGTGTACGGCGGCATGCTCGCGCAGACACCTCCGATTCCACCCTTTTACGGAGAGATCGATGACTCCTGGGTCGTCCCGACCGAGCGGCAGCCGACCGAACAGGAGTGGGATGACCTTCGGTTTGCATGGGCTGCCATCTTCGGCGTGAAATCCAACGCGATTCTGCTCGCCCGTGACGGCGGTGTGTTGGGTATCGGGGCAGGGCAGATGAGCCGCGTGGATTCGTCCAAGATTGCCGTGCGGAAGGCCGCTGACGTGGGACTCGATCTGACGGCTTCGGTTCTCGCCTCCGATGCCTTCTTCCCGTTCCGGGATGGTGTGGATGCCGCTGCCGAGGCGGGAGTTAAGGCCGTGATTCAGCCGGGAGGCTCCGTCCGTGACGATGAGGTGATCGCCGCTGCCAACGAGCACGGCATCGCGATGGTCTTCACCGGGCGGAGACTGTTCCGGCACTGAGATCCTCGTATTCGACGTGGGTCGACGAGGTCGGCTGGTTCAACAGCCGATTGACCGCGGCCCGCATGGCGGGTGGTGCGAAGTAGCCCACGACCCGGTGTCGAACAAGCCCGTCCCGGTCGATGATGAACGTGGTGGGTATGGCGTTGATTCCTCCGAATGCCTGCCGATGAGCGTTGGTCGCCCGCCCCACGGGGTAGTCGATCTTGCGCTCTGACAGGAACGACTCGACGGCCGAACCACGGTCGGTGTCCGTTGCGAGACCGAGCACGACGACGCCGTCACCCGCACGCTCCTCGTACAGCTCCTGCAGGGCGGGCATCTCCAATCTGCACGGCGCACACCACGTTGCCCAGAAGTTGAGGACGACCACGTTGCCGATGAGGTCTTCGGAGTCGACGACCGACCCATCGAGTGCGACGAACGCATATGTGGGAGATCGGCCCAGATCGGGACCGACACCGGTCCATGCCTGAACCTGGGGACCCAGTCGATAGAGGACGAAGAGCACGATTGCGGTTGTGAGAGCCCGCTCGGCCCAGACGAAGAATTGCCGTCGTTGCATGGTGCACTTGAACCCCGCCGGACCCGGCCCGGATCCGTCGCACCCTACCGGTACGTGCATGCAGGCCCGACGTTTTCACCCGAACGAACGGGGGCGAAGCGAAGTCTGAAGACACCGACTGGTCGGACGTACTCGGGCGGCCGAAAGGTATCGAGATCGTTTGGCAGAGATCGTCACCAGTGGAATGACGGGCATGCTTGGACATCTCAGAGATGCCGTAGGGAGTGTATGACGGACTCGAGTGTGCTCCGGGTGACCGAGGCCCGTCACCTCGGTCAGCAGAGACTCCGGTTGAGGTGTCTTCGTGGAGTGAACATCTCGCACCCTCTCCGGCCGACGGTACCCGCGGTATCGGTACGTTGTGCGGCATCCTCGGTGTGGGGTGGTATCCCTCTATTGGTGTTGAGTCTGATCCTTACATGCCCGAGCAGCGTTCTGGCTCAACAGGGTGTGCGAGCGGAGACCGGGATCACCCCCGAACAAGGCCTCCGGCCGAGTTTGCGTGCATTTCGCGCCCAGGAGGAGATCACGCTTGATGGGCTGCTCGACGAACCGTCCTGGAGCCTCGCTGACAGCACGGACGGCACCTTCTGGATGACACAGCCGGAAGCGGGAGTTCCTGCCCCGGATCGAACGGTCATCCGAATGATGTACAATGACGAGGCTCTCTATATGGGCGCGGTTCTGTACGATGCGGAGCCCGATCGCGTGATCGCCGCCGGTCTCGAGCCGGACTTCGATCCTCGGGCCTCAGACATGTTCGGGGTCGCCATCGATGCCAGCCGCGACAAGCAAAGCGCGTACGTGTTCGGAGCAAACCCGGCGGGTGCACGATGGGATGCCCAGTCGTTCAACGACGGGGCGGCCATTAACGCCGCATGGGAGGGGATCTACGAGATCGAGACGAGCACCTTCGGTGAGGGCTGGATCATCGAGATGAGGATTCCGCTCACGACGCTGCGGTTCCCCTCGGGGCAGGGAGAGCAGACGTGGGGGCTGAACTTCAGTCGGCAGGTGCGCCGTCGAAACGAATACGCGACCTGGGCGGCCATTCCGAGGCAGTTCCGGGTTTTCCGGATGTCTGAGGCGGGGACACTCGAAGGGCTCCCTGCGTTCGAATCCGGGCGTAACCTGCAGATCAAGCCATTCTTCTCGGGGGCGAGCCGAGACGGTGAGCTGCAGCCCGACGGTCCCGTCCGAGATTACGACATAGGCCTCGACGCGAAATGGGCGGTGACACCCCGACTCGTATTGGATCTGACCGCACTGACCGATTTCTCTCAGGTCGAGGTCGACGAGGAACAGATCAATCTGACCCGATTCTCCCTGTTTTTCCCGGAGAAGCGCGATTTTTTTCTCGAAAACGATGGGATCTTCACGTTCGCCGATGATGCCTCACGGGCATTTCGGTCCGGAGCTGGCCCGCAGAATTTCAAGCTCTTTCACTCCCGCAGGATCGGTCTGTCGGACGACCGTGAGCCACTTCCAATCGGTGGAGGAGCCCGGCTTTCCGGCCGCATCGGGCGCTATGAGGTAGGGCTCATGGAGATGCAGACGCTGCGAGACGGTGACGATCCGGCCGAGAATTTCGCAGTTGCGCGTGTGCGCCGGAGCCTGTTCACGCGCTCGGATGTCGGCTTCATCCTCGTGAATCGCCAGGCGACCGCGGGAGCAGTCGAAGAAAGCTACTCGAGGGCTGGAGGCGTGGATGCGAATCTTCGCTTCGACCGATTACAGGTGAACGCGTATGCCGCGCTGACGGACGACCCGGACGCGGACGGTGACCGTTCAATCGGCTCGGTGCAGGTGGGCTGGCGTGATCCGGTCTTCGACTTCTCCGTGCTGGGCAAGCACGTCGGAGGAGCATTCCGGCCGGACGTCGGGTTCGTGAGTCGAACGGCGGCCAACCAGTGGTTCGCTTCGGGCGGGGTCCACCTTCAGCGGCCCGTATCGTGGCTGACCGAGGTCAATCCCTACGTCGACGTCACCGAGTACTACTCTACGGGTGGCGCCTTCGAGAGTCGTGAGATCAAGCCGGGCTTGATCGTGATCGCCAACGACGGAGGACGATTCAGTATCGACTATTCTCGCCGTCAGGAGCGATTGGCAGAGACGAGTACCATTCTGGGTGTGCCGCTCGCTGAGGGAGACTACCAGTTCGACCTGATGTCGGTCAGCTACAGCGCGAACGGTGGCCGTGTCCTCTCCGGTAATGTCTCGTACAGCTCCGGCCGGTTCTTCGATGGCGATCGCTCGTCGATGTCTGCTACCCTGTCGATCCGACCCAACGAACATCTGCTGCTCGAGGGCAGCGCACAGCGCAACCGCATCGAGTTGGACGGTACACCGATTGACGCCGATCTCTTTCGCGGGCGAATGCAGTTTGGATACGATACGCGCACCTTCCTGTCCGCCTTCGTGCAGTACAACCGTGTTGCAGGTGAGTTGCTGACCAACGTACGGTTCAATCTGATCCACGCACCGCTGAGCGACATTTTTCTCGTCTTTTCGGAGCGCCGTCGGACGGCCGCGACCGGCGGTCAGCCGTTCGTCATCGATCGCGGTCTCACGCTCAAAGTGACCCGGCTGGTTCAATTCTGACCCGGCGTGACGGCGACATGGACTGGAGGTTCGTTGTCATGACGTGGACAGCAACCGGGTGATGGCGCCCTCAACGATCCGCCCGATCCCCCCGATGAAGTGACCCTTTAGCGAAGCTCCTCGGGGCGCGTCCAAGGTTCATGAGACGATCCTCGCCAGGGTTCGGAGGTTGGGTACATGAGAAATCGATTCGGAAGTGTGCTTGTCGTGATTGCTTCGGTTATGACGGGTTGCGCCGAGGTGACAGCCCCCGAGTCCGAGGCATCGCAAGGCTTCAATTCGCTATTCATCGGTCACAGCTTCTTTCGCCCAATCGCGGATGGGTTGCCCTTTCACGCAGGTCAAGCCGGGATCGTCGAGCACGAGCAAGCGGTCGTCTTCGCCGGAGGCGCCAACGGTGCGCCACTCGCACTCTGGAACAATGCGGCGAAGCGAGCCGAGATCCAGGCAGTCCTGGACCAGGGCGACGTCGAACTCTTCGGGATGACGTACGCACGCACGTATCCGACGACGGAAGGCTATGAGAGGTGGATCGGATATGCGCTTCAACGAAACCCCGACACCCGATTCTTCATCGGGCTTCCGTGGAGTGATTTTCCGGCCGAGGTCGATGGCTCCACGTACGCGCAGAGTTGGCTGGAGGCCCACGAGGGCTGGTGGCACGATTTCGTCGAGTCGATCCGAGCCTTGTTCCCCGGCGTCGAGATTTTTTGCATTCCGTACGGTCGGTCAGCCCTCGAGCTACGGAATCTTCTGGACGCCGGAGCCCTTCCTGACATCGAGACGCTCACGGGGGCGGCGGACGAAGCGATCTTTACCGACGCGAAAGGGCACGCGGGTGGGATTCTCAAGGAACTGGCTCGGCTTGTTTGGCTCGAAGCCATCTATGGTGTCGACCTGCGCACGTACGAATACGACCCAGGCTACACGACTGACCTCAAGTTGATTGCGCAGGACATTGCGGTTGGTCACGACCCTTACTTTGGTCGCGCGAGTCGGTGAGGGGTGCTCGCGGGCTCATCGCGTAGACCTTTGGTGCGTTTGCGTGGAGGCGGTCGCCGGTGGCCTCTTGCTACCGCGTCGTACGTTTGGGAACTCCTGCAGAAGGCACGAGAGAGTCCGGATCAGCTGTCCTACGCGGATCGATGTGCGCTCTGGAACGTGATCCGTAGTGAACCTGTCTACTCACACGAGACGCAATTGTGGTTGTTCACCGCGCCGAGCGACTCCAGCAGCGCGATGGCCTCGGGGTAGGGTTGAACCCGCTGTACAGGACCGTTTGCCATATCGACGGTCGTCTCACCCTTGCGACTGACCGCCATCACATCAGCGCCCTGATCGACGAGGTAGAGGATGAGCTCTACGTCACCCCGAGAGGCGGCATGGTGCAGCGGCGTGTATCCGTTCGCGTCTCGGACATTCACGTCGGCACCCATGTCTTCGACCAGAAACGTCACCGCGGGTAGCCAGCCGTTGGGCTGGTAGCGGTGGGCGTTGCCGGCGAAGGATTGCCCGTACCCGACGCCCGATGCTGCATGGATCGCGTGGATTGCGGGACCGCCTGTGGGTACGACCGGCAGGCCCGACGGGTCAGGGTCTTCGTCCTCTGCATCCGCGTTCTCCGTAGCCGCCGCATCCTGCTCGACCTGTTCGGTGGCCTCGTCGGCATCGGCATCGGCTTCCGCGTTCCCGGGTTCCTCTTCGGAGCCCTCCTCCTCGGCTGCCTCACCCTCGGGAGCGGCCGGCTCCTGACCCGCTTCCGGTTCCTCGCTTTCCTCTTCCATCGGTGCCGAGCGCCGTCGCCGCTGCGGCGGCTTCATCGTCCGGATGTCGGAATCGGCGCCATATGAGGCGAGAAGCCTCATCGCCTCCAGGTCGAGCGCGTATGCAGCGCGCCAGAACGGGGTGGCCCCCTGGAGATTGATTCCGCTGCCGCGGAGGACACCGAAGGTGTACTCCATGTACCAGAGGTGCTTGGAAAGGCGCGCATTCGGGTCGGCGCCGGCCTGGAGGAGCAACTCCATCATCTCCAGATGGGTCGTTTCCTGACGCTGGTGTTCCGTCGGGTGCGCGTAGGAGGCTCTGGGTTGCCACTCACGTTCCAGGACGGCGTAGAGGGGGGTCGCACCGGCATCACTCATCGTGTTGGGGTCGGCTCCCGAGTCGATGAGGATCTTTGCGAGGTCCCACTGGCCATTGATTGCAGCCATCAGGAGCGGTGTCGTTCCGTCCCCGGTGACACCATCGATCTCTGCTCCACCCCCGAGCAGCGCCATCGTGGCCTCCACGTGTCCCTGCCGGACGGCATGGTGCAGCGGGGCTAGACCACCCCACGAACCGACCTGCTCGGCGTACGACAGTGGACGGGGCTCCTCCTCCTCCTCCTCCTCGCTTTCTCCCTCTCCGGATGCTTCTTGATCCTCGCGTTCCGACGTGGATCCCTCATCCGCATCCTCTTCGATCGTGCTCGGGTCCGCCTCGGATGTCGACTCCACGTCCGAGTTGTCAGATTCGCCCCCGGCAGTGGCCGAGTCGGCGGATGCTTCGTCCTCCTGACGCGAGATCTCCGACCAACGGGTCTGGACCTGACGTGCAAGATCGACGGCGGCCTGCACCTGGCTCGGAGTCGGTTGCCAGTCGGGTCCTCCGGCCTGCTGGTCCCGGAAGCCCTCGATGGCCTCTTGCAGCCTGCGCTCCGCAGCGTTGTCGGCGGCGGCCATCTCGACCACGTCGACCACCGCCGAGGAGAGGTTCGGGTCGGCTCCGGACTCGATCAGCACTTGGATTGCTTCTGCACGGTTTAATGCAGCAGCGAAGATGAGCGGCGTCTGCTCCCATGATCCGGCTTTCGCGTCGACACGGGCACCGTGCTCGACCAGGAGGGTGATGATCTCGGTGTCTCCGGAGCGTGCGGCCAGATGCAGGGGAGTCGCCCCACTGTTCGTGGTGGAGAGATCCGGATCAGCTCCAGCTCTCAGGAGAACCTTGACCACCTCCCGACGACCCTCGCGCGCCGCGATGTGCAGTGGTGTGTATCTGCCGATTCGGGTTCCGGAGTCGAGCCTCGCCCCCGCGAACACGAGCACCTCAGCAAGCTCTCGCTGACCGAGCCGGGCGGCCCAGTGCAGGGCCGTCATCCCGTCGCCCTGCGCGGCGTTCACGTCCGCCCCGGACCGTAACAGCGATCGCACAGCCTCGATGTCTCCGCGCATGGCTGCGTCGGCGACCGGAGCCTCGAAGGGGGCCATGCCTCCGAGTATGAGAACCGCACCCAGCGTCAGCCCCGCCTTTCCGGTTCGCCACCGTGGCCGTGTTTTGCTCATACCCTCGGCTCCCCGCCCCCTAGAGAAGGAATTCGCCCGTGCTGTCGCCGAAGCTACGCAGGTCTTCGTGGCCGAGGCGATGAAGAAGGGTCAGGAAGACATTGGCCATCGGAGTCCCGTCCGGCGCTTTGTAATGAGTTCCCCCGTCCAGCACCCCGTTGCCCCCTCCGAGGAAGATCAGCGGACATCGGCGGTGGTTATGCAGGTTCGCGTCACCCATGGGTGAACCCCAGAGGACGACGGTATTGTCGAGCAGGGTTCCGTCTACATCGGCTGTCGTCTTCAGGCGCTCGACGAAGTAAGCGAGCTGGCTCACGCGGTACTGACAGATCTTGTTGAATTCCAGGATGCGTTCTTCCCGGCCACCGTGATGTGACGCCGGGTGGAAGCCGCGGTCGGATCCGCTCTCGGGGAACGTCCGGTTCGAGGCGTCTCGTCCGGTCTTGAACGCCGTTACGCGAGTAATGTCGGTCTCGAACGCCAGCACCTGCAAATCGAACATCAGCTGCATGTGCTCACTGAACGAGTCCGGCACGCCCGGCGGCGCTCCCGGGAGGTCCCGGGGCTCGCCGCTGTTGTTCCGTCCTTCGATCATTTGAATGCGGCGCTCGATTTCACGCACGCTGCCGAGGTACCGATCGATCCGCTGACGATCCATGACGCCGACCTCTCGTTTGAGGTGGGCGACTTCGCGTGCGACCCAATCCAGAATGCTGCTATGGGTCCTGCGCCGAAGTGCTCGTTCTTCTTCGGTCCCGCCCGCGCCGAATAGCAAGTCAAACGCGGCACGCGGGCTGCGGATCATCGGGAGGGGCGTCTCCGGTGACGACCAGCTGATCGAGTCGGTGTAGGAGCAAGAGTAGTTGTAGTCGCACCCACCGCCCTTGTCGGTGGGCTCGATGCAGAGTTGCAGAGAGGGAAGAACGGTGTCCTGGCCGAAGCGTTGGGCATGAATCTGGTCGAGTGACGTACCGACCATGAGATCGGAGCCCTGAGTCTGCTTCGGGTGAGACTGGGTCAGGAAGACGGCGCTGGAGCGGAAATGATCCCCTCCGATCTCCGGCGGAGTGAACGCCTCCGCCATGCGCACGTCCGTGTTGCTGACGATGGTCAGGTCATCGCGGTGGGGCTCCAGTGACGCGAGGACGTTGCCCGGAAGCAATTCGAAGTCGCGACCGACGGTTTCCGGGGCGAAGAGGTGTTGGGAGGACGCCCAGTCATTGCATCCGGCGACGCCATGCACCTCTTCGATGCAGACGAGTCGCTTCGGTTGATCCGTGCTCGAGGCGCGTGCGCGGCCCGCCGGTGTCATGGCATCCAGCATCGGAAGACCGATGGTCGCCCCCATCCCCTTCAGGAAGGTTCGGCGCTCGATGTGTTTGCCGGTTATGAAATGCATTCTCGGCTCCGTCTAGTTCGAGGCCACGTCGACCGCCTGCTTCATCCGGAAGGCGTCGCTCAGCACGATGCCCACGATGAAGGAAGACAGTCGATACGCGTCCTGTTCGGCCTGGTGCGCGATCGTGCGCACCGTTGGTTGGTCTCCGACATCGAGTCGACGACCGAGCGCGTATGTCATGAGGTTCGCGGTGAAGTTGCGTACGAGGGGTATCGGACGCCGAAGAAGCGCGTCGGCAAGCTGGGGAGCATTCGAAATTTCGCTCCCGTCGTAGAAGGTGCCGCGGGTGTCGAGCGGCATGCCGTTCTCACGAGTCCGCCATTTGCCGGTCACATCAAAGTTGTCGAGGGCGAGTCCGATGGGATCGATGAGGTTGTGACACGATGCGCACGTCGGATTGGAGCGGTGCGCCTGCATACGCTCGCTCGTCGTCAGGATCTTCATGCCCTCAACTCCACTGGTTTCCTCGAGGTCCGGCACACCGGGAGGCGGCGGAGGCGGTGGCACCCCGAGAAGCACTTCCATGACCCATTTTCCTCGGAGGACCGGGGAGGTGCGATTACCGAGTGACGTCTGAACGAGGATGCTGCCGTGCCCGAGCAGGCCACGACGATTTCCCTCGGGATACCTGACGCGGCGGAATTCCTCACCAACGACACCCGCCATACCGTAATGGGCCGCGAGTCGTTCGTTCACGAAGGTATAGTCTGCATCGACGAGATCGAGCAGGCTTCGATCGCGACGCACGAGGTCGTCGAAGAACAGCTCGGTCTCCCGGCGCATGTCGGTCGCGAGCTGTCGACTGTAGTTCGGGAACCAGAAGGCATCGGGTTGCACCTTCTCGAGATCCTGAAGTCTGAGCCACAGGTGGGCGAAGCGAGTCGAGAGGGATCCCGAGCGGGGATCGGCCAGCATCCGCCGGGTCTCGCGCTCCAGAACGTCCGGATCCGAAAGCTGTCCATCGCGTGCGACCTGAAGGAGTTGACGATCCGGTCCAATGCCCCACAGGAAGAAGGACAAGCGGGAAGCGAGATCGATCCCGTCGACGGGGTACACTTCACCAGGGTCCACGCCCTGCGGCTCGGACTCGATACGAAAGAGGAAGTGTGGGCTGACCAGCATCGCTTCGATGGCAGTGCGGATCCCGAGCTCGAAGCCACCCTCGGACGCCCCTTGATCGTAAAAGTCGAGCAATGCGTCGACGTCCCGATCCTCAAGATCCCGACGATACGCCTGAGTGGCGAGGCGCGTCATGATCTCGTTCGCACAGGGACGCGCCTCATCGGCACGGGTCGGGCGGCACGAGAAGATCGTGCCTCGACTCGGGGTTTCGGAGATCCCGGCGGGCTCGTAGGGACCCTCGATGGTGAGGTGCATGAGGTGTGGAGGCGAGGTGGTACCGTAGCTCGCTTCAGTCCCGGTCAGAGACCAGTCGTTCGGGCGGATCAGGTCTTCGTACGGCCCGTCTGTCTGACGCACGAATGCGGCGGCGATGCGGTGCTGTCCCGCGCGCACGAAGACCGAGTCGGTGCGCATGGGATACCCGAGTCGACCCTGGAAATCGATGAGCCGTGAGGTGCCCGCAGAGTATCGGAGGAGAGCGACCTGCGCCCCGTCGACCGATACGTCGATATCGTGGAAGCGCTCGCCCCATCCAGACATGAAACCGAGCGTGAAGATGTACGTTCCGTCTGCGGGGAACGTGTGCAGCACGCTGACGCCACCCCGTGTTCCGTACGGGGCTCCTTCCACCGTCTCCCATTCATGCTGCGAGACGGATGGGTCGTTGGAGTACGTCTGCGACGTCACCGGCGCATCGGACTGACCGACCGCCTGTCGAGCGACCTCCGACGCCGCGGTGAGATAGGCATCCATGAGGGTCGCGGAGATCACCTGCACGTCCGCAACATTGTCGAAGCTGGCGCTGATCTGATCTTCGGGAAGCCAGCTGGATGCATCGACCTGCAAGTGTAAGAGCTGTTGGACGAGTCTCTCGTACTCGGCCCGGTTCACGCGCTGAAATGGCCGATTGCCCGGGTTCGAGCGACCCTCGGCCGCCCGATCGACGATCCCTTCCAGAGTCTCGGCAAGGGCGACGAGTGTGTCGCCGGCGGGGCGCCGCGCACCCGGAGGGGGCATCATGCCCGCCCGGAGCTTGCGAATCATCTGCTCGGCGACCGGCGCTTCGGTTGCTGCGTCCTCGACCGCGAAGTCCTCCAGAGAAAGGTCACCGCGAAGGCGCCTGTCGTTGTGGCAGCGAACACAATACTCCTGGACCACGTCCGTCATGGTGACGGCGGCCGGCGTGGACCCCTGGACGTGCGCCACCGGGGGCGCGGGCATGGACCCGAACCCGACCGCGAGCGCCGCGCTCGCGACGGCTAATGCTGCGCCCTGCTTCATCTTGGACCCTGGGATGGTGCTCGGTTGCGCCGACGTCTAACCCGCTAGGGATAAGGGCCAATCCGCAAAGTGGAAAGGCACGGACGTGAGAACGTGACACAGGGTGCCAAGTCGGTCGCCGGACACCAAGTTGCAGATGCCTCACGCAGGCTCCTTCGCCGCAACGGTTCACGAACCCTCGGAGACCCCATGCCGCTCCCGGTCCTCGCTCGCCTCGCCACCCTTTCGATGGCCCTGTTCGCTGCCTTTCCCATGACGTCGGCTGCGCAGGTGGACCTTTCCTTACTCACCTCGATGAAAGCGCGGAGTGTCGGGCCCTCAGGTCAGGGTGGCCGCATCAACGCGATCGACGCCCTGGTGGAAGACCCCAACGTGATCTACGTCGGCGCAGCCGCTGGCGGGGTATGGCGGTCAAGAAATGCAGGAACGACCTGGGAACCTCTTTTCGACGATCAACCGGTCCAGTCGATCGGGGCTCTGGCGGTGGATCAACGCAATCCGGACGTGATCTGGGTTGGGACGGGGG
>JAPPOV010000010.1 GCA_028873595.1 Gemmatimonadota bacterium | reverse complement strand
AGTCAGTCGTGCCCCCACCGCCCCGCCCTGCTTGGCTGCAGCGACGAGTTCGTCGAGCGCGTCACTGCTCACGTCGTAGTCGGTCTTCAGAGAGGCGTGAGAGCCGTCCATGAGCGTGCCGAAGCCCTCGAGGTCGGCCGCACGCATACAGCAGACCGCCTCCTCCACCCGAGCCGCCTCCGTAACGGCATGTCGAAAGCGCCGTAGCAGGCTTCCATGGAGAACTTCGACTCCGATCCCTACGAGCGTATCGACATCGAGGGCGCCGCAAAGGTCCGGATAGGACGTATGCAGGGTCTTCGTGACGTCGCGCATCGAGAGGTGTTCCGCCACGACACGCAGCGCCTCATCACACTCCGTCCGGCGGAGATTGTACGCGGCCTGCAGTGCCCCGGACTTCTCGGCGATCTGCCCGGAGTCGGCGACGATGAAGCGCCAGTCGTCCGGGACGGGCACGTGCCGGAGCCGGAGCGGGTGGAAGGTGATCTTCGCGGCGCATCGGTCGCGCGCACCGAGTGAGATCGCCTGATCCATGCCCCCGCCCTGAGTTCCCACGAAGCGCTCGGCTTCGGCCATGATCGACGCCAGCTCCCGGGGCTCCGCGGACACCTCGTTGATGTGAGCGAGCGCCAGACCCACGGCGTTGACGATGGCCGACGAAGACGACAATCCTGCAGCCACGGGGATGTCCGATTCGAGTACTCCGTCGAACCCCTTCCGGATGGCGTAACGGCGAGCCAGTTCGTTCGCCGGAGCCTTCACGTAGTTCCCCCATGCCCCCTGAACCCAGGGTTCGATCGCAGGCGTGATCTCGAACTCGATCGCCGGAAAGCGTTCGTCGCTGGAATGCAGGACGACCTTCTCGTCTCTTCGAGGACGCAAGGCGATCCGGACCTCGCGCTGAAGTGCCATGGGAAAGACCGGCAGATCGTTGTAGTCGATATGCTCCCCGATCAAGTTCACGCGCCCCGGGGCCCGGACGAGGAGGGCAGGCCTAGCCCCGAAGGCCTCCTCGAATACTTCCTCCAAACGGCTCACTCGACGACGGGCGCCCCCAGAAACTCGAGGCGAGGCCACTCGGCCCAGCGACCGCGTGTGAAGTCCGGCACGTCGACCGGCTGTGACCGATTCGCCACGGACCACTCGGTCAGAGGGCAGATCACAGACAACATCGCGGCATCGTACACGTTCATGTCGGTCGGCTTGCCCTCGCGCAACGCTTTCACCAGCTGATAATCCTCGATGTAGTCCATGCCACCGTGGCCTGCCCCCGCAGAGCGGTCTTCGAGCTGAGACCAGATCGGGTGGTCGAACTTGGGCGCTCCACCGTCCTCCTCGGTGTGGCGCCACTCTTCCCAGCGGTGGTCGGGACTCATCCCTTCCACGTGGAAGCGGTGCGGGTAGCCCTGGAAGAGGCCGCCCGTTCCCTGCACCTGATGGATACGCGAGTAGGGCCGCGGCAGGTTGCAGTCGTGGCTGACGTAGATCGTCTTGCCATGCACCGTCTTGATCATCGTGGTGTTCACGTCGCCCTGAACGTACCGCTCGCTCTTCTTCGGGTCGCCCTCGGGTACGTGCTCGCGCTGCCACTCCTGAAGCCCGCGGGACGGGGTGCTCATCGACACCAGATAGTCGAGCTGATCTCCCCGGTTGATGTTCATCACGTTGGCGACCGGTCCGAGACCGTGCGTCGGATAGAAGTTGCCGTCTCGCACCATGGCGTGCGCACGCCGCCAGAGACCTTCGTCCCGGTCCTCGAACTTGATCGCCCGCAGGTCGTGCAGATACCCGCATTCAGCGTGGAGCAACTCGCCGAACAATCCGAGCCGTGCCATCCGAAAGACCATCATCTCCGGGCGGTCGTAATTGCAGTTCTCCATCATGACACAGTGCTTCTCGTACTTCTCCGCATACTCGACGAGCTTCCAGCAGTCTTCGACGGTATATGCGGCCGGCACCTCCGTAGCGGCATGCTTACCGTTCTCCATCGCTGACACGCATACGGGCACATGCCACTCCCACGGCGTGGCCGTGAAGACGAGATCCAGCTCTTCCTCCTCACACATGCGGACGAAGTCCCACTCATCGCGTGTGTAGAGCGCCGGCCGCGGTCGGCCGTCCTCCTCAACCCAGCTGGCGACTTCTTCGGCCCGGGGCTCGTTGATATCCCCCAGCGCGACGATCTCCACACCGTCGATACGAAGGAAGTTTCGAACGTGTGACCCTCCCTGGAGCCCGACCCCGACGAATCCGACCCTGACCACGTCGATGGGGTCGGCCGCGAGCGGATGCGCTGGCGCTGGACCGAGGGAAGGGCGCTCCTGGAGTCTTGAGACCTCTTCTGCCGACAGTCCGACCAGTCCCCCCAGGCCTCCCATACCGAGTCCAGCCGCTCCGACCCCGGCTGCGCCCAGTCGAAGGAGCTCTCGTCGATCGATGGAAGGACCTTTTCGGAGTATGTCGCTCATGGTACCTCTGGTGTGGTGGAGAATCGACAGTGTCGTGCAAACAGACGCACAACGTGTCGGCTATACCTCTCCGCTTCAAGCACCAGGAGCCACGGCAACGCCAGGACTGGCACTTCACCGCGCCGCTCTCCCCGTTCAGCGACCCCCGGCAACACAGAATCCGATGAACAGAGCCCATCCGACACGTTCCATCGCACGACGTACCTCACGCCCGGTGTGGTACGCATTACTGACAGGTGTCCTGGTCCTCGCGGCACTTTCGACCGCGCTGCCGACCCACGCGCAAGAGCTGCCGAGCGCCGAGCCGGAAGAGGTAGGCATGTCGTCCGAGCGGCTACTCAGGCTGACGCATGCACTACAGGCTTACGTAGACGAAGGGCGCCTCCCGGGGGTCGTGGCGATGGTGCTTCGCAACGGACGCGTCGTGTACCACGAGGCGGTCGGGAACCGGGACATCGAGGCGGGCGCCCCGATGCGTCCGGACGCGATCTTCCGAATCGCTTCGCAAACCAAAGCCCTGGTCAGCGTTGCGATCATGATGTTGCAGGAGGATGGAGCACTGCTCATCTCGGATCGGGTCTCCACCCATCTGCCCTCCTTCTCAGCCACAACCGTCGCTGAGCCGCTGGACGATGGATATGAGATTGTACCGGCGCGTCGTCCAATCACCATCCGAGACCTCCTCACGCATACGGCGGGCATCGGCTACGGCTATGGGCCCGGTGCGGACGCGTGGCGGGAGGCCGAGATCACCGGGTGGTACTTCGCGCACCGCGACGAGCCCGTGCGAGAGACGATAGATCGTATGGCCGGGCTCCCCTTTCAGGCCCAACCGGGTGCACGCTTCGTCTACGGATACAACACGGACATCCTGGGGGCGGTGGTGGAGGCCGCCTCGGGCATGAGCCTGGACGCGTTCCTCCTGGAGCGGATCCTCGACCCACTGGACATGCGAGATACGCACTTCTACCTCCCGGGCGAAAAGGAAGCACGCCTCGCAACCGTGTACAACCTGGCCGACAGCTTGCGAAGGGCTCCATCCGGCCCCGGCATGCAGACCCAAGGACAGTACGTGGAGGGCCCACGCGTGAGCTTTTCCGGTGGCGCAGGCCTCCTGTCGACGGCCCGCGACTACGGGCGCTTCCTTCAGATGCTCCTCGACGGAGGCGAGCTCGAAGGCGTTCGTCTCCTTTCACCGTCGAGCGTGGCTCTCATGACACAGAACCACATCGGGGATCTGTATGCGGCGCCGGGCATGGGCTTCGGCCTGGGCTTCTCGGTCCGGCTCGATGTCGGAGCCGCTGGGGCCCCCGGGTCGACAGGCGAGTTCGGGTGGGGTGGCGCGTACCACTCTACGTATTGGGTCGACCCGCTGGAGGACCTCGTCGTCCTGTACTTCACGCAGGTGATCCCGGCAACCGGACTGGACGACCACGCCCGACTGCGTGCCCTCGTCTACTCTTCGATCATGGAGTCGGCCGCCATGATGCGCTGATGTCCTGGAAGCAATGGATCGTCGACAGGTCCGGCCGTGAGCAAGAGCAGCAGGTCATCCCGTTACGACAGGATCTCCCCCCAGCACGGCGGGAACGAGCGCGCGAAGCCCCGCCCATGTTCGTTCGGAACTCATGCCCGCTCGAGGGCCGATCTCGCGAACGTTCATGACGGACAACACCTCACGCGCCTGAGCGGCATGATCTCCAGTGTGCGCCCAACCATCGGACTGCCACCGGTACGAAGCCAACAACTCCGGCCCCGCCGCCTCGAGGAACGCACGCGCCTCGCCCTGCGACATCCCGGTCCGGCCAGCCACGCACTCGACAAGTTCCATCGAGTGTTCACGAAGAAGACGTTCCAGTCGCTCCATCGAGTCCCCCCGAACTCGTACGGGTCCACGGTCCACTCCCCGCACCGGGAGTCATCCGCTTCAAAGCAATTCTGTCTGTCCTGCAGCAACTCGCAAGCCAGTCCGCCAGCGCACCCGGAACATAGGAAGAAGTGAGCGAGTGTTTCCACCACTTTGTCGTCCGCTCCTTGTCGCCCGGTGCTCAACACTTGAACTTGCGGCCCTCACCAGCGCTGCTGGTCGCACGCCTCACACTTCACCGGGACGGCCGTGGCACTCGAAGAGTCCGTAATGTGCCGGAGCGATGCACTACGAGAAACGATGGGTTTCCCCTGCGGAATCGGGGCAGGTGCACCGATCTCCGTCTCGGAGGCAACCGAGTTTCAGGCGTGGATCGAATCGAACCCCGACGTGATCGAGCTCTACCCGGGCAGAACAGAACATGGGGATGCTCGGCATCGCTCTGAACAACGAGATGACCTCCAAGTCAGAGCGGATCCACCTCAGCGATACCCTCGGGAGCCTGGGCAGCGATCCTCCCAAATTGCAGATACAGCCTTGATTCGACCGGCCGTGCCCGGCATCGTCCATCGCCGTGACTTCCTCTTCTAACGGAGCCCCGCGTACCGAGCCGACCTTTGCTCGGAACCTGGGTCTTTTCGACGCGACCATGATCGGTGTCGGCGCCATGATCGGTGCCGGCATTTTCGTGTTGACAGGCATCGCGGCCGGCGAGTCCGGCCCGGCGTCGATCCTGGCATTCGCGCTCAACGGGGCTGTCACACTCCTCACCGCCTTCGCCTATGCCGAGCTAGCTGCTGCGATTCCTGAGGCCGGAGGCGGGTATGCGTTCGTTCGTCGGGCATTTCCCGGCGCGATCGGCTTCACCGCAGGGTGGATGCTCTGGTTCGCGTACACGGTCGCATGCTCGCTCTACGCACTGGGCTTCGCGGGGTATTTCTGGGAGTTCTTCCTGAAGTACACGCCCGGGCTCCCCGAGGTTGTGTTCAATGTGGTCGGTGAGCACGGGGCAGGCTTGGTCGTGACCTTCGTCATTGCCGTCACATTCGTGCAGCTCAATTCGCGTGGGACCGCCGTGACGGGCATGGCTGAAAACGTGCTCACCGTCGCGAAGCTCATCATCCTGGGCGTCTTCATCGCATACGGCCTCAAGGCGCTCGGGGCGGCCCCTGCAGGTCAGGTCACGGAGTCGTTCAACCCTTTCTTCCCCAAGGGAATGGGCGGCGTGATCATCGCGATGGGGCTGACGTTCATCGCGTTCGAGGGATATGACCTGATCGCAACGGTCGCGGAGGAGATCAAGGACCCTGAGCGAACGATCCCGCAGGCGACATTCATCTCGCTCGCGATCACAGTGGTGATGTACCTGCTGATCCTCTTCGTATCCCTCGCCGCAGTGCAGCCACCGGGTGGCGAGCCGTCGTGGCAGTTCCTCGGAGAATACGGGGAGACGGCGATTGTGAGAGCCGCCGAAGGTTTCATGCCCGCGTTCGGTGTTGCGGTCATCGTCTTCGGTGGACTCCTCTCAACGATGTCAGCGCTCAATGCGACCATCATGGCGTCATCCCGGGTAGCGTTCTCGATGGGCCGTGATCGATGGCTACCGAAAGCCGTGGCGACGATCCACCCAGAGCGCCGCACCCCGCACGTCGCGATCGGAGTGACCGGCGTCATCCTGATCGTCATGGCGTTGACGCTTCCCATCGAAGCCGTCGGGAGCGCCGCCAGTCTGATATTCCTGCTCACCTTCGCCATGGTGAACCTCTCGGTCATCGTGCTACGCAGGAAGGAGCCGGACATCCCGCGGCGCTACAAGGTGCCGTTGTATCCGCTCGTACCGGCTCTGGGTGTCATCCTGAACGTGTTCCTGGCCCTGTACCAGTTCACATTCCAGCCCCTCGCCTGGTACGTGACCGCTGGCTGGGTCGTCGTAGGCCTGCTCCTCTACTACGCCTACTTCGAGAAGCAGGCATCGGCCGCCCTGCCGCAGGTCCTCGAGCGCCCGGCGCCCCCGCACATTCGTCCCGAGGGTGCGGTCGTTGTTCCGCTCCACAACCCGGACCACGTCGAAATCCTCCTCGACTACGCCTCACCGATCGCGCAGGCGAGGGATCGCTCCTTGCTTGCGTACTCTGTGGTCGAAGTGCCGCAGCAGCTGCCCATCCATGAAGGGATCCGCTTTCAGCAGCATCGAGAGGGTCTCCTGCGTCGAGCACGCGAGTACGCCTCAGACGAAAACCTCGAGCTCGAGACCGATCTCGTGGTGGCTCACAAGGCGCCCGACGGTATCCTGGCCGGAGCTCGACGCTACAACGCCGATTGCCTCGTGATGGGGTGGAAGGGACACACAAACACGCGAGATCGCATCTTCGGGGAGGTTGCGGACCAGATCATTCGTCACGCCCCCTGCGATCTCGCACTCCTCAAGGTGTCAAAACCGGGCAAGCCAAAGCGGTGCCTCTTCCCCACTGCCGGTGGGGAACACGCCCAACTCGCCGCCGAAATGCTCAGCGTTCTGGCACCCGCGTTCGGCATGACGGTCACAGCATGCCACGTCGTCCCACCGAACGCCACGGACGCGACAAAGGAGCAGGCCGACGAGTGGATCTCGAAGACACTGGCATCCATCGCGGTCGACGAGCCCGTCGACCGAAAAATTATCGAGGCGGAATCCGTCGCCGGCGGCATCGCGCTTGAGAGCCGCGACTACGATCTCGTGGTACTCGGGGCGGCTCGAGAGCCGTACCTTCAGCAGGTGATGTTCGGCGAAATCCCCGAGAAGGTAGCACGCTATTCACCCGCGTCAGTGCTCGTCGTGAAGCGATACGAGGGGCACGTCCGTTCCTGGCTGAAGCGCGCCCTGGGCTGATCCCTTCGCCAGGACCTTCGGCAGCCGGCGGCTTCAGTCGTCGAGGAGTTTCGGAGGCTCTTTGGAGTCCTTCACGCCCAGAGCGACGCCGGTTCCGATCCCAGTACCGATCGCGATCGCTGTACCCGCGCCTACGATCGGAAGTACTGCCACGACCGGAGCCGCGGCCACCGTCGCGGCCACACCCGCCCAGACCCCGAGCATCGGCTTTTCTACAAGCGACGTGTACCGAAGCTTCTGACCCACAAAGTCCCGCGACTTGATGTGGCCGAAGACACCCGCCACGCCCGCGATTCCAGCAGCGATCAGACTAAACATGCTTTCCCCCCGCGTGAAACATCACACCTGCTCACCGTGGCCCCGTCGACACCGAAGCGCCGACAAAGGGACCGACCGTGTACGACACTACGGATCCAGGGAGGATCCGGGTTCGGATGTCGCGATGAGCCCGACCGCGGTGAGGACCCGGACCGCATGATCCGGTATGTCCCTCACGGTCAACTCGATACCGGCTCGCCTGGCATGCTCGACCATATCTCGCAGCACACTCGCTCCCGATAGATCAATCCGGCCGAGTCCCGTGCAGCGTACCACGACACGTCGCACGTCCTGTTCGTCTGCGAGTTGCTCGAAGAGCGCGTCCTCGAGTGCAGCAGCGGACCCGAACCACAGTACCCCGGAGAGGTCGACTTCAAGTGTGTCTCCATCACGCGCCGAGACCAACGCAGGGGTGAGCTCTTCCCACAGATGCACAGCCGCGGAGAGGGCGACCCCAAGGATGATCGCGCGGTCGATGTGCGGTGCCATCGCCAGTGTCGCGCCAAACGTGATCCAGGCGATCACCGCCTGCGTCGGAGAGACCCTCCAGATCCGCAGGATATCACGTGGTCGGATCAGCTTCCATATGGCCGCAATGATGATCCCGGAAAGGATCGCCCGCGGAAGTGCCGACAGCACGGGCGCAAAGGGAAGGAAAGCCAGAACGGCGATACCGGTCACCAGCCCGGACCATCGGCTCTGAGCTCCGGCGAGGCGGTTGAGGCTTGTCCGCGAGAGCGACCCTCCGACGGGCAGCCCCGACGTAACGGCCGCGACGACATTCGCCATCCCTTTCGAAAGGAATTCCTTGTCGGCATCCCAGTGCTGGCGATCCTCCGAAGCGAAGACACGGGAGATCGACACACCTTCGGCAAACCCGATGACCGAGATCACGATCCCGGGGACAATCAAATCCGGCAACACTCCCCACGGCAGATCGAGCGTAAAGGGCGGAAGCCCCGATGGAACATCACCGACGGTGGCACCGTCGAATCCGGAGACAACGGAGAATACGAGCCCGACCGTAGCCGCGATGAGCACGCCCGGGACCAGCGGGTGAATCCTTGTGGCGACCAGAATGGTCCCGACCGTAAAGATCGTCAGCCCGATCGAGACCAACTCCCACTCTTCAGGGTGCGTGAGTCCGTACCACGCCCTCGGCAGGACGCCGAGTTCAGCCGGCGCGGCACCACCGAGCGCCCCCGGAATCTGAGAGGAGACGATCAGGATCGCGGCTGCCGACAGGAAGCCCGCCATCATGGTATGCGACATGAGGTAGACGACCCAGCCCGCCTTGAGTATCCCGACCGCGAGCCGGGCTACCCCAACGACGAGCGCGAGCAGCGCCGCGAGCTTCGCGTACTCCACGGTACCAACCGGTGCGAGCGGAACCAGCGCACCGAATGTCAGCAGTCCGGTAAGAGCGACCGGCCCCGTCTGCAGGTACGGAGATGACGCCAGAAAGGCGGCAGCGATGAGAGGCAGTCCTGCTGCGTAGAGGCCGTGGTGCGGAGGCAGCCCTGCAAGTTCGGCGTACGCCATCGATTGGGGGATCAGGACGAGCGCCACGCTCAGCCCTGCGATGACATCCGCACGGGAGAGTCGTGCCGGGGGCGCCGACCTCACGAGGGCTCCATCTCCCTCAATTCGTCACACAAGACAGCGGTCGTTCTTGCACGGGCAGCGAAGAAGAGCGCGGATTCACCCAGCCATGAAGCCCGGGCCTCGTGCAGGTCGGCCTGACGACGCGCCTCGGCGGCCAACGCGGCAAGCGTACGCTCGGGGTCCTGAGCAAGCAGATGCTCGAGCGCGTACCTGCGTTCTCCCGCCCTGAGACCGAGATCGAGTGCCCGTGCGATTTCACCCAGGTCGGCGCGCGTGAGGATAAAGCCACTCCGAACCGGGGCGAGTAGCCCCTTGATGAATTCCGCTGTTCCGTCTTCGCGCGGGTCCGGCAGCGGCGGAGCATCGCGAAGATGCTGTAAATCGGAGGAGTGGGTCGCAGCTCCTCGATACGCGTCGTCGAGCACGTCGCGCAGCAGAGACGCCCACGTCGCATACGTGCCGGACGTGAGTTCCTTCACCCGGTCGAGCCAGTGGAAGACCCACGGTGCCAGATGCTCATCGAGGAGCGCGCGTGCGGCCTGATCGGCGAGAACGGATTCCGCATCTTCACTTCCCCCGACAGCCTCTACACCACCGAGCGACCCGGCTGCTTCATCGGGCCTCCCCGCCCGTTCGACGAGCGATGCGTATAAACCGAGGAGACCCGTCAGATGGTCGGGCTCGGGCGGAGGCGTGAGCCCCACCGCATGCCAGAAGCCGGCGATACGCTCCCGGGCTATGCCACCCATCATCCCCTCGGGCCCCAGGTAGACGGAGCCGTAGGGATAGAGCTGGAAGAGGAAGATGTCCGAATATTGAGCCGGGCTCGGCACCACGTCGAAGCCGAGCGCCGCTCCGATCCGTGTGTGCTCGTCACTCGGAGCCTCGGCAAACACCGCGAGGCTCCTCAGCGCGTGGATCGGTGCCGGCGGCGCGTCAGGCACCGACAGACTCAGGTTCGGCCAACGCATACGCAGCTCGCTCAGGCCGCACCGGGCGCAGCATCCACCATGGGCGGCGTGTCCCGTCTGGCGAGTACTTCGAGGCGGATCGAGTCATCTCCAGCCACTTCTCGTATACGGCCCGCGACTTCGCGGTATCGACCCAAACGTCTCCGAACGTGTCGCCCGGCTCAGCGAGTCGGATCCGCACTGCCTGGTGCCAGCAGTGCATACCGGAGATCGGATCGGGATGAACGGGGTGGGTCAGGTTCTGATGCACCCCTACATCCGTCCACCACACGCGGAGCGTGTCCGGATCGCTGGACTCGAACGGCCCACCGCCCTCCTTGCGAGTCAGGCCCCACTCCGAGCCGTTCTGGTCGAGTGCGACCGTCATCATCCCGATACGCTGACCCCTATGGCCCTCCGGCTTCCATCGGCCCATGTGATGACTGCACGCCACGACACCTGGTCGAATGCCTTCGGTAATCCACGCCTTCAGCACGAAGTGCCCGATCTCGGTCTCCACGCGGACGAGCTCTCCGGTCTTCGCGATCCCGATCCGTGACGCGTCCTCGGAGTGGATCCAGAGCGGGTTCGTGTGCGCGATCTCGTCAAGCCATTTGGCGTTCGCGCTTCGCGTGTGGATCTGAACCGGCACGCGAAAGGTCGTGAGCAACGGCATCTGGTCCGAGTCCAGGTTCTGTCGGTGCACGTGACTTTTGACATACGTCGGCGTGGCCAACTCGGGCCAACCCCACTCGTGCAGCGTGCGCGACCAGAACTCCAGCTTACCCGTCGGTGTCGGCCACCCCTTCAGGATCTCACCATCGACGCGTACTCCGACCCGTCGACGTCCATCTGGGTCTGGATCGATCTTAGTTCCACCCGAAGCCCTCGGGCTCGGAGGGACGGGTGTCCTCGTGTACACACGCCCGGATTCGTCGACACGAACGTCATCCAGCTCGCTGTCGGGAACCACCTGTTCGTGGACCTGGCCCACCTTGTGGGCGACCTCGAACGCACCGTAGCGACGCATATACTCGAGCGGCGTTACACCTTCGGCGGCCGCAGCGTGCGGAAGACCGGGCACGGAGTTCTCGAAGATCCAGCCGTAATACTCGTCGACTGTCATCTTCTCGCCTGGCTTCTCGATCGACTCGAAGAACTGTCGGATCCCGAGCGAACCATCGGGGTCGACTCGCCAGGTGAGCTCGATCCAGAATTCGTTTTCCTCCCAGACTTCCCCCGGATTCACATCCCGTGTATCGCTGATTTCTTCGCCGAGCCGCTCACGCGCAGCACGGAGGACAGGCTGTCGAAAGCCGATCCACTGACCATCATACTGCTCGTACGAGGTCAGATCGTGTCGCTCCGAGGAGTGACCCATCGGTAGTACGTAGTCAGCGAAGTAGGCGGTCTCGTTCCACGTCGGCGTCATCGCGATGTGCTGACCGATGCGGGTCTCGTCGGTCAGCATCTCGATCCAGCTGAACCCGTCGGGGTTGGTCCATACCGGATTGTAGACCCGGGTGAAGTAGACATCGACGAACGCATCCTGATCCTTCATGAGCTGCGGCATCAGGAACGACATTTCCATGAGGGCGAGCGGATACTCGTCCGGCCAAAGGACGTCGTTCCAGCGCGTCGGATGCTGGTGCGGTAATCGAGGCGGCTTGGGTGTGAACTTGTTCCACGAGTTCGGGAATGTGCCTCCCTCGGTGGCGATCGACCCGAGTAGAGCGTTGAGAAGCATCATGGTCCGAGCCACCTGCCACCCACCGAGGTTCCCCGATCCGGCACTGCGCCAGTTGTACGTGGAAAGGCTCGTCCCCGCGGTCGAGATCAGCTCCGCGACCTGCTCGAGTGTCGAAGCATCGATCCCCGACTCCGCGGCGGCGAAGTCGAAGGTGTACGTGTCGTAGAGCCCAGCCAGAACCTCTTCGAACCGTTCGAACGAAGCGTTCTCCTCGCCCTCGACCACCTCCATGTAGTCCTTCCAGTTCCACCATCGCCGCACGAACTCGCGATCGTACCGCCCTTCCTGAATCATCCAGTTCGCCACGGCCAGAAAGATGGCTGGCTCCGAGCCGGGGTACGGAGAAAGCCAGTGATCCGCGTGGGTCGCAGTATTCGACAGACGGGTGTCGAGTACGATCAGCTTCGCACCGTTCTTCTTGCCCTCGATGATGCGTTGAGCGTGCGGATTGAAGTAGTGCCCTGTCTCCAGATGGCTGCTCACGAGAAGAATCACGTTGGCGTTCGCATGATCCGGGCTTGGCCGATCCATCCCCATCCACCAGTGATGGCCCGCCCGAGCGCCACTCGAACACACGTTCGTGTGCGAGTTGTGGCCGTCGACACCCCAGGCCGCAAGCATCCGGGTCGTGTACCCATCCTCGCCTGGTCGACCGACATGGTACATGACTTGCTCGTGCCGCTCTTCCTTCAGACATGCCCTGATTCGGCCCGCGATATCGTCGAGAGCTTCGTCCCAGGACACCTGCTCCCACTTTCCTTCGCCTCGTGCGCCGGCACGCTTGAGCGGGTAGAGAATCCGGTCTGGATCCGTGATCTGATTGATCGTCGCCGGACCCTTCGCACAGTTTCGGCCGCGCGAGCCCGGGTGCTCCGGGTTCCCTTCGAATTTTCGGACTTGCAGCGTATCACGATCGACGTACGCGAGAAGGCCACACGCCGACTCACAGTTGAAGCATGTCGTGGGCACGAGCATAAACCGCTTCTCAACTCGTTTCGGCCAAGCCTTGGAGTCGAGTTCGACCCAATCGTTCCAGCGCTCACGAGGAGGGAACGCCGCCAGATGCACACGGCTGGCGCCCGGGTAGAAGGTCTCGCCTCGTGCCTCGACCTCGTCGCGGGCGGCAGATACTCGGCGGTTGAGTTCGTCGTTCGTCATGCGAGAGGTACCGACTGGCCCGCCTGAACGAAGGCGTGCTCGTACATAATGAGAGAGATCAGCGCCGCTCCGGCCGCGATCACCGGAGTCGTAGGCGCAAACATCAGTGCGACCAGACCAAGCGGTATCGAAACCCAGAACAGATGAGCATAGGCCCCGTGCGTCATGGCCCGCGCGGCGAGCCTGGCGTGCGCCGTGGGATGCCCCATCGACGCCTCGCCAAGCGCCATCACCAGATGTCCGCCCAGAGCCAGGCGGAACAGCGCGGTGACCGACTCTGGAACACCTTCCCCAGACGTGACCAGCATGATCACCCCCGCCCCGGCAACGAGCGCCTGAATGAAGAGATGAGCTGGCAGAAGCGGGCTCTGCCACAGGTCCCGCGCGCGTGCTTGCGCGAACAAGTACGCGGTGTAGATCGCAGTCATGACGGCAAGCGGTGCCCCGATCCACCCGAGCGTCGGGGTCAGATCCCCGCGCCCGAGGAAGACCAGCCCAAGATGGGTGGCCAGCAAGCCTCCATACCCGGTGATCACGAAGCCGCCTCTCACCAGCCAGCTCCGCCACTGTGGTTTGAAGAGCACCATCCAGAACCGCTCCGGGTGCTCCAGATCCCATACGAGCAGAGCGCCCGTAACCATCAGGCCGACCATCGCTGCGAGAGGCGCTTGCACACCCCACAACTCACCGGTGAACGGAAGCAGCCCAAGCCAGCCGAGCAGCAGCGGCACGAGGTAGGTTCCTGCCGCGATCGACTTGGTGAAGGTGTAGGCACTGACCCGCCAGTCCCACGGAGCCCGGTGAATCACGTCGTAACTGAGGACGGCGGCCGCCGAGGAGTTGTGTGGGCCGGGGTGTCCCGAGTGAACCTGGTGGGATTCGTTCCCCTGCTCGCTCCACAGGAAGAGACCCCCGTCCGGCCGTCGAGCCGCCAGCGGATCAAGCGTGACCTGGTCGGCTCCCTTGTAGAAGACCTTGGGCCGAGTCTCCTTCTCCGGCCTGCGTACCGCCACGGCATCTCGGTGCACGATCTGGCTGACCTTGGAGAGCGGATCATTCATGTCTCCGACCAGGAGCGCCTCCGACGGACAGACCACAACGCACGCGGGCTCGAGTCCAACGTCGAGACGATGCGCGCAGAAATTACACTTCTCCGCAGAGCGATCTTCGGGGTTGATGAAGATCGCGTCGTACGGACACGCCGCGATGCATGCCTTGCACCCGATGCAGATCGACTTGTCGAAGTCGACAATCCCGTCCGGCCGTTGGTGCATCGCAGCCGTGGGGCACGCTGCAACACACGGCGCGTCCTCACATTGATTGCAGCGCGTGACCTGGAAGGAACGGCGGACATTCGGAAAGAGGCCCGTGTCCACATACTTCACGTACGTGCGAGTCACCGACAACGGGACCTCGTTTTCCGACTTGCACGCCGTGGTGCATGCGTGACACCCGATACATCGGGTGTGGTCGATGACTTTGGCCCAGCGGGGCGTCGTCGAGACTTCGGTCGTGGTTGTCGTCATACCCCGCAATCGCCGCAATTCCTGTCGATCCCCGGCAACCTACCGCGCCTCTCAACGAACTTCCACTGGGAAAACCCGACGGACACGGCGAGGCTCGGCGCGGGCGTTGACGCAGAAGAGAGATCAGCGCGTCGCCACGTCGAGGACCCCTTCCCACACCCAAGCTCGTACCGCGGCAGCCTCACCGGGGCCGAGACCTTCCGCGTCGAGGCGTCCAGTGAGCAGATCCACAACCTGAGAAAGGAGAAGATCGGCCTGGGCATCACGGCCGTAGACGCCGGCCCCCATCGCTCTCTCTCCTCCGACGCGACCGCCCGGATCAAAAAGAATGAGACCCTCCGACTCGACGAGAGCGCTGTGACTCTGGAGCGCGGCCGAAGCCAGCGCTTCGACCCGGTCGTAGTGAGAGGCCCGCGTCTCGGCCAGGGCGCTGAAGTCCGACATAGCGACGTCTCGCCGCGCACCTCGGTCCTCTTCGGCGATCGCAGCGTCATCCAGCGCACGCTCGTAGGCATCGGCGTAGCGCGTCAGATCTTCCGCACGGACGGTCCTGATGGTCGTGAGGTAGCTGCCCCACGCCGTTACGACCTCAGGGTAGTCCGACGGCAACGAGAAGTACGACCCCGATGCCCATGTCTCCGGGATCGGTGGCAGTTCCCGAAAGTCGTTCTGCGTCGATGTCAAATATCGCTCTTGGGCCCGCTCCCTGATCGCAGCCTCGGTCTGGGCGATGACCGGATTCAGCGCCGGTTCGGGCTCGGGTTCCCGTTCCACCACAAGTGGCTCCATCGATGTCGTGGGGGTCGCCGGCTCGCGTTCGGGGACATCAACGTCGCCGAACATCTGATATCCGAAGTAGCCAGCCCAACCAACGACCCCGAGTCCAATCACCATGAGGACGAACCGCCCGAAGCCTCCGCCGCCGTCATCCTTGGCCGGACGGGGCGTCAACTCGACCTGTCGCGATCGACGGGTCCGGGGGCGAGTGCGAGGCGCAGGCCCTGGCTCAGGGGGTGCCGGTTTCGGTGGTACCGGTGCGAGCATGTCGGCCAACGTGCTCGAGTCATCCATCGAAAAGCCCCCACCCGCCGACCCCGCACCCACATCCAGTGTCGCTTCACGCTCCGCTTCCATCTTTTCGACAAAGGCGCGGGTCGCCTCCGCGTCCGACATCTCCGACGGCGGTGCGAGCTCCAGATCGAGTACGCTCCCCGAGGCCGCGGCAAAGGTCGGGTCGGGCCCGAGATCCGAGTCTTCAGGCTCTGGCACGCCCAACCCGGCTTCGTCATCAGGCTGCGGCTGTTCGGGCGCGAGGCTCAGACCAGGAATCGATCCTTCGTCTGCGTCGCTATCGTCTTCCGACGTCGCGCCCTCTGCACGCTGCCCGGCCATCTCTGCAGAGGCCCTCGCGTCTTCTGGCTCTTGCTCGATCTCGAGGACCCTTGGGTGTGTTCGGGCGGGTGACCAGGAGCCGTCACCTGCGTCGTACACCAGGTCGTCCGGGGACAGGTCTCCCGACCGCACGAAGTCCTCGAAGACTTCGAGCGTCGCGAACGACAACTCCTGTCCGGCGGGGGTACGGATGCGGAAACGGGCGGGCATGCAAGGCACGGGGCAAAAAAAGGCTGACCCCGAGGAAACGGATGTTTCACCAGGGTCAGACAAGCTAGGCCGCTCGTCAGTAACCGATCAAGTCGGTCGACCGGACCTCAGAACCCGAAGGGGCGGAGCGAACGGCGCCCTTCGGGAGGGCTCCCAGCCTTCACAGACGACTATGACCGCCAGCGTTGACCGCAACTCAGTCGGCCGCCGATTCCTCCGCGATCTCTCGTAACGCCAGATCTACCTGCCTGCCCAAGGGCTCGCTGAACACGTGACGGTGGGCGAGGAACCACTCGGCCCAGCTCCCCTTGCGAAGATGCTCCTTCAGGTCGGTCCGATACGCCTGCCACATCTGACCATCGAGGGTCCCGACCCGGTTCGCATATTGGAGGTTCCCGAAATGGCGCCACACCGCTGTCATGTAGGAATCCCAGCGCACCCGCTCCACGTCCGTTAGAGATGCCGGATCGGCCTCCGCCCTCGCGAGGAATGCCGCAAACTCCGGATCCCGGAACGCGTGCTCCAGAAGCCGTATGCTGTTCTGCACCATAGAGTTGAACGACGCGGCGCGCACAGAGACCGTGTTCTGGATCATCTGGCGGGCCAGGTACACGAGTGATACGACGACGCCGAGAGCGCCGACGAATTCGCCGAGGTTTCCGAGGTCCTGGAGCATGTTTCCTGTGAGTGGCAGCGAAAAGCTGATCAATCTATCTGAAGTCGAGTCCGGTTACAGTTCAGGATTCCCTCCTCCGACGCCCTCCCCCACCGCGCCTGAGTCCGGCAGTTCGTCGGAAGCTGTATCCCGCACACCGTGTCCTTGGTATTGGACGTAGGCGGCCAGGCGTCCGCCCTCGGTCAACGCCCTTCGATGTCGCCGCTGCTTGAGTCGACGGCCATGATCGAGCGTCGCCGCCAGCATGACCATGATCGCCAACGCAACAGACCAGCGGGCGAAGGCTGTCCCGACGAGGGAGCCGGACAAGAGAACACCGAGCAAAGCCAGGGCCGCGATCACTTCCACCAGCACCCACGGTGAGAGTCCCATACCCAACCGAGTGGTTGTCCTCGCCTTGAACCACGCCGAAGCGGCGAGTCCGGCAGCAACGAGGAGAGCGAGCGGAGTCACGGCTGGCTAGCCGACGAGTTCATCCACCAGGAAGAGATCGGTGAGAACAGCGCGCAGGTGCATGTTGGCATTCAGATTGTCGATGAGCTGCGAGCTGATTCCAGAACACCCGGACACGAGCCGCACCGCGCACAGTGATGCGCTTGCATCCCGCCGCACGACCGACACCATCTCCTGCCAAGCCTCTGCGGGCTCCTGGTCGGACACGGCATCGGCAACCGTATCGGCTAGCCCCTCCAGCGCCGATTCGAGCTTCCCCAAGAACTCACGCAGCTCGGCGCCGGACTTCGCTCCCTCGTCCGTCGTTCGTCCTTGAGCCGCGTAGGCGAGAAAGAACTCGTAGCTGGACTCGATGACGTCGATCCTCTGCTTCACTTCGGTCTTGGCTTCAGACACGGTCTCTCCGGACGTGATTCCAGGCAGGTGTATGAATGAGGGGCCGAGCGCGACGCGCCCGGCCCCTCACGTCGTATGTCGTTCGCGGTCAGTCTTCGCGTTTTGCGCTCGGTGCCGGTTCCGCAATCGCCCCCGAGCCTCCCTCGGTGGACTTCATGGCACCATCGGTCACGACCCACTTTTCCGGATCGAAGTGCTCAAGGTAGTGATCACGATCGATCCAGCCGCGAACCATCGACCACGTGATCCAACGCTTCTCGGGACGCAACGCAAAGTAGATGTGCGAAGCCACCAGCAGAATCAGCGACACGCCCGACAGGCCATGTACCACGTACATAACGCCCCATGTCGAATCGCTGAAGAGGTAAGGGTTCCGCGTCCAGAACGGTGTATCGATGCGCACCATCATCAAGACGCCCGTAATGATCGCCGACAGCGAGACCACAACGATCACATGGTGGTACATACGGTGATCAAACGGATACTTCCCGGCCTTGGGTGGTGCCGGCGCCTTCGATGATATGAGGTGCTTTACCGTCGCAATGCCTTCGCTCACGCCGAGCTGGAACATCGACCAGAAATCCATCCATCCGATCGAGTGGATGACGTGGTAGACCACCGTAGCAATCAACAGGACTCCGGCCTGCCAGTGCAGATCGACCCAGTTGAACTGCCATCCCATCACCGGGACGAATGCAGTGACAAGCAGTACGATCATCGAGACCGACATCACCCAGTGGAAGGCGCGGGCCGCGAACGAATGCCGCTCGATCTTTTCCGGAATCCCGGCGGGAATGTCAGTCGGGCTTTCCTGAGGCTCCTCCTTCCTCGTACGGATCCACAGCCCGTGTCCAACCAGGAAGAGGCCCGCCGCTGCCACTGCAGCCCACATGAGATCCCATGAAACCCCGATGAGTACGTCCTGCCCCCACGGGTTCGCAGCTCTGCGCCATAGCTCCATCAGACGACACTCCTGACTGCACGGCGAACGAGATTTCGCATCAGCGGGACCTTGTATTCGTTGTGGCGGAGGGGGCGGGCACCCTGGATCGCGAGCTCGCCGGCCGCGTTGGCCGTCGACTCGTCTCCGGACGTACCCTGCACCAGGCGCTCGACTGCGTCGAGGCGCACAGGGAACGGCGCTACACCATTCACCGCAATACGGGCTTCTTCGATCGTGTCACCCGATTTCCGAAAGGCTGCGGCAACGCTGACCAACTGGAAGTCCCACGACCCACGGTCACGAATCTTCTCGTAGTAGAAGTCTGCGTTCGCCCATGTCTCCGGAATCTGGATCCGCGTCAGGAGATCACGGGGTTTCATGACGGTCATCCGCGTGATATCGATGGCCGGTCCGATGAAGAAGTCTTCGGCATCGTAGACGCTCGGTCCATCGTTGCTCTCGACGATCATCTTCGCATCTACTGCGATCAGCGCAGGGGCGGTGTCCGACGGGTTCACCGCCACGCAGCGACTGCGTCCCATGATGCAGTGCTCGCGATTCATCGCCTGCGGTGCTGCGGCGTAGCAGGTGTTGCCACCTGCACGGTAGCACGGCCAGCCGGAACGGTAGTACCAGCAGCGCGTGTCCTGGGCGACGTTGCCACCCAGCGTACCCTGGTTGCGAATCTGTGGCGTAGCCACATGACGCGCGGCATCTGCGACAATCCCATATCCGGAGCGAATCCGGTCATCTCGTTCGATCGCCGTGAGCGACGTCATCGCTCCGATTTCGAGTCCGTTTTCGACGTCCCGGATCCCGGTCAGCTCCGGGATGCCTCCGAGGTCCACCACGGCGGACGGTCGTTTCACTCGGTCCTTGAACCAGTCGAAGGAGTCGAGTCCACCCGCCAGCACCCACGCCTGCTCCCGATGTTCATCGAGCAAGTCGAGCGCATCCTCCACGGTCGTCGGCTGGAAGAGCTCGAACGCCGGGATCATATCTCTGATCTTCGCCATGTCTCGTTCTCCTAACCGACGTGCTGGTCGAGGCGGCCGTGGATTGGGCGCCCCTCGATCTCAGCAAGGATGATATCGGGCGTCAGTGGCGTCCTGCATACGCAGCGGCCACCCAACGCATCCGCGACGGCGCATGTAAGGGCGGCCGCGCCGGCACCGACCGGCGGTTCACCGATCCCCTTCGCACCGACGGGATCTTGCGGGTCGGGGATGTTGACCGCACCCCACTTGAGGTCACTCGGGATATCGAGGAAGCCCGGTGGACGAGCGGTGTAGAGGCGATTCGCAAAGGGCACGCCCCACTGCGGATCGAAGACCCATCGCTGGGTCATCGCCATACCCATGCCCTGAATGCTTCCCCCGAAAACCTGAGCCCCCAGACTCCGTGGGTGAATCACCGTACCACAGTCCGTAACGCCCACGTACTCCTTCAGCTCGACGACGCCCGTTTCCTCATCGAGCTCCACCATCGCGAAGCCTGCGACCCACGAGTAGATGTTGCCCTCACCCCCGTAGTTGTCGCGCGCGATGCCCATCAAGCCTTCTCCGGCGAGCATCTGCGCGGCAGGCACCGTCTGGGCATGGATGTCCTCGGGCAGCACCTCCCCCGAGTACTCTCCACCCATCGCGATCGCTCTCTCGGCAATGCGACCGAGGCTCATCGTGCCACCTGGCCCAGTCACACGTCCCGAGTCGACCCGATACGAGGAGGGCGAACCACCCATCGTGGCCGCCGCGACGGCACGGATCTTACGAAGTGCGTCGGTCGCTGCGGCGTGGTTGGCACGGGTGTGTGCCGTCGTTGTCTGCGATCCCGCCTGCACGGTCGAGCGCGGGTGACCGCGCGTCGAGTTACCCCAGACGATCTCGACGTCCTCCCAGTCGTAGCCGAGTAGCTCAGCCGCTGGGCGAGCGGTATCCGCGATCGAGTGCGTCCCGAGGTTTCCGATCCCCTGGTGGACGTACAGCCTCCCGTCCGGACGGATGACCATCATGCCGTCCCGCCCTCTGGAGCCCGCGGTGTACGGCGAGAGGCCGATACCGATGCCCGTGACCTTCGATCCATTCCGCTGACCAGACATCGCGAGCTTGGCGTCCCAGTCGAACATCTCACGCCCCTGATCGAGCGCCTCGATCGCGTGCACGCTGGTGAGCGTCGCGTTCCGAGGACCGAACTCCACATCCGGGCCCGGCGCGTTGAGCCGGTGCATCTCGAATCGGTCGATCCCGAGCTCCCGTCCGGCCTTCTCGAGAATCGGCTCCATCATGGAGATGATCTGGGCCCCACCTGGACCTCGCTGCGCTGCCTTGGGCGGCGTGTTGGTGTACATCGACACCGCCCGGAAGCGCATGTTCTGCGGCGTGTATGTCAGATCCGCGACCATTCCTGCCGTGTTGAAGTCCCCCGCCCCGTATGGCCCACTCTCCTGAACAATGATCAGGTCAATGGCGTTGCACTTCCCGTTCTCCAGAAAGCCCATCTTGAGCCAGGTCTGAAAGCCTGGGCGTGCGCGTCCAACGTAATTCTCCTCGTACCGCGTGATCCGAAGCATGACCGGGCGATTGATCTTCCGGCTGAAGAGCGCCGGGATCTGCATCACGGTCGTTCCCGCGATCTTCGACCCGAACCCTCCGCCGCAGTACTCGGAGACGAAGTTGACGTTCTCCGGATCGATCTGCAGCGCACCCGCGAGCGCGAACTTCGACTGCTGCGAGCTCTGGGTCGAGACGAATGCATTCAGCGTCTCACCCTCCCAGTAGCACATGTTGGAGCGTGGCTCCATCGGATGGTGCGTCAGCGACTGGTGGACGATCGTCTCTTCAAGAACCAGCGCCGATTCGGCAAATGCGGCCTCCGGGTCACCCTTCGTCCACTCCACCGGGCACGCCGGGTCGGGCATCCCGCCCGCATCGATCGTGGCGAAGTCCGCATCCGTCCACTTGAAGGCACTCCAGCCGTCCTGCCCGGAGAACTGGTTGCCATCGACGTACGCGTTGGGACCTCCTGGGCGCAGGCTGTCGAGCGGATCGACGACAAAGGGAAGTGGCTCAAAGTCGATTTCGATCGCCTCGATCGCAGCCGCCGCCGTCTCCTCGTCAACCGCAGCGACAGCCAGAATCGGCTCACCTTCGTACCGCGGGTTGTCGGTGAGGCACGCCTCTCTGGGTCCTTCTCGAGACGGTACTTCGCTCGCCCGAAGAATGTCGATCACGCCGTCCATCGCGAGTGCCCGGCTCGCATCGACGTTTCGCACCCTCGCATGCGGCATGGGCGAGAGAAGAAGCTTGGCGAACACCATACCCGGCGCTCGGAAGTCTTCGGCGTATTTGGCGCGACCTGTGATCTTCGCGTGGAGATCCGGTGGCGCGATGTCGGTTCCTATCAGTTTCTCGGCCATGATCCCCCCTTACACGCTGCGCGCGAGCTCAGCGGCTCGCATCGCGCAGGTGAGAATCTTGTCGTAGTCGGCACAGCGGCAGAGGTTGCCGGACAGAGCGTGCCTGGCTTCCTCTCGGGTCGGGTTCGGGTTGACCTCGATCATCTCGGTCATCGCCATAATGAAGCCCGGAGCACAAAACGCGCACTGGAATCCACCTTCCTCCATCACCGCCTGCTGGACCACGGAAAGTTCTCCGGTGTCCGCATCTTCGAGCCCTTCGATCGTCTTGACGGCTCGACCTCTCACCTGGTGGGTCAGCATCGAGCAGCCATACTGAGAGACCCCATCGATCAGAACCGTGCAGGCACCACATTCGGCCCGGTCACAACCGAGCTTCGTGCCCGTCAGTCCGAGCTTGTAGCGGAGCGTCATGGCGAGCGTCTCGTGCGGAAGCACGTCAACGCGCCGATCCTGGCCATTCACGTTCAGTGTGATCAGCCGCTCGGTCGCGGTCTGAACCGTCGCTGCTCCCAGGAGCGGACTCCCCCGGAAGAGGTACCCGGCCGACGAGGCCGTAGCACCTGTGGCGATCACACCCTTGATGAACGTGCGTCGAGAGTACTTCTGCTCAAGCACGCTCTCGGACTCTACCTGATCCATCGAGCACTCCTGCTACACGGGGGCACATCGGATTCCGGCAACATATGGAGGTAGTTACGGCCGCGCGAGACTGTTGAATCCGGGCAGTTCTACGTGACGAGGCGTCGCAGACCGCGGCTCAGCGCATCCGGGAAAAGAGGTCGATATGTGCTTCGACGATCCGGCGGGTTGCATCCGGATCCGGATCAAGGCTCCAGTCGCCCTCCACGCTCGTCCCGCCGAGCGCAATTCCGTCCCGGCGTGGAGACATGTGCACGAAGCCTCCGGCCACTGGAGAAGCCGCGCCGAAGGTGGAATAGTCGACACCTGCCTGTGGCATCAGGATCGTCAGCTGCCCTTTGAGGGGTGTCATCTCGTCGTCGCCGAGAAGCGTCCTCGCGCCGAGGCCCGTGCAGTTGATCACAATCGACTCCGGGAGCATGGCCAGGTCACTTCGGGAATCGAAGCGGCGGATCACGATCTCGGCGCCCGCCTCACGAACATCTGCGACGAGCCGATCAAGGTACACGGACGGTTCAATGTTCATGGACGGCCGCATGACGGCGTACGCGGTCGGAAAGGGATGTTCGCCCGGACCGAGGACCGTCGACGCCATCTGCAGCTCGTCCGGGAGCAGGCTGTTCCCGTCCCCGGCGACCTCGGCAGGTGCAGAATTGCGAAGGGAATACCCCTCCATCCATCCAATCCCGTAGCCTCGCCCCACAAGAAGCTGAAGCTCGGTCCAGGAGATCCGCGCTGCACGACGAAACTGATGATCCCACGTTGCCGTGCGGCGGGCTCGATCGACCAGCCCCGACGTGGGTGTCCAGCTGGCCAGCGACATGTTCGACGTTGTGTTCGGCGGTACGTGCTCGGCGTACACCGTGACGTCGAAGCCGCGGCGCTGCAGCTGACGCGTGGTCGTGAGCCCAACCACACCGCATCCGATCACGGCGGCGCGACGCTCCGGTCGTTCGAGGGCGATCTCCGCGGCCATCTGGCTCGTACCCCAGGAGAGAGACATGCCGGATCCACCATGCCCGTAGTTGTGGATCAGTAGCTTTGCACCGAGCCGCTCGGGCCGCACCACGAAGCCTGAAGGCCTGTACGGACGAAGCCCCACCGTCGTTCGAATAATGCGCTGCCACGACGCGTCGACGGGTTCGAGGCGTCGAGATGGTCTTCTGTATCCAACGAAGCCAGCCGGCGTCACGGAAGCGCAGCTCGCTGCGCCGAGACCAAGCAGACCCAGCCCACTTGCCCGCAGCATCGATCGTCGATCCATGTGTCACCCACCCGGTTGCAGTCATCACGCGTGCCGAGGGCATTCCTAGACCAGCGACCCACGCACGGCAAGTTGTCTCCTTCGGGAAACGACGAGGAGATCCATGCGCTTCTCCAGGTGAACGAAGAGCCGGCAGCAACACCTGCAAGTCCGAATGTTCTGGATTCGTTCATCGACCGAATCGATGAGAAGGCCGAAACCCTCTCGCAGATGCGTGCGGCGCTCGCCGACCTTCGGACGCGTGCGATCGTAGAGTTGCGCGACCGGGCCTGAGGCGACCGATCAGGACGACGTCGACAACGCTTCGAGTCGAGCCTCGATCGCGCTCCACCGCTCCATCGCCACGTCCATGGCGTGCTGCGCGTCCGAGCGTTCTGATTCGAGCCGACTGACCTCATCAGCGGTGGTACGGTCGTAAAACCCTGCTTCGCAGAAGGCGGCATCGATCTCCGCAACGCGTGCCTCGTCGCGCTCCAGTGATGCGGTTACCTCGTCTCGGTCACGCTCGAGGCGGCGGATCTCTTTCTCGATGTCAGCCGGAGAGCGATCGACCTGGCTCGTGCGGCTTGCGCGACGCTCACGGGCCTTCTGCCGCTTCTCCCGGCGCGCCTTGAGGATGACCGTATCCGCATCGAGGTGGTCGTTGCCCGAAACGTGCACGTACTCCTCATACGTGCCGAGGTAGTCGGTCACCTCACCCGGCTTGATCTCGACGATCCGGGTCGCCAACTGGCTGACGAACCACCGGTCGTGAGACACGAAGATGAGCGTCCCATCATACTCACGTAGTGCCGCAACGAGTGCCTCGATCGACTCCAGATCCAGATGGTTCGTCGGTTCGTCCAGGACCAGGACATTGGGCCTGTCGAGCCCCAGGCGCGCGAAAACGAGCCTCGCGGCCTCTCCCCCGGATAATGCGCTGACCTTCTTCTTGCCGTCGTCGCCGGAAAAGAGCATCAACCCCATCTGGCCACGCACGAAGCCTCGATCTCTCCCGGGGCAAAACGCCCACAACCACTCTTCAGTCGACTCGGTCCCGCCGGCGAACTGGTTCTTGTTGTCCTGAGCGAAGTATCCGGGGTGCGTCTCGTACCCCCACGTCACTTCGCCCATATCCGCTCCCACTTCACCCATCACGATCTTCAGCAGCGTCGACTTTCCGATTCCGTTTGGGCCCATGATCGCGAGTCGGTCACCTCGACGGACCTCGAGGTCGACACCGTGGAGCACCTCGTTGTCGCCGAACGCCTTGTGAACCCCCTTCACCTTCAGGACTTCTTTCCCGCTTGGACGGCGTGGCTCGAACCGAAACGTGGGGTACCGGCGCGAGCTCCCGGGAAGTTCAGTCAGCTCGGCCGCCTTCTTCTCGATAAACCTCAACTTGCTCTGGGCCTGTCGCGCCTTGCTCGCCTTCGCGCGGAATCGGTCGACAAACTGCTGGTGGTGAGCGATCTCCTTCTCCCGACTCGCGATCTCCTTTTCTCGTCGCTCGCGCTCGGCCACCTTGGCCTCGAGGAACTGCGAGTAGTTACCGCGATACAGAGTCACCGTCCCGTAGTCGACGTCGAGAATCTGTGTCGAGACGTTGTCCAGAAAGCGATGGTCGTGGGAGATGATGACGACGGGACCTCTGAAGCCCTCGAGAAACTTCTCCAGCCACCTGATCGAGATGATATCCAGGTGGTTGGTCGGCTCGTCGAGCAGGAGAACGTCCGGATCCGACGCAAGCACCTGAGCCAGCAGCACCCGCAGCTTGAACCCACCGGAGAGGGTGGAGAGCGGCGCACGGTGCACCTCGGTCGGTAACCCCAGACCTTCGAGGATGGTGGCGGCCCGAGCCTCGGCCGTGTAGCCGTCGAGGCGCTGGATCGTCTCTTCCAGCTCGCTGAACCGCTCGTAGTCGAAGTTGTCTTCACCAGCGGAAAGGATCGCTTCCTTC
Source organism: Gemmatimonadota bacterium (assembly GCA_028873595.1). GTDB lineage: Bacteria > Gemmatimonadota > Gemmatimonadetes > Longimicrobiales > Gaopeijiaceae > UBA2589. The sequence continues at coordinate 1,284 of JAPPOV010000010.1, read as the reverse complement.
TCCGCGAGAGCGTGCCAGAGCTCAGGGTTCCCCATCAGTGCGACGCCCAGGATCTCCTCGTTCTCGTAGGCGAAGTGATCCTGCTTGAGCACGCCGAGCCGTAGTGACTTCGGAACGGAGACCTGTCCATGCGTCGGCTCCATCGTACCGCACAGAACGTTCAGCAGCGTCGTCTTGCCCGAACCGTTCGCACCGACGAGACCATACCGTTCGCCTGGATTGAGCTGGAACGACGCGCCTGCGAAGAGCGTTCGATCACCGAAGCCCTTCTCCAGATTCGATACCGAGATCATCCGGTCACCCGACGGGATCCATGGGCCGTACCGTGTGATGGTCTGTTCTCGCCTGCCAGGCGGCCGCCACGGCCAACAGTCGCTCCTCGCCGAACGGAGCAGCCGCGAGGTTGACGCCGCGTGGTACGGTTCGACCCGTCCGCGGCTCAGTGTCGAATCCGATCGGCATACAGAGCACCGGCATCCCCGTACCATCGAAGGCGTTCGAGCTCTGAGTCAGAACCACGTCGCACTGGTTGAAGAGCTGCGTCTGAATTCGATGCAAGAGCAGCATGCGTGCCTGTTGCACCTTCACATAGGTATCGGCGCTCTGGAGCATTCCGTTCAGAAACCGTGGCAAGCGGGTCCCAAAGAGGCGGACATCACGGCGCAGCGGCTCAATGAAGAACGCAGTCGGGTCTCCGTGTGAACCACCCAGAGGCGGAGATGTGAGCTCGTCCCACTGGTCGGGAAGCGTCACCTCACCAACGACCTGGACATTCCCCATGGACTCGAGCTCGCGTACGAACGCGCGGCGTAGCTCCCCGACGCGCCCCTCGTCCGGCTCGAGCCATCCGGGAAAGACACCCACCCGCGTCGGCCATCGGACGGACGGTGCCTCGCCGGGGAACGGTGTCGCCGCACCAACGTAGTTCGGCGCCGGAGGCAGACCGAGCGTTCGAGCGTCGTTCGGATCCGGGTGGGCCAGAAGCTGGAGCAGAATGGCAGCATCGAGCGCGGTCCGTGCCATCGGCCCGACATGGTCCCGCGTGTAGCTGAGCGGGATGACCCCGTGCAGTGAAATCCGACCAAACGTCGGCTTAATGCACGTCAGGCCCTGTGCGTTCCCGGGTCCGACCACCGACCCTCCGGTCTGAGTCCCGAGGCCCGCGACCGCCATCCGGGCCGCGACCGCCGTTCCGGTTCCGGAAGAGGAGCCCGCTGGTGAGTACTCGACATCGTCCGGCGTCCACGCATTCCGTGTCGTAGGCGTCGTCGTTCCGTATACCTG
>JAPPOV010000043.1 GCA_028873595.1 Gemmatimonadota bacterium | reverse complement strand
GGGTAGATTTGAACTACCGACCTCACGCTTATCAGGCGTGCGCTCTAACCAACTGAGCTACAGGCCCTTCATCGGCGGCGTTAGAGCCGCCGCAACGAGCCGGAAAAGCTAGTCTGGTCGTGAATACGGTTCAACCGGCTCTGGGAAAGTTGAACGCTTGCGTTGCGTTGAAATCTCCCTGATCAACGATGGCTGCGAAAACCTGATCATGCTTGTGGGTTGTGTGCAAAATGAGCCAAGGGGGTGGGATATCTGCCTGCAGCTTTCCTTAGCGCACAGGCACCTGCATTCTCTTCGCCGTCCCGAGCAGCCCAGAGCACGGCCTTGCTCCGTCGCAATCGCACCGCGCCAAGATCAGCACCAAGGATGTGGATGCTCTTACACTTTCCGAATCGGGTGTCGGTTCGCGCATCGATACCAACACACCCGTTCCGTCGACTGCGATGCGAGTATCGGACTTGGGCAGCGCTTGCGTGCATACTGAGCGGGCTGGCCTCGCCTTTGGCCGGTCAGAATCGTGACACCTCACAGTACCCGGTCGATCCCCTCACCGTCCCACGGCCCGTCATCCACGCGACACGCATAGACGGGCCCATAACGATTGACGGCCTCCTTAACGACCCAGCATGGGCCGATGCCAGTCCGGATACTCGCACTTGGATCCAGACGATCCCGGACCTGGGTATGCCAGCCTCGCAGGAGACGGTCCTGCGCATCGTCTACGACGACCAGAACCTTTACATCGGCGCGGTCCTATACGACGAGGACACTGGCAGTCTCACCGTTCCCGGGCTCGAGCAGGATTTCGACACTCCGAACTCAGACATCTTCGGAGTCGCGATCGACACCTACCTAGATCGACAGAACGGCTTCCTATGGGCCGTGAATCCTGGAGGCGCCCTTTGGGACGCACAGGCATTCAACGACCAACGGGACCTGTCGCCTGCCTGGGAGGGCATTGTCGATGTCCGCACGTCGGTCAACGACTCGACCTGGGTCGTCGAGATGGCGATCCCATTCGCGACGCTGCGCTTCAATCCTGTGGTCGGTGATCAGGTGTGGGGGATCAACTTCTCTCGCCGTATCCGTCGGCGGAACGAAGATGCGATCTGGGCCCCGATCCCAATTCAGTACCGGGTCTACAAATTCTCACTCGCAGGCACACTGGAAGGGCTTCGGGAACTTCCGCGCGGACGCAATCTATGGATCAAGCCGTACGCACTCGGCGACCGGCTGACCGGAGTACGCTACGCGTCGGCAGAAGAGAGCGGCGCGGCAGGGATCGACGCGAAGTGGGGGCTGACGCCGAGAATGACGCTCGATCTCACGGTGAACACCGACTTCAGCCAGGTCGAGGTCGATCAAGAGCAGATTAACCTCAGCCGTTTCTCACTCTTCTTTCCCGAGCGCCGCGACTTCTTTCTGGAGAACGATGGCACGTTCGCCTTCCAGGATGCGGCGATCCGGAACTATCGGACGGGAAGCAGCCCTAGGAATTTCCGCCTCTTCAACTCCAGACGCATCGGACTCTCGAGCACGCGCGAACCTCTTCCGATCGGCGGAGGTGCACGACTCACGGGACGGATCGGGGATCGATTCGAGGTCGGGCTGCTCGATATACAGACTCGGTCCCTCAATGGACTCTCGGACGGATCGGACTACACGGCGGAGAACTTCGCCGTCGCCAGAGCGAAAGGAACGTTCGGCCCGGCGACGATCGGCGGGATGTTCATCAACCGTCAGGAGACAGGGGGAGCGTTCTACTCACCCCACGCGACGGGATACAACCGGTCGTACGGCGTCGACGCCAACGTTCAGGTCTCTCCGAACGTGTTGATGTCGGCATACTGGGCGCGCACAGACGGTCCACGTTCCAACGGAGATGCGAACACGGCGATGTTCCAGACTGCGTGGCGCAATCCATTCTGGAATGTCTCCGGCCTCTTCAAGCATGTCGGTGACGGCTTCAATCCGGAGACCGGATTCATCGACCGGACGGCGGTACGGCGCTACTTCACGACCGTTGGGGTGCACCCGCAGATCAACCGTCTCGGTATTCGTGAGATCAACCCCTACCTCGACCTCGACCTCTACACCGATCTCGAAGCGAACCTGGAGACACGAGGCATCGAAGCCGGGGCTGTGATCTCGCTTCTCGCAGGCGGGCAGGTGACAGCGCGGGTTCGGGACCGTTACGAGCGCCTCTTCGAGACTACACCTATCGGTGGAGTCGACTTGCACGCAGGGGTGTACGAGTGGCTCGAGCCCAGTCTTCGACTCTCCACGCGAGGGGACCTCCCCGTCTTCGTCTCTGGCAGCGTCCAGTGGGGCGACTTCTACGACGGCTCGCGCACCTCATACTCCGCGGATGTAACCATACGTCCGAACGAACACGTCTCTATGGAACTGGGCGGGCAAAGAAACGACCTGACCCTCGGTGGGATCAACTTCAGCGCCGACATCTACAGCGCTCGACTCCGCTACGCCCTAAACACCCGTGCCTTCTTCCTAGCATTCGTGCAGTACAACGGCGCGACGGAAGAGCTTATCTCCAACGCACGAATCAACATCATCCACTCTCCCCTGTCCGACGTCTTCCTCGTTTACACAGAGCGACGCAGCCTAGCGAACGGCGCGACCGACCCACTCCTGGAGCGGGGTCTCACGGTCAAGGTCACGAAACTCCTGGCATTCTGACCGGGGCAGCCGGTCCGACCTTCAGCCCCTGGCTCGCGTTGTACACCTAATCCGTCGGCCGGGACATCTCCCAGATGACCCAGATCGCCGCAGCCAGCATCGACTTCACCATGCCACCCATCAGGAATGGGCTCACACCGGCGCTGAACGCAGCTTCGGCCCCTGCGAGCGGCACGAGCCGGATCCATCCGGCGAGCAGGATCACCCCATGGGCCACCAACGCCAAGCCCGACATCCACACAAGACCGGCCATCGGCGAAAACCAGACGCGGCGGCTGGACCAGCCGGCGATCCCGGCCCCAACCACGAAGCCGAACAGATATCCGGCCGAAGGCCCGTGTAACACCTCGGCTCCAGACGCCCCGTTCGCGAAGAGAGGAAGCCCGGCGACCCCGGCCCCGATGTAGACGACCATCGCCACAGGGCCCCATACGGGTCCCATCCACATCCCCGTCATGACCACCACCAGCGTCTGCAGCGTCTGGGGGACGGGTGCCCCGGGAACAGGGATCGAGACACGCGCGGCGAACGCGACGGCCGCGGCCGCGAGAACGAGATTTGCGAGCAGCATGACCGGAGAGGGGCGCTCGCCCGGGTCAATCGCGAACCAGCGCTGGTGTCGGGAGCCTGGGATCATGAAGGAAGGTAGGCGCCATGAGGCATGTCGCGCACCACACAGCAGTGCTGGCGCGAACGCCAGGTGAGCCGGCTGGTCATAGCACCATGTGCCGGCTCGTTCATGAAACGATGGAGCCCACTGGGACGACCTCGCAACAGGTGAAGCCCGCGCGTCACACCCCTATGTTCTGTCATGGATCTACGCGCGCATCGGGCCCCGTCGTTGGTGGTATGGACAGCGGTCATCGTCGGCCTGGCCGCTCCGACCGAGGCGCAGACGCAACAGCAGACCCGGTCCCCCTCGATCGCTGAGCTGACCCAAACCCCCGATGCGACGGCGGCCCTCTTCCTCCGATCCATTCGGGCGATTCGCTGGGGTGCCGCGGCACAGGTCATGCACGACACGACTCTCGAGCGATTCCACTTCACCGTGACCGCGATCGCCAACGGCGACCGCAGCGGCGAACTCGGAGCGTACTTGGTCCAGACCGACTCGGCTGGATTGGCCGCCCTGGACCCAGCCGAGATCTTCGATCGTGCAATCGGTGCCGTGATCGACGACATGCCAGGTCTCATGCACGCCCTGTACGATCGGGACGACGACGTGATCGGGAGCGTCGACGAAGACCCGGAGACCTCACATGCGGTCTACCGCACGACGGCGCGCATCAGCGGTGCGGTACCTGAAGTGAAGGTCATGAGGCTCGCAGCCACCCCGTCCGGCTGGAGGGTCGTCTGGAGCGACGAGCTCGAGGTCATCCAGGCCGCGCTGTACGGCGTCGGACGCTAAGCCAGGGCTGTCACGAACGGGCTACGTCGCCGCAAGCATCTATTCGATAGGCGGTACCGCCTCCATCAGGAGCCCGAAGGCTTCCTCGAGCGCATCGGCACCCGGACCGGAGCCCGTGTACTTGCCGAGCCGGACCACCACGAGCCCGTGGGTCGGGATGATCGTCGTGCTCTGACCTCCCGCCCCGAGCATTCGGTACGCCGTGTCCGGGATTCCGAGCCCACCTTCGCCGTTGACCCAGAAGAACGCTCCTCCATACACACGACGGCCGTCGGCATCCCACGCGGGCGCGACCGACGACGCGTATTCGGCATAGCCTTCCGGAAGAATCCTCTCCCCATCCCAAACGCCGTCTTGCAGGTAGAGGTTTCCGAGGCGGGCCCAGTCGCGGGCCGGCATGAAGGCAAGCCCCTGCCCCAGGAAGTTTCCGTACAGATCCGTCTCGATCAGGCCATCACGGATGCCGATCCTGTCGAAGAGGTGCTGCTGGGGGAACGAGTGGTAGTCCATACCTGCACCCTCGGCCCCGAGGCGGACCAGGTAGCTGGCCAGAACCGGATCGGTGTTGCGATAGCGACCGATGGTGTTCGGCGGCCACTGCTGCGGTCGGGTCGCGGCGTACTCGTAGGAGTTCACCGTTCCCGTGTACAGGTAGAAGTGGTCGGCGTACAGGTCTGCGTTGTAGTCCGGATCGGACGGGGCGTTAATTCGGATTCCGCTGGACATGCGCATGATGTCGCCGATGCGAATCTCCTGACGCGGGTCACCCTCACCCTGCCACTCCGGTATGGGCGCCGGCTCCCAGAGATCGTAGACGCCCTGCTCGATCAGGACGCCCATGAGTGTCCCCGTCAAGCTCTTGGTCATCGACCAGCTCTCGAGCGGCGTGTGGATGTCGATGCCCTCGCCGTAGCGCTCCCCGAGGATCCGGCCGTTGTACGTCACGACGAACCCAAGCGTCCGCGCCTCGGGTGGTCCGAAACCGGCATCGAGTGCCTGTTCGACCTTGTCCATGTCGAGTTCGGCAGGCCACGGGTCGTCGGGCAGCACATCCCCCATGGGCCACGGCGTCGTCTCCGCAGGAGGAAGATTCCGCTCGACCTCCGACGGGGTGAAGAGGACCTCCGTCTCGCCGATGGGATGGGCTACACAACCCTGGTTCGCGTACCGTTGTGCGGTCCGGGTGACCCCATCCGGCAGTGTCAGCGAAACCATCTGGCGGTCGTAGTCGATCACGGTATCGACCACATGCTGGCGCTCGTCGAACGGCGAGATGAAGCCGCCGACGTTCGCCGCCGCGTCATCGGCGTCGAGTCCGGTGATGAAGACACCCGAACACAGGATCTTCGCAAATCCAGCCGTCTGGTGGTGGAGCGCCTCGCCCGGCGGCGGCACGTACTCGGTATCGAGCTCGTACGCTGCAGCCCTCGCGATGACCTGCTCTGCCGACCCATCGCTTGTCGGGAACCCCTCCATGTCCTCGCCTCCGCAGCCAACGAGTAGTGTTGCGGCTCCGAACCCGAAGGCGAGCGTCCGCTTGAAATGCGTCATGTGTCGATCCGTTCGACGTGTACGTACCCCATTGCCCCACCCCACGCCGGACAACGTGGGGTGTCGCGGGTACAGTCGACAAGACGGAGCAGGTCCGTTCTTGCATGAAGCAGGTCTCGCACAAACGCCAGCCCAACTGCACCTTCCTCCCTCGCGCATCGGCGCTCCAGTACGAACGTTGGATCCGACCCGCTTCACCCCGGCCACACGACCCATGCCTCAGCCGCAAACTTCTCTCTCGCAACTGTCCATCGCCCTGGGCGTGCTCGCCCTCGCCACGGGAGTGACGAACCCGACGGATATCGAGGCGCAGGTACCGGAGGCGTCCGCTCAGATCGCAGGTGCACTCCAAGCCGCTCCGGCGATGGAGCGGGACGACGCTACGGTCTTCGGCTTCCTAGAGGACGGGTCCATGACGACTCTGCGCGAAGGTGGCGGGCTGATCTGCCTCGCCGACGACCCACATCGCGAGGGATGGAGCGTCGCGTGCTATCACGACTCCCTCGATCCGTTCATGGCCCGGGGGCGGGAACTCCGTGCCCAGGGTGTCACGGACTCCGGCGAACTCGCGCAGCGCCGCTGGGCAGAAGCGGACGCCGGAACGCTGTCGATGCCGGAAGAGCCGGCGATGCTGTACGTGATGACCGGCGACGGCTTCGACTCAGGAACGAACACGGTCGAGAACGCCTTCACCCGGTGGGTCATCTACACCCCTTGGGCAACGATTCAGTCTACGGGCCTGCCGGCCCAGCCCACCGCTCCAGGCGCTCCATGGCTCATGTTCCCGGGCACTGCCGGTGCCCACATCATGATCACGCCGCCACCGCCGGGCACGGGCAACTGATCACGCCATCCTGCTGGCGCTCGCTCCCGTCACCTCAGTTCGAAGTCTCGACCTCGAACACGCCCGACCCTCTGGTCCGATCGGCCACGATCCGACGGGCTTCCTCGATCTCGTCAGCCGGGATCAGCACCTCCAGGCGAACGTCCTGACCGAAGACCTCATCGATCAGGACCCACTCCTGCTCGGCGACAAGTCGCTGGACAGAGTCGACATCCGGATACCCCACCGTGAGACCTACCGCGTGCCGATCGACCTTCTCTTCTCGGGGCATCTCTTCGAGCGACAGGACGACACCCCCGGAGTACGCTCGGCTCAAGCCACCCGTGCCGAGCTTGATGCCACCGTAGTAACGGGTCGACACTGCTACGATCTCGCCGACTCCCGAATGCAGGAGTGCGGTCAGCATGGGGCGGCCGGCTGTACCATGCGGCTCACCATCATCACTCATTCCGATACGAGCGGTACTGCCGGGAGGGCCGGCCACGAATGCCCAGCAATGGTGTGTCGCGTCCGGAAATTCCTCGCGGACGGTCTGGATGAATGCGTGAGCCGCATCCACGTCCGGCGCATGTGCCACGGTGGTGAGGAAACGGCTTCGCTGTACGACCTCCTCGACCCGATGCGCCCGCGCAGGAATGGGATAACGAGCGGGCCCCGTCACGTGCTCGCCCTCACGCGTGAGGTCCTTCGACGTCGACGACGGGGCGTAATCCTTCGGGTCGAAGCTGCCGATCGAGGGCCCCGCCCAGCTTCGCGGTGATGTCGGCTAGCGCTTCGACGTCGGCAAGCGTGCTGCGGAAGTTGACCACGCACATCCGAAGTGCGTAGACGTCCCCGAGCACAGCATGGGACACGAAGGCCTCTCCGCCCTTCTCCATGCGCGCCTGGATCCCTTCGTTGAGCTCGTTGAGATACGTCGCAACTTCAACCTCGGCGGCACGGCTACGAAGGTCTTCCGGAACATATCGATAGGTGGTGATGCTCAACGCAGTCCCGAATGCCTCGAACTCGGGCCGCGCCACAGCGATGTCGTAGAAGCGCTGAGCCAGTTCGATGTCCTCGGTGATCATGCGTACATACCCGGCACGACCCGCCTGCTTGAGCTGCATCCACACCTTGAGAGCCCGGAAACCACGAGAGTTCTGGATGCCACGCTCGAAGTAGTTCTTCGCCTCTTGCTGGAAGTAGTAGTACTCCGGCTGATACGAGAACGCCGCCAGTAACGCAGAGGGATCCCGTACGAGGACGCACCCGGCCTCGAGCGTCGTGTACATCCACTTGTGCGGGTCCAATGCCAGAGAGTCGGCGAGCGCAACGGCCCTCAGTTCGTCCGGGGCATTCGGCAGGCACGCAGCAAACGCGCCGTACGCACCGTCGACGTGCATCCAGAGATCGTACGTGTCACAGAGGTCGCGAATGGCCGGCAGATCATCCACGGCACCCGTGGACACCGAGCCACACGTTCCGACGACCATGAACGGTCTGTGACCGTCATCCAGATCCTTTTCGATCGCTGCCTGGAGTGCGGGCATGTTCATTCGCTCGACGGCATCGGTCTCGATCCACCGAATTGCACTGGTGCCCAGACCTGACAGGTCGGCAGCTTTCTGGACCCACGTGTGGGTGCTGCCCGAGGCATACAGACGGAGTACCGAGGCCTCCTCACTCTTCAGGCCATCCGCGCGTACATCCCACCCCGCCTTCGCCGCCCGCGCAGCGTAGAAGCCGATCATATTCGCCACATTTCCACCACTCGTGAGAACCCCATCGCCACCACCGGGGAATCCGACCAGCTCCGCGATCCATCGCGTCGCTTGAGCTTCGATCTCGCTCGCCATCGGAGAGAGAGCCCATCCTCCATTGTTGGGGTTGGTCCCCGACGCCAGGAGATCGGCCAGCACGCCGATCGGCGCGGCACCCGCTGTGATGTACCCGAAGAAGCGCGGGTGCATGTTGTACAACGAGTACTCGACGAGCATCCGGGTTGTGTCTCGCATCAGCTTCCCGGCCTCGGTGCCCTCCTCCGGAATCGAAGCCGCAGCATCCAGCGCAGCCCGCACTTCTTCAGGCGTGACATCCGGCCCCAGGGGTCGCTCCCTGAGAGAGCCAAGCAGCTCGGCGAGGTCGTCCACCAGCCGGTGGCCGACGTCCGCGAACTCCTCGGGAGTCATATCCAGGGGGGTCGCACGGTCGGAGAGATGTGCGTCGCGCATGGGGGCTCCCTGCTGAGACAGGTCCGTCAGCTCGCAGCCATCCGGTCCATGAAGGCCCGCTCTGACTGTGTCAGCGACCCAGCGCCATTCGACTTCGCTTTGAGAAGCAGCCGCTCCACCTCTTCGCGGTTCAGTTCGTGGAGCGCATCGATGGAAATTCCCTTCCACCGCTCGATCGTCGACCGCTCAGTGACGAAGCCGCCACCATCGGACGGGGCCTGCATGGCTCGCTGGAACTCACGCTTCGCGGCTCCACGCTTCCGATCCTCCCACCATAGATAGGCCAGCCCGACAACAGCCCCGCCAAGGTGAGCGAAGTGCGCGACCCCCCCGCCAACAGACGAATTCAATCCGGCATAGAGTGACCAGACGACGTAGACACTGACCAGGATCCACGCCTGTATCGGAATCGGGATCGGGAACAGGATGATCGTCTCGCGGGGCCAGAAGTATGCAAAGCCGGCGAGAACGCCGAATACACCTGCCGATGCCCCGACCATCGAGACCGGTCCCACGAAAAGGGCGAGGACCGACTCGAAGAACGCGCCACCCATCCCCGCAGCGAAGTAGAGCGTGAGGAATCCTTTCGTGCCAAGGCGCTGCTCGAGACGAGGTCCGAAGAAGAAGAGTCCAATCATGTTCCCGAACAGGTGGCCGAAGCCTCCGTGCAGGAACATGTACGTGAGCGGAGTCCACGGCGTTTGCAACACACTCCCCGGACGGAAGACGAGTGCGTTCGCGATGGCGTTCCCGAGCCCGCCCAAACTGCCCAGCACGAAGTAGATCGCGATGTTCGCGACAAGAAGTCGCGTAACCCAGGGCGTCATCTGGTACATGGAACTCTCTACCCCTACGAAGTTCGGAAGTGTTTCAACTGCTGCGTGATCGAGTCGACCTCGATTCGATCGCACGCAGCATGGATTGCCTTGAAGTACTCGATCGACTGCTCGTCATCGGCGAACTCGAAGTCCGATCCAGCGGGATCGACGAGAACCGAGTCCGGGGTTGATGACACCTGCGCGCCCGCATCAAACTCATCCGGGATGGTGCGGTGGATCAAATGCTCGCGAGCCGGGCGCCGAAGGCCACCAAAGGTGAAGCAGAGCGAGCGGGTGGGCTAGCCGGGGGGCGTCGGGGCACCTGTCCTACCGCGCGTCACCCGGACCTGAACCCGTCACCACGGGCAGATCCTCCCGAGCTCCCCAGTCACGCCAGGAGCCGTCGTAGAACCTGGTTTCGTGGCCCAGGAGTCGGGCGGCCAGATAGGTATAGCTGGCACGCCAGCCGACCATGCAGTACACGACCACGGTCGTGCCGTCGTCCACCCCCGCTCCCTCAAAGAGATCGACAAGGTCCGAGCGGTCCCGCAGGTATGGCGACTCACGGCTCTCGACCAGCTCTTCCCAGTACATCTGATAGGCGCCGGGAATGTGGCCGGGTCGGACCCTGCCACCTAATCCTCCGTCGTCCCCCGTGTATTCGTCGTCCGGACGGGCGTCGACCAGCGCGATACCGTCGTCGCCGAGGCGATCGCGAATCCAGTCTGCCGAAACGATGACGTCGTCTCGCACATTGAGGGTCAGGACGCCTGCCCCCGCATTCGGCGGCTCCACGGTGGTCAACTCTCGACCGGATGCGAGCCACGCGATGAGACCACCATCCAGTACATGGACCCTGCCCTCGAGCCCGAGAACCTCCAGCGTCATGAAGACGCGAGACGCGAACAGCGGGTTCGTCCCGTACACGACCACATGCTTCGTGTCATCGTTCAGCCCGAGCTGGCGCAGCGCGCCGCCAACCTGTTCGGAGGAACGCATCTCGGTTCCCCACGCCGGGTTTCCCTCCCAAACGACACGATTCATGTCCAGGAATCGAGCATCCGGGATGTGCCCTTCCTCGTAGGAGGCCCGACGCATGTCGGCATGCAGGAGCAGCACCTCGGAAGACCCCAGATTCCAGGCGAGCCATTCCACGTCGACGACCGGGCCTGGCTGCGCCTGAGCAGAAGCCGCGCCCGCACAGACGAACGAGCCCACCACGAGAAGCGCAGCGGACGCGAGGGACGTCACGGCCGAAGCCGGACAACGATCAGTACTCGTCCTCCTCATCCCCCATCCAGAGGTCGGGTTCATCGTCCGGATCAAATCCGTCCTCGTCCTCGTCCTCGTCCTCGTCCTCGTCCCACGAGTCGTCGTCCCAATCCTCACCGTCAAGTTCGTCGTCTTCGTCGAGATCATCGTCTTCGTCGAGATCATCGTCGGAGAAGAGCACGACCGTGTTACTCGTCACACCACGCTCGTGTGAGAACCCACGCATCCGAACATCCTCCTCGTTAGCAGGCCTGAACCCTGATCGAGCCTCGCTCCCGAGGGGCATGGCCGATCATGCCGAAGACGAAGATCTCAGGGCGGGGGAAAGTCAAGATTTTTTCACCTTCACCCATTTCGGACTGGAACGCGTGTCCACGCTAGATACCTTTCGACAACCTTAGTACGCACCACTGTGAGCATCGATGACGACCGAATCCAACCCGTTATTGTCGGGGGACTATCGGATCCCCTTTCACGCGATCCGTGCAGAGCACGTGGAGCCGGGAATCCGCCAGGCCCTGACCGACGCGCAGACGGAGGTGGACGCTGTTGCGTCAGATACCACACCGCCGTCCTGGGACAATACGTTGGGACGCCTGGACAGGGCACTCGAACAACTGTCCGTGCGGATGGCCCCGGTTGGGCATCTCGTCTCCGTGGCTGAGACACAGGAGCTGCGCGACGCGTACAACGTGGTGCTCCCGGAGATCTCCACGTTCTGGTCAAGCATCCCGCTGAACCCGGAGCTCTGGAGTCGGCTGGAAGCCTATGCCCAAACGGATGAGGCTGAGGCTCTGGAAGGGATACGAAGGCGCCACCTCGACAAGACGGTCGACGAGTTCAAGCACGCGGGTGCCGACCTGCCAGCGGACGAGAAGAAGCGGCTCCAGGCGCTTCAGGTGGAGCTGGCTCAGATGCAGCAGAAGTTCAGCGAGAACGTGCTGGACGCGACCGCGGCATGGACGCTGCTCGTGACGGATGAGTCCCGACTCGATGGTGTTCCCGACGCACCAAAGCGACGCTTCCGGGCACGGGCTGAAGAGAGCGGAGACGAGGGCTGGACTCTCACGCTCGACTATCCGTCGGTGGAGCCGATCCTGAAGTACTGTCGTGATCGGGAGCTCCGCCGGGAGGTCCTGGTAGCGTACACGACACGATGCCGGGACGGCGAACACGACAACCGTCCACTCCTGGCACGTATCCTTCGCGTGCGTGATGAAGTCGCGGACATCCTTGGATACGACGGATTCCCTGACTACGTGCTCGCCGACCGGATGGCCGGGACCGGAGCGCGTGCGATCTCTTTTGAAAGGGACCTGACCGACCGAACGCGCCCCTATTGGACGCGTGACGCAGCCCACCTCGCAGAACATGCACAATCCCTCGGTTTCGACTCCTTCGAGCCGTGGGACGTGGCCTTCGTGACGGAAGACCTGCGCAAGAGCCGTTACGACATCGATGACGAGGTGCTGCGACCGTACTTTCCGCTCGACCAGGTCCTCGAGGGGATGTTCGAGATCGTACGCCGGACCTTCGGCTTCCGCCTCGAAGAGCGAGAGATCGACGAGGTGTGGCACGACGGCGTGCGCTTCTACGAGATCTACGACGAATCGGGCACGATGCTCGGCGCCTTCTACACAGACTGGTTCCCGAGGAAAGAAAAACGTCAGGGCGCCTGGATGAACAACTTCATCACGGGCGGACCGCGCGACGGCAGCTTCGCACCGCACCTCGGCGTGATGTGCGGCAACTTCACTCCTCCCGAGGGAGACGGTGAGGCATTGCTGACCCATCGAGAGGTGCAAACCACCTTCCACGAATTTGGCCACCTGCTCCACCACTGCACGTCTCGCGTGGCGATCCCCAGCCGCGCGGGCATCCATGTCGCATGGGACTGGGTCGAGCTTCCGAGCCAGCTCATGGAGAACTGGACCTGGGAGCGCGAGGCTCTCGACCTCTTCGCTCGGCACCACGAGTCCGGCGCGTCTTTCCCCGACGACCTCTACGAACGTCTGGTCGCGGCGAGGCGCTTCATGGGCGGGTGGGGCCAGATGCGCCAGCTGTCCCTCGGGACGGTCGATCTGGAGCTACATGAGGATCTCGCACCCAAGCTCCGCTCCGAGGCTGAGGGCCGGGAAGCGGACAGAGATCTCGACGCAGCCCAGGGCCTGGAAGTCATGGAGTTCGCCCGCTCCCGCTTCGCGGATTTCACACCAGACCCGTCGTTTGCCGAGCTGCATATCCTCACGTCGTTTACGCACCTGTTCGCCGGTGGATACGCAGCAGGATATTACAGCTACCTGTGGTCCGAGGTGCTCGATGCCGACGTGTTCACCCGATTCCAGGACGACGGGATCTTCAGCCGGGACACGGGCAGGCGATATGTGGAGTCGATTCTCTCTCGGGGGGACTCGGCCGACCCGGAATCCCTCTTTGTCGAGTTCATGGGACGTGACCCGGACCCGGACGCACTCCTGAATCGCAATCTCGGCAAGCTCGCCTCCTGAGCTACCCAGATGACACCGCGGGTTTCCCCTTGCGTATACTCATTGAGCCGATGCAACAGCTTCCGAGAGGGCCTATGACCGCCGCGCGCACACTGCTTAGACCGCTGCTCCTCGCCATGTTCGTCCTGGCTTCGGCCGCCTGCGACGAGGTGCCGCTGAGCTACGGCGACGCAAACAGCATCATTGCAGTCATGCCCGCGGACTCGTGGGCAGAGCTTCAGGACGACGTATACGGCGCGCTCGAGCCAACCATCACGACGGTCCGTGCCGAAAAGACCTTCACGGTGACCTACCAGGAGCCCGGCGGGGAATTCTGGAACAACCTGCGGCGCTTCCGACAAATGCTCGTGGTCGGGACACGAGACGACTTCTGGGTTCAGGAGGTGCTCGAAGACGCACGTGAGCCGATCACCGAAAACGGCATGCACCAGGTATACGACGTCTGGTCACGAGGGCAGACGATCACCCTCATCCTTCTCGACCAGGGCTGGGGCCGCTCGGACCTCCTCCCGTTCCTCCCGGAGGTCAACGCGCTGCTGGACGGCCAATTCCGTCGGTACGCCCAAAATCGGATGTACATGTCGGGCACGGACTCCGCACTCGCCGATACCCTGTCACTCCGAGCCGGATTCTCGTTGATGCTCCCATCCGTGTACCGATGGCAGACCCGGGACTCGGTCTACATCTTCCGCAACGATAACCCGGACCCGTCGGAGTTGATTCGGCAAATCGGGGTGTCGTGGGTCACCCCTGCCACCGGTACGCTCGACCGGGAGAGCGTGGTCGCATGGCGTGACGAAATGGCCGAGGCGCACTACACGGAGCCGCAAGTGGTCGCCCTGGAAGATCTGACCGAGCGTGTGATCGAAGTGGACGGGATGCAGGGGTACGAAATCCAGTCGCAGTGGCGGAATCCACCGGATCGCGGATGGCCTGCCGGAGGGCCCCTCATCACCCGGGTCGTGACGTGTGACGCGCAGGACCGTACGTATCTCGTCGACGCGTGGCTCTATGCGCCGGGCAAAGAGAAGTATGAGTACATGATCCAGCTCGAGACGCTGCTCGACACGTTCACCTGTACGACCTGAGCAAACCGTCGTACCACATGGTCGCTTCGACTAACGGGAAGGTTCTTCGCGGCTGAGTAGATGGCTCAAGCCCGCGTAGTCGCGGAAGGCCAGCCCCGCGAACGCCAGCTCCCCTTCCAGATAGCGCACGATCTCTCCCGTAGCAGCCCGCATGGCCGCGGGTCCGAGGTTGTAGAACGACTGAGCGTTCGGATACGTCACCCGAGGCTGAACGGGATCGCTTCTCAGGTAGTAGGGGCTCAGCCGAACCCCATCCGGGTGCCACGCGAGCGATACACGACCACGACGTACATCCGCCGCACTGGAGAGCCCGAAGTCGGCAGGATCGAACACGGTCGAGACGAGCGGCACATCGTACTGAGCACACAACGACGTCCCCGGGATCACCGGTCCCGCCAGCACCAGAAGCAGTAGCGGTATGCCGATCCCGGGTCGCATGCGCGATCGGCGCCGGCCAACGCGTTCACCGTGTAATCGCAAGATCTTCACCTCTCGTCGATCCGAGCCCTATGACGATGCTACAACACCCGGCCATCTTTCGCCCGCTGACTGTTGCCTGGACAACACTCCCACCCGACTCCGCGGCTTTCCGGGTCATTGGGGGAAGCCATGTCTGGCGTTGCTCCCTCATGGGGTTACGTTGCGATTCGCCCCGAAAGTCCCCCGACAATTCGCCGCTGCGTCGCCGTCTCCTGTGAGTTTCGTCCACCTCCATACTCATTCCGAATACTCGCTCCTCGACGGTGCAAATCGCCTTGGCGATCTCATCCGAAAAGCGACGGAATATGAGATGCCGGGGCTCGCCCTGACCGACCACGGCTGCATGTTCGGCGCCTGGAACTTCCACAAGATGGCTCGGAAGGAAGGCATCAAGCCGATTGTAGGGATGGAGGCGTACGTCGCCCCCGGCGACCGACGCGATCGCTCCCGCGGCGGACAGGGTGACCGGGCCTACTACCACCTTGTTCTCCTTGCCCGTGACCTCCAGGGGTACAAAAACCTCTGCAAGCTCTCATCGATCGGGTATACGGAAGGCTTCTATCACAAACCCCGGATCGACCGCGAAGTCCTCGCGCAGTATCACGAGGGGATTATCGTCTCGTCCGCGTGCATGGCCGGCGAGGTCGCCCGCCACCTGCAGGCCGGCAATCCCGGTGGAGCCAGAGAGACTGCGGAGTGGTACGCCAACCTCTTCCAGGACCGCTACTACCTCGAAGTGCAGGCGCACGGAACACCTGGCCAGGCAGAGTTGAACCAGCAGATCTTCGATCTCGCAGACGAGATCGGGCTACCCGTCGTCGCCACGAACGACGCACACTTCTGCATGCCGGACGACCATGAGGCCCACGACATCCTCCTCTGCATCGGACTCGGCAAGGATCGTGACGACCCGAATCGGATGAAGTACGACGAAGGACTCTACTTCAAGAACGCCGAGGAGATCGCGGCACAATTCCCGACGCACCCTGAGGTGCTCGAGAACACGCTGGCAGTGGCCGACGCGGTCGATCTGGTCTTCGAGAAGAAGTACTACGTGCCCGAATTTCCGGTCCCGGCAGAGCACGATAGCGAAGCGGATTATCTCGAGTATCTGTCTCTGGAGGGCGCGAAGGAGCGCTACGGCGACCCCCTTCCCAAGGAGCACCAGGAGCGCTTCGACTACGAGATGGGTGTCATCAAGGGCACCGGGTATGCCGGGTACTTCCTGATCACCCAGGACTTCATCCGCTGGGCCCGCGAGAACGACATCCCGGTCGGTCCGGGGCGCGGATCAGCCGCCGGCTCACTCGTTGCCTACGCCCTCGGGATCACCAACCTGGACCCGATCGAGTTCGATCTCCTCTTCGAGCGCTTCCTGAATCCCGAGCGGATCTCGATGCCGGATATCGACATCGACTTCTGCTACGAGCGCCGAGGTGAGGTCATCGAGTACACCCGGGAGAAGTACGGGAAGGACGCGGTCGGCCAGATCATCACCTTCGGGACCATGAAGAGCCGGGCGGTCATCAAGGACGTCGGACGAGCACTGGGCTTCGAGCCCTCCGAAACCGACCGGATCGCGAAACTCATCCCGAACGCTCCGGGTCAAGCCTTCACCGTCCAGGAAGCGGTCGAGGGTCTCAAAGAGGTGAAGGAGCTGTACAAGCTGGACGAACGGCATCGTCAGCTCTTCGACTATTCCATGACGCTCGAAGGCCTGGCTCGCCATGCCTCGGTTCACGCGGCCGGAGTGGTGATCGCGCCCGGACCGATCGACGACTACGTCCCCGTGTCGATCCAGAAGGGCGGCAACGGTGGCGACGACGACGCGATGGTCGTCACGCAATACGACATGAACGCGCTGGAAGACGCGGGCATGCTGAAGATGGACTTCCTCGGCCTCAAGACACTCACTGTGATCCACGATGCCGTGGAGATGGTGAAGAGCCGGTACGGAAGACTCGCCAACCCGGATACAGGCGAAGAGTACGCCATTGTCGATGACATTCCGCTCGACGACCCGGCCGTATACAAGATGATGGCTCGAGGTGGAACGGCAGGGATCTTTCAGTTCGAGTCGAACCTCGCAAACGACAAGCTCCGCTCAATGCGCTGCGACCGCTTCGAGGATCTGGTCGCAACGAACGCGCTTATCCGCCCGGGCCCGCTCGACTCCGGGATGACCGACGTCTTCATCGATCGGAAACTCGGTAAGGAAGCCGTCACGTATCAGCATCCTGCTCTCGAGAAGGTGCTGGAGCCTACGTACGGCGTCATCGTCTATCAGGAGCAGGTGATGCGCATCGCGTCCGAGCTCGCCGGCTTCACGCTGGGTGAAGCGGACGTGCTCCGTAAGGCGGTCGGGAAGAAGAACGCCGAGCTCATCAAGGCGGAACTTAGCAAGTTCATCGAACGCGCCGTGCAGCGAGACATCCCGCACGACATAGCCACGGACCTGGCAGATCAGATCGAGACGTTCGGTCGCTACGGCTTCAACCGGAGTCATTCCGCGGCATACTCGCTGGTGTCGTATCACACCGCATGGCTGAAGGCGCACTATCCGGCCGAGTTCATGGCCGCGCTGCTCTCATCCGTGCTCGACACGACCGACAGTGTTGTGAAGTACATCAGCGCGTGTCGAGATCTGCCCCGCTACCTGCCGAAGCTGAAACATCCCGTCGAAGTCCTCCCGCCGGATGTGAACGAGTCGGGGTGGAAGTTCACGGTCACAGAGGCCGGCCGGATCCGCTTCGGCCTTGGCGCGGTGAAGGGCGTAGGGCATGCGGCAGTACAGTCGGTCCTCAAGGCGCGCGCCGACGGGCCCTTCGTCTCACTCTTCGATTTTCTGGAGCGCATCGACATTAGAGCGCTGAACAAGCGCGCATGCGAGGCACTGATCGCAGCTGGCGCCCTCGATGCCTTCGGGCACCGGGCACAGCTCATCGCCGGCCTGGACTCTGCATACTCCGAGGTGCAGGCACGCCAGGCAGAGATCGAGTCCGGTCAGGGCTCTCTGTTCGGAGAGTCCTCTGCCCTGCCCCGTGGAGCTCCGACACTTCCCAATGTCCCCGAATGGCCCGAGCCCGATCTGCTGGCGCGCGAGAAGGCCGCACTCGGTTTCTTCATCTCCGGCCACCCGCTCGACCGGTACCGCGAGGTGGTACGTGCCTTCGGACCCGTGACCTCCCGCTCCCTCGCCGACACACCCGGGCAGTCCGTCGAACTGCCGTGCGTGGTTACGTCCGTGACCCGGCAGATCTCGAGGAAGAACAACCAGGAGTGGGGGAAGATCACCGTCGAGGACTTCGAGGGCACTGCGACCATCCTCGCCTTCCGCGACACCTGGCAGAACTTCAAGGACCTTTTGACGCAGGACGCAGTCGTGCTCATCCGTGGAAAGGTCAGCTCCAATGAGCGCGACGAGGAGGACCCACCCGTCTTCCTCGACCATGCACGTCTGCTCGATGAGGTGACGGCCGGTGGCGAGCTCGCGCTTCAGATCGAAGTGGATCTCGACGCCGAATACGCTGACGAGGCCTTCGCCGAAGCACGGCAGGTCTTCCTCGCCCATCCGGGTGAGTCGCCCATCTGGCTTCAGGTGGGCCGCGATAATGGAGAGGCGGCCCCCAAGCTTCGCTCGAAAAGTCTCAAGGCCAATCCGAATGCGGAAACGGTCGCGGCGCTGCAGACGATCTTCGGATCCGGGGCCGTGAGGCTGATGCGGGCGGTCATCCCGGTGGTCGAGGATGACCCGCGAGAGTTCTGGCGAAATAAGGCGAGGAATGGCGGGTAGGAGCCCGGTTCTTACATTCCCGCGCCCACGCTGAGAGACTTCATGTCTCGTACATACAGGCGCCCCGCGCCGTCACTCTGATCCCGTCGGCCATGAACACCGAACACATCCTCCGCACCCTCGGCATCGAAGACTCGAACCTCGGCGGATTCGCTGGCGACTGGGTCGGATCCGGACCCGAAATCGAAGTCTTCACCCCGGTCGACGGCTCCCGGCTCGGTACGGTGCGCGAGGTCACGGAAGCGGAGTACGACCAGATCGCCGATCGCGCGCATGCAGCGTTCCTGAAGTGGCGAAAGCTTCCCGCACCGAAGCGTGGTGAGGTGGTGCGACAGCTCGGCAACCGACTTCGCGAGGTGAAGTCTGAGCTCGGTGCCCTCGTGACGCTCGAGATGGGCAAGATCAAGGCGGAGGGCGAGGGTGAAGTCCAGGAGATGATCGACATCTGTGACTTTGCGACCGGTCTCTCACGCCAGCTCTATGGCCTGACCCTCGCGAGTGAGCGCCCCGACCATCACATGCGGGAGCAATGGCACCCACTCGGCGTGGTGGGCGTGATCAGCGCCTTCAACTTCCCCGTTGCGGTGTGGAGCTGGAATGCGGCCCTCGCCGCCGTCTGTGGAGACTCCACGCTCTGGAAGCCGTCGGAGCGCACTCCGCTCACTGCGGTCGCGGTCACGAAGCTCGCGGCCCAGGTCTGCCGCGAGAACGATGTCGACCCCGCGATCTTCTCCCTCGCAATCGGTCACGGTGCGACAATCGGTGAACGCATGCTTCATGATCAGCGCATACCGCTCGTGTCCGCCACTGGTTCGTGCCGGATGGGCAAGCGAGTGGGTGAGGTCGTGGGCGCGCGCCTGGGCAAGTCGATTCTCGAGCTGGGCGGAAACAACGCGATCATCGTGACGCCGCACGCCAATCTCGACCTTGCCCTCCCAGGCATCGTCTTCGGTTCGGTGGGCACGGCCGGCCAGCGGTGTACGAGCACCCGGCGCATCATCGTGCACCGCTCGGTGAAAGACGAGCTCGTACGACGTCTGATCACCGCCTACGAAGGCGTTCGGATCGGAAATCCACTCGAAGACAGCACGCTCATGGGCCCCCTGCTCAACCACGACTCTGTGAACGCCTTCGTTGCCGCCAGGGAGAAAGTCGTCGCCGAAGGTGGAGAGATTCTTTACGGCGGGGCCGTACTCGGTGGGGACGACTACCCCGGCGGACGGTACGTGCAACCGTGCATTGCCTCGGCTGAAAACCACTTCGAGATCGTCCAGGACGAGACGTTCGCCCCGATCCTGTACATCCTCGAGTATGGCAGCGCGGACGCGTCGCCATCGGAAGCGATCGCCGAGATGGACGAAGCCCTCCGCATCCACAACGACGTCCCGCAGGGCCTCTCATCATCCATCTTCACCGACAACTTCCGCGAAGCAGAATACTTCCTCTCACACCGCGGCTCCGACTGCGGTATCGCGAACGTGAACATCGGCACCTCGGGGGCGGAGATCGGTGGCGCGTTTGGAGGGGAAAAGGAGACTGGCGGCGGGCGTGAATCCGGGTCGGATGCGTGGAAGGCCTACATGCGCCGCCAGACGAACACGGTGAACTGGAGCACCGAGCTGCCCCTGGCTCAGGGCATCTCGTTCGGGTGATCGACAGGGTCTTTCGGCTCGGCCTGATCACAGAGGTCTTTCCGGACCCGGCGGATCAGCCCCGTCTGATCGAGCTGCTCCGGCAGGCTCGTGATCAAGGAGCGGAGCTGGCGGTCCTACCCGAGCTGCCGCTCAATGGGTGGGCACCAGGTACCAGGACGCCGCGCGCAGAAGACGCGGAGCCTTTGGGTGGGCCGCGACAGCAGCGGCTCGCGGACGCTGCCCGAGAGGTCGGGATCGCGGTGCTCGGTGGGGTCATCCTGGTGGATACGGATTCCGGCACGCGTCATAACGAAGCCGTCCTTATCGACTCGGCGGGCGTAGACCTGGGTCGCTACCGGAAGATCCATCTCCCCGAGGAAGAGGGGTACTGGGAGACCAGTCACTACGAGCCGGGAACAGAGTGGCCGCGCGTTATCGACGGCCTGGGGTTGCGTGTCGGCCTGCAGATCTGTTCCGACGTGAACCGTCCACAGGGCGTCCAGCTTCTCGCGTCACAGGGCGCAGAGGTGATTCTCGCTCCCAGAGCCACACCCCCTTCGACATACGAGCGGTGGCGGGTCGTGCTGCGAGCCAACGCGGTGATGAGCGGGGCCTATCTCGTCTCGGTGAACCGGCCTCGGCCGGAGCCGGGCGCTTCGATCGGCGGCCCATCGATCGCAATCGCGCCCTCCGGAGAGGTGATTGCCGAGACGTCCGACCCCGTTCAGGTCGTCGAGCTTCGTCGCGAAGTGGTCGAGAAAGCAGCAAGAGAATACCCCGGGTACCTGGAGCGATTCCCCGAGCTGTACGCAACCGCCTGGGGGCGGCTGAGGCGGACGTAGATGGAGACGCTCGAACGGGGTTCACCGGCTTCGAGCAACCCGTTGGACGTGCGATCGCATGACCTGTCCGCCCGGATTTCACCGAGTGGCTTCCGGGCGCAGGGATCCCGCTCACGAGCCCGGCGACTCCCGACGTGCGACTCCCGGAGGACGACGACGTCGAAGATTCAGGCGCGCGGATGCACCGCACCTTTCAACCGGACAGTCCGGCGCAGAGGTGACGGGTTGGATTAAACGCTACGAATCTGGTGCGCAGACCTCAGGAACGCTTCTTTCGCTTTTTCGGCTTGCGACCCTGGTTAGGGTGCTCCAGATGCTTCCACGTCTCGCCACGTCGGAGCATGTAGATCGTGCTCGGCGAAACGTTCAGCTTTCGCGCCCAATCGGCACCGGACCGACCCCAGCGGTCCTTCTCTTCGTCCCAATCGTCCAGGATCTTCTGTGCCTGCTTGGCCGACAGCTCCGAATGCGGGGAATTCTCTCCACGGAGCCACACGTTCGACCCGTACCAGCGATCGACACGCTGGATGGGGCCACCCAACTTCCGCCCGGTATGGCCGAGGCAATAGTGGCGAACCTGATCCACTGAATACTCCGGGTACATCCGGGCTATCTCGGCGTAGAGATAGCCGTCTTCAGCCAACTTACGCCATTGAACGACGCGTTTTGCGTCGGGCTTCGACATTGTAAATCGGTTCTCCTCGGGCGGGAATGAGGGGTGGATGGAGTTGAAACGAATCCCCTAATACCACTCCACCCCGAGAGGTTCCACACTCGAAGTTGGAAGCAATCAGCCGCCTCGGCTGCGCGGATGCACAGCCCCCGCGCGCAGGTCCTGGTGTCTCCTACTCTGCGGTGGCCAGACGGTGCGCGAACCGTTGCCGAAACTTGGCCACCTTCGGTGCGATCACGGCTGCGCAGTACGGCTGCCCGCCGTTCCGTGCGAAGTAGTCGTCGTGGTGGTCCTCGGCCGGATAGAACACGTCGAGCTCTTCGATCGTAGTCACGATCGGGTCATCCCACGGGCCATCAGCGTCGACCGCGGCAAGAACCGACCGAGCGATCTCAGCCTGTTCGTCCGAATGTGGGAAGATCGCCGATCGGTACTGAGTCCCGACATCTCCCCCCTGTCGGTTCAGGGTCGTCGGATCATGAATGCCGAAGAAGATCTCGAGCAAATCCGCGTACGTGACGACCTCGGGATCAAACTCGACCTGTACGACTTCGGCGTGCCCCGTCTGACCGGTGCACACCTGGGTGTACGTCGGGTCGGGCCTGTGTCCTCCGGTGTAGCCGGACTTCACGCTCTTCACCCCTTTGATGAGGTCGTACACGGCTTCGAGACACCAGAAGCATCCACCACCAAGCGT
Organism: Gemmatimonadota bacterium; assembly: GCA_028873595.1. Lineage (GTDB taxonomy): Bacteria > Gemmatimonadota > Gemmatimonadetes > Longimicrobiales > Gaopeijiaceae > UBA2589. Next base: position 4,804 of record JAPPOV010000043.1, on the reverse strand, counting down.
CGCGAATTCGGTTTTCATCAAGAGATCACCTTCGGCTCGTCTTCGTCGGGACGGGTCCAGGGCTCCCATTCAATCCCTCGCACGTACTTCTGGATCCATCGAATTTCTTCGACGTCTCGGGTGCGCTGGTGGCGCGGCTCCCGGAAGCCGTGTGGCTCACGCGGGAAACGAATGTACCGGGCCGTCTTGTTCTGGTCGCGAAGGGCCTGGAAGAACATCATGCTCTGCGGCTCGGTGTCCGTCCGGTCGTTCATCCCATGCAGGATGAGCGTCGGTGTCGTGATGTTCGCGACATGGGTCAGCGCGGACCGATAGCGCCACTCCTCCGGATTCTCCCACGGTGTGCCCCCGATGTACCAGAGCGAGACATCGTGGTTGAAGCCGGGGCCATACTCGGACGTCCAATCTGCGACCATGGCCCCCACGGACGCGCCCTTGAAGCGGTCGGTCTGGGTGATCGTCCAGCCACCCAGGATACCACCGTAGCTCCACCCGCGGAGCCCGAGCTGATCCTCATCTGCAATTCCCTGCGCGATCAACGCATCTACACCGGTCATGAGATCCCAATAATCTCCACCGCCGATGTCGTTCATATTGCCGCGCAGCAGATCGTCCGTATATCCGGAGCTACCGCGCACGTTCGGAGACAGCTGTGCGTACCCTAAGCCCGCCCATACGTGTGCCCGCGCGTTGAACGTGTTGGTGAAGACCCCTGCCGGACCCCCGTGGATGTGAAGCAACAGCGGAAGGTCTTCTGAAACTCCCTGGGGCACGGTCAGAATCCCCTCGATCTCCATGCCGTCGCGGCTATCCCACTGGATGAGACGGGACTCTCCCATCACGAGATCGGTCACGATCCAGGGATTGGCATCCGTCAATTTCGTCCCATCGTCGCCGGTCGTGGGCCCAGCCCAGACGTCCGGCGGCGTGTCCCAGTTCTGAGCGACATACGCCATCATCGAGCGGTCCTTCGAGAACGAAGACGGCGAGAGTGAACCGACGTGTTCGGTGACCTGCTCGACCCTGCCGTTCCCGAGGTCCAGACGATACAGATTGTTGTTGGTGCCCTGGAGCCCGCTGAAGAGGATCGCCGAGGCATCAGGGCTCCAAACGAACTGGCGGATATTCCCGTCGAAGGCACTCGAGACGATGGACTTGTCTCCGGACTCGACGTCCATGACCCAGATCTTGTCGAGTCGCAGGTCCCATTCGCCGTCGCTCGGGGCCTCGTACGCGATGCGACGTCCATCCGGTGCCCACGTCAGTCGCCCCTCGGGCGCCTGATTATACGTCAGTGCGCGGATGTCCCCGGATTCGATCTCCAGAAGGTGGATCTCCGAGAGGTTGCTCTGATTGCGACGGTTCTCCGTACGGGCGGCGAAGACGACCCGTCCGCCGTCGGGCGAAACTGAAAAGGAGCCGATCCGGTTGTCCGACTCCGTGAGGCGCGTCTCCTCCTTCGTCGCGACGTCGATGCTCCACAGGTCGTTCCACTGTCCGGCCGTCTGACCGTTCGGACCCTCATCCACGAAGATCGCGTCGCTACCCGCCTTCCGCTCCTTCTCCTCTTCCTCGCTGCGCTTGTGGGCCGCGACGAAGACGATGTGCGTGCCATCCTCAGTCCACTGGTATGCACCGACCGCCGTCTCGTGTTCGCTCAACTGGACCGCTTCACCACCGTCGGTCCGCATGATGAAGAGTTGCCGCTTTTCGTCGACTGTACGCGTGAAGGAAAGCCAGCGGCCGTCGGGGGAGAACTGAAAAGAGCTCCCCCCCTCTTCGCCGATGAACTGCCATGGTTCTTCGCTGCCGTCGGAGGGCACCCCCCCTCTTCGCCGATGAACTGCCATGGTTCTTCGCTGCCGTCGGAGGGCACCTTCCACCACGTCGTCTTCCGCTCGTTCTCGTCCCAATCGAGCTCGGACTTCGAGAAGAGTACCCAGGTCCCATCCGGTGAGATGGTCGCGCCGCCGACACTGACCATGTTGAGTGCGTCGTCGGTGGTCATCGCCCGTCGTTCCTGAGCGGACAAAGGAATGGCTAGAACGAAACACGCGAAAAGGGGCAAAGCGTTGCGCACGAGATCCTCCTGAGTTCCTAATTCGGGGCAACATCGTCACTCAACGCCGGAACAGGCACAAGAGGCCGAAGCGCCTCAAACACGGAGGCCATCTGACGATGGATACGGCTCGATACATCTTCGCGGTACTGATCGTGAGCTGGCTTCCGCCCGGGATGCTCTGGTGGCTCATTGTGCACCCGTTCGTGGACGTCTGGCGGAAGATCGGCCCGAGGCCCACGCTCTGGATCATGGGCACCCTGGCCATCGCCGGCGTGATCGGGCTTACCGCAATCCGGGATCTCCTGGTCGGCCCTGATCTGGGTACACGGTATACCCTGGTGGTCGCGGCGGCAGGGCTCGGAGCCATCACGACCTGGATCGCGGTGATACGCCGCCGCCAGCTCACCACCCGGATCCTGTTCGGCGTCCCTGAATTGGACAAGGACAACCCGGGGACGCTTCTGACCGACGGGATCTACGCACACCTGCGACACCCCCGCTATGTCGAGGTCTGGCTGGGGACGCTCGCCTATGCGTGCTTCGCCAATTACCTGGGCGCGTGGATCGTATGGCTGGCCACCGGCCCAATGCTCCATCTCGTCGTCCTTCTGGAGGAGCGAGAGCTCCGAGATCGATTCGGTGGAGAGTACGAGGCATACATGGCCCGCGTGCCTCGATATTTGCCCCGCCTCGGACGGGGTGAGCCGAACGCTCGACATCCTAGCGCCCCAGGAAGCCCCGAAGCCTGAGAATTTCGTCCACCACAAGCTGCGGCTGATCCCGGGGAACGTCATGCCCGCTACGGTCAGCCGGGATGTGACGCGGTACGGCAGCCCCCTGAAGGATCTCCTCATGCAGGTCGCGCGTCGCTTCCGCAATGAACCGTGGATCCCAACCGGGACGGCCTGGTCGTATCGCCGCCGTGAGAATCGTCACCGGAATGCGGGGCGTACGCCCCCGTCGCAGGCGGGTATCGAGAGCGACCTCGCGTATCCCATCCATGTTGGGGCGACCTCGGGTGAGGACCCAGGCCCGCCGCTCTTCCTCAGGCATGCCCGCTTCGAACCGCTGGGGCATGTCCTCGTGTGTGGGATCGACCAGCAGCATCGCACCTACTTCGCGCGGCCGGTCGATCACATAGGCGCGGGCGTACGATCCACCAAGCCCATGGCCCACGAGCAGGTAGTCACGGTCGAACCCGAGCGCTCTGTGGATATGTCGTAATTCATCGAACAGCTCGTACCACCCACGGACGCCGGGGCTCGGCCCACTCACCCCACTCCCTCTCCGATCGTACGCGCAGGCGCCGACCTGTTCGTCCAGTCGCTCGAGCACCGGACGCCACGAGTCGGCAGTCCTGTCGGAGTCGTGAAGCAACAGGACATCCCTCGGCCCGTCGGTGCAAAGCGCCCGCACCGTGTAGTCGCCAATCGTAACGGTGAGTTCGTGCACCTCTCGCGCACCCACCGCCGGTTCGAGCACTGTGAATGCCGACAGGATCCAGAGCAGAGCCGAAATCGTCACCGGATCGTTCGCGGCAGAAGGCCGACGTCAGTCGACGTCAGACGTGCTGACGGGCTCGGGGCTTTCCAGACCCGCCACGACCTCCCTCATGATCCGAATCGCTGCGTCCACGTCGCCGTCGCTCAAGTCACGATGGAGCACCGCACGCATCCCATGCGTCCCGTTCGGCAGCATGTATACGCCTCGCTCGTAGCACTCATCGGCAAAACTGCCCGCGTCCATTTCCACCTCGAACCGGACGATGTTGGACTGCACACTGGCAAGATCGACGCGGAAACCCGGCGCACCCGCCAACGCTTCGGCGAGCTTCGTCGCCCGCTCAACGTCCGTACGCAGATCGGATCGATGGTGCTCGAGTGCGTGCAAGGCGGCCGCAGCAATGACACCGGCCTGTCTCATACCGCCTCCAAACTGTTGCTTGAAGCGCCGTGCACGATCGATGAACGGCTTCTCTCCCACGAGCGCCGACCCGATCGGCGCACCGAGGCCTTTGCTGAAACAGACGTTGACCGTGTCGAACGGCTCGGCGAAATCCCGCTCAGAGACGCCCGACGCGGCCGATGCGTGCCAGAGTCGCGCACCATCGAGGTGAAGGGTCAGACCGTGAGTACGACCGGTCTGGCAGACATCGTGGAGCGCATCCATCGGCCAGACGGTGCCGCCGGCACCATTGTGCGTGTTCTCCACGCAGAGCAGCGTCGGCGGCGACGGCAACGTCGAGGGATTGAAGCGATGGGGACGCCCCAGTGTCTCCGTAATCTGCTCGGGCGTGAATACGCCATGGACTCCATCGAGCGGTCGCATCGTAACTCCGCTCAGCGCGGCTCCGCCCCCGCCTTCGCTCCGCACGATGTGAGCGCGCCGCTCGATCACCACGAGGTCGCCAGGCTCGGTGTGCGTTCGAAGCGCGATCTGATTGGACATGCTGCCCGTTGGCACGAAGACAGCCGCTTCCTTGCCCAGGACGTCGGCGACGACCGACTCCAGCTGGTTCACCGTCGGATCGTCTGCGTACACGTCGTCTCCAACAACGGCGTTGGCCATCACCTCTCTCATGGCGTACGTCGGCTTCGTGACGGTATCGCTGCGTAGATCGATCATCAGATCCTCCAAGGGGTCACTCGGGCCGGAAGCTCCGAGGTCACATGGCCGGGGGCAAGGAGTTCCTTTCGAACTCTGCCGCTTGACGCCACCGGGCACACACCACAGATGATGGGA
>JAPPOV010000011.1 GCA_028873595.1 Gemmatimonadota bacterium | reverse complement strand
GTTCTCGAGGGGCACCCTTTCGACTATCGAGCCACACCCCTGCTCGTCTTCGTCGACGGGAAGCTTGAGACCGACCGGCGCTAAAGCCGATTCCGGTGCCGATCTATGGAGCATCTGGTCTCGATTGACCAAGGACGCGAGCAGGTCAACCTAGGCAAAACTCACGTCGTAATGCTGCAGCGAATCACGGGGGTCGTACATATCCGTCTTCGCAAACATTATGCCAGAGAGAGCCGAAGGCTTGGCGGGAGCTGGCCAGATAGCACGGTAGGCTCGGCATACGGGCGGCCGCTCCTACCGGCCGGCCGACCGTCCGAGCCAGTAGCTCGCCTTGATCGCAAAGAAGTTGTTGCCCGTCGCCGCGAGCGAGCCGAAGACGTCGTCGAGACCCGCGCTCGCGTCGATGGGAGCGTTCCCGGATCGATCCTGCTGCCACACGAGGAACAGCGTGCTCCCAGGGCTCCACTCCCAGCGCAACACTGCCGTGCTACGGAAGGAGCGGACGTTGAAGTCACGGTTGGGGATGATGAAGCTGTCTGCGCCGTCCTGCACGGTGTGACTCCCGTCCTCGGCTCGATCGATCGTGGTGCCGTCCGACCCGTAGGTGCGCAGGAAGCGGCTTCCCACGTCCTCGAGCTCCCCGTGGTCGTAGAAGCGCCCACTGGCGGCGAACGGCTGAGCGAACAGGTCGATGTTCATGTCGGGCTTCAGCGTGAAGCTGAGCCGCGTCTCCATGGCCAAAGTGGTGCGGTCCGTGAAGGCGAAGAGGTACCGTCGCCCGAAGGTCGCCTCCGTCCCACCGTCTCGAGCCAGCACATACTGGCGCGCGTTTACTTCGTGCTCGAACGAGGGCGCCAAGCTCACCTGCCAGCGCGGCTCGGGCACGAGCGAGACACGGCCGTTCACGCTCTGACGGCTACCCCCGAGCTCGTCCCCGCCGATGTTCGCTCCGAGGCTCCAGCGCGTCTGGGCCGCGCCGCCATTACCCAGGTTGAGGGACGTGTTCCAGCCGCGACCCGTACCCATCGAGGGTCCGCCTCGGGTAAGCCGCTGATTCTGGGCTCGGAGGTTGAGCCGGGTCGACACACGTGTCGTCCAGAAGTTGTTCCAGGTCACCGCTGCCGTCCCATTAAGCGTCGTCTGCTGGTGCTCCCAGCCCAGATTCCACTCGCTGTTCTGGTTGACGGTGAAGCGGTAGCTGCGGAGGTACCGCCCGGGGGTCGATTCGCGATACGTGAGCGAAGGGCGCCACGCGACGCCGTCCGCCGTGGTGATGCGCCCGATGTCGTTGAACTCCGCTTCTGGCGACTCGAGATCCGCCGAGATCGTCCACAGCCAGTGCCGCCCGTTGATCTTCTCCGCACGCAGCGTAGCCTTGGTCCCGCTCATGCTGGTGCGCGTCGGGTCGAATCGGACGTGCGTAGCATCGGGCCGCTGGAAGTAGCGCACGCTGGAGCGCTGCAACCGGGAGATCGCGCCCGCCTCACCGTCTACGTGTGTGAACCCTCCGCTTAACGAGACCTCGTACGTCGCGTCGTCCAGTCGCCAGAGCGTCTCACCGTTCGCGGTAAAGGCGTTCCGGGCAAGACGATCAGCGAGGGGATCGTCGGGACCCATCTCGCGGTGAACCCCCGTAACCATGAGCGCGGCCGTCGAGCCGTCCGCCCCGAACTCTTGCTGCACGCGACCCACGCCCCACGAGGTGCGGGGCGTGACCCGGACGTCGCCGAAGGCACTCGCTCCGGCGTCGAACGTCCGCGCGTCCTCAGCGCCGGTGACCGCCGCGAGCACTCCGATCGACGTGCCCGACGGCAGGCGCCCGGTCAGCTTGGCAGCGCCCAGGATCGTGGTCGACGTCGGTCGATCGACGTAGTCGCCGGTGGCCGGTCCGAGCGGACGCGCGCCGATGCGGCGGGAATAGAAGTAGTTGCCCGTGGGCCCGGTGAGCAGGGCGCTACCCTCACTGAAGAACAGACGGCGCTCGGGGAAAAAGACCTCGAAGTCCGTGAGGTTCACGACCGCCGGATCGGCCTCCACCTGACCGAAGTCGGGCGTGACGGTAGCGTCGAGCGTGAGGTTGGGGCCGAGGCCCATCTTCAGGTCGAGGCCGGCCCGACCCTCGAGGTTCAGTCCGTCGTCGAAGGGGTCGGCCTGATCGCGGTCGCCGTTGACGCTCGAACCCGCAGCGACGTACGGTTGCAACTCGAGACGCCGAACCGGCTCACCAGCGCGCACGCCGATGAGCGAGCCGAACCGGGACGCCCAGGCGCGTTCGGTGCGAGGGATGAGGACCCAGTAGTTCGACTCGTTCTTGGACGGGATCCAGCGCAGAAGGTTCAGGCCCCACGACTGCTCCGGGAGGTCGTTGTAGCGGAGCTGCGATAGGGGGATCCACATCTCCGCGGTCCAGCCCTCCTCATCGATGGAGACGCTCGCCTCCCACACCGGGTCGAAGCCCTTGTCGATGTCGCCTTCGGAGTCCGAGCGGTGGAAGTGGTCCAGGCGCACGCCGGCGGCGGTTACGCCGAAGGAGTACGCGGTACGCCGGTCGAGGAACGTGTCGAGCGACAGCAGGATCGACTCGGCGAGCCGGTTGTCGTCCCGGCGCCCGAGCGGGGCCTGGATCTCACTGCGCCCGCGGCTCGTGTACATGCGGGCGCCCACATAGAGCGCCCGCTCGTCGTACAGGAAGCGGACTTCCGTGCGCTCCGTCGGCAGGACTCCCTCTATCGGTTCCTTCTGCACGAAATCGTCGATCGGTGCAGCCTCGGCCCACACGGGCTCGTCGAGGCGTCCGTCCAACCGGATGCGCTCTCCGTTGACCTCAATCGCACGGGCCGCTTTCGGGAAGCCAAGCCCCGCCTGCAGGGCGTCGTCTTGCTGTGCATGGGCATCCGGGGCCGCGAGCGCGGCGAGGAAGACGATCAGCGAAAGGGATCGCAACAGGCGGAGAGTTGGAGGGCTGGGATGATCGAGATCGCCAGCCAAAGGCGGGCGTCTACGCCGAGCGGCGGGGGCAAGCTAGCAGTTGGGCGTCGTCGGGCCAGCCCGGAGGGTGCCCTACGGTCGCCCGAACGGCATCTCCCGGATCTCGACGTCCGCATCCTCTCAGCGGACGAAGACCGCGACGCCTTCCCCTTCCGTCTCATTCGCGATCCCGACCTAGATGAAGCCCCTCTGGTTGCATGACCGAGGGGCTTCAGTTTCTAGCGCGCTACGCGCGCGGTCATCATCTTTCGGGCGCAGCAGAATTCCGATCCGCTAGAACGCACTCACATCCTCCTGCCTAGGTAGGCCCCGCTGGACCGCTTCGAATACGTGATGGTGCTGGTCTCCATCATCGTCGGTCTGAGTATCGGGCACGTGATGCTTGGGGTCGGTGGGATCATCGATCGCCGCACAGCTGGTCCCCCGCTCAAGCTCAGCTTGGCTCACGGGACGTGGCTCGGGTTCGTCTTCCTCTGGTCCATCCAGTTCTGGTGGTGGGAGTTCCGGTTCTCCGAGATCGTCTCGGAATGGACGCTGGGTCTATACCTCTTTCTTGTCTCCTACGCCCTTGCGCTGTTCCTAATGAGCGTGATCCTGGTGCCGCGCAACTGGGACGGCGTGTCGGACCTCAACGAGCACTTCATGCAGCGTCGCATCTGGTTCTACTGGGCGTTCGCCGGAACCAACGTGATCGATGTTTTCGATGGCCTCCTGAAAGGGGGCGCGGCCTACATCGAAGGGCTTGGACCATCGATCTGGCTGCTATGGCTCGTATCGCTGGCAGCTGTGGTGGTGGGGCTCCGATCCAACACTCTGAGGCATCACGAGGTCGCGGCCGGAGCGCTCTTCGTGTCGCAAATCGCGCAGCAGTTCAACGACGTGCCGAGTCTAGGCTTCTGAAGCTTCGCGGGGGTGCGTTCTAACAGGCGATTGCTGCAGGCGCGTGAGGCCTTGGTGGGAAGCGCTTCGCGCTTGCGTACACTCAGCACGCGGAGCATAACCGCAAATCGTTAGTGGAAGGCATCTCTGGCCAACGATGAGAACACCTAGACATCGGCCGCAGGATTGTGCCGTACTCTCCCCGACGGCCCAACAACTTGCCATAGTGCGCACTTCGACTTGTCACCGAACACGCCAAGCAGCAAAATCGCATTATGTGACAGCTAGATCCAACCGGGACCCTATGTGATGTCTGGTCTGCGAGAGTTGTTCCGTGAAGTCCAACATCGGTCGATCACGACCGCGTTAGGAGCCTATCTAGCGGCGGCATGGTTAGTCTTCGAACTCGTCCAGCAGATCGCTGACTCCGCGGACCAACCCTGGCTCCCGGATGTTGCCCTCGTTCTTCTTTTGATCGGGCTTCCGGTGGTCGTCGGTACGGCTTTTTTGAGGGACCGCCCCCCTGGAAATGCGAGCGGAACGTCGGATCAGGTATCGAGTTCGCCGACAACAAGAGTCGCGAGAACTCCTGGCGATGCATCGGTGGTCGTCCTACCACTGGACAACATTGGGGGTCGAGAAGAAGTCGCCTATTTGAGTCAGGGAATTACGGAGCAGATCACGTCTCAGCTCGCGAAAGTCTCTGAACTCAAAGTGATTTCGCGTACCTCTGCAGAGACTGTCACTGGCTATAACCTGACGATCCCCGAGATCGCCGACAGGCTGGGTGTAGAGCACGTGGTCGAGGGGTCAGTTCAGCTGTTTGGAGAGCAGATCCGGGTTACCGCTCAGTTGATCCATGCCGAAAGTGACGAACACCTGTGGGCTGATTCGTACGATGGTCAGCTTCAGGATCTTTTTGCCCTCCAGGAAGACATCGCGATTCAAATCGCATCGGCGCTGACCTCTGCGGTTGGTGGTGTTCGTGGAATCAGCTCAGTCCTGAGAACCGAGAACCCCGAAGCCTACGAAGCCTATCTGATCGGAAAATCACACCTACATACCCGATCGAGAGAGGGGATGCTGAGGGCGATCAAGTCGTTCGAGCAGTCGATCGCGGAAGATCCCAACTACGCGCCCGCATATGCGGGACTCGCAATGACATACGGACTATTTGTCACGTATGGTCATCCGGAGGTCACCGGGTACGAGCTCTACGGTCGTGGCATAGGCATGGCTAATCGCGCGATTGAACTCGATCAGGATGCCGCCGAAGCATACGCCGCACGAGGGTTTTTAGGGCTCAGGGACCTTGGTCCGGCCGGACCGGTTGCAGCCGATCTCCAGCGGGCACTGGAGTTATCCCCGAACTCGGCGGATGCACATGGTTGGTATGCTCATCTCTTGATCCGTGAAGGACAATACGATGAGGGGTTTGCGCACGTTGACACCGCGCTGGAGATCGATCCGCTCGCTCCGGGAAGGCGGATGGGCACGGCGATGAATGGCCTAACCGCCCGACGCTACGACGTTGTAATTCGACAGGCACAAGGTGCTGTAGCACTCCAACCAAGCGTCGCTGTTTCGCGGTTCTACGAAGGCCTAGCTTATCTCCTCACGAGGCGATTCGACGATTGCCTGAAGGTTCTGGGAGACTCGTTCCCAGGACTACGCGCAATGTGTGAACACTCTCGAGGGTCCCATATAGAAGCCACGCAGATCGTTGACTCGCTGAAAAGTGCGCTCGGTCCTACGAGTCAGCCCGGCAGCCAAGCCGAGATGGCCCTGTACCGGGATCTCGCCATGTTCTACGCATGGGTCGGCAATGTTGCGGAGACATTATCATGGTTGGAGCCGGCGTTTGCCTGGTCACACAACGCGGTCCAGTTCGAAGTCATGAAATGTGGGATCTTTGACAGAGTCAGCGATGACCCGGACTTCCACTCCGGCTTGGAGCGCATACACTCCCGAGCTCGCGCACGACTTCTTCAGGAAGTTGATCGCTGACGCGACATCCTGCCACATCGCCTTAGAAGCTGCAGAGCGGATACAAGTCCGTGACATCACCAGACTCCGTGTAGCGGAGCCCAGCGGAATCCACCCTGTACGCACGGTGCACTCGCGAACATAGGCTTGACGCTTTTGGCGGGTACGAAGCCTACTAACACCTTCCCCGCCCCAGCCGGACGCTTCAACATCCGGGGTTCTGTACTGGTCATTAGGGTGGCTCTTGTGCGAACGTGCTGTTGCATGCCGACGCGCCGACGGCGGCCCCGACTCCCCTGCCCAGATCACGCATGCCTCGATTCTCCGCAACGCCCAAGTCGAAGTGGTGCACCAATCTCAAACGGTCTCCCGCAACGGTCGCCTGGCTTGCTGTACTTGTGGTCCTCGGAGCGTCCACCCAACCGGCGTCGTCGCAGGACGTCGAGACGGAAACGCCCGCACGGCTTGCCATCTTCCTGGACTGCGATTTCTGCGACGAAGCCTTCGTCCGACAAGAGCTTACCTATGTGGACCACGTCCGCGACCGCGAGGTCGCCGGTGTCCATATCCTCGTGACCCGAGAGGACACGGGCGCGGGGGGCGAGGCGCAGACGTTCGACCTCATCGGCCTAGGTCCGTTCCAGGGGATGGACTTCTCGACGCTTCACACCATCAACGTGGACGCGACGGAGGCCGAGGCACGAGATGGATTCCTCCGCACGCTCCGAGCGACCCTCGTGCCGTACCTGATGCAAACGTCGATGCGGGACCGACTGCGGGTCGACGTCGCTCCTTCGGAGGAGGACGCAAGTCAGCAGACGCAGCCCGAAGACGATCCATGGGACAATTGGACAATCGAGATGTACTGGGACGGCAGCGCAGATTTCGAGTCCCAGCAGCGGGCCTTCGACACGCGCTACGGTGTGTACATCAACCGCGTGACAGAAGACTGGAAGCTCCAGTTTCGGCCGTTCTTCAACTACAACTACGACCGCTTTGATCGAGATGACGAGATCATCGAGAGCTCGTCGCACCGAGACGGCTTCACCAGCTATGTGGTCCGGAGCATCTCGCCACACTGGTCGATTGGGGGTTACGGGGACGTCTTGACGGAGACGTTCGCCAACGTCCACCTACGCTACCGTCTGATGCCCGCCATCGAGTGGAATTTGTATCCGTATCAGGAGGCGACGCGACGCCAATTCACTGTGGCCTACCGCGTCGGTGCATCCCACATCCAGTATCGGGATTCGACGATTTACAACGAGACCGAGCAGCTGCTTCCGGAGCAGATCCTCAACGTGGGCTACCGAGTCATCCAGCCGTGGGGCGATGTCGACGTCGGCATCGACGCGTCGCAGTATCTGCACGATCTCTCGCACTACAGCGTTCAGTTCAGCGGAGCTGTCGACGTTCGGATCACCCAGGGGCTTTCGATCGAGATCGGAGGCTCGTTCGAGCTCATCCGCGACCAGCTCAACTTGCGGAAGGGCGACGCGGACCTGGAGGAGGTTCTCCTACGCCGCACACAGCTCGAAACGGACTACCAGGCAGGGCTCAGCTTCGGGTTCCGCTACCGATTCGGCTCAATCTTCAACAACGTCGTCAACACACGCTTCGGGGGCATAGGGAATCGGGATCGCTTCTGACCCGTCCGACCGCCGGAGACCTGTGAATGCCGAACAGGGGCAGGAACCGCGCAAGTCGATTACCGACGTGACGCGAAAAGCCCCGCCCGAGGCCGTAACCTCGAGTGGGGCTTCCGTTTCCTTCAGTGGGCCTGGGTAGATTTGAACTACCGACCTCACGCTTATCAGGCGTGCGCTCTAACCAACTG
>JAPPOV010000021.1 GCA_028873595.1 Gemmatimonadota bacterium | reverse complement strand
ACACGGGAACGAGGACGCGGAGTTCCTGCGGCACGCCGACTTCGCCTTCGTGACGAAGCGGTACCCGCACTACGATGCGGCGGTACAGGGGGGCAGAGCCGCCAGAGCCGTTCATCGCGTCATGAGCGGGACGTATGCACCCGCGACTGCAACTCGGAAGCCGGGCGTGATCACGGCCACGGTGCTGCAATGGACCGGCCAGTCGCCCTCCATGGACATCATGGAGCGGGCTCGTCGGTGGGAAGCTCGTGAGGATGACGCGTTCGTCTCCGTCTTCTACGGCTACCCGTGGTCCGATGTGCCGGACGTGGGGGCTACGGTGCATGTCATGACAAATGGTGACCAGGCGCTGGCCGACAGGATCGCCGATGACATGAACGACTTCATCTGGCGTGTGCGTGAAGACTTCGCGGTTGGCGGGTATCCGCTCCCCGCCGAAGCTGCTCGACAGGTGAACAACGCGGTTCGCGCAGGAGCGACGCCCGTGGCGGTAGGTGACCATTCGGATCGCCCGGGAGACGCTACCCACATCTTCAAAGCGTTCGAAGAGGCGGGTATCGAGCGAGTTCTCCATGGTGCGATCAGTGACCCTGCTGTTCTGGAACGCCTCGTACAATCCGGGGCATCGCCCGGAGACGCGTTCGACCAGGAGATTGGAGGCTTTACGCCGTCGGGGGGCACACCGGCACGGCTGACGGGAGAGCTGGTCTATCTGGGAGAGTGGAGGAGTTACGAGACGGTTGCGGTCGTGCAGTATGGAAATGGCAGCGCGGTGATCATCGTCCCCACGTACACCCAGATCACCGACCCTGAGGCGTTCCGGTTCGGGCCGCTCGATCCTGATGTCTTCGATGTCTTCGTCGTGAAGTCACGTGTGCACTTCCGTCGGGGCTTCGACGAGACCGGCTTCGCGCCAACGATCGTGGTCGTCGAAGCTCCGGGACCCTTCGTCGGGACGACCTATCTGGATGCGCTGCCCTACGAGAACGTCGACCTCTCCATGCTCTATCCTTACGGGACACCGGCCGGCCGCTAAGTGTCCTTCGTCCTTCTCGTCTTCGGCGTTCTTGGACTGTGGGTCGGCACTCAGTTCGCGGTCGGCGGAGCGGTCCGGCCCGTGACAGGGGCCGGACCCCCTCCGTATCTTGCCCCGGTGTATCGAACCTCGGGGGACGGATGAAATTGGATCGGACAGACGCGACCTCGGTGATCGCGATCGGTTGCGGTGCGCTCGTTGCTGTCGGCCTTACGGGCCTCGTTGCGGAGGGCGAGAGCCAGGACCGATACGAGGTCCACGGCGAGCAGGTGGAGCACGTCATCGATCCCTCGGAAGTAAGCACGACGATGAAGGGGGCGACCGTCCGTATCACTCAGTCGAAGGGGGAAGACGTGCGCGTCGTAGTGGAGCATTCCGGCGTGGAGTCTGGCGAAGCCCAGGGTGTTCGGATCATCCGTTCGGATGACGCAAGCGTACCCGGCGACCTCCAGCCGCTCCTTTATGTGGACGGAGTCCGCATGGAAGGCGACCGCGAGTCGGTGCTCTCCGGCATCGACCGCGAGCACATCGATCGTATTGAGGTCGTGAAGGGCGAGGCCGCGATTCGGCTGTTCGGTGACCAGGCGACCGGCGGCGTGATCCAGATCTTCCTCAAAGACATCGGAGCCGCTCATCCGGGCGGCTGACCCATCAGACTATTCAGGGAGCAGGAACAGCATGATCAAGCGCACATTCACCATCGGAGCAGCTGTGGTGCTGGTCTTCATGGCGGCATGCACCACATCCGACCAGGAGTCGACCGACCAGCAGGCAGTCGTCACGCAGGACCCATCGACACGCTTCGGGCGCTGGCAGATGGACTCCGATGCCCCGCCGCCGGCGATCAACATCATGACCTACGAGTCGTGGGGCGACGGGGGAATGTCGATCACGGTCGCTGCTACGAATGGAGAGGGTCGCGATTCCGAGTGGGGATACAACACCATGTTCGACGGTGAATTCCGCGAGGTATGGGGGCAGAACGCATCCGAGACTGCGGTCGAGTGGGTCAACGAGCAGACGACCCGCATCTCGAACATGCGCGACGGTCGGGTGACTCAGGTCATCATCAACACCCTGTCCGAGGATGGGAACACGATCGAAAACGATTACGTCCGCATGGACGAGAACGGGAAGATCACCGGCGTCGGCCGCGCGACCTACCGCCGGATCCAGTAGTCGACCGACATCCGTAGTGCACATACGAGGGCACGGCCGATGCGTCTCGGACGAACGATAGAACTTCCGCTGATTTGAGGGATATGTAGCCTGACCAGCCCGTACTCCTGCACTTGAATGTTCAAGACCGGCTACATCCTCAGCCAGAAACACGATCTCGTCTGGTTTCTCGGGCTACCGTTCTTCGCCGTTGCGCTCGCGCTGGGGTTTCAGGCGTGGCTGCCGTACGTGGCCGTCGCGTCGATCAACCTCTGGATCACGATCCCGCACCACTATGCCGGGTGGGTTCGGTCGTATGGCATGCCCGACGTATGGGATCGCTTCAAGGATCGCCTGATCATCGGACCGATCGTGATCGTCGGGTTCACGGTCATGGGACTTCAGTTCGCCCCGATCACGCTCCTCCTCCTGGTTACCGCATGGGATCATCAGCACAGCATCATGCAGCAGCATGGACTGGCGCGGATTTACGACTTCAAGGCCGGGGCCGGCCTCAAGCACACGCGACGCTACGATCTCCTGCTGCACTGCGTGCTGTACGCCTTCATGTTCCTGAACGCGCCGATGTTCAAGTTCCTGTGGATTCGGGAACTGCATCGGATGCGGGTGCCGCTCTCCGTCCCGGTCGTGGACGCGCTGCTCCTGGCCAGTCAGGTCGTGTTGGTCGGATATGTGATGGTCTACATGTGGCACGTATGGAGGACGCACCAGCAAGGGGCCATCATCAACCCCATCAAATACCTCTTCATTTTCGCCAGCTACTTCCTCTGGTACTTCGTGGCGTGGAACACCAATTCGATCCTACTCCACGCGGTGGCGCACCGACTCATGCACGGCGTTCAGTACATCGTCATGGTGTACTCTTTCATGAGGAAGAGTCAGGAGAAGGGGACGTTCCGGACAGGTTTCTGGAGCAAGCTCACAGGGCCCGGCCACCTGCGCTGGTTCCTGGCGGGCGGTGTGGTCTACGCGGTGCTGTTTCAGCTGATCATCAATCGGCCGCTCGATGAATTCGGCTTCGGTGTGGTCAACTTCGCGCCGTACCCGGCGATCGAAGAGTTCGGAGTTCCGGCGATGGACTACGCGAGCGGATATGCGCTCTTTTCACAGATGATGATCTACGCCTACGGGCTGATGCATTACTATCTCGATTCGTTCA
The DNA here is from genome assembly GCA_028873595.1 of Gemmatimonadota bacterium. Classification (GTDB taxonomy): domain Bacteria; phylum Gemmatimonadota; class Gemmatimonadetes; order Longimicrobiales; family Gaopeijiaceae; genus UBA2589. The sequence goes on along the minus strand of JAPPOV010000021.1, from coordinate 100,423 downwards.
TCTGGAAGGTCACCGACAAGCAGACCCAGAAGGGGCTGTAACGCGCCTGAGGAGGATCCGTGGCCCTCGCACCCGACAACGCGCCCTGGTACAGACGCTTTCGGATGCTGCTGTTCATTTACGTGCTCGGGGTTCTCTTCGGTGGGCGTGAGTTCCTGATCGCACGATCCGGCGATCAGGTCGATCCAGGCTCTGAGGAGTGGTCGCGCATGGCCAAGGTGATCGCCGAGATCAATCCGGCGGATGCGGACACGGACTTCCTCCTCGCGATGGAGGCGCTCCAGGCAGGCGACGAAACGGGCTACATCGAGTACATGGAGACTGCCCTCGGAAAGGGGATCAAGCACAACAACTTCCTGCTTGCCGAGTACGCCCATCATCTGATCCGTATCCAGGCCCCGTTCGAAAGCATCGACGTTGCGCTCAATACGTGGCGGACGAACCACCAGCTCTCCTTCGAAATCGTGACTCTGCCGCTGGGACAGGGGCCGACGAGTCAGCAGGACTACGATGCGATCAGGCGCGAGATGGATGGAATTGAGTGGGTCTACGAGTGGGAGTTGCAGGAGCCCACGCCCGAAGTCCCGCAGTGGGTTCTGCTGTTTCAGTTCGAGCCGGCTAAGGAAGCGGCGATTCGTGACGTGATCGAAGCGATCTCGATCCTGGGGCTTCCACCACAGGCGCGCGCTCGGCTGCGGGTTCGGTGCACGAGCTGGGATGATTGCCAGTCGCAGGCACGCTGAGCGCGAGCCCTTTGCGGAACGCGCCAAGTCAGTCGTGTCGTCTGGGTGAGGCATAGCCCGCCACTCTTCAGAAGCTCCTTGTCCGGTGAGGAATTCATGACGCACCGGGAACGAATGGGTGTACCGGCTGGCTCGGGCAGAAACTCACACGGGTATGCGCGGGTTGTTTCCATGAGAGCAGCAGGATCTCGGACCGCTGGCACCGAGGATCGTTTCTGAAGCAGGAAGAAGGCCGGCCCCCAAGTGGGGAACCGGCCCTCCATGAGTGCCAGCGGTCGATCATTCCCTCGCTGCTAGCGTGGCTCGACGAGGCTCGATGTGAGATTCACCGGGCTCATCACCTTGTAGATCGGTGCGAGTGCGGGCTCGCCACCGTTCGTGCTGCCCGGTCGCGGCACCCAGGCATCCATGCGGTTCCAGTAGACCACATTGTCCTCGGTCTCGACCTCGAGCATGTGGCTCACGAGTCGCCCGAGGTACTGGGCGGTCGGCACCACATATGTGCCGACTGGAAAGTCACGTGTCTGGGAGATGACGTCTCCGACATGGATCCGTGTGACGGCCTGGTGGTTGTACTGGCGCTCGTGCGTCACGTCGGACACGGTGTACGCCTGGACCTGAAGTGTGGCGGGCTCGGTCAGCCGCTCGACTGTGATGCCGTGGCGAAGCAGGAGTTCGACCGCGGCTTCGGCGTCACGTGGCAGAACGTACGCCCAGGGTCGATCGCGGAGGGTTACTGCGACGGGCTTCTTCATGAGCTGCGCGCCCGTAACCTCGATCGTGTCGACCGGCATATCTCGTGGGTCATTGAACCCCCCGCCGCGGACGAGCAAGTAATCGACTGGATCGTCCTCGGCCGCGTACTCCATTTCTACAGCGATCTGACCAGTAGGGGCTGCACCCATCGTGATCGTCTCCGCACGGGCACTTTCCACCGTGCTGACGAGCCGGTCCGCGTTGGCGACCACCCATTCGGCTACGGAGAGGTAGCCCAGATAACCGGCCCGAGCGCCCACCTCGAGTTCCTGGCTCGGCGCCTCGAAGAGGATCGCGACAGAGTTCACGATCCCGCCGTAGTTCCTCCCGATGCGAACCTGGGATCCTCCGGTGTTCCACTGCTCCTCGTTGCCGCGTGCGTAATACCACGCGAGCATGTTTTCGCCTTCGAGCTTGGCGTCGATCGCCGGAAAGATCTCGTCATCGCAGAGGAGCGTCAGCTCGATTGCCGAGTCGTAGTGACTCGTGCATTGGTAGTTGAGGTTGTACGGACGTGCGCCGCCATTGTGGCCGTCGATGAAAAGGTGAGGACGCCATTCGACGATCAGATTCTGCACGTACGACTGGATGCTCGGGTGCTCGAGCTTGACGTAGTCCCGGTTCAGGTCGATTCCCCACGAATTGCCGCGCTGGCCACGCTCGGAGGCTTCGAATCCGTCCGGGTTGATCTGCGGTGCGACGAGGATGACTGCCTCGTCCAGCAGTGCATTGGCCGCGGTGCCTCGCGTGGCCAGGTCGCGCATCAACACCAGCAGGCCTTCTCGGAAGGTGCGTTCGCCTCCGTGCACGTTGGCTGCGAACAGGATCACGGGGCGGTCGAGGGCCATGGCTTCCCACGGCTCGGCGATCAGAGGTCGTGAGAAGATCGCGTACGGGAGCTTCCGGCCCTCGCGGGTCTCACCGTAGGTCCCGAGTCGCATGTCCGATGAAACGCCCCGTAACTCCTCGAGATAGTCCCACATCTCGAGATGGCGGGTGTGGGCGGTAAATCCGTTCAACTCCGCCGCGGTACGTGGATACCCCTCGGGCACCGGGTCCCAATGGACTTGAGCCTCGAGGGCGGGTGTTGTGCCGAGGAGCAGCATCGTCACGAAGGACAGGATGAAGTGGTTGAGGAGAGGGCGCATCGGTGAGCCGGATGCCGCATGAACTGACTCGTCCATGGGGGGTTCGCTGACAAAAACTGACACCTATGAACGAGGGCGTGTTCGCAGACGGAAGGTAGAAACTGGGCCGGGAGGCGGGGAGGGGGGCGCACCGGTAGATTGCCGGCGCTCGATCATGATTCGTTCTCTGGAGATGCCGATGAGTGGAGCGATCGTCGTATCGCAGTTGGGTGGACCCGAAGTCCTCGAGTGGGTTGTGCAGGACCCGGGTGAACCGGGTCCTGGCGAGGTTCGCGTCCGACACACTGCGATCGGGTTGAACTTCATCGACGTATATCACCGTACGGGGCTCTACCCGCAGACACTTCCGTTCACGCCAGGTGTGGAAGGCGCAGGTGTTGTCGAGGCTGTTGGCCCCGGCGTCGACGATCTTTCGGTTGGCGTGCGGGTTGCGTACACGAGCAATGGCCCGATCGGATCATACTGCGAGGTCCGAGTGATGGCTCGGAGTCGTGTCGTTCAGCTGCCCGACGAGATCAGTGAAGAGACGGCTGCCGCCATGATGGTGAAGGGGTGCACCGTCGAATACCTCGTGCGTCGCACCTACGCGGTGCAGCCGGGGGATAACGTGCTTCTGACTGCGGCCGCCGGGGGTGTCGGGTTGATCGCATGCCAGTGGCTTCATGCGCTTGGTGCGAACGTGATCGGCACGGTGGGGACCCCGGAGAAGGGAGAGCTCGCGAAGCGGAACGGGTGTGATCACGTGATCCTGTATCGCGAGGAGAATATCGCCGAGCGAGTTGCGGAGATCACCGACGGGGAGGGGTGCCGGGTCGCGTACGACTCGGTGGGCGCGAGCACCTTCGAGGCGTCACTGCAGTCTCTGTCTCGACGCGGCATGCTCGTGACGTTCGGGAATGCGTCCGGCCCGGTAGAGCCGATCCCTCCGCTCACACTGGCGAAACACCGATCGCTTTTCCTGACTCGCCCGAGACTCGCCGATTATTACGCGACGCCTGAGGAGAGCCGGGAAGGCATCCATGCGCTGTTCGAGATGGTGCGCGCGGGGAAGGTTCGTCCGCACGTCGGGACGCGGTACCCGCTGAGCGAAGTCGCCGAGGCGCATCGCGCGCTCGAGGCACGGGAAACCGTCGGGTCTACGGTATTGGTGGTGTCGGCGACATGAGCTGAAGGCCCGGCCGCGAGCCCCGACAAGCCCGAGCAGAGAACGGATCAGAACCGTGACCGGCGTGTGGCGCCCTTCCGTGCTGAAGGGCATGGACTGAGGGGCTCTACTTTACCCAGCACGACTGGGTCACCGGCCCGCAGGGCCTGGTCCGATATCGACTCAGACAGACAGGAAAGCCGAGCTGATTTTGCCGACGTGGAGTTTCACCTAGAATGCGGCCGTTCTCCCGGTCGTCACGCCCGTGTTGTTGGCGGCCGTCTCTTCACGAACGGATGCCGGTGCCGGACCCACGGCGGCCCATGAACTCGATGCACGTACGGCGGCTTTTCGCCAGCGTTACCGCTCTGGTGATCCTCGGTTCACCTCTGTCCGCGCAGAGCGTCGAACGCACCGGCACAGGTCGCTCGGCAGAGGCCGCCGCATCGCCGCCCATCGATCCCGAGGCCGTCCCTCGCCCGACGCTGCGGGCGGTCCGCGCCTCGACTTCGATCACAATCGACGGACGCCTCGACGAAGCTGCATGGGGGAATGCCGAGCCTGCGACCGACTTCGTTCAGGCGACACCGCACACCGGTTCCCCCGCGACGGAGCGCACGGAAGTCCGCGTCTTGTTCGACGACCAAACGCTCTACATCGGGGCAATGATGTGGGACTCGGAGCCGGATCGAATCATCGCGCAGCAGATGGCTCAGGACTTCTATAGTCCGAACGAGGACATCATCGGCATGTCGCTCGACACCTTCCTGGATCGGCGTAACGCGTACTACCTGATGATCAACCCGAACGGAGCGATACGGGACGGTCAGGCGTATGACAATTCCCGCACGAGCAATGTCGAGTGGGAGGGGATCATGCGGGTCGAGACACAACGTCTCGACGAGGGCTGGAGCGCCGAACTCGCGATTCCGTTTTCCACCCTGCGTTTCGATCCCTCCCGCCCCGTGCAGGAGTGGGGGGTGAATTTCGTACGGCGTGTACGGCGCAAGGCGGAGGACTCGATGTGGGCCCCCGTCGCGCGGCGGACTCGCGTGCACCGCATGGCCGAGGCCGGGACACTCGTGGGTCTGCCGCCGCTACGGGGCAGTCGCAACATCACCCTCAAGCCGTTCATGCTCGGGGAAGTTGTCAGCGGCAGCCTTCCGGGTGCTGACGAGCCAGGGCGGGCAGGTGATGGCGGGCTCGATGTGAAATGGGGACTCACGCCTCGCCTGACTGCGGACTTCACCTGGCGGACGGACTTCTCCCAGGTTGAAGCGGATCAGGAGCAGGTCAATCTGACGCGCTTTCCACTCTTCTTTCCGGAAAAGCGCGAGTTCTTCATCGAAAACTCGGGGACCTACGCGTTCGGCGATCTCTCCGAGCGGAATTACCGACTCGGTGCGGGGCCGCGCGACTTCACGCTGTTTCACTCCAGGCGGATTGGACTACAGGGCGGGCAGCCGGTCCCGATCATCGCGGGTGGCCGACTTACGGGACGTGTCGGGGGCTTCGAGATCGGCACGCTGAGCATGCAGACGGCCAACACCGATGCACTCGATTCGGAGAACTTCACAGTCGCTCGCATCCGGCGGACGATCCTCGGATCGGTGGATGTCGGAGGGATCTTCACGAGCCGCCAGGTCACGAATCGCGAGCTTGGGCCCGGCATACCCGATGTCTCCGGTCAGGCCGACTACAATCGTGCCTGGGGTATTGATGTGAACGCACGATTGCTTGGCAACATGATGGTGCATAGCTATCTCGCGGAGACGCACGGACCCGGGCAAAGCGGCAACAACCGGGCAGCCCGAGCCTCCGTGGCATGGCGCGATGCGCTCTGGGATGCCTCGATCCTCTACCGCAGTATCGGTGACGCCTTCAATCCGGCCGTCGGCTTCGTTCGACGGAGGGCTACTCGGCAATACTACGCCACTGTGGGTGTTCACCCTCGTCCTCCGGTCCGCGGGATCAACGAGATGAACCCGTACGTGGAGATCGAGCAGTACCGTGATCTCGAGGGTGTGCTGGAGACGCGCAACCTGGTTGGTGGAGTCGGCGTGTCGTTTCTCGACGGTAGTGTGCTCACGGTGACCGGCACGGACCGCCATGAGCAGCTCGACCGGGACTTCTCACTGACCGGTGGAATCGTGCCCGCAGGCACCTACGACTTTCGCGAGGCGTCAGCGAGCTACGTGTCGAACGCATCGCGCCCACTATCCGGACGGCTTCGTCTGAGTGGAGGTGGGTATTTCCAGGGAGAGCGGCGTTCGATCGGCGGCAGTCTGGTGTGGAGGGTCAACGCGCACCTCGGCTTCGATCTCGGTGCGGACCACAACGTGATCGAGTTCGCTGGGGACCCGTTCACGGTAGACGTCTTCAGCGGACGGATCGATTACGCGGTCTCGACCCGGGTACTCACGGGGGCCTGGGTGCAGTACAACGACGCCACTCGTGAGATGATCACGAACGTGCGGCTCAACGTGATCCATGCTCCCCTGAGCGACTTTTTCCTCGTCTTCTCAGAGCGAAGGAGCACGGACGGTGGTGAGATCCTCGACCGCCGCCTTACGGCGAAGATGACGAAGCTCTTCGCGTTCTAGCGCGAGCTCTGTTCATCGATCGCCGCCCTCATCGCCGCGATCGTGGCTTCGGTGCGGAACTCGATCAGCTTCTTTCCGTGCTCGAGTGCTTCGTCGATGGGCAGAATGCTGATGCCGTTGATCGAAGCCATGCCCGCGTCGATGCGTTGGGCGAGGCGCACGAACTCCGGATCATCATTCATGATGATCGTCGTGATGTAATAGTCGTCGTGCAGTCCTTCGAGGCGCGGGTCTTCGTCGATGCCGAGCTCGTCCCTCTGATACGCCAGCACGTCCTGGTAGTTGTAGTACTCGGGGATGTGTGCGATGACGACACCCTCGCCGGCCCACTCGGTTCGTAGTGCATCGGCGACCTCCTGCATACCCCGAAGGTTTCCACCACTGTCACCCATCATGAAGATCTGGTCGAAGCCCTGGGCCTTCAGGCTGACCGCGTAGTCGCGGAGGACGGCGCGGTACGTCTCCTGGGAATAGCGGATGCCTCCGGGGCTGCTCGCGCGCTCCGGTGTCCCCGGTTCGATGGTGACGATGGGGGCGACCAGTGTCTGGCCGAATTCACGAGCGATGGATTCACCCATCACGCGCAGGACGTGGTTGTGCTTGCCGGTCGTCAGGTAGGGACCGTTCTCCTCGATGCCCCCGGTCAGAATCAGTGCAGTGCGCCAGCCGTCAGCCAGAAGGTCGCGTACCTCGGGCATCGTGAGTTCCTCGATCCACACATTGTCCGCCATCGCGATTGGGCGCTCGAAGGTGTTCATGTCCTTCATTTCACTGCTTTGCGCCGACACCGAAGCTGGATCCAGAGATGCGACGATCACGGCTAATCCAGCGAGCGTGGACTTCTTCATCTGATTTCTCCGTCGTGACTTTCTTGACACCCTAATGCGTGGTAAACCACTTCTAACCTGAAAGCTGCGATTCCTACAAGAGGACACGAGAGCGTCCGAGTTCGTTCACGGACGTCTCGACCCCCATGCGCGAGATCGACGCATACACATCACCGCTCGACGGTTTCGTCGAGGCCTCCGACTACGCGTTCGAGTTGCCGGAGCCCGGGGGACTCGTCCTCATCGTCGATGACGAGGAGTCGTCGGTCGCTCTCAATCGATCGGTTCTCGAGGTAGCCGGCTACGATGTGCGTACGTTCGACCGGGCGCCTGAAGTCCTGGATCATCTCGTCTCTGACGAGCCGATCATATTGGTGACGGACTTCGACTGGCGAAGCAGGGTGACGAGATCTCGCTCGGTGGACAGATCGTCGGGATTTCCGAGGCGTGGGTCGCCATTCTGGAGAATCGTGCGTATCGATCGGGCATGCGCAGAGAAGACGCGATGAAGCTGCTCTCGGAACTGGCGGGTACATGGTTCCTGCCCGAGGTGACGAAGGCGCTGGCCGAGTCCGATGTCGGGATGCTCTGACCGGACGCCACGGACACACGCTGCCATGCGAGGGTGGCCGGCGGAGGCGAGAGGTTCAGGGATCGGGTAGCTTTCTGCGTTCGACGTCACGGCTGAACAGCGAGCTCGTCCTGGTGGTTCGGCCTGATTCTCTACAACGCACAGGAAGGACGACTTATGAAGAAGTTGTGGTTTGCCCTCGTCGCCGCTGGCTTCGTCGGTGCTCCGGCTCTTCAGGCTCAGACCTTTCCGACGGATGACCCTGTTATTCGTCAAATGTGGCAGGAAGGGATGGAGGATGGCTCACGAGCGTACGAATATGCTCAGGTGCTCATGGACTCCATCGGGCCACGCCTGACCGGGTCGTCGGGGTACGTGCGGGCTGCCGAGTGGATCGAGTCGATCTACGAATCCTGGGGCGTCGACGTCGAGCGTCATGAATACGGCACGTGGCGTGGCTGGGAGCGAGGCATCACGCACGTCGATCTCATTGAGCCGCGTGTGCGAACGCTGAACGCCACGATGATGGCGTGGAGCCCCGGTAGCGACGGTGTGGTCGAGACCGAAGTGATCGCACTGCCGCAACTCGGTAGTGAGGCAGACTTCGACGCCTGGTTGCCACAGGTCGAGGGGAAGGCCGTAGCGATCTCGTTTCCGGAGCCGACCTGTCGTGCTCCCGAGTCGTGGGAGGAGTTCGCCACTCCGGCGTCGTACGAGCGTATGCAGCAGGCGCGTGAGGACGCTGAGCGGTCCTGGACGAGCTCGCTTCTGATTGCTGCGGGTATGCAGCGGGGTAACGCGCGTGGTGCGGAAGCTGCAGTCGCGCAACGCCTTGAAGATGCCGGTGCGGCTGCAATCTTCCGTGCGCTGTGGTCGGATGGTTGGGGGGCCGACAAGATTTTCGACGCGAGCACGGAAGAGATCGCCACCATTCAGTTGAGTTGTGAAGACTACGGACTGGTGGCGCGACTGGCGCTGAACGATCAGGCGCCGCGCGTGCGGATCAACGCGGAAGCGGAGTTCACGGGGACGGTTCCCGCGTTCAATGTCGTCGCCACCATGCCCGGGACCGAACTCCCGGATGAGTACGTTCTCCTGGGCGCCCACCTGGATTCCTGGGACGGTGCGTCGGGAGCTACGGACAATGGCACGGGCACCATCATGATGCTCGAAGCAGCCCGGCTCCTTAAGACGGCGTACCCGTCCCCTCGTCGCACGATCATCATCGGGCACTGGGACGCCGAGGAACGAGGGCTCATCGGCTCCAATAACTTCCAGGCGGACCACCCTGAGGTCATGGATGGTCTTCAGTCCGCGTTCAATCAGGACAACGGGACATGGCGGATCGACTACATCCGCATGATGGGCTTCCAGGATGCGGGATCCCACTTCGCGCGATGGTTCTCAGCGATTCCGCCCGAGATCACGCAGCATATCGAGCTTGATATTCCCGGGCTTCCCGAATCGGGCGGCAGCGACCACATGTCCTTCCTGTGTGTGCCGGCGCCGTCGTTCCGCTTCCAGTCGAATTACCCGGATTACCGCCAATACACCTGGCACACCGGGATCGACACGTTCGACAAGATCGTCTTCGACGACCTGAGGAATAACGCCACACTGGCGGCGATGGTCGCCTATATGGCGTCCGAGGATCCGGAACGCGTGTCTCGCGATCTGGTCGTGCTGCCAGCGTCGCCAACGGGAGGACCTATGCGGGTCTCGCGAAGGACACAGAACTTCCCGGCGATCGGGCAGTGGCCCCAGTGCCGGACGCCGAGGCGGAGCTACGGCAACTAGACGCCCTCGGTGGGTTCCCATCCCTGCAGGAGGCCCGGCCGATCGGCCGGGCCTCACAGGTGCCCGACGGGATTTGAGACCGAGGCGGCGGTGCCTGGTTCGTTTGCTGAGCCGGTAGGCTGGGCGTATGCTCGCGCGATGTGCCTCCACGCGCTGACACGCCGTGCGGCCGCTCTGGCCGTTCTTTCTGCCGTGTTCGTGGCGAATCCTCTCCTCGGCCAGCGCATCGAACGGATCCCCGAATCGTTGCTCCGGGAGGTCATGCCGGAGGCCGGCCGCTTTGCGGACGTCGCTGGAGATCCGCCCGTGGTGTCCGCGTTCACTCCCGCGTCCGGCGGCTCGGAGGAGTTGCTCGGTTACGTCTTCCTGACCTCTGACCTGCCTCCGGAGCAGTACGGGTATAGCGGGCCCATCGAAGCGCTCGTCGGGATGCGACCCGATGGGACGCTGACGGGAATGCGCGTCACCGACTACAACGAGTCGTACATGCGCAGTATGGGCGACTTCCTGCGCACGCCGGGATTTCAGGAGCAGTTCGCTGGAAAGCATATCGGTGACCCCTTCCAGCTATGGAACGACATCGAGGGCATCTCGCGCGTATCCATAAGCGTACGGGCGCTTTCGCGAGGAGTACGTGACGCTGCCCGTCGGGTCGCGAATGCCTACTCCCTCATCGACGGTCCCGCAGCGGCGACCACTGATGTGGTCGACCCGATCGGCATGTCGTGGTTCGACCTTCGCCAATCGGGGATTGTCCAGCGATTCGAGGTTACCGAGCCGGGTGAAGGCTCGGCGGGGATCGGGCTGGCCTTCATCGAGAATGACCGACTCGGGGCCTACTTCCTCGGGTCTCAGTTGTACGAACGAGCACAGCGCTCCGCTGAGCGGCGTGGGGGTGCGGACAACCTCATGTTGTATACGATCGATGGCTCGAGATTGAGGCTGTTTCGGCAACAGGGCTGGAGTATCGAGCAGGACGGCGACACGACAGGTATCGATTCGCGCAACGTCGTTTCGATGGGACTCCCTTCGGGCGGTATCGTCTCCGGAGAGGCCACCATGGTCGGGATCATGCTCGTGGACGGATCGGTGGACCCGTCTCGCCCGTTTCGTTTCGTGTACGATCTCGGTGAATTCGGAGTGCACACCGTGGAGTACCTCAGTCTGGAAGCCCGACGGGCTGCGGCCGAGGCCGAGGCCGAAGCGGCGGCGGCACGCGCCGCCGAGGAGGCTCGAGTTGCCGAGGTAGCCGCTGAGGCGGTGGAGGCGAACGTAGACGCGGCAGCCGTCGAGAGGCCTCCGTCAGACTCACCAGCAGAGCCAGAGGACGAGCCCACGGCTCGTGAAACGCCGGAGGCAGAGAGCGACAGCCACGAAGGGGCCGACGCGGTGTTCGAGCAGGAGCCCTCCTCCGCGGTCGACTTCGTGCTCACCGAAGACGAGTCCCTCCTGGACCGGACACTGTCGGGTGCCTCCTGGGGTCGCCTGGCCGTCATGACCTTCATCATCGCGCTCGCGTCACTTGCGTTCTTCACGAAGCTGACTCCTCTGCGGTGGGCTTCTGTGACCGTGACGCTGGTCGTACTCGGCTGGATCGATGGAGGCTTTCTATCGGTTTCCCACATCACCAGCGCGATCTGGGCCGGAACGGGCGTCTACCTGCGTGACCTTCCTCTGCTTCTGATCGTCACCTTCGCCCTGGTGACGACGCTCGTCTGGGGGCGTGTGTTCTGTGGATTCCTCTGCCCTTTCGGTGCGCTGCAGGACGTGATCGATCGTGTCGTGCCGAAATCGTGGAAGCGGCCATTGCCCGCGCATACCCATCGACGCGGTGTATGGGTCAAATACGGCATCCTCGCGGTGATTCTGTTGCCGGCGCTCCTCGGCAGTCAGGTCAGCCTCTACCAGTACTTCGAGCCGTTCGGGACGGTCTTCTTTCTCAGCCCCTCCCTCCCGCTCTGGTTGATCGCTGGAGGGTTTCTCGGGGCATCTGTCGTGATTCCGCGCTTCTACTGCCGGTATGCCTGTCCGCTTGGGGCGGCGTTAGGGATCCTTTCCCTCGTGTCATTTCGGCGAATTCCCCGTGTCGAGCACTGCTCCTTGTGCTCCGTGTGCGAGCAGAAATGCCCCACGGGTGCGATTCGCAAGGAGGTCATCGACGTCCATGAGTGCGTTCGTTGCAACGTCTGCGAGGTCCAGCTAATCGAGCAGCGAGGCGTCTGCGGGCACGATCTCGAGGACGCCCGGCCCCGCCTCATCCCCCTGCCGGCTCCCCCCGGTGGCTGGGCCGCGCCCCCCCCCCCGGCCCCCCCCACCCCCCCCCCCGGGGGGGGGGGGGGGGGGCGCCGCGTTCGGAACAGGGCTCGGTATCGAGCTACTGCGACGGGCCGGGCTACGTCGTGTACGCGAGACTCGGACTCAGATGGGGACGCTTGTCACGCTTACAGTCGTGCATCCGGACGGAGATGAAGCGACGGCGATGGTCGATCGAGCGTTCGCTGAGATGGAGCGACTGGAGGCGATCTTCTCCCGCTACCGCGCCGATTCGGCCGTGGGCCTGCTGAACGAGGCCGGTCAGCTGGTGGGAGCGCCCGGGGAACTGGTCGATGTGCTGACGCTCGCTCATGACATGAGTAGGCGATCGGGCGGAGCCTTCGACGTGACTGTCGGACCGCTCGTAGAACTCTACCGCGCGTCGTTCGAGCGGCATGCCTTGCCACCTTCCGATTGCGACGTTCGACGCGTCCTCGACTATGTGAATTACCAGGGAGTCACGATCGACGGCGATGTGATCCGTCTGGCCGACGAACGCATGAAGATCTCCCTGGACGGGATCGCCAAGGGGTTCATCGTCGATCGTGCCGTCGCGCGGATGACCGATGACGGCGCGGAGCGGGTTCTGGTTGACGCTGGTGGAGACATGACGTCCGGGGGCTCAGGTGTGGTGAGCGATCCGTGGACGATCGGGATTCAGGACTCCCGGGCCAGCGACGAACTTGTCGGCCGTCTGCAACTCGATGGTGCTGGCGTGGCGACTTCAGGGGACTACCTCCGGCACTTCACGCCGGATCGCCGCCATCACGACATCATCGATCCGAGGACGGGTCGTTCTCCGGAACAGCTGAGCTCGTCGACGGTCCTCGCACCCACCGCAGTCGAGGCTGATGCCCTGTCTACAGCGCTCCTCGTGCTTTCGTCGGAAGACGGACTCGCGCTCATCGACGCGTACGGTGAAGCCGAGTGTCTGTTGATTCCGAAAGAGGGTGGGGTACAGATCCGATCTCGCGGCATGTCGTCGCACCTGGGCTGAGGTACGGGCTCGTCGCAGTCAGGCGCTCTTGATCCCGAACGAGTGTTTCAGTGCCGCACGTGCGGCGTGGAATCCGGCCATCCCGTGTACACCACCACCCGGAGGTGTTGAGGCCGAGCAGAGGTAGAGGTCGCGTCTAGGCGTCCGGTATCCCGGAAGGCCAAGACGTGAAGGGCCAATTGTCTGGTTCAGGGTCAGTAGGCCCCCGTTCACATCGCCGCCGACCAGGTTCTCATCCCATTGTTCGAGACGCTCGGTGCTCCATGAGGCCCGAGCGAGAATGCGGTCTCTGAATCCGGGTGCAAAGCGTTCGATCTGCGCCTCGATTACGGAGGTCGCATCGCCGTCCCATCCGTTCGGCACGTGACAGTACCCCCACGCCGTGTGCCTTCCATCAGGTGCGCGTGACGAGTCGAAGAGAGAAGGCTGTGAGAGGAGCACGAACGGCCGGTCGCTGACGCGCCCAGCGAGCGGAGCGGCTTCCGACTCGGTGATCTCCTCCAGGCCCCCCCCGATATGGACGGTCCCTGCCCGGGTCACGGACGGATCGGTCCAGGGGATGGGGGCGTCGAGAGCCCAGTCGACCTTGAATGCGCCTGGCCCGTAGCGCCACCGGGCGAGACGGTTTCTGTAGGACTCGGGTAAGCCCGACGCCTGCAGGGCGGCCACCTGACCGTGAGTGATGGCCAGAAGGGTCACTCTGCTTCGAGGAAGCTCCGCGAGCGTTCGGACGGGCCGATTTGTCTCGATCGTGCCACCCAGTGATTCGAAGTACTGAGCGAGCGCCTGAGTGAGTCGGCCTGCTCCTCCGCGTGGGAACGGCCACCCGACCGCATGAGCAGCTACGATCAGGGTAGCACCGATGGCTCCTGTAACCGCGTGGGTGATCGGCGTGCCCGCGTGGGCTGCGTTGCCTGCCAGGAGCGCCCGAGCCGCCTCACCGCGGAATGCCCTCGCGAGGCCGGGTGTCGACCGGAGCGCGAACGGAGCGAAGCGGGCCATGAGAAGGGGCGCCGAGGGTATGGTGAGCGGAGACCGCAGCACATGTTCGATGAAGCTCGGCCAATGCTCTACGAACCGTCCGAAGCGCTGTCTCCACATGGAGCCATCTTCACCAAGACGGTTTGCCGTCCGGTCCAGATCCCGTTCCAGGAGAGCTGCTGTTGCCTCGTCGAATGGATGCGCGAGGGGGACCTCGGGGTGGACCCATTCCAGCCCGAACGATTCGAGCGGCAGGGAGGAGAAGAAGGGCGAGCCGATCCCGAGTGGGTGGACGGCGGAACCCACATCATGAAGGAAGCCCGGAAGAGTGACCTCTTCTGTCCGTGCTGCACCGCCGACGCTGTGTGTTGCTTCGACGAGCAGCGTGGCACAGCCGCTTTGCTGTAGCTCGATGGCGGCTGCGAGTCCATTGGGCCCCGCTCCGATGACTACTGCGTCGTAGCTCATCGGACTACCGCTCGTACGGTGATCCGAACCGAAGAAGCACCGTCGACGCGCCCGCGTCGGTCAGCGTGACGATGTAGAAGCGATCGTACTCCATCTCCTGGATCGGCGTGCCTGGATCTCCTCCGAGCGCTTCGACGAGCTGGGGTGTGGTGTTGCTGTGGCCCAGGACGAGGTGTCGCCCGGGCATGCTGCGAAGCTCGTCGGCGAAGCCGGTCAGGTCACGGGGGTCGTACAGCTGCATCCCGAGCCCGGTCATGGCTGCGGTCGGGGCACCGGTTGCGCGTGTCCGCTTGAAATCCGTCGTATGGATGTGCGTGACGCCAGCGTCCTGCAGTAGTGCCGCGACGAGCTCGGAGCGCTCCTGGCCCTCACTCGAGATCGGCGGGTCGTTCGTTCCGTCCTCGGCCCGCTCCGAGTGCCGCACGAGATACACGATGACCGCTTCTTCCTGGCCAGCCAGGAAGGCCGGTAGAGCTCCGGAGATCAGAAGTACGAAAAGACCTCTAAGGAGCGCGGACGTGTGTGCGGGCCGGTACGTGCGTTGCATGGCGTCGAACGAGCGGGAGTCAGGTCCCTCCGACAATACCCAGTACGTCTGTGAGGAGCCACCAGGCTGCGGCGACGGACACGGCGATCGGCACGAACCAGCGAAGCCAATGGATCAGTAGCTGGTCCCAGCGCGATGGTGAATCACCGGCCAACTGGTGCAGGAGAGCTCCGCGGTCCATGACCCATCCGACGGTGACCACCGAGACGAGTGCACCAAACGTCTGACCGCCTGACCCAAAGGTGAGGTCCCATGGTACGAAGATCCCGAGGTTGATCATTGGAGGAATCGCCAGAACCAGAGACACACCGTACACGACCCACACCGCTCGCTTGCGGCTCCAGCCAAGTACGTCGGAGAAACTCGCGACGAGGACCTCGTACGCGGCGATGCCCGAGAGAAGGGCCGCGCCGAAGAGACCGCCGAAGAAGAGCGAGCCGAAGAGCCACCCGAGCGGGATTCGGGTGAACACCTGAGGTAGCGTTGCGAAGAGAAGCCCCGGGCCGCCGGCTGGTTCGAGTCCGAGCGCAAAGACTGCGGGGAAGATGGCCAACCCCGCGAGGAGTCCGGCTCCCGTGTCACCGATAACGGTCAAGGCAGCCGTACTGCGGACGTCGACGTCACTGGACAGGTACGACCCGTAGACGACCATCAATGTGCCGCCCAGACCGACTGAAAACACGACTTGTCCGAGGGCGGCGACAGCCGCAGTCGGGGTGACCGCCTGTAGATCGAAGTCGAGGAGCCACGCGATCCCTGCACCGGCTCCCTCCAGAGTGACGGCGCGAACGATCAGGATGAGCAGTGTGAAGAACAGGACCGGGGTCACGATCGTCGAGATTCGTTCGATGCCTTGCCGGACCCCTTTCAGGATCACCGTAGCCTGGAGTGCGAGAATCGCTGCCGTGAAGCCGAACTGAAGTGCGGTCGAGTGAGGGGAGAAGCCGGTCTCCGGTGGCAGGATCACGGAGGCGTCGAAGGCTGCGCCCATACTGGTTGCGGCCTGCGCCAGCCCGTGGAACGCGACCCACCCGATTGCGTTCGTGTAATACGAGACCGCTGCCCAGGAGATGGCCACCAGGATCCATCCGAGCCCCCGCCCGCCCGGCATGCCGACGGCCTCGAAAGCTCCGAGTGATCCAAGTCTCGTATGACGGCCGATGGCCCACTCACCCATGAGTGCTGGAACAGCGACCAGCCCTGCGATACCGAGATAGAGCAGGATGAACGTGGCCCCTCCGAACTGTCCGACCATGTACGGGAAGCGCCACACGTTGCCCAGCCCGACGGCGAGGCCGACCATGGTCGCAAGGACGGCGAATTTCGAGCCGAACGTCTCCCTCGGCTTCACCACGGGGTGTGTCTCATGCGTGGCGGATGGCGCGGGCGGTCGCGTCGAGCGCGCGGTCGACGTCCTCGATCGTGTTGTAGAAGTGGGGAGCGAGCCGGATCGCTGGTCCACGGGCCGATGCGATGATCCTCTGGTCGCGCAGCGTGGCTTCGACGGCGTGGCTGTTGTCGCACGCGATTGCGGTCGTCGGAGTGCGCATCGCCGGATCGTGGGGCCCGAGCACGGTCAGGCCGCGCTCCGCCGCGCCTTCGACACAGCGTTGCCCGAGGGTGTCGTTCCAGGCCTCGATCGCGTCGAGCCCCAGCTCACGGAGCCAGGCCATGCCGGCGCGAGCAACGTACGCTTCCATGATCGGTGGCGTGCCCAGGTCGAAGCGGCGGGCCCCCTCTGCCCAATCGAGCCGTTTGGCCTCGAATGCATACGGGTCTGCGCGGCCGAACCAACCCGTCGTGGATGGCTCCATCTCGGAGGCGACCTCGGGCCGGACCCATAGGAACGCGATTCCGGGGATACCCATCAGGAACTTGAGATTCCCCGACGCTACGAAGTCCGCTCCGGACGACGGCGCGTCGAACACTTCGCTTCCCATCGTCTGGTAGGCGTCGACATAGAGAAAGGCGCCCTTCTCATGAGCGAGCTCCGCAATCGCGGGAATATTCTGCTTGAAGCCGGTCTGGTAGTAGCCGCGACATGCGGATACGACCAGCGTTTGATCGTCGATCCGCTCCTGGTAGTCTTGCAGCGTCACGGCGCCGTAGCGCACGGGCACCCAGTCGACGACGGCCCCGTGGCGCTCCTGAGCCAGCCAAACGTGCCCGACCGTGGGGAATTCAGCCCCACTGGCGACGATACGGTTGCGTCGTCCCCGCCAGGAAAGAGCACTCGCGACGCTGGACGTCGCCTGGCTCAAGGATGTCGCGATGGCCACGTCGTTCGGCTGTGCGCCGATCAGGGCTGCGAACTCGGCTCGCGCCTCTTCGGTGCTTTCGATCCAGCTGTCCCAGTCCATCCCGTCCTGCGCCCATGAAGAGAGGTACGCGTCTGCCGCGGCCCGTGTGACGTCGCTCTGCGGTGCCTGCGAGCAGTTGTTCATGGGTGTGTGCGTCCGAAGCAGCGGGATCTGACGGCGGACGGCGTCGAGGTCGTATGTCGGTTCGGCCATGGCGCGAGAATACCGTGTGGCTGCGCGCCGGGCGAGATATCCTGGACGGCCCCACCATCGGATCCGGTCGGGCAGGGTAGCAAATTTGCGGCGTGAGGGGTCATGTTCTTTGTGAGCGTGGCGAGTGAGGATCGCCGTCGGATTCGTCCGTCGGAGGAAAGTCCGAGCTCCGCAGGGCAGGGTGCCGGGTAACGCCCGGGCGTCGTGAGACGACGGAAAGTGCAGCAGAAAAGACACCGCCGATGGCCGCTCGCGGCACAGGCAAGGGTGAAATGGTGCGGTAAGAGCGCACCGGGCCGCTGGTAACAGGGGTCGCTTGGTAAACCCCACCCGTAGCAAGGCCAAATAGGGGACGACGGAGTTGCCCGCTCCATTCGAGTCCCGGGTAGGCCGCATGAGGCTGTTGGTGACAGCAGTCCCAGATGAATGATCCTCCCCTCGAAAGAGGGACAGAACTCGGCTTATTCCGCGCGCTCAACTTGACGGTGCCCGTCGCGGTCAACCGCGGCGGGCGCCGGCCGTCACGCCCGTTCTGTGCGGAGTTGCTGCCGTCCGTTAAGCTGTTGGGTGTACGCTTGCAGTACGACGCGTCGTCGCGTGCCACCTCTGATCTCGGCAGGACCTTCTGTGCGCCAAGTCCTCATCACTATCTCCGTCCTTGGGGCGATTGCGATGGCCACCCCGGGCCAGGTGCAAGGTCAGGTCCATGTCGAGGCCAACGGCAACGTCGGGTACACCTTGGTCAATCCGGTCGACTGGCTCGGCCAGGGAGCCTTCGACGCAGAGCGTTTCCTGTATGGCGGCGATGTTGCCGTCGTGTTTGGACGTCGGTACGGGCGTGGCCTTCAGCTCGCGCTCGACTTCGGGTACCAGCACCTCCTCGACTACAAATTCATTCAGCAGGGCGTCCCTACGGCGTACACGGCCGAAGTGTATCGTAGCTCGCTCATGACCCGATTCTGGTTCAACGAAGGTGCGTGGTTCGGGGAGGCGGGATTCGGTGCGTTCCGGTTCTCCAAGCGTACCGATCCGTCGATCACAGCGGGGTTCGGCACGCTGTTCGAGCTCAGTGAGCGCCTCTCGATTCCGGTACGAGCACGAGGCGCTGTCGTCTTTGGCTCAACCTCTCAGATTGGCCCGGTATGGCTTAGCACGGGCCTCTCGTACCGAGTTCGGAGGTAACCCTCGTCCGCTTGACCCGCCTGAGGGTTTCGCGATCTTCATCTCCCTGCGGCCGGGCATGTCCCGCGCAGCACAAAGCGCCCGTAGCTCAGTTGGATAGAGCGCGTGCCTCCGGAGCACGAGGTCGCAGGTTCGAATCCTGCCGGGCGCATGAATGACGCCAAGGTCTCTTCTTGACCTTGGCGTTTTTCGTGGTCCCGACCAGTTCGCCCCGCACCAGCGGCCCTCGGTAACCTCAACAGCGCAGCAGGTCCGAGTACATGACCCCACTCCTTCGTTCTCGACTCTTCTGGCTCGATATCGCGCGTCTCCAGGCCGGCCTCTTTCTTTTCGGGCTTGCGATTGCGCTCATGCTCGAAGCGCGCATCGGCCTCGACCCATGGTCGGCATTCCACGAAGTGGTCAGTGAACGAGCGGGATTGAGCTTTGGTCGTATCGCTCAAGTAACGGGCCTCGTGCTGATCGTGTTCAGTCGCATGGCGTTTTCGGTGCGACCGGGCATCGCTACGGTGCTCAACATGCTGCTGATCGGGCCTTGGGTTGACCTGATGCGCCCGCACGTCGCCTTCGCCGATGGCTTCGGCCAGGGCGTGGTCCAGTTTCTGGTCGCGATCCCGATCCTCGGGGTAGGCACTGCCGTCTATATCGGGGCGTCTCTCGGGGCTGGCCCTCGGGACGGCCTCGCCATGGGTCTCTCACGTACGATCGGCAGAAGCCTCCGGGCCTCCCGTATCGGAGTCGAGGTGACGGTCCTTGTCGTGGCAGCAGGACTGGGTGGCTCCATCGGATGGGGTACACTCATTTTTGCAATTCTGATGGGTCCCACAATGCAGGCGTCCCTGCGGCTGTTTCGGGTGTCACACGATCCGTCACCGACGTACCTTCGCTACGGTGTTCGCCCTCCACACACGGGGGGTGTGGGGTAGGACGTTTTTCGCACGGATGAAGCGTGATACATGAAGAACAACCCGCTTCGGTTCCTTGCCTTACTCGGCGTCTTCGCACTGGCGGCCTGCGGTGACGACGACCCCACAGGCGTAACCGGAAGCTTGTCCGAATCAGAGGCACAAGATCTGGTCGGACTGATCTTCCAGCTTGGGTTCTTCAATTCGCTCACGCTTGGGACACCGCAGGCGGTCGACGGCCTCGCGCGGGTCATCGAAACATCCACCCAAACGGTCCAGACGACGGCGGACTGTCCTGCAGGGGGCAGCGTTAGCCTCGATGCGACGATCAACTACTCGTTCGACACCGAGACGCTGGAATCGTCCATCGACTACACAGTCACGCAGATCCACAATGGCTGCATGGGTGTAGGTGGTCAGGGCCAGACGTTCACCTTGAACGGGAATCCGAGCGTCACGTTCAGCCTGTCAGCGGACGCGAACGCGCAAGACACTTCTACATCGTGGTCGGGTGGCATGAATGGTGGGGTCTCTTGGGACGTTGATGGCCGGTCCGGTACGTGCACGGTCAGTGTGGAGTATGCCGGCTCCGGCAGCAGCTCGGGGGCCGTGTCATTCTCGATGAACGGCATCGTGTGCGGCACATCCTTCTCGCAGACCTACAGCATTGGGTGATTCGACCTGTTCGGGTGAGGCCTGTATCGATGTGATCGGGTCCCGGCGTCAGCGTTCAGAATGGGTCCAGGGAGCACGCAGCGCCTTGCCCCCCATCACACCCGTGCGTTCTTCGTCATGGATCGCGAACACGCCGTTTATGAGCACGTGCACGACGCCTTCGGAGAAGTGGTGTGGATCCTCCATCGTCGAAACATCCCGGTATGTCTCGAGATCGATCACGGCAACGTCGGCGATCCGACCCTCCTCTACGTAACCGCGATCGTCGAGTCCGAAGAAGTCGGCGGCCAGCCCACTGAAGCTTCGGATCGCGAATGGAATGGCGATATCGTCGCCCTCGATGGCGAACTGGCGAAGCTTTCGCGGGAATGCGCCGTAGACGCGCGGGTGTGTGACGGCCTGCCCGTCAGAAGGGGTTCGACCGTCGGTACACGTCATCATCCAATCCATGCGCGCGAGATAGCGGGTATTGTCGATGTCGTAGAGTTCGAGGTTCATGACGGACGCGTTGCCGTTTGATTCAATGATCCGCTGGACAGCGTCCGGGACCGAGATCTCCCACTCGGTGGCACGCTCGGCGAGCGTTCTACCGTTCAGGTCGGGGTCCTCGTCCACGATCATGATCTTCTCGGGGCCTCCACGCATCGCGAGGGACTCCATGATCTGGGTTCGGAGGATGGAGCCCGTGTCCGGATGCTCGAAGCGCGCGAGGACGGCGTCTGTTCCACCTCCCGATGCCCAGCGAGGGAGCGCGTACGATCGGAGGTTTGACTGTGTGGCCGTGTACGGGTGTTGGGCCGCCCAGACTTCAACGCCACGTGCCCGCGCATCTTCGATCATCTGGGCGCCGACGTTCGCTCGTCCGTAATTGTTCGCCCCCTGCGGGTTGAAATGAGAGAAGATCACCCGCAGGCCCGACTCCTCGCCGATCCGGATCCCCTCGGCGACCGATGCATCGTAGCCGACACCCTGAAACGTGGCGCCGAGATCGCGATCATGTGTGTCGTAAATCGCGTTGTCCCACTCGGCCGCCACTTTGGCGAGTTCGATCACCTCCTCCGTCTCCGAGAAGGTGCCCGGAGTGTAGAAGAGCCCGGTCGAGAGTCCGAATGCTCCGCCTTCCATGCCTTGCCGGACCAGGGCCTTCATGCGGTCGAGTTCTTCGTCGGTCGGGGCTCGCGCATCCAGGCCCATGACCTCTCTGCGGATTGCGTTGTGCCCGACAAAGGTCATCGCATTCACCCCCAGGCCGTTCCGATCCCAGGCATCGAGGCGTTCCGCGACTCGGAATGGGCCACCACCGTCCAGACCGAGAACCACGGTTGTGATCCCCTGCGTAAGAAATTCTTGCCCGTGGCTTCCCCACGATTCGTCCATCTCGGCGTGCGAGTGGGCGTCGATGAATCCGGGTGTGACCGCGAGTCCCGACGCATCCACCGTCTCGAAGGCGGTTCGGGCTGCGAGATCACCGATCTCCTCGATCATGCCGTGCGAGATGCCGACGTCTGCGACGTACGGCTCGCCACCGGAGCCGTCGTAGATCGTGCCGCCGACGATCACCACGTCGAAGTCGGGGGCATAGCATCCCGAAGCCGATACCAGCAGCACGAGGGCCACGAGACACGGGCGACGCGAACGACCCGGCTCGCCCCCCTCGAAGAGTAGGACCCGCGTGCCTCGCCTCATCGCAGCCTCACGAAGCGAACCCCTGATCGCGTTGACGCTGAAGTCGCCTCCGCCCTCCACCCCAGCGCCTCCGGCGGTGGACGACACTTCTTTCTCGACGCCGAGATGCTACCGCGCCGGCTCATCCCCATGGCCACCCCGCTTCAGGTTGGATGCCCTTCGCTTCGAAGAGCATCTCGATCAGTCGATGCCACGAGTCCCAGGACGTAGTTCGGCCGTAGATACTGTTCGTCTTGTGCGCGATCACGAGGTCGATCGCAGGGAGCACTGTGATCCACTGGCCGACAGCTCCGCGCCCCGTGTACGCTCCTGCGAACGGGCCGACGGCGGTCGGGCCGTCGAAGACCCACCACATATAGCCGTACCCGAAGTATCCGTCCCTCCGGCCAACCGGATTCATCTCCCGCAGGGGTGTCACCGGGCTGACGATGCGACGGATCCACTCCTCGGAGATGACCTGCCGTCCGTTCCAGTTGCCCTCGTTGAGCATCAGGTGTCCGATCCGTGCCATGTCCCGCGTCGAGATCCAGAAATGGTAGGCGGGATTCCGCGAGATCGAGAGGTCTCCACTCTTCTGCTGAGCACTTCGGTCCCAGTCCTCGAACCCGATCGGGGTCGCGATCTGCGCCTGCGCTTCGTCGTAGATGTTGCGGCCGGTGAGCTGCTCGAACACGGCCCCGGCTGCGTTGAAGTCCCAGTTGCTGTACAGCATGTACGTGCCGGGTTCCTGCGATCCTCGTTCAGGTGCGTCGGCGAGGTTGTCTCCGCCATTGGACGCCGGGTGGTATACACCAGAGCGCGCGGTCACGAGATGGTCGATTGTGGCTTGCCGCTCGATGGGGAGAAGGCCTCCGACGTCATCGACCCCGATGTCCTCGAGGGTCCAGTCGAGGTCGATCGTTCCGTTCTCGACCCACTGCCCATAGAGCATCGCAAGGATGCTTTTTCGTACGGATGCGAGGTACGAGAGCTCTTCGATGTCACCGAATCGGAAGACGACGCGACCGCGATCAGCCACCACCACGCCGGTCGAGTTGGCCGAATCACGAAGGAACGTATTGAGTCCACGAAGAACGTCAGTGTCCCATCCGGCGTCGGCGAGCTCGGGGCCGCGAAGCGTCTCCCAGGATTCTCCCGGGAAGACGCAGGCGTCGCACTGTGCAGAGGCGGGAACGCCGCTGGCCACGAGGACCATGAGCGCCAGCAGGAGGGTGGTCGTGAGTCGCATGTGAGGAGTCCGTCGAGTTTGGGTGGCGCACAAGCTAGAACATCTAACCGCGAAACGCCGTAGGATTCGTTTATGGACATCCTCATTGCGGTTACAACAATTCTTGCGATGCTGGGCTGCCTGGCGCTTATCCCGCTCGGGCTTCCGGGGCTGTGGCTGATCGTAGCCTTGACCCTGGGCCTCGTTCTCGTGGGCAAGCTGACATGGATGTTCGGGCTCGTCGTCGCTGGCGCGGCCCTGGTCGCCGAGGTAGGAGAGATCGTTGTGCTGAAGAGGTTCGGGAGGGTATTCGGCGGATCCAGCCGTGCCTTCTGGGGCGCGATCATCGGCGGCATGGTGGGACTCTTCGTCGGGGCCCCCGTGCCAATCATCGGCTCGGTCATCACAGCATTCGCAGGGACGTTCCTTGGCGCGGGCGTCGTGACATGGATGGAAACGACGTCGCTTGAACGCTCCGCCCGCGTAGGTTGGGGGGTGTTGCTGGCCCGCACGGTGGCGATCGCCATGAAGGTGACGACCGCGGTCGTGGTGATCGGTGCCGTAGCTCTAGCACTCTTCATCTGAGGCGGCCGTGGAATTCAGCGAAATCAGTCCATTTCTCGAGTACTTTGAGCGTGTGCGCGGGCGCACCCGGGCTGTGGCCGAGTGCGTGCCCGAGGAGCATCTGGAGTGGCGACCTGCCGAGGGCCGATTCTCCCCGGGCGACCTCATCCGCCATGTAGCTGCGGCAGAGCGCTGGATGTGGGGAGAGAACGTGCAGTTTCGGCCATCTCGTTACCCGGGGCACGGGCCCGAACTCGCGTCGGGAAAGCAGGCGGTACTGGCCTACATGGATCAGGCGCACGCTGAAACCGTGGCGATCCTGAGCACGCTCGAGCCCGAGCAGCTCGACCTGCGGTGTGAGACCGTCGGCGGCATCGAGATGCGTGTCTGGAAGTGGCTCCGACTCATGGTCGAGCACCAGATCCATCATCGGGGGCAGCTGTACGAACTTCTCGGTCAGATCGGCGTCGAGGTGCCTCCGCTGTATGGGCTGACCGAGCCACAGGTCCGGGAGCGAAGCCTCGACAGCCTCTGGAGAGTGTGAAGCGGCCGATCCGGTGGCCTCAGCTCCTGTCGCCGTCGCTTTGAGCGATTCCCGTAAGAGTCGAAGGTGCTTCGAATCAGGCTCGGACAGGAAGCGTCCCTGTCACGGAATGCTCTCGAGGCGCTCCATGATGCGGCATCCCGGTCGCTGGCGTTCAGCGAATGCTCTTCTAGCTTGAATTAAATTCGAGACGTTGATTGAGGAGAGGGAGGTGCCGGGTGCCTGCCAGTACCACCACAATCCAGCAGGATCTGAAGCAGTCCAAGCCGTTTCGCTCTCGCGGCCAGGAAGCGTACGTCGCGCTGCTCAGGACGGCGGACGACTCAAAACGGTTCTTGTCCCGGCTGCTCGATGCTGACGACGTAACGCTTCAGCAATACAACGTGCTGCGCATTCTGCGGGGCGCGGGGGACGAGGGGTTGCCGACACTTTCGGTGGCCGAGCGAATGGTGGAGCGAACCCCGGGGGTGACACGGCTCATCGACCGCATGGAGAAGAAGGGGTGGGTGACCCGTGAGCGCGGCTCCAAAGACCGCCGACGGGTCTGGTGCATGATCACTTCGGATGGGCTGAGCCTGCTGGATCGCCTGGATGCACCGATTGACACCGTCAACGATTTGATGAGTGCCGCGTTGAATGACGAGGAGCTTCGCACGTTGACTGCATACCTCGATCGGATTCGGGCCAGGCTCGGGGCGCTCGATCAAGTCTGATCCCGGTTCGACGTTGACGAGGTATGGTCGTGGTCGGTATTGGTCGCGGGACGCTTCGTCCCTACGACCTACCCGTTCATGCACCGGATTCTTTTCCTACTTCTCGCGCTCGCTGCATGCGCGCCCGCTGCCTCGACTGTTCCCACTGCTGCACCGGGAGCGCCCCCACCGGCTCCTCCCGGTGAATACGACGTCGTCATTGAGGGTGGACATATCGTCGACGGGACGGGGAACGCGTGGTTTCCCGGTGATGTCGGGATCCGTGGAGATCGGATCGTCGCGATCGTCCGACCCGGGGAACTGAACGAACGTCCGGCTCGCACACGGATCGATGCTACCGGGATGGTCGTGTCCCCCGGCTTCATCGATATCCAGAGTCACTCGCGCTTCAACTTCCTGGGCGATGGGGATGGCCGTGTCGTCTCGAAGGTCACAATGGGTGTGACCACAGAGATCATGGGTGAGTCGACGACAAATGCTCCCTCGAGTCCTCAGATGCTGGAGGAAGCCGGCGCGGCGGTGGGTGTGACCCAGTTCGAGACGTTCGGAGCGTGGATCGAGGCGATGGAACGCCATGGTTCCTCCGTCAACGTCGGGTCGTTCGTGGGCGGATCGACGATCCGGATATTCGGCATGGGGATGGCGATGGGTGAGGCGCGCAGCCCCGAGCGCAGGCTCATGCAGCAAGCTGTCCGCGAATCCATGGAGGATGGCGCATTCGGTGTGGCGACCGCACTCGTGTACCCGCCCGGAAACTTTGCGTCGACGGACGAACTCATCTCGATCAACGCGGCGGCCGCTCCTTATGGCGGAGTGTACATCACGCACATGCGGTCCGAGGCCGACAACTTTCTCGAAGCCATCGACGAGGCGATCGAAGTCGGGACGCAGGCCGGGGTCCCGATCGAGATCTATCACCTCAAGGCTGGTGGTCGGCGGAACTGGCACAAAGCTGCCGAGGCCGTCGCCAAGATCGATTCCGCCCGGGCTGCAGGTGTCGACGTTCAGGCCAACATGTACCCGTATACAGCTGGTGGGACGGGCCTGAACGCCTGCTTCCCACCGTGGGCATCCGCGGATGGTCTCCTCTATGAGAACCTTGCCGACCCGGAGATGCGTCGACGAATCCGGGCCGAGATGGAAGTTCAGACGGAGCCATGGGAAGCCTTCTGTTCTCTGGCGACCCCGGAGGGAACGATGCTCCTGGGCCTCAATCTGCCGGAGCACCAGCAGTATCGGGGGTGGTGGCTTGCCGATGTCGCCGAGGCGATGGGCAAGCACTGGACCGAGACGGCGATGGACATCGTGCTGGCCGAGCGGCAGCGCGTCAGCACGATGTACTTTCTCATGAGTG
The DNA here is from genome assembly GCA_028873595.1 of Gemmatimonadota bacterium. Classification (GTDB taxonomy): domain Bacteria; phylum Gemmatimonadota; class Gemmatimonadetes; order Longimicrobiales; family Gaopeijiaceae; genus UBA2589. The sequence goes on along the minus strand of JAPPOV010000021.1, from coordinate 74,185 downwards.
AGGAAAACGTCGCGATGCAGATCGCTCAGCCGTGGATCAAGTTCGGCACGGACGCCGGCGGTATCGATCCGACTTCGGCGACGGGACTCGCTCACCCGCGGGCATACGGCACGTTCACGCGCGTGCTCGGCAAATACGTACGGGAGGAGGGGGTGGTGCCACTTGAAGATGCGGTGCGAAAGATGTCCTCCGCCGTTGCCACGCGCCTGAAGATCCGCGACCGCGGCTTCCTGCTCGAAGGGTACTATGCGGACGTCGTCGTCTTCGATCCTGAGACGGTCATCGACCACGCGACATACGATGAGCCACATCAGCTGTCGACCGGTGTGGAGCACGTACTCGTGAATGGCGTGCCCGTGGTCGCGGGAGGGGTACACACCGGCGCAATGCCGGGTCGCGCTGTTCGAGGTCCTGGCTGGACGGGTTGGGAGGATCGTCGATGAAGCTGCGTGCACCGTGCCTGCTGCTCAGTCTGCTTCTTGGAGCGTGCGCACCGGGGGACACAGGCGCGCCCACGCCTGCGGATGTGGCACGAACGCTCGATGCTCCCGCAGCCGATTCAGACGGAGTCAAACGCGTCCTCTTGTACCACGACATGGAAGGTCTCACGGGTCAGTCCGATCCGAACACGTTTCGATTCAGCCACCCGGAGCGGTACGCTGTGGGTCGGACCTACCTGACCGGCGATGTGAACGCGGTGGTTGCAGGACTTTTCGATGGTGGCGCGGACGAGGTACACGTCGTCGACGGACACGGGAGCGGGAATCCTGAACCGGACCTCCTTCTCGACGAGCTCGACGAGCGCGCGGAGCTCGTGAGTCGTGACGAGATCTTTGACGCGTACGTCGACCTGACCGAGCCAGGCATATACGACGCGATCGCTGTCGTAGGAATGCACGCCAAGACGGGGAGCGGTGGCTTCGCGTCGCATACCTTTACGCTCGGGATCGACTTCGTCTTGAACGGCATGGCCGTCACGGAGACCGAGATCGTGGGGTACTCATGGGGGCGCGTCGGGACTCCCGTGATCTTCGCGTCCGGGGATGACCGCCTTGCCGCAGATCTAGCCGAGCCGATGCCGTGGGTTGAGGTCGTCACCGTGAAGACTGCGACGTCAGCCTCCTCCGCCAATCCACGCCCCGTCGATGAGGCGCGTGCGGAAATGCGCGAGGCCGCGGCTCGGGCCATGGCAAACTATGAGGATGCTCGAGCGATGCGGCTCTCCGAGCCTGTGACCGCGCAGCTCCATGCCGTGCCACCCGCGGATGTGTCGATGTTGGAGGCCGTGCCAGGCATCGAGTATGCTGATCAGCGTGTCACCTTCACGGGTTCGGATTTCCGGGCCGCGTACGACGGTCTGCTAGGCCTGGTCACGGTCGCTCGCGGCGGATATGCGAGTGTTCTGTCCGAGACAGGGCGCGCCATGGCCGGTCCGGCCTTCGGGGCGAGCTACTCAGACGCGCTGTTCGAGCGATGGCTCGACTTCGAGTCGGGCAGGTGGAGTCCGCCCGAGCCTGTTCTCGGCTCACGGAGAACGTTCCACGGGTTTCACTGATCTGATGCCACCTTGCGATCCGTGCCGAACATCCACGCGAGAGGGAGCACTGATCTGATCATGTGGGGTACTGTGACCCGGCCGTCGGATCGGACGAAAAAAACGTCCTTCCTTCCGGAATTCCCTACGCGGGTCGTAGGGGCGTTTCCGGATACCTGCGGCCCTTGATCTGAATAGCTTACATGAACGTTTTGGCCGCGGAACGTCTGCCGGGGCCCAACACAGAGAAGAGGACATCAAGCTCATGAAGTCTTTCAAGCTGATTCCTGCCGCGGCGCTGTTCCTGGTCGCGTGCGGAGGCGGCGAGCCCGCGGACTCGGGCGCCCCTGAAGCTCCGGCAACGGAGCCAGCAGTTGCGGCAGCTCCGGCTGGTCCGGCTGCGCCTACCGGTCCGATGACCATTCCCGAGTGGTATCAGGTGGACCACGATGCGAAGACCGTCCGTCTGTCGGTCGTGGCAGGTGAGACGCCGGATAACAACTACTGGAATTTCAACGGTGCCATCCGCGGGCAGCTCGCGATCACCGTGCCGGAGGGGTACGAGGTCACCATCGAACTCGACAACCGCGACCCGAACATGGCTCACAGCCTCGGGATCTCGAGCGAGCTTGTGAACTTCACGGTGCCGCCCGCGCCGGAGCCAGTATTCGCCGGTGCGATCACCGAGAACCCGCAGTCGATGATCGATGCGACCATGCCCGGTGAACGGGAGACGATCACGTTCGTCGCCGATTCCGCTGGGGCCTATTCAATGGTCTGTTACATCGCCGGTCACTCTGCGGTCGGCATGTGGCTCTTCTTCAACGTCTCTGGTGACGGCGACGCGGGAGTTCAGGGCCTCTAGCTCTTCTTGTGCCGGTATGGTCGGGCACGGGAGCGAAAAGACGGGCGTCACCCCACCGGGTGGCGCCCGTTCTTCGTATGGAGACGGCGTGGCGCAGCGGCGGCGTTTCGAGTCCGGCCAGCTGCGCCCTCAGCCCCCTGAGGCGTCCTCCATGGTCGGTCCGCGAAGGTGAACCGGTTCTTTCCGCGAAGGACTGACCCGGAGGTTGATCATCTCCACGAAGACAGAGAAGCCCATGGCGAAGTAGATGTATCCCTTCGGGATGTGCTGCCCCATGCCGTCGGCTACCAGAGACATGCCGATCAGCAGGAGGAACGACAAGGCGAGAACCTTGACCGTGGGATGTGCGCTTACGAACCCACTGACCCGCTCGGCCGAGACGATCATGAAGAAACCGGCGATGAGTACCGCGATGACCATGACTGGGAGGTGCTCTGCGATTCCGACGGCGGTGATGACCGAGTCGAGTGAGAAGACGATATCAAGGATCGCGATCTGAACGACGACTGCCGCGAACGAGACGCTACCGCCTGAACTCTTTTCGTGCTCTTCCCCTTCGAGCTTGTGGTGAATCTCTCTGGTCGATTTGAAGAGCAGGAAGACCCCACCGAGAATGAGGATCAGGTCACGTCCGGAGACCTCGTGCCCGAACACCGCGAAGAGAGGCTCCGTAAGCCGCATGATCCAAACAATGGAAAAAAGCAGCAGGATCCGGGTCGTGATGGCGATGGTCAGGCCGACCTTTCTGGCCCTCGCCCGCTGCTCTTCCTTCACGCGATCGGAAAGGATGGCAATGAAGATGATGTTGTCGATCCCGAGAATGATTTCGAGAATCGTCAGGGTCAGGAGGGCGATCCAGGCTTCGGGACTGTTGATCCACTCGAACATTGCGGGATCTCGTAGAGGGCACATGCGAGCGCCGATCGTCGGCGTGTATGCAAGGTAGTCAGGGCAAGGGCTCGACCCCAAGTCGATCTAGAGGCCTTGAATCCCAAGGATGTTCCATCCATGCCCAATGTGACGGGAAAGATATATTGATTTGACGAATCAAAGTATTATATCATGTATGTATGTCGAATGTCGATTTCGTGGTTCACACGCTCGCGCGTATTGGAGAACTCCTCCGTCTTCGTTCGTGGCGAGCCGGCTCCGGACAAGAACGAGTCACCGGGCACCAGCTTCGACTGCTTCGCCAACTCGACGACGTTGATCCAGCCATGGTCGGGGAACTCGCGGAGTACCTGGGCGTGACGGCGTCGACCATGTCGTTGAACCTGAAGCGACTCGAGGCCGCAGGATTCATTACCCGCACCCGCGATCCGGCCGACCGTCGGGTCATGAATGTCCTGCTCACGATGGAGGGCAGGTCGGTTCGTGACTCCGCTCCACCTCTCGACCCTGAGCGGGTCGACGCCCTGCTCATGAGCATGCGGCCGGACGAACGTGATCGAGCCCTCGACGGGCTCTCGGTTCTGGCGGAAGCAGCTGCCCGCCTCGACGCCGAGTATACCCGGTACGTGCGGACACTCGCCGGTGGTCCCCGTTCTTGATCGATGGGTACTCGGAAACACCGAGTCCAACGGCGCCGGTGGAGAACGATGGATGAACATCGATCACGCCCGGACGGTTTGTCCGTCGGCGGTGTAGAGTGGGGATGTGTGTAGCACCCTCGACGAGGCCATGAAGCACGCTCGGCCGTCGGTCGTTATCGGTCGCCCGCCTCGAGCTTCGGGAACTCTCCGGGGACGTTGTATGCCCGGGCATTGAAGTCGGGGTCATCCTGGTCCCGACGCTCGGACATCAGGAACGTATAGTAGCCGCAGTTCGGGCCGTCCGGGTGACCGCGGCAGACCGATGGTCGAACCGCATGCACGGAGCAAAGACGGGTTTCCAGATCCAGGAACCTGCATGCGCTGCCAAAGATCTCGTCGGGCTGATGCTGCATCACTCGCTCTCGAGTCGTCCACCCGTCCTTGGTGAAGGCCGCGGATGCGTCGTCCTCGCTCATCTCAAAGTGTCTGGCGAGCCGTCGCAGGTCCCGCTTCGTCACTGGAATACGCGGATAGGTACAGCAGTACGACGGACAGTTGAGACAGTCGTAGAAGATTGGGAGTGCCTTCGGCACCGTGTCGCCTCGATCGAGAATTCCGGGGGTTCGAGCGGGATGCTCGGGCAGAGCGCGCAGGAAGCTATACGGATCGGCAGGAGCCGACTACGTTTGCCCCGCATCTTCCCGAACCGGACCTTCGAATGACCTGTCTTCGCACGCTGTTCGCCTGTGCACTCATCACCGGGCTCGGCTCGATCGACGTTGCAACGCTGGCTGCTCAGACGTCGTTCGACGACCTGCTGACGACCGCGGAGGCGACTGACTTCGTCGAAACGAGCAGTTACGAAGACGTGATGGCGTTCGCGGAAGCCCTCGCGGAAGGATCGGATGCCATCCACCTCACGAGTTTCGGCTACACGAACGAGGGGCGCCGCCTGCCGTTGCTCGTTCTCGGTGCACCGGACGCGTCGGCCGAGGCTGTACTCGCAACTGGAAAGACGCGGGTATATCTGCAGGGAAACATCCATGCGGGTGAGGTCTGCGGGAAGGAAGCTTTACAGATCCTGCTGCGTGAGTACGCTCGGGGTGAGTACCCACCGTGGACGGACGATCTCGTGCTTCTCGTCGCGCCGATCTACAACGCGGATGGAAACGAGCGCGTGGATCTGCGGAATCGGCCACGCCAGCACGGTCCGCTTGGTGGCATGGGCCAGCGTCCCAACGCACAGGGACTCGACCTGAACCGCGATCACATGAAACTCGATTCTCCGGAGGCGCGTTCTCTGGTCGCGATGATGACGGCATACGACCCGCACGTAGGGGTGGATCTGCACACGACGAACGGCACACGCCACGCATACCACCTGACGTACTCTCCGCCGCTGCACCCGAACACACCCGAATCGATCAACGCCTTCTTGCGCGACGAGTGGCTTCCCACCGTCACGGATCGCATCAAGGAGAAGCACGGCTGGGACTACTACTACTACGGAAACGCCAGCCCCCGGCGTCCGGGGTGGTACACCTTCGACCATCGCCCTCGCTTCAACAACAACTACATAGGGCTACGGAATCGGATGGCAATTCTATCCGAGGCGTATGCATACGACACGTTCGAAGACCGTGTCATGGCGACGCTTTGGTTCGTGGAGGAGATCCTCGAATTCGCCCAGGAACATGCAGGACGGATCCGGAGCATCGTCGAGACCGCGGACGCGAGCGTGGTCGGTGCGGAACTCGCGACACGAGCAACGTTCGAGCAGTCGGATTCCGAGGTGACGATCCTGATGGGGGAAGTGCAGGAAGAGCGGCACCCGCAAACTGGCGAAGTCATTCTGCGTCGGCAGGATGTCTCCAACCCAGTCTCGATGTACGAGTACGGGACCTTCGCCCCGACAGACGTCGAGACGGTTCCCGCTGTCTACTACGTCCTTCCGGACGCTGCGGATGCAGTTGTGCGGCTGCGGGCGCATGGGCTCGAGACGAGCTCAGCGCCCACTGGTGCGGTCCGCCTCGAGCACTTCGTGATGGATTCGACGACGGTGTCAGCTCGCCCCTTCCAGGGGCACAATGAGCGAGTCGTATTTGGCAGCTGGCAGGCCACGACCGTGGAGCTGCCGCCGGGAACGGTAGCGGTAGCGGTCGACCAGCCGCTCGGCCGTCTTGCCTTCACGTTGCTCGAGCCGCGCTCAGACGATGGCTTCGCGAACTGGGCCCTGCTCGACGAGCAGATTGAGGCCGGAACGTACCCGGTCCTGCGCGGGCGGTAGGCGGCGGTCGTTCTCGTCGCGATCGAAGTCAGTGCACGGCAAGGATCGTCGGACACGTTGTGGCGCCGATCGACGAATGCGTGAAGAACGGACAGGCCTGCGGGGGAGGACGGGAATCCGGTCGCCAGGAAGGATGGTGGAGCCGGGATGTCTCATCATGGAGTGAGGGACTGAACCCCTCTACAGCTCTTCGATCTCCATGTCGAGGTACACGTCCCGCTCACGCAAATGTGCGATGACGGCGTCGTACGCCCCCGTGTCGCGGCCCACGATTTCGGGTGTCGCCAGTCCCGGCTTCGTCCAGACACCACGCGCGACGAGGTTCACCATCGCCGTGCACGTATATCCGGTCGTTCTGGCCATCGACATCGTCTCGGTCGCCGGGTTGTAATGGTCGACCAGGTTGAACGTGTGGCGCTCACGCTGCCCGTTCTTCGTGCCCTCGATGACGATTCGGACCACGGTCAGATCCAGCTCCCCGTCGTCGAACCGCCAGGCATCAAAGAGGAGTGATTCGGTCACGTCACGAGGGACGACGCTTCCGGATGCGGCCTGTACCGGGTCAGAGGAGAAGAAGCCTGCCTCTCTCAGGATCTTCATCCGGATCGCGTGGCCGGGATAACGCAGCGTTTTCTCCACCATGTTCGGCGTTGAGCAGTTCCGAAGCAGTGAGCGGAGTCCGTCCGTGTTGAATGCCTCGAGACTGCCGACCCCAGGTACGTCGATGAGCTCGACGTCGGTCAGGGCCGGTTTGGTGACCTCACGACCGGCCCTGCGCTGGCGCGCCGGGCGAACATATTCGGTGATGACGTCGGCCGGAGAGAACGGCGCCTTGTATTCCCAAGGCCACACACGCTCCTTGGGCAGGCCGCCAGCGAAGCAAACGTAGAGTTCGGTCTCGTCGAAGTACTCCTCACGGTTGCCCAGAACGAGATTGCTCAGGCCTGGTGCGACGCCGCAGTCGACGAGGCACGGCACGCCGGCACTGGCTGCCAGTTCCTCGAGCCCGGCCGAGTCCTCCTCGAAGAAGGAGATGTCGACGATCGGACGGCCCTCCTGGAGCACCCGCTTGACCGTGCGGTATCCCATGAATCCCGGGACCGCGCCCACCACGAGATCCGCGCTCTCAACGGCTCGACTGACGTTTTCGACCTGAGAAAGGTCGGCGACCACTCCATCTGCTCCGAAGTCTGTCATCGCCTCGACCGCAACCGGGTCGATGTCGACGACGAGCACGTCGAAGTCTTCTTCTGCGGTCAGGTCGCGCACGATCGCACTCCCCACACGACCTCCGCCTAGCACCACGATGTTCAGGGTCCATCCTCCGGTCGACATCTCGTCAGGTGAGAAAAATCAGTCCAGAGTCGAGATCGTGTGCAAGGGGGGACTCCCCATCCGTCTTACCGGGTGAGACAAAACGATTGATCGAAACGGTCCCGCGAAGGGACATTGATCTGCACGTGGACTCGGCGAAGGTCACCCCCGAGCCCACGTCGGAGGATCAGATAGAGAGATGAGCAGTATCGACTGGAATGACCTGTACCGGACGACGTTCCCGGAGCTCGTCCGCTTCCTGCATCGAAAGGTGTGGGATGCGGAGAGGGCCAGGGATCTCGCGCAGGAAGCGTTCGTCCGCGCGTTGCAGCACGAACCGAAGAAGCCGCGGGCCTGGTTATTTCAGGTCGCCGCAAACCTCGCGAAGGACGAGGCACGCACAGCGATTCGACGGAAGAAGCACCTCGTGCTGCTCAAGAGCGACGCCGAAGCCACCGGCTCCTCGCTCGGGAACCCGGAGGCCGAGCTCGATGAACGGGAACGATGGGGGGCGGTTCGGCAGGCTCTGAACTCCCTCTCAGAAAAGGATCGGGAAGCTCTGCTGCTGTGGGATGCGGGTCAGAGCTACACGGAGATCGCACGACAGCTGGATCTCGCCGTAGGTGCTGTGGGCACGACGCTCGCACGTGCACGGAAGCGGCTGGCTGAGGCATACAATGAACGGGAACAGGAGAACGACGATGTCGCACGTCGATGAGGGCGCTCTGCACGCCTATCTGGACGGCGCGCTCGACGAATATCCGGCGACGGAAGCGCGCCGGATCAGAGATCATCTCGATGCCTGCTCGGCTTGCGCCGAGCGACTCGAGGCAGAGCGAGGGCTACGGTCGGATGCGCACGCGATGCTCGGTTTGGCGGCACCGGCCGTTGATATGCCGAGCTTCGAAGAGTTGCGCGCCTATGTTGAGCGGACGCGCCCGGCGACGTCGCGGACGACGGTCCGGGTCACCCGTCTGAGTTGGGCCGCTTCGGTCATGCTGGCGCTCGGAGTGGGCTGGATTCTGAGAGGCGGTCGGATGGAGCCGCCGGCCGACAGGACGTCTGCAGCGCCGATCGCGGCGGCAGAGGTGGAGCGTTCCGTAAGCGCGGGACCCGCGCAGTCGATCGAATCCAGTGCGTTCGAGTCGCGCACGGACCTCCCTGCCACGGCTGTTGCGGCCGTCGACGAAGCTGAGGTCGCGTTGGATAAGATCGGCGCTGAACGGTCCGAATTGGAAGCACCAGTGGCCGTCCTGGCTACCGAAGCTTCGACATCCGCAGTCGTCGCAAGTGGTTCGGAGGTGTCGCGGGTGGCCGGAGATCCGTCGCTCGAAGAGGATGAGAGCATCAGGGCCAGCCGATCGCAGGGCGGAGCCGAACCCACAGGTGAGACGGCTTTGGACGCAGCGATGTCGGATCGTGCGATCGAGGCGCCGGTGAGCACGATCGCGGTCGACGACGCTCCCGATTTCCTGGCGAGTACATCCGTCGTCGCGGCGGCGGATCCAGTCGAGGAGGAGAGTGCTCGTCCGGAACGTCGTCGCTCCGAATCGCCGACCGCCTTCACCAGCCAGTTCAACGCGGGGCGTGGCGGGGTACGGGTGGTACCGGAAGATGACGATCGCTTCGACGATGAGCCGTTGCAGTCGGTGCCCGGCTTCGAGGTCGTGGCCACCGAGAACATCGGGGACGGACTCGAGTTTGTCGGGACGGTCACAACTCAAAGGCTGGAGGGGGAGGACATGATGCAGGCCTTCCTGCTCGAGCCCGAGATCGAGCTCGACGTGTTGCCCGTATTGGACCCAGGCCTCAACGAGGTACGGGTCGAGACGGAGACCGGATGGGTCGTCCTGCGCGGACCGCGCTCTGAGGATGAGTTGGAGACTCTGCTGATGCGCCTCTTCCCGGGTTGATGGTTCACGAGCCCAGTCCGTCAGTCGATCTTTGAGGGCCCCGTACGCACAGAGCGCGTACGGGGCCTTCACGCGATAGGATGTTGTATGAACAAGCGATCCGAACGCTGTCGTCACACGGGCGCTCTCGCCGTTGCCATGCTCGCCATCGGTAGTTCGACCATGCATGCGCAGGTCGCGAGTTCCGCAGATCTCGAGGAGGCAGCACGCACAATCTCCCAGGCGGACTTTGCGTGGAGGATCGGCGTGATCGCGCACGACTCGATGGGTGGACGGAATACGCCGAGCTCCGGCCTCGACATGACCGCGGAGTGGGCGGCGTCCGAGTTTCGTCGTATGGGGCTTCGGGGAGGGATGCCGGACGGTTCTTTCATCCAGCGCTACCCGCTGAGTTCGATCGAGCTCGATATGGATCGTTCTTCCGTGGCGGCGGGGCCGGAGCGGCTTCGGTACGGGCAGGACGTCCTACCTCTGTTTGGTATTGCCGAGGGTGATTCGGGAGCAGATCTCATCGTGATTTCTGGTTCCGGCAACCTTAGCCGCGCACAGCGTCGGCAGGTCGATGGGCGCCACGTCGCGGTGGTGCTGCCGCGTGATGCCGCCGGGGGAGACCGACAAGCGTTCGGCTTCCTGAATGCGATCCGGAAGGCCGGAGCTGCGTCGGTGCTCGTGACGAACTCGTCGGACGATGGCCAGTGGGCTGCGGCCGCCCGCCGGTCCATGTCACCCTCCGTGTCGAAGGGGTGGGCGGCCGAGAGCGAAGCAGCCGACACGTTCGTGCCGATGCTGCAGATCCGGACTGCCGCTCTCGGCCGAGTCCTTACGGGACGTGGGATCGATCTGGACGCGCTTTCAGGCCGTGCTGGTAGCACCGTGGAGCTGCACGAAACGGGGGATCTGCGCATGACCATCGTTCAGCGCACGCGGGACGTAACCGTGACGGCCCCGAACGTGGTTGCGATCCTCGACGGCAGTGACCCCGAGCTTCGCGACGAGTATGTGGTGTACTCGGGTCATATGGACCACATCGGCATGGGTGCACCGGATTCGACCGGTGACTCGATCTTCAATGGCGCTGATGACGACGCTTCGGGCACGACCGCCGTGATCGAAGTCGCGGAAGCGATGTCGACGCTGGCAACCGCGCCGAGGCGTTCCATGCTCTTCCTGCTTGTGAGCGGAGAGGAGAAAGGGCTGTGGGGCAGTGAATGGTACGCCGAGAACCCGACGGTTCCGATCGAATCGATGGTGGCGAACCTCAATGCCGACATGGTCGGGCGGAACTGGCCGGACACGATTGTCGCGATCGGTAAGGAGCACTCGGATCTGGGCGAGACGCTGAACATGGTGAATAACGCCCACCCGGAACTTCGGATGATCGCCATCGACGATATCTGGCCGGAAGAGAGCTTCTACTTCCGTTCGGACCACTTCAACTTCGCGAAGAAGGGGGTGCCGGTGCTGTTCTTCTTCAATGGCACGCACGACGACTACCACGGCCGGGATGACGAGCCCGATCGGATCGACACCGAGAAGGCCGCTCGCATTGGGCGTCTGGTCTTCTATCTCGGTATGGAGATTGGCAACCGGACGGAACGACCCCAGTGGGATCCCGCGAGTTACGCCCGGATCGTTTCGGACTGATCTCGTAACAGCCGCGTTTCACGCCGGGAGAGGTGGATATGGGTGAGCGTACGTTTCTCGACATCCTGGAACCGTGGGATGGCCTCGGTATCCTGGTGCGCAGGGATCACCCCACAGGCACGTGGATCTTCCTCGCGATCCACGACGACACGCTCGGCCCGGCTACGGGAGGATGCCGGATGAAGGTGTACGAGCGGCCGGAGGACGGCCTGCGGGATGCGCTTCGTCTGTCGGAGGGCATGACGTACAAGTGGGCCGCTATGGACTTCCCCTTTGGCGGCGGGAAGACTGTGCTGGCGATCCCGCGTCCTTTGAGCCAGGAAGAGCGGCGGGGGTTGCTGCTGCGGTTCGGTGAGCTTCTCAACTCGCTGGGTGGTCGGTATGGCACCGGTGCGGATCTCGGCACGACGAGTGAGGACATGCAGACGATCGCCGAGGTCAGCGAATACGTCATCGGGGTTCACGGCCGGTCGGATGGCCCGATGGATCCGAGCCCGTTCACGGCGCTCGGTGTCTTCTCCGGCATTCGAGCCGCGCTGGAACATCGGTTCGGTTCAACCGATGTCTCGGGTCGGCGGGTATTGGTTCAAGGGGTTGGTGCCGTCGGTGGTCCACTCGCGCATTACCTGTCCGAGGCGGGTGCAAGCGTCCTGGTCTCCGATGCAGATCCCGAGGCGGCTCGCCGTGTCGCGACGGAGATTGGGGGCGTCGTCGTCGAGCCGGTCGATGTCTATGCGACCGAGTGCGATGTGTATGCGCCGTGTGCCATCGGTGCCACGGTGAATGCGCGTACGATCCCGGAGCTTCGGTGCGCGATCATAGCCGGCGCCGCGAACAACCAGCTGGAGCTGCTGAACGATGCGGACCGACTGGCTGAGCGAGGGATCCTCTACGCGCCGGACTACGTGATCAACGGCGGTGGCGCGATGGCCTTCACGCTCATCTACCAAGGATTGGAGCCGATCTCGAAGGTCGAGGACAGGGTCGTCGGTATCGGGAGCCGCCTGAGGAGCATCTTCGAGGAAGCGCAGCGTAGCGGAGGCTCCCCGGTGGAGGCTGCTCGGTCTCACGCTGAGCGGATCCTGAAGCGTGGGCCCTTTGCTGCCGAACTGTCCGCGTTTGATGACATTCGGGGGCGGTTCGCGCGCTAGGATACCGCCGGTTGTCAGGATGAAACGGAAAGGGCCCCCGCCGCACGAATGCGAACGGAGGCCCCTTCAGTCTGGAGGTGGGATCAGTTCAGGTCACCCTCGGTGTCCGGGACGAGGCGAAAGAGGTGCTGCAGGCGCAGGTACCTGAGGATTTCCGCTGTGCGTGACGGCATCGAGTGGACCCAGACAGAATCCGTCGGAGGGGATTGCAGGCGCGCCGTGAGGATCAAGGCGATGTCTTCCACATTCGCCTTCACGGTCCCGGAGAGGTCGAAGACCACGTGTTCCCCGCAGTGTTCCCCGGCCTCTTTACTGCCGATGCCCACCTCGAGCCGCTTTTCTTCGTCGTTTCTCATCGCTGCCTCCCATCGGTTCATTCATACTCCACATCGAGGCGTGCCCTTTGATACTTCAAGAGTCGTGCCACGTCGTCTTCGCACGGTTCCTGCCATGTTGGCACGATCTGGTGCCCTCGAACCGGCGACTGCATACTTTGAGCGAGACTCTCTTTCCGGAGGTTGGATCCGGCTTGATGCGGCGCGCGCTCATCCTTATGACGTTCTTCGTGGCTTCGGTTGCACCCCTGGCCGCTCAGGCTTCCCCGGCTGCGCGCGCGGAATATTTCGAGGCCGTCGCACGCTTCTTCAATCTCCCGTCCAGCGAAGTCGCCATCCTGAGCGAGTGGGAGATCCCGGCCCAGGAGATTCCAGTCGTCCTCTTCATGGCGCGACGAAGTGGCGTGTCCCCCGAGGCACTTGTGGCACTCAGGGAGGCCGGCCAGAGCTGGGCTACGCTCGCGACGCGCTACCGCGTCGGGCCGTCGGCGCTCCATGTGCCAGCAGCGGACGACGTATCGGCGGGGGCGCTGGAGCGTGTGTACGAGGCCTATCGGAGCACGCCGGTTGCCCGCTGGAGCATCATCGCGTTGAGCGATGAGGATGTCGTTGGGCTGGTGAATGTGCGCCTGATTTCGCAATCTCTCGGCATTCCTGCCGAACGGGTTCTGGGCCGAACCGGGTCCTTCGGCTCCTACGTCGAACTATACGCGCGACTCAAGCGCTGACCCTCACACGTATGCCAAGAGCCGACTTCATTCCTCTGGAGACGTTTCAGGAACTCCCGGAAGAGGACATGAAACGTGCCGCTCGAGAGTTTCTCGAAACGATGCGGCGGCGTCGAACTGTGCGGGATTTCTCCCCTCGTCCGGTCCCCAGAGAGGTCATCGAGGACTGTCTGCTCGCGGCGGGAACCGCGCCCAACGGTGCGAACCGTCAGCCCTGGCGTTTCGTGGTTGTGGGAGATCCTGAAATCAAGGCGCAGATCCGGAAAGAAGCGGAGGTCGAAGAAGTCGCCTTTTACAAGGGCGGCAAGGCACCTCAGGAGTGGCTCGATGCGCTCGAACATTTGGGCACGGATGAACACAAGCCGTTCCTGGAGCGCGCGCCCTGGCTGATTGTCGTCTTCGCCGAGAGCTACGGGCGGCAGGAAGACGGCTCCAAGACGAAGAACTACTATGTCACCGAGTCCGTGGGCATTGCCACCGGCATGCTCATTACCGCCCTGCATCACGCGGGACTCGTTACGCTGACGCACACACCCTCCCCCATGAAGTTTCTCAATGACCTCGTTGGTCGCCCGGAGAATGAACGCCCGTTCCTGATTCTTGTTGTGGGCTATCCGGATGATGACGCCATGGTGCCCGACATCACGAAGAAGCCGATCGAGGAAATCTCGGTCTTCATCGAGTAGATCAGAGGAGGAACGTGGGCCAGGACGTATCGGGGCAGGCTCAGACACCTGCTCAGGTTCGCGCCTTTTCCAAGGCACTGCTGCGCGATTATCAGGCGCTCGAACGGATGCTCGCGGAGGGGCTGTTCGAGACGGGTATTCGTCGGATCGGCGCCGAGCAGGAGCTGTTCCTCGTCAACGAGGCCTGGCGGCCCGCTTCGACGGCGCTCGAGGTACTGGAGAAGCTGGACGGTCCGTTCACCACTGAGCTTGCACTGTACAACCTCGAGGCGAACGTAGAGCCGCGTGAACTGGAGGGTCGCTGTTTTTCGGATCTGCAGGCGCGCATCGAGGAACTGGTCACTCACGCGCGCGATGTCGCGCGTGGGTTCGGCACGGAGATCGCACTAACCGGTATCCTGCCGACCCTGTCGAAGTCCGATGTCACCCTGGACAACATCACGCCTCGGGCTCGCTATTACGCCCTGAATGAGGCCTTCTCGAAGGCCCGCGCCGGCGAGCCGTACAAGCTACGGATTCAGGGGGCAGACGAGTTGTATACCGAACATGACTCCGTCATGCTCGAGTCGTGCAACACCAGTTTCCAGGTCCACCTTCAAGTCGAACCGGACGAGTTCGCACACGTCTACAATGTGGTGCAGGTCGTGACGGCGCCGGTCATGGCGGCGGCCGTAAACTCACCACTTCTTTTCGGACGTCATCTCTGGCACGAGACACGGATCGCACTCTTCCAGCAGTCGATCGACACACGTGCGGGGACCGTACAGCTGCGAGACCTCTCGCCCCGCGTTCGCTTCGGTGAGCGCTGGGTCGAACGTGGCGTGCAGGACCTCGTGCAGGAAGACATCGCCAGGTTCCGTGTGCTCCTCACCCGCGAGGTCACAGAGGACCCCATCGAGCTCCTGGACCGCGGTGAGGTGCCCTCTCTGCAGGCGTTCTGCCTGCACAATGGAACCGTGTACCGGTGGAATCGCCCGTGCTATGGCGTGGGTGGGGGTAAACCGCATTTGCGTATCGAATGTCGTGTCATTCCCTCAGGGCCCACGATCCTCGACGAAGTCGCCAACGCGGCGTTCTGGGTCGGCTATGTCCTCGGTGCAGCCGCGGAGTACGGAGACGTCCGCGAGAGAATTGACTTCATGGAGGCCAAGTCGAATTTCCTTGCTGCCGCTCGCAATGGACTCAAGGCGGGGTTTCGGTGGCCCGATGGGGCCACACGGAGCGCCTCCGAACTGGTCCTGGATGAGGCTCTGCCCATCGCGCGTTCCGGGCTCAGGGAAGCGGGAGTGAATCCGAACGACATCGACCGCTACCTCGGGATCATTCACGAGAGGGTCGAATCGGGTACGACGGGGTCACGCTGGATGATGCGCTCTTTGCGCGAAATGGGCGACCAGGGCACGCGGTCGGAGCGGCTTGCGGCGATTACGTCGGGCACGATCTCCCGCGAAAAGAAAGGGAAGCCCGTTCACGAGTGGGACGACGTGGACATCCGAGAGGCAGGAGGCTGGCGTCTGAATTACGAAAAGGTCGAGCAGTTGATGACGACGCAGCTCTTCACGGTGCACGAGGAAGAACTCGTCGATATGGTTGCGTTCATGATGGACCGGAAGCAGATAAGACATGTTCTCGTCGAGGACGACGCTCACGAGCTCGTTGGCCTTGTATCGTACCGATCGGTTCTTCGACTGATGTCCGAGGGCTTCGCCCCTGAGACCGATCGTGCGCCGGCGGTGAGCACGATCATGGAGCGAAATCCGACCTCTGTCGCGCCCGAAACACCCACGCTCGATGCGATTGACCTCATGCGGCAGCACCGAGTCTCCGTGCTGCCCGTCGTGTCCGACGGCAAGCTCGTTGGGATCGTGAGCGAGCGCGATTTCATGCCGTTGGCATACGATCTCCTGCACGATCGACTGAGCCGCACGAGTTGACGACCGGGGCAGTCATGGACGCGGGCCTGGGAGCCGCGGTGGAGGAGCGTCTGATCGGCAAGGTTGCAGGCCCGGCCGGAGGGCCGACCCTTCTGTGTGTCGCCGGGATCCACGGGAACGAGCCTGCCGGCGTGCACGCGGTGCGTCGAGTATTGGCCTCTCTCGAGCGTCGGCGGGGCGCTCTCGAAGGTTCTCTTGTCGCGTTAGCCGGGAACATGACGGCGCTCGAGGTGGGACAACGCTTCGTGGATCGTGACCTGAATCGTGCGTGGACGCGGGATCGGCTGGAGCAGCTCCGCGGCGATGGTTTGGCGGGAGCCTCGGTCGAAGACGTGGAGCAGGTGGAGCTACTCGAAGAAATCGAGAACGTGCTGCGCGATGCGCGAGGTCCGGTGTACGCGCTCGACCTTCACACGACGTCGGGGCCGGGTGGGATTTTCTCTGCGTTTACCGACTCGCTCCCACACCGTGCGTTCGCTGCGAAGGTTCCGATTCCCATGATCTTCGGTCTTGAGGAGTTGGTCGACGGCACGCTCTTGAACCTCCTGAGCGAGAATGGAGTCGTTGCGCTTACCGTGGAGACCGGTCAGCACGACGAGCCGGAAGCGATCGATCGGGCGGAGGCAGCGCTCTGGATCGCGATCATGTCTGCAGGGCTCCTGCCCGAGCGACTCGTTCCCGAAGCGGCCGAGGCACGCGAACGACTGCGCAGGGATGCGGGCCATCTGCCTCGAGCGCTGGAGATGCGCTACAAGCGCGACGTCGTGGATGGGGATGGCTTCGAGATGAGGCCGGGATACCTGAATTTTCAGAGTGTCCGGGCCGGGGACATCGTCGCTGATGACAACCGCGGTGAGGTCACCGTTTCCGAGCACGGGCGGCTTCTGATGCCGCTCTATCAGGAGCAGGGGGAGGACGGCTTCTTCCTTGTGCGCGAATTCCCTGCGTTCTGGATGGGTGTTTCCCATGTCATGCGCCGGGTCGGACTCTCGCGCGTCGCGTTCTGGCTCCCAGGTGTTGTCCGAGTCGCGGGTTCGAAGGACGAGGTCGTGGTCAACAAGAGGGTCGCGCGCTTCTTCGCCCGCCAGCTTTTCCACCTGCTGGGTTTCCGTCAGTTGGAGGACGCGGGCTCGTCGCTGCGGATGCGTCGCAGACGTTTCGACGAGAGCCGATATCTGAGCGAGCCGCCCGCTCCGACCTCTCTGGGGACTCCGCTCGGATCGGATTGACCCATGTGCGGCCGCTATACGCTCGCTACGCCCCCGTCGGAGCTGGTCGAAGCGTTCGGTGTGCCCTCGCTAGGCTTCGAGTGGCATGCGCGCTTCAATCTCGCCCCCGGCCAGCTCGCACCGGTCGTGGCCGAAGATACCAGGGGGCGACGCATGGGGCTGCTGACGTGGGGGCTCGTACCGACCTGGATGGACGAGCCGGGGCGGGGCTTCATCAATGCACGGGCTGAGTCGGCACCGAGGAAGCCGTCGTTCCGGGAGGCGTTTGCACGTCGGCGCTGCCTGGTGCCTGCAGACGGATTCTACGAGTGGCATACGCCGCCCGGGGGTGGCGCCAAGACACCGTTCTGGATCCATCCCGCGACCGGCGGTGTGGTGTCGTTCGCGGGTCTCTGGGAACGCTGGCAACGGCCCGGGCGGACGACACTCTACACGTTCACGATCCTCACGACTGCCGCGAACGGTGATGTGCGCTCGATCCACGATCGAATGCCAGCCGTGATCGCCGGGCCTGATCGAGCGACGTGGCTGGATCGTGAGGCGCCGGAGGACGTGGTTCGTGCACTGGTCGGTGTGCCGCCGGATGGGACCTTCGTAAGCCATGTCGTCAGCCCTCGGGTGAACAAGCCCGGGGAGGACGATGCCGGACTGATTGAGCCGGTCAGTCGCTGACCAATCTCGCACCGATCGCGGGTCGGCTGTCTGCTCCCGATCCAAGATGCCTCCCTCGAGATCGAGTCGCTGTCGGGGACTCTCCTACGGGTCGCGTCGTCCTGTTCCCGAACTAGCTTACGCGTGTCTCCACCGTCCATCGATCCAACGGGTGCTGCTGTGCTGACCGTCTACGAGAAACCCACCTGAACGACGTGCCGGAAGCTCGTGAAGCTTCTCGAAGAAGA
The DNA here is from genome assembly GCA_028873595.1 of Gemmatimonadota bacterium. Lineage (GTDB taxonomy): Bacteria > Gemmatimonadota > Gemmatimonadetes > Longimicrobiales > Gaopeijiaceae > UBA2589. The sequence continues at coordinate 56,134 of JAPPOV010000021.1, read as the reverse complement.
AGGAGTCGATTTCGATCGCGTGGACTACTTCGTCGATTCTCTCGACGAAGCCACGCTGCGAGACGTCCTGTCCAAAGGCGACTTGTCTCCCCGGGATGTCCTGAGGAAGCGTGACAAAGCGTATCGCGACCTGGGGCTCGATGATGAAGCCGTCGACGACGAAGCCGTCATCTCCGCGATCGTCGAGCACCCGGGTCTGCTCCAGCGACCGATCATCGTGAAGGGGAAGCGGGCGGTGTTGGGCCGTCCGATCGAAAACGTGCGGGCACTTCTTTAGACGGGTCGCACCAGGTTGCGATCGACAGGTGTGGCCAGGTGTGCGGGCGGGTCAGCTCCCCGGCCGCCCTCCGCGCTGCGACGCGATGACTTGCCCCGGGAGGGTGTAGAGGATTTGTCCGTCTTTCACGGCGAACTCACCGTTCACGATGACGTGGTCGATGCCGCTCGCGTGCTGGTGCGGCTCGAAGAACGTCGCTTCGTCTGTGATGGTCGCCATGTCGAAGACGACGAGGTCGGCCCAGTTCCCCACGCGGATCTCACCCCGGTCCGGGAGTCCCATGATCCGTGCAGGCAGAGACGTCTGCGAGCGGATCGCCGCCTCGACGGAGAGTGCCCCGGCGGTCATGGCATACCGCCGAATCTTGCGGGGAAAGGTCCCGTAGTAGCGCGGGTGCACGGAGCCGTCCGACTCGACGGCGATGCCTCCGTCGGATGCCGTAGCCACCCACGGCTGGGCCGCATAGTTCTCGACGTCGAGCTCTGACATCGAGAAGCCGCGCAGTCGGCCGCCTCCCCGGCGCTCCGGGTCACCTTCGAGCTGGAGGTCGATGGCCATCTGAACTGGATCGACACCGCGCTCGTTCGCGACCTCCTGAAGGTTCCTTCCGACCCACTCCTCACGCGGATATTCGAAGATCACGACGCGGTCGGCGCCGCCGCGGCGTCGGATCTCGTGCTGGATGTCCTGGCGGACCATTGCGTTGCGGGCTGGGTCTGCGAGCACCATACGGAGCTGCTCCGCCGGGGGCGCGTCGATATCCCGTGACAATGTGGCCCAGGCGGGAATCAGTCGCGTGTTTCCATCCGATCCGCTCGTCGCGTACGGGTACTGGTCTGCCCACACGCGGACGCCCTCGTCCCGAGCACGCTGGATGAGCTGGATCGCGCTGCCGCTCGATCCCCAGAAATGTGCGCCCTTCGCCTTGATGTGGGAGGCGACTACGCGTGCACCGGAGTGACGTCCGATCTCGATCGTCTCCATGACTGCATCCTGGAGCGTCGGTGGGCCTGGATCGTCCTGACTCGGCCAGAACCACATCGGATCGGCACCTTCTGAGCGTTCGTGCGAGATGTAGACGCCATCGAAGGCGACGAGTTCCTCTGCGAGGCGCGCTACCTCGTCGGTCGTGCTCCATCGGCCCGGGACGTACTCAAGGCCGGCGGACATCCCGATCGCACCTTCCTCGAGGGCCTGGCGGACGAGCCGCTGCATCTCAAGTACCTCGGCATCGGTGGCCGGGCGCTGGAAATCGTCGCCCATGACTTCCCGGCGGACCGTGCCGTGCCCGACCATGAGCATGACGTTCGGGCCGACGCCCTGTCGTTCGAGAATCGAGCGTTGGTCACGAATCGGCCACGGGGAACGCCCGTCATGGTTCACGACAACAGTGGTCACGCCCTGAGAGACGACGTTCGGCGCGGCCTTTCGGTGAATAGAGTCCGTCCGGATCGTCGATCCGCCGATTCGGGCACTCCCATCGTCTGCGTGTGAATGGATGTCGATGAAGCCCGGGGATACATAGCGACCTGTAGCATCGACCACCCGCTCGGCCCTCGCGTTGTCCAGGATGCCGACCGCTACGATCCGGCCGTCACTCACCCCGATATCGGCTCGGAACCATGGATTGCCGGTGCCGTCGAGGACGCGCCCACCGTGGATGAGCATGTCGAACGCTTCGATGCCCTGTGCTTCAGAGGCAGACGGCGCAGCAACGGCGAGGGCGAGAGCCAGGGTCAGGACGGTGCGCTTCATGGGGCTCACCCGACCTCGTCGAATGCTTCCCGAATTCGACCCAGTCCCTCCAATAATTCGTGTTCAGGATTCCCGAAGCCGAGTCGAATGAAGTGATCCATACCAAAGTGATCGCCAGGGACCACGAGCACCGACTTCTCGACCCGAAGCTTTTCGGCGAAGTCACTGGAGTTCACCGGTGCGTCATAGTGCGTGTAGCAAATGGCGCCTGCGTCGGGGGGCTGATAACGGAAGAGACCCTCCTGCGCAGACATCCAGTCTTCAAGCACACCGAGGTTCTTTCGAACGATGCCCCGCGTGCGCGCACCGATGCGCTCGCGGGTGCCGGGCTCGAGCGCGATGCACGCGAGCTGGTCTGAGATCGAGGCTGGAGCAATGGTCGTGTAGTCGGTTCGTCCCCAAAGAGCCTCCATCAAGTTCTCGGGACCCACGATCCATCCCAGGCGAAGGCCGGGCAGTCCGTACGCCTTGGAGAGCGAGTTGGTCACGAGGACACGATCGTGCGCTCCCCAGAACGATGGCGTGGGCGTGTCGCCACTCTCCGCCCCGGCATACACCTCGTCGGCGAGGATCCATGCCCCGTGACGCTCCGTCATCTCGGCGATCGCATCCATCGAGGCGCGGGTCAGAGAGGCGCCAGTCGGATTGTTGGGGTTCGTGATGAGTACGAACGAGGCCCCGTCGGCCAAGGCCGCTTCGAGCGCTTCGAGGTCCGGTTGCCAGCCGTCCTCCTCCCGAAGGTTCACGCCGGTCAGCCGGCTGCCGAATGACTCGAGCAGCCCCGGGACCTGACCGTATGTAGGCAGCACGATGGCGGCCTTCGCGTCGCCCTCGAAGAGGTGCCAGAAGCAGGTGAAGTTCGCCTCGGCCCCACCTGTAGTGACGAGCACGGACGCGTCGGTCGCTCCATCGTACTGGCCCGCGATGAGTGAGCGAAGCTCGTCGGATCCGTTGGACTGACCGTACCCGAGCAAGGTCGAGCCAATGTCGACGTCGCGCCCCGAGAGCTCGATGAGCTCGTCCGTGGTGAGCGGGTGAACCCCGCTCTCCGAGAGGTTGATCTCAACGCGATGCTCGTAGGTGGACTGCCACCGTTCCATGCGGAAGGGTGAGTAACGCACGTCCCGCTCCTTCGTGGGGGCCAAGCGAGGAGGGCGAGACCGCCCACCTCATGAGGTGGGCCATCGTAGGTGGCCGTGGGGGCCAAGTAAATGGTGGCGCTCCCACTTGGCGGTGACGATGCGTCGGGAGTCGTTCTTGGCGACATTGAATAGCTGAATGCGCCGCACACCCTCACGTGAGCTATTCCATGCGAAAGGTACTCCTGGTCATTCTCGACGGCTGGGGTCACTCGGATTTCGAAGGCGAACCGAACGAGGGTAACGCGGTGGAGCTCGCGGCCGTTCCGACGTTCCGACGACTGTACGACACCTGTCCACGAACGCGGCTGGCCTGTTCGGGGGGCGCGGTCGGCCTGCCCGAAGGTCAGATGGGCAACTCGGAGGTGGGTCACCTGAACCTAGGTGCCGGTCGCGTCGTCTATCAGGACATCGCACGGGTCGACCAGGCGATTGCCGCCGGCCAGTTCGCGGAGGCACTCGGTCTGGAGAGCCTCGTCCGTCAGGTGCGGGATGCCGGTTCGAGAATCCACGTGGTCGGGCTCGTGTCTGACGGCGGGGTCCACAGTCATATCCGGCACGTCACCGCGCTCTTCGATCTTCTGCCGGAGGACGTGCCGGTTCGGGTGCACTGCATCACCGACGGACGTGACACGTCCCCGACGGGCGGCACAGGCTATCTGGCCGAAATCGACGAGGCGTGCTCCCGCAGCGAGCAGTGGGCGATCGCGACGGTCTGTGGACGGTACTGGGTCATGGATCGCGATCGCCGTTGGGACCGAACGAAGAAAGGATACGATCTGATCGTTTCGGGCGAGGCCGAAGTATGGGCGGAAGACCTGGACTTCCTGCAGGACAGCTACGCTAGCGGGACGACGGATGAGTTCGTTGTGCCGACAGGACTTCGCGGGGCAGGCGAGGATGGTGTGTCGGCGGACGACGTCGTGATCCTGATGAACTTTCGTGCCGACCGGATGCGTCAGCTGACGGCCGCACTCTGCCGGGACCATTTCGAAGGCTTCGAACGTGCCGGGGCGCGACCCGGCACGATCATCACGATGACCGAGTACGAGGAGGGACTTCCGGTCACGGTTGCCTTCCCGCCGGAGAACGTCCGCACGGGGCTCTCAGAGTACCTCGCATCGCTCGGAAAGCGGCAGCTCAAGGTGGCCGAAACCGAGAAGTACGCGCACGTGACGTATTTTTTCAACGGAGGGGAGGAAACCCCGTGGGCGGGGGAGGATCGGGCCCTGATCTCGTCCCCGAAGGTGGCAACGTACGACCTGCAGCCCGAGATGAGCGCTCGCGGTGTGGCTGATGCCGTGATCGACGGGCTGACGGGGGACTACGACTTCATTCTGGTCAATTTCGCCAACCCGGACATGGTCGGTCACACCGGTGTGATCCCGGCTGCGGTACAGGCGGTCGAGGCGGTCGACTCATGCATGGCCGACATCCTCGCCACGGTAGACGACCACCCGGAGTGGGTTGCACTCGTGACCGCAGATCACGGCAACTGCGAGATGATGATCGATCCGGACGGGCATGTGCACACGGCCCACACGACGACTCCTGTCGATCTGATCCTTTACGATCCTGCCGATACCGACGTCTCACTCTCGGATGGTGGCCGTCTTGGCGATATCGCACCTACGGTGCTGGGGTGGATGAAGATTGATCAGCCGCCCGAGATGACGGGTCGTGATCTGGTGGCGCATTCCGACGGCGCCGAGGTGGCTTGATGGATCGGGACCAACTCCTCGAGCAGGCCCTCGGGCTCGGTGAGGAAGGCAACTGGCAGGCGGCGGCCGAGCTTCTGAGGGATCACCTCGAGGATTTCTCGGAGGATGCTGCGGTCCACTGCTGGCTCGGTGTGGCAGAGCAGGAGCTGGGCATGGGTGGCGTGGCATACGAGCGTTTCAAGTACGCCCTTTCGTTCGGCACAGAGGATCCGTACGTCCTTGCTACGGCCGGCAACGGCATCGCCTACTTCGATGATCCGGATGCGGAGCAGACGCTTCGGACGGCATCGATGCTTGGTCCGGACATCCCGGTGACTCGCCTCATGTACGGTGCCTACCTGGCCCGCGAGGGGTTCACCGAAAAGGGAGTTGAAGAGCTCGCGGCAGCTCGGGATCTCGATCCCGACGACCCGCAGATCGCCTACGAGCTGGGTGTCGGGTGGGCACTAGCTGGCAATCACGACCGTTCGACCGATGCGCTCGCCGATGCGGTACGTCTCGATCCCGAAGATGGTTGGGCTCGGATCGTATTCGGTCTCGAATTGCTCGAGGCTGACCGCTTCGAAGAGGGCGCCGGCGAGCTGATGTCCGGGGCCCGCATCCGCGAGGATGACGTGGATGCGCAGCTTGTCGCCGCGCTCGCCGCTGCGGCCGTCGGACGAGATGGCGTAGCGTACGAAATGCTCGAACGTGCCCGGATTCGAGCCTCCGAACCGGATCTGGCCCTTCTGACGGCCGTCGAGGACCGGTTGGATGCGGGCTACGAAGCAGCGCGGGAAATGCTCGAGGAGGACCTTGCACCGGACATCCTGCGTACACGACTGCGCGAACGCCCCTGACGCAGGACACGTGTCTGTGACTCTTCTTTCGATCGACTTCGAGCGACACCGCCTCGAGAACGGCCTGAAGGTCGTCCTTGCACCGGATCGCACGGTGCCCGTGGTGGCGACCAACCTCTGGTACGGCGTCGGGTCACGAAACGAACCGGAGGGAAAGACCGGCTTCGCGCACCTGTTCGAGCACATGATGTTTCAGGGGTCTGCGCATGTGCCGAAGAACCGCCACTTCGAACTGATCGAACGGGTTGGTGGCACGTTGAATGCCACGACGTGGTTCGATCGCACCAACTACTTCGAGGCGGTCCCGTCGCACGAGCTGGATCTTTGTTTGTGGCTCGAATCGGACCGAATGGGCTGGATGCTTCCTGCGATGAATCAGGAGAAGCTCGACAATCAGCGCGACGTGGTGATGAATGAGAAGCTGCAACGGTACGATAACCAGCCTTATGGAGACTGGAGCGAGCGGCTGCAGCACCTCGTATTCCCGGCGGATCATCCGTATCACCACACGGTGATCGGGTCGATGGAGGATATCGAGAACGCCACACTCGACGATGTCGCGTCGTTCTTCGAAACCTTCTACGTGCCGAATAATGCCGTCCTGACGGTCGCCGGTGATATCGACCCGGCCGAGGCGCTTGCGTCGATCGAGCGCTACTTCGGCGAGATTCCGGCGGGCGGGGACGTGCCTCCGATCCCGGGGCGCACGGAGCTCGAGCACGTGATCGGCACGACCGTGCGGGATACGGTCGTGTCTGACGTCCCACTTCCCCGGGTGATCATGGGGTTCAGGATCCCGCCCTACTCCGCCGATGCGTTCGCGACAGCCGAGATCGCGCGTGCGCTCTTGGGCATGGGACGAGCGTCGCGATTCTATCGACACCTGGTGCGAGAGCAGCAGATCGCGAAGAGCGTGGCAACGTACGCGTATCCGCTCATGACGGGTGCCTCGATGCTGCTGGTATGGGGTACGGGCTATCCGGGAAGCGATCCAGCGGACCTCGAGCAGGCGATGACGCGGGAGCTGGAGGGCCTGATCGATGCGCGCCAGGACGAGATCGATCGGGCGATTTCCTTGACCGAAACAGATCTGGTGCGGGCGCTCGAGCGCGTCTCCGAGCGCGCGGACCTGCTCTCGATGTTCGACCTCTACTTCGACGACCCGGGCCGACTGAACCGGGAACTCGACCGGCTTCGGTCTGTCACGCTCGACGATGTCCGCGGGTTCGTGGGCGAGCAGCTGGGGAGGAACAACCGGGCGATCCTCACCTACGTGCCGGAGAACGCAGGATGAGTGCACTCGACCGATCGGCCCCACCCGTCAGCGGAGCGCTCCGCGATTTCTCGTTCCCGGTTGTGGACCGGAAGGAGCTTGCCAACGGACTCGACCTCCGAGTTGCGCGGATGAATCGGCTACCGATGGTGAATGTGAGCCTCTTCATGCGGGCGAGTGAGGACGCGCTCGGGCATGATCGAGCGGGCTTGGCCGTGCTCACGGCGGACGCACTCGAGGGTGGAACGAAGAGGCGCAGTGGGTCGGACTTCGCGGAATCCCTCGAGAAGATCGGAGCCCGTGTCTCGGCGAGTGCCGGTTGGGAAGGCACGACCGTCGGGATCTCCTGCCTGGCGGACCGGCTACCCGAGGCGTTCGCGATCATGGCCGAGGCGGTCCGCGAGCCGGCTTTTCCGGAGGCTGAGGTCCGGCGCGCGCTCGACCAGCAGCTCGCGACAATCCGGCAGAGGAAGATGGACCCGGGCGCACTCGCCACGGATTCTGCCAGGGCCGCATACTTCGCACCGGATGTGCCGTACGTGCGGGCGGTAGACGGTACGGTCGCATCCATTGAGGCGATGTCGCGCGATACACTGCGTGGATACGTCGAAGCAAACTACCGCCCTGAGCAAGGTGGGCTGGTCGTCGTCGGCGATGTGGAAATCGACGAAGTGGCCGAGATGGTGACGAAGCACTTCGGTGACTGGAGAGGCGCTCCGGTCCAGATCGCCGACTTCGAGGTGAGGGCTGCGACGACCGAGCGGCGGCTCATTCTCGTTCACCGGCCCGGCGCGGTTCAGAGCGAAGTCCGGCTCGGGCATGTTGGGACATTCCGTTCGACGCCGGACTACTACTCGCTCTCGATCGCGAACATGGTCCTGGGCGGAATGTTCACCAGCCGACTGAATCTCAACCTGCGGGAGAAGCACGGTTTCACGTATGGCGTCCGGTCCCGATTCACCTTCCGCTCGAGTCCGGGCCCCTTCCAGATTTCGACGGCTGTTGGAAATGACGTGACCGCACCAGCCGTGCGAGAAGCGATGCGTGAACTCGCGCACATGGCGGATGGCGGCCCGACGCAAGAAGAGGTCGCGGCCGCGCGCGACTACGCGGCGGGTGTCTTCGGCCTCCAGCTCGAGACGTCCGGTCAGGTGGCGACCCGGGTCAACCAACTCCTCATTTATGGTCTGGCCGACGACCACTACGACCGTTATCGAGACGAAGTGCGAGCTGTAACGGCCGAGGCTGCGACCGCGGCTGCTGCCGTACACATGAGGCCCTCGGAGGCTCAGATCGTCGTGGTCGGGGATGCCGATGCGATCAAGCAGCCGCTGGAGGATCTCGGCCTGGCCAAGGTGGAGGTTGTGGGGAGGGATTGAGCTGCGGCCGAATGCGCTCGTAGGTCGCCTGCAACCACTTCGCACCCCTTACGTATCTGATGTATGAGGCTTGGCGCGTATGGGTTGCTGCCATCCTGTCCTATTTCGTCCCTTTGAGACGTCACATGGATAGGACGGTCGAGATCAGAGGCGTCGGAACAAGCGGCATTACGGGGTTGGCACGGCCCCTGCATTACTCAGTGGGCGTACTGGGAGTGCATCTGCCGAAACGGCGGTTTGCCGCGATGAGGAGGTGACGCGTGGCCAGGGCTAGAGCGAAAGACAAGACGGAACTGCAGGTGGTACCGAGCGCGGCTCGCCAGCATCGGCTGAAGCTGGGTGAGATGACCGATTCGGAGGTTGTCCAGGCATCGCTCGATGGCGACCCCCGGGCCTTCGGCGAGCTCGTCCGCCGGTACGACCAGAGGCTCTTGAACTTCGTCTACCGGACCATCGGGGACCGGGAGCGAGGGCAGGACCTCGTGCAGGAGACGTTTGTGCGGGTGTACCGGCACCTGCACCGCTTTGATCAGACGAAGAAGTTCTCAACGTGGATCTACACGATCGCGAGCAATCTGGCGAAGAATGAGCTCAGGAACCGGTCTCGGAACCCCCTGGTCCTGTTCCAGACGCTCAAGAAGCACTGGGATGCCGATCACCGCCCACTCGAATGGGAAGACACGCAGTACAAGCCGGACGACCTGTTCCGGAAGCGACATCTCCGGGCGAAGGTCGAGGAGGCCGTGAAGCAGCTACCGGAGCATCATCGGATCGTCTTCGTTCTCCGAGAAATGGAAGGGAAGACGTACGAGGAGATTGCCGACATCACCGGCTGCAACCTCGGTACCGTGAAGAGTCGATTGAACCGTGCGCGCAACAACTTCGCGCACATCATCGCACCGATGATCGACTGACGGAGGTCAGCGGCCAGGAGAGCGGGGTTCGACAGGGGTTGGGTGAGGGGGAAGCCCCCGTCCGGGGAGACTCGGCGGGGGCTCGCTCGTGTGGGGAACCCGGCGGGAAGCCCTCAGTATCACCTGAACGTGGTTCTCGGACCGATGGTGTCCGGGCCCGGATCGGCGAGCCGATACGAATGAACTGTTCCGATGTCGTAGCATGCTTCACGGACTACCTGGACGGCGTGTCTCCGCCGGCCGAGCGGACCGCGATCGGAAACCACCTGGAGCACTGCTCCACGTGCGTGCGGTACCGGAACGTGCTGGTGCACGGAGCTGAGCTTCTGCGGGCGTTGCCCGAGCCAGAACTCCGAGACGACTTCGGGCCGAGGCTCAAGCACCGTCTCTTCCACGTCGATGATGAGCGGGCGCTCACGGCGCACGCCGCCTCGGGGGCATCCGCCATGACGGTCTTGAGCATTGCGCTCCTCCTGACGGCCGTGGCCTGGTCGCCGACGCTCTTCATGCGCGCTCCGGCGGTCCAGTTGCCGGTTCTCGTGGTGGACGGCCCTCCCCGCCGTGGCGCGACTCGACCGATGAGCGTGACGCCGCCGGATGTGTTCAGCACGACCGAAGTCGAGCCCGATCTGGACGAAGGGCTCTGGGCCAACCAGCTCATCTACGACTACTCACCGCTGTCGCAGCGGTACGAACGGCGCTCGAGCGTGCGTCGGGTCGGTCAGTTCGACCGCTGAGCGCTCTGGACGCGGTACCTGCGCTGGGCACGACGCTCGGTGGCGTGTTCTATCTCCATGGCGCGGATCACTTCCAGAAGGACCAGGCCGTTCGGGCGCTGATCGATGCGCATCTGGATGAAGCGACGCGCGACTTCAATCTCGATCTCCTTCGGGGCACCGAGGTCGACACGGAGACGCTCGCTTCGGTGATCGCCACTCCTCCCATGATGGCAGAGTGGCGTGTCGTCGTTCTCCGTGAAGTCGAGGGGCTCGCCTCATCGAAGCACGCCAGAGAGGAACTCATCCGGATTGCGGGAGATCCACCGCCCGGCCTGGCGCTGATCATGAGTTGCACGGTTCCGGCAGGGTCGAAGGCGAAGTTCTACTCGACGCTCGCTCGTGCAGCTCGTTCTGTAGAGTTCAAAGCGATCAATGAGGCGGACGTGCCCGGCTGGATCATGCAGCGTGCCCAGGGTGAGCATGGCATCGACTTCGCTCCGGATGCAGCCCAGGCACTCGGTGTCGCGATCGGGACGAACCTCGGGGTTCTGTCTCAGGAGCTCAGCAAGCTGGCGGACTTCGTGGGCGACCGGGGCACGGTGACCATCGAAGACGTAGCAGCCGCCGGAACGAAGCTTCCGTCGCAGGATCGCTGGCGGTGGTTCGATCTGGTTGGCGATCGGAAGTTCGACGAGGCTGCGAGGACCCTTCCGCTTCTGATGCAACAGGGCGAGAATGGCGTTGGGCTCGTGATCGGGTTGGCAACACAGTTCCTTCGGCTGGGTATCGCCGCGGAGGAAGGCGCGGGCGGATTGGAGCGCTCTCTGCCGCGGCACCAGAGGTGGCTCGCGGGTCGTGTCGCGACACAGGCTCGACGGTGGACGTCAGCCGAGATCGACTCGGCACTCGCCGGGTTGCTCGACGTGGATCGGCTCCTGAAGGCGAGTCCCCACACGGATGAACACTTCCTGGAAGCGTGGATCCTCGGGCTTCGAGTCCGCGCGGAGGCAGCATGAACGAGAGGCGTAACGCGTTGTTACGGTCCGGGCGAGTCGCCGGGTCGCTCGCGCTTGGTTTGCTCGGGTTCGGAATCGACTTCGGCGTGAGCGCCACGCCCGTTTCGGCCCAGTCCGGGCTCGAAGCCGTCGAGCAGATGACCCGACTCGGTCGCACGGAAGAGGCACGCGCGGCCCTTCTGGACTGGTGGGACAATGAGCGGGACGATGCCTCCCGAAGGGACGTGCAACGGGGCCTCTGGCTACGTGGCCGACTGACTGTCGACCCGGTTCAGGCCGAGCTGGATTTTCAGCGGCTCGCGCTGCTGTATCCGAGCGGACAGTTCACCCCGGATGCCGTGCTTCGGCTTGCGCAGGCTTCATGGGCCATGGGCGACGAGTCGGACACCCGTCGATATCTCGAGACGTTGGAGCGTGACTATCGCAGGTCGGATGCGTGGGAACGGGCTCAGGAGTGGATCGTCGATGCGGGTCCGTTGCCTCCGCCGGGTGACACGCCGACGCGTCCCGTCGAGCCGACGGATGAGGTGGCCGACGTCGACACGACTGAGTCAAAGGCTCAGGACTCCATCACGGTCGAACAGAACGTGGACTCACCCGAGGAGACAGAAGAATCGGTAGCTGAGCCGGTCATGAACTATTTCGTCCAACTCGGCGCCTTCGCCGATGAGGAACGCGCCGTCGCGCTGTATGAAGAGGCGCGCGGACAGGACATCGACGTCCGGCTCGTTCAGGTCGACGGTAGTCAGTTTACCCACGTTCGTGTTGGGCGCTTCGCAGAGCGGGCTGCCGCCGTCGAACTGCTCGAAGCATTGACGGCGCAGGGCATCAGCGCCGCGCTGGTTCGCGACGATCGCAAGGAGCGACCGGCCGGGAACTGAGCGGGGGAACGTTCCGCCCGCCCCGGCCAGGACGATCCACGCACGATGCGGGACGGACGTCAGCCGGCGGGCATGCCCGAGTTCCACATGTCCACGACGATCTTCCACGACCCATCGGGCTGCTTCTTCCACGTGTGGAAATCACGAACGATGTCGCGGCCCGGAGGCTGACCTTCGCGATCGATCGTGATATCTCCGATGGCGAACGTCCATCCGATGTCACCCGAAGCGGCGACGTCCACTCGGACGAGTTCGAAGTCGAGTGCGACGCCGGGGGTGACGATGAATCCGAACTGGTAGTTCTGAACGCCTTCCAGACCCTCGTCAACGATCTCGGCGTTGGGTGGGATCATGATTGCGGTCTCGTCGTACATGGCGACCACGGCGTTCGCGTCCTTGGCGGAGGCGGCGGCCTGGTACGCCAGAGCTGCCGCAGTGAGCGCCTCGACCTCCTCAGTCCGGTTGGGCGTTGTGCCGACATCCGACGAGTCCGGCTGGCATGCGGTCAGAACGAGCTGGAAGGCGAGGGCGACGACCGCTGCGCCGGTCGAGCGTACGTGTGTCATAGTGCCTCCAGGACCCGCTTCAAACGCGCCTGAACCTCATCGGCCACTGGCCCGAGGTCGTCACGACCGGAGACGGCGAGTTGCTGGACGGGATCGAGGATCGCGACAACAGAGGTTCCCGCTTCTGCACCCGCGTATACCACCACGTTGCACGGGAGCAGGAGTCCGATGTCGTCCTCTTCGTTCAATGCCTGCCAGGCGACCGGGGGGCTGCATGCGCCGAGAATCCGGTATGGCCTGAAATCGACATCGAGCTTCTCCTTGAACGTCGACTGAATGTCGATCTCGGTCAGGATGCCGAATCCTTCGGCCCCGAGGGCCTCACGGACTCGGGCCTCGGCATCCTCCACCGACATGGTGAGGATCTTCTTGAATCCGTAGCTCAGTTCAGTGCTCATTTCACATCTCCAATGTCGCCGGTGTACTTCTCCGGAATCGGGTACTCTGTTGTCTCAGCCTGCCAGAAGATCGAGACCACCCACCAGCGGGTTCCGTCGTACAGGAGCTGGAAGGAGTTGATGCCACGCTGGAACGGCTCCGTGTCCGCGCGGTTGCGAAAGGAGGCGTAGGTGCTGAAGACGTGGGCGATATTGCCGAAGCGCTCGGTCACCCGGTGGACCTCAGCCTCTACGAATCCGTCGCGCTCCAGGGTCGACCCGACGCGACGAGGGTAGTCACTTGGAGCGATGATGGCACGACCCCAGCGGCCGTCCTGCGTCGGCCCGGTAGGACTGAGTGTCGCTTCTTCCAGGAAGAGTGTGTTCCACCGGCTCCAGTCCCGAGGCTCTCCGGCATCTCCGGAGATCACGTCGTAGACGGCTGTGATGATGGCATCGATCGACTCGACATCGACGGGGTCGGCCTCCTGAGCTTCCACCGTGATCAACGCTCCGGTGACGAGCGCCAGGGCCACTGTGGTGCCCGCGAGTGAGGTCGCACGGCGTACGTTGCGATCAAGAATCTGGATCATGTTGGCCGTCCTCGACGTAATGGTCTTGTTCTTGGGCAGGTCCAGGCCCGGACGTGATGTCGATGCCCCGCCTTGAGCCCCCTTCCCACCCGGATAAGTTCACAAATGGCTTCGGGCGACACACCCCTCATGCAGCAGTGGCGAGAAGCGAAGTCCCGGCATCGGGATTCGCTCCTCTTCTTTCGCGTGGGCGACTTCTACGAACTCTTCCACGGTGACGCGGAAGAGGGTGCAAAGCTCCTCGGGCTGACGCTGACGTCGCGCAACAACGGATCCGCCGCACGCGTACCGCTCGCTGGTGTTCCGGCGAAGGCGCTCGACGACTACCTCGCCCGCCTGGTCAAGATGGGGCGCCGGGTCGCAATCTGCGATCAAGTCGAGGATCCGGCTCAGGCGAAAGGGATCGTGAAGCGTGAGGTGACGGAGACGGTCACTCCCGGTACGGTACTCGCCGAGGGCCTCCTGACAGAGCGGAAGAACAACTTTCTCGTGTCCGTGGTCGGGACTGGCGTGGACGAGTACGCGGTCGCGGCCCTCGATATCTCGACGGGCGAGATGGTCGTGCAGTCTGTACCGATGGAGGAACTGAGGGCGGAACTCGGACGGCTCGAACCCTCGGAGGTGCTTGTCCCGCGTGCTGGGGCCGAGGACCGGGAGCTGGATCGTGCTGTGCCGAGCGGCGTCCCCCGAACCATTCGGGACGACTGGATGTTCGAGGAAGACGTGTGTGGCCCCGAACTCCTCCGTGTCTATGCACTCCAGTCGCTCGACGGACTGGGCTTCCAGTCCGACGACACAGCACTCGTACGTGCGGCGGGCTCGCTCATCCAGTATCTGGGGGAAATCCGACCTGCCGGGGTGACCCACCTCCAGCCGGTACGCATCCAGCGGCCCGGGAGGGTGATGCTTCTCGACGAGATGACGCGTCGAAATCTCGAACTGATCGAGCCGATGCGCGGTGGGGAAGAGGGTGGAACCCTCCTGGATGTGCTGGATGACACGGTGACCGCCATGGGCGGGCGTCTGCTTCGTCGGTGGGTGCTCGAGCCGCTCGTCGTGCCCGAAGAGATCTGGGCCCGGCAGAGTGCGGTCACCGAGCTCGTCGAGGCCCCGGAGCTGAATCAGCGGCTTCGGGATGCACTTTCGGGCGTACATGACCTGGAGCGACTGGCCGGCAAGTTCGGAACGCTGCGGGTCGCCCCCAGGGACCTGATGAGCTTGCGCCGCTCGCTCGAGCGCCTGCCGGCCGTTCAGGAGGCGTGCCACGGGACGTCCTCCGAGCTCTCGAGAGCGCTCGGTGTGGAGCTGGACTTGCTGGATGACGTTCGCGACCTGCTGACGCGCGCGATCGCGGAAGACCCCCCCGCCACGTTGCAGGACGGTGGTGTGATCCGTGAGGGGTGGTCAGCGGAGCTCGACGAGATCCGTACGGTGCGAGACGGTGCGAGGGACTTCATCGCCAGCTTGCAGGTGCGCGAGCGCGAGCGCACGGGTATAGGCTCGCTCAAGGTGGGGTTCAATAAGGTGTTCGGGTATTACCTCGAGGTGACGAAAGCCAACCTCGACAAGGTGCCCGACGACTATGTCCGAAAGCAGACGCTCACGAACGGCGAGCGCTACTTCACGCCCGAGCTGAAGGAGTGGGAGGAGAAGGTGTTCGGGGCCGAGGACCGGATTGGAGGGCTCGAGGTGCAGCTCTTCTCCGCGGTCCGGGAGCAGGTCGGCGAGGCCGTGACCCGCCTGCAGGAAACTGGCGCGCGGATCGCTTCCCTCGACGTCCTCGGTACGCTCGCTCAGGTGGCGTTACGCCGAGGGTATGTGCGCCCCGAGGTGCACACGGGGTTCGAACTCGAGATCCGAGCCGGACGGCACCCTGTCGTCGAGACGATGATGCCGCGGGAGGAGTTCATCCCCAACGACCTCGTCCTCGACGACGCCGGGTACATTGTGGTTCTGACTGGGCCGAACATGGCTGGTAAGAGCACCGTGTTGCGTCAGATCGGCCTCATCCAGCTTCTCGCGCAGATGGGAGCCTTCGTGCCCGCAGATGCGGCGCGGCTTCCGGTGGCAGACCGGATCTTCACTCGGGTCGGAGCGTCGGACAATCTGGCGCGAGGTCAGTCGACATTCATGGTCGAAATGAGTGAGACCGCGGCCATCGTGCATGGGGCGAGCGACCGCAGCCTGGTGCTCCTCGACGAGATCGGCCGCGGGACGTCGACGTACGATGGTGTGTCGATCGCGTGGGCGGTTACCGAGCACGTGCACGAGCACATTGGCGCCAAGACCGTCTTTGCGACTCATTACCACGAGCTGACGCAACTCGGTGATCTTCTGGACGGGGTGAAGAACATGAACGTTTCCGTGCGTGAGGTCGGGGACGAAATCGTATTCCTCCGTCGACTCGCAGATGGTGGTGCCGATCGCTCGTACGGAATCCAGGTCGCACGTCTCGCGGGACTCCCCGACGGAATCGTTGCGCGCGCGCGGGAACTTCTGTCCGAGCTGGAGGGAACTCATACAGGAGGCGGTGAGGGATTGGGGCGTCATGGTGTGCACCGACCCGAGTCCGAGCCACCTCCACATCAGCTTTCGATGTTCTCTGCGGAGCATCCCATCGTCACGCGTCTCAGGTCGCTCGATCCCGACGAACTGTCGCCGCGGGAGGCTCTACAGATTCTGTACGAATTCGGCAGCGTCACGAGACGCGGGGATGACGGTTGAGGCCAACCCTGAGGGTCCTGGGTATCGCAGTGGGTGTCACGTCCGTAGCGTGCAGTGTGGATGCGGACATTGAGCAGCCGCGGCCTCTCTCGGCCGAGATCCCGATCGAATACCCTCTTCAGATGTGGGACCGGGACGTGGAGGGTGAGACCCTCCTCCGTGTCCGGGTCGGAGACACCGGTGGTGTCGACAGCGTCGAAGTCGTCGAATCCTCTGGGTACCTTTCGTTCGACTCGGCTGCCGTGGAGGGGGCACATCGCTTGCGGTTTTCCCCGGCACGGCAAGACGGAAAGCGGATCGAGGTGTGGGCTCACGTGCCCGTTCGGTTCTCCAAACGTCCACGGTCGGACACATTGGGTCTCAACCCGAATCCTTGAGTTTCTCCGAAAGGAACCTCCATGGCTGAGCGTCATCTCCGGCCCTACAACAGCGTTCTCGAGCTCATCGGATGGACCCCGATGGTGCGCCTCACGTCGGTCACCGACGGAAGCCCGACTCCCGTGTACGCGAAGTGCGAATTCTTCGGGCCGGGTGG
Source organism: Gemmatimonadota bacterium (assembly GCA_028873595.1). GTDB lineage: Bacteria > Gemmatimonadota > Gemmatimonadetes > Longimicrobiales > Gaopeijiaceae > UBA2589. Next base: position 39,426 of record JAPPOV010000021.1, on the reverse strand, counting down.
GTCGATCAAGGACCGAATCGGACTCGCCATGATCGAGGCCGCCGAGGCTGATGGAACGCTGAAGCCCGGTGGGACCATCGTCGAGGCGACCGGCGGGAACACGGGTCTTGCCCTTGCGATGGCTGCTTCGTTGAAGGGGTACAGGTGCATCTGTACGATGCCGGACAAGATGAGCAGTGAGAAGGTCAAGCTGCTTCGGGCGTTCGGAGCGGAGGTCGTGATCACCCCGACCGCGGTGCCTCCGGATCATCCGGATCATTACCTGGTGAAGGCGCGGAGCATCGCGGCGGAGACGCCCGGCGCGGTCATGGCCAACCAGTTCTACAATCAGGCGAACCCGAACGCCCATTACGAGACGACCGGGCATGAGATCTGGGAGCAGAGCGAGGGCCGGGTCACGCACTTCGTAGCCTCGGCCGGCACGGGAGGGACCATCACCGGCGTCGGGCGCTACCTGAAGGAAAAGAACCCGGACGTGACGATTGTCGGCGTGGATCCCGAAGGATCCATGATCGCTCCCTTCTTCAACACGGGGGAGCACATCGAGGGGCATCCGTACAAGGTCGAAGGCATCGGAAATGACAAGATTCCGGGCACACTCGATCTGGGTGTTGTCGACGAGTACCTCAGCTTCGGTGACGGCCCCGCATTCCGGATGGCCCGTCGCGTCTCACGGGAAGAAGGCCTCTTCGCCGGTGGGTCGGCTGGGCTCCTGGTCCACGCCGCGATCGACGTGGCCAAGCGGATCCATGATCCCGATGCGTTTGTCGTGACGCTCGTGTGCGATTGGGGCGAGCGGTACCTGAGCAAGACGTACGACGACGACTGGATGCGAGAGAATGGGTTCCTGGAGCGACCGAAGCGGAACACCGTGCTCGAGTCGCTCGAGACGAAGGACGGCCGGATCGGCGCGCTCGTGACGGTAGAGCCGACCACTCCTGTTCGGATTGCCCTTTCCGCGATCACGGCGCATGACATCGGTCAGCTCCCTGTCGTTCGCAACGAGACGTGCATCGGGTCCGTCACAGAGGGTCGGCTCATGGCCCAGGTGATCGAGGATCCGACGCTCCTCGACAAGCCGGTCGAGTCGATCATGGGGGCGCCGTTTCCGGTCCTGGATGGGCACGTGGACGCGGACGAAGTGCGGCCACTCCTGGCTCGTGACAACGCCGCGTGCCTTGTGCGCGACGGCGGGGCGCTGGTCGGTATCGTGACGCGGTACGATCTCGTTCGTGCGATGACGGCGTGATGTACGCATGAGGGTCGCTGTGTTGCTGGGTGGGACATCCGATGAACGGGATGTGTCTCTCGCTTCGGGTACGCAGGTCGCGGGCGCGCTTCGCGAAGCGGGGCATGAGGTGATCACGGTCGACACCGTTCATGGTGTGCTTTCCTCAGAGGCCGAGGCGGCGTTGGTGGCATCGGGTGTGCGGCAGCTTCCGCCCGAAACGATGGCGCTCGCGGCGATGGACGAAGGTGAGACGATCGGCCTCGTTCGGGATCCGGCTCTGGGAGCGGTCGACGTGTTCTTTCTCGCGCTCCACGGTGGAAGTGGTGAGGACGGAACGATCCAGGCGTTGTTGGATGTGGCCGGGGTCGTGTACTCGGGCAGCGACCGCCTCGGCTGCTCTCTCGCGATGGACAAGGAGGTAGCGAAGCGTCTGCTGCGCGACGCCGGAATCCCGACGCCGGACTGGCTCGTCGGGCCGGCCACCGCGGACGAGGTCGAGTCGGCACTCGGCCTCCCTGTCATCGTAAAGGCCGCGGGCGGGGGCTCGTCGTTGCGGCTCGTGCTGGCGCACGACCGGGCGGAACTGGATGCCGTCATCGCGGAGAGTGTGTCGTGGGGCGATCTCGTGCTCTTCGAGCGCTACCATGCCGGTCGGGAGTTCACGGTCGGGGTCGTCGGGGACGAGACCCTTCCTGTCGGAGAGATCGTGCCTGAGCACGAGATCTTCGACTACGAGTGCAAGTATCAGCCGGGTATGGCGCAGGAAATCTTCCCGGCCGACATCTCCGATGACCTCTCCGATCACTTGCGGATGCTCGCTCTCCAGGTGCATCGAACTCTGCGGCTGCGAGACTACTCACGCGTCGATTTCATCGTCGATGAGGCGGGAGCGCCCTGGTGCCTCGAGGCGAACGCGCTACCCGGCATGACCGCGAACAGCCTCATGCCCAAGGGCGCGGCTGCGGCCGGGATCTCCTTCCCGGAGCTGTGCGATCGAATTGTGCAACTCGCGCAGGCACGATCGCGGGGCCATTCTTCCTGACCCTCCTCTAGGGGATCGGCTCGCTGCGCATTGGTGGTCCGACCCCGGGTGAGGGTGGACTCGGTTCTCAGGAACATGCCTTCGGGGTAGGGGTTCGACTGAATCCCTTGTCCAAGGTGCCCGCGCAGAAGCCTCAGTGACCCGAATCAGATGACCTACCAGAGCGGCTTCGGTTACGACTCCCTCGGCATGTCGCTGCGTCCGACTCCGATGGTGAAGCGACTGCTGATCGCGAACACGGTGGTGTTTGCGGTCACGCTTGTCGCGCAGGGTCTGGTGATGGATCTGCTGGCGTTCCAGCCACGTCGGATCGTGTTCCGCCCGTGGGGGCCGTTCACCTACATGTTCGTCCATGGGAGCCTGGGTCACCTCTTCTTCAACATGCTCATGCTCTTCTTCTTCGGACCTCCCCTGGAGGGGCGTTGGGGTGAACGTGAGTTCCTGAAGTTCTACGTGGTCTGCGGATTGGGTGGGGCGGCGCTGAGCTTCATCTTCCTCCCTGCCACCATCGTTGGGGCGTCCGGTGCCCTGTTCGGGGTGATGCTCGCCTTCGCAATGAACTGGCCGCGCGCGCCGATCTACGTCTTCGGCATTTTTCCGGTCGAGGCTCGCTACCTCGTGGGGTTCATGGTCGTGGTCACGCTGCTAAGCGCCACGGATAGTGCTGCGGGTAGCAACGTCGCGCACCTCGCGCACCTGGGGGGTCTGATCACGGGATGGATCTACCTCAAGGCAGTTTTTCGGACGGGAGCGGCGATCGGCAATGTCCGCCGGGCAGCTTCCAGGAAGCGTCGACTGGCGATCGTGCCTCGCGATGAAGCCGAGGAGGACGCGGTTGTGTCCGCAGCCCGTGGGAACATGGGGGAGGACACGGCCTTGTACGACAAGGTCGACGCGGTGCTCGACAAGATTTCCGCGGAAGGAATGTCGTCTCTCACGCCGGACGAACTCGAACTGCTCGATGCCGTCTCGAAGAAGCACCGCACCAACTAGGCCGGCTCGACCAACCAGACGCTCCCTCAGTACTTGAGTGTGTGGCTCGAAGACGAGCGGCTCGCCGAGCGCTGAAACGGTGTGATGGCTCCCACCTCCATGTGGAATGCCGGACTTTTCAGTGCCCATCGCCGGTGGCGCCGAGGCGCTTCCGGCCCGGGGAAGGGCCCTGAGTCGACGAGGGAAAACTTGGGGACGCCAGACCGTCCAACCCTGGGTCAGAAAGGGCAACTTCCAGGGGCTCCGCGGGTGTATTGAGGGGTACGCAGTTGACGATCGGAGTCGCTCGCATCGAGCAGACTCGACCCGTGCCCACCCACTGGAGTTTCCATGCGCCGCGTGGCGACGCTCTACCGGACCACCGTCGGCAAGAAGGTTCTGATGGCCGTGTCCGGTGTCGTACTGTTCTCGTTCGTATTCGCGCACATGCTCGGCAACCTCAAGATGCTCTTCCCTGCGTCGGACGGGCACTTCGCGATGGACGTCTACGCCGAGTACCTCCGCGAGATCGGCTATCCGCTCCTTCCTCACGGTGGCGTGCTCTGGATCGCCCGGCTCGTTCTTCTGGCCGCGGTCGGGACGCACATCTGGTCCGCCCTGCAGCTGGCACAGCTCAGCCGGGCCGCGCGGCCTTCGGGGTACCAGAAGGAGGACAGCCTGAGCCTCTCCTACGCATCGCGGACGATGCGCTGGGGCGGCGTGATCCTGCTCCTCTTCGTGATCTACCACCTCCTTCACTTCACGACCGGCCAGGCGCACTCGTCGTTCGTGGCGGGGGCGGTGCATCAGAACTACGTCAACGCGTTCCAGGATCCGGGAATCTTCCTCGTCTATCTGATCGCGCAGACGGCACTCTGCTTCCACCTGTACCACGGGGCCTGGAGCTTCTTCCAGACCCTCGGCCTGAGCCATCCGAAGTACAACCATCTTCGGCGCCCGTTCGCGGCAGGCTTCGCCTTCGTGGTCTTCGTCGGATTCCTCATGCCCCCGACGCTGGTTCTGGCCGGCGTCATTTCCTAGCGCGCCGGCGCTGAGAAAGGTCAGTCCGATATGGAACTGCACAGCAACATCCCGTCCGGCCCCATCGCCGACAAATGGGACAAACACCGCTTCGACATGAAGCTGGTGAACCCGGCGAACAAGCGGAAATACGACGTCATCATCGTGGGGACCGGCCTGGCCGGCGCGTCCGCAGCGGCGACGATGAGCGAACTCGGGTACAACGTGAAGGTCTTCACGTACCACGACTCGCCGCGCCGCGCTCACTCGATCGCTGCTCAGGGCGGCATCAATGCCGCCAAGAACTATCAGGGTGACGGGGATTCCGTCTTCCGCCTCTTCTACGACACGGTGAAGGGCGGGGACTTCCGGTCACGCGAAGCGAACGTGTACCGACTCGCGCAGCTGAGCGTGAACATCATCGACCAGGCCGTGGCGCAGGGCGTGCCCTTTGCGCGTGAGTACGGCGGCCTGCTCGCGAACCGCTCCTTCGGCGGTGCACAGGTCTCTCGGACCTTCTATGCGCGTGGGCAGACGGGCCAGCAGCTCCTGCTGGGCGCCTACCAGGCGCTCGAGCGTCAGATCCACGACGGCTCGGTCGAGATCTCGACACGACACGAGATGATGGACGTGATCGTGGTCGACGGAGTTGCACGTGGCATCGTGACCCGTGACATGGTGTCGGGGACGATTCAGTCGTTCACGGCCGACGCGGTCGTACTCGCGACGGGCGGGTACTCGAACGTCTTCTTCCTCTCGACCAACGCGAAGTACTGCAACGTCACCGCGACGTGGCGGGCCGCCCGGCGCGGGGCCGGCTTTGCGAACCCCTGCTACACGCAGATCCATCCCACCTGCATCCCTCCGTCAGGTGACTATCAGTCGAAGCTCACGCTGATGAGCGAATCGCTGCGAAACGACGGCCGGATCTGGGTGCCGAAGCATAAGGACGATGCCCGCGGCGCGCGCGACATCCCCGAGGACGAGCGTGACTATTATCTGGAGCGCTTCTACCCGTCGTTCGGAAACCTCTCGCCGCGTGACATCGCGTCACGTCGGGCGAAGGAGATGGTCGACAGCGGTCACGGTGTCGGCGAGATGAAGAACGGCGTCTACCTCGACTTCAACGACGCAATCGGGCGCTTGGGGCAGGACGCCGTCAGTGAGCGGTATGGCAACCTCTTCGCCATGTACGAGAAGATCACCGGCGAGAACCCGTACGAGACGCCGATGCGGATCTATCCCGCACCTCACTACACGATGGGCGGGCTCTGGGTCGACTACGATCTGATGACGAACGTGCCGGGCCTCTTCGCGATCGGGGAGGCGAACTTCTCGGATCACGGCGCGAACCGCCTCGGTGCGAGCGCGCTCATGCAGGGACTCGCGGATGGTTACTTCGTCGTCCCGCTCACGATCGGCAACTATCTCGCTCGCATCACGAAGAACCCGATCCCCACGGATCATGCTGCGGTGAAGGACACCGAAGCCGAGGTGAAGTCCCGCCTGGACAAGCTCATGTCGGTCAACGGCAGCAGGACCGTCGACTCCTTCCACATCGAGCTCGGACGGCTGATGTGGAACGCCTGCGGTATGGAGCGCAGTAAGGAGGGGCTGGAGGATGCCCTGAGGCGCATTCCGCAGCTCCGCGAGGAGTTCTGGCGCGACGTCCGGGTCCCGGGCTCCGCGTCGAACCTCAACCAGTCGCTCGAGAAGGCTGGCCGCGTAGCTGACTTCATGGAGTTCGCGGAAGTCATGTGCCACGACGCGCTCACTCGCGACGAGTCGTGCGGGGCGCACTATCGAGTCGAGCATGTGACGGAGGACGGCGAGGCCAGGCGCGACGACGAGAACTTCGCGCACGCGTCGGTATGGGAGTTCAACGGCGTTGGTGAGGCTCCGTCGCTCCACAAAGAGGACCTGGTATTCGACAACGTGCAGCTCTCCACACGGAGCTACAAATAAGATGAGGCTGACTCTCCATGTGTGGCGCCAGCAAGGGCCGAACGATCAAGGCCGCCTCGAGCGTTACGAGGCCAACGATGTCTCGGAGCACATGTCATTCCTCGAGATGCTCGATGTGATCAACGAGCGTCTCACCGAGGACGGCGAGGAGCCGATCGCGTTCGAGCACGACTGTCGTGAAGGCATCTGCGGATCGTGCGGGATGATGATCAACGGAGTTCCGCACGGCCCGAAGACGATGACGACGGCGTGCCAGCTCCACATGAGGTCCTTCAAGGACGGTGACGAGATTTGGATCGAGCCTTGGCGCGCCACCGCGTTCCCGGTCATCAAGGACCTCGTGGTCGATCGATCCGGCTTCGACCGGATCATCCAGTCGGGCGGCTACGTCTCCGTCCGGACCGGAAGTGCTCCGGACGGCAACGCGATCCCGATCCCGAAGGAGGACGCGGATGCGGCGTTCGATGCCGCGACGTGCATTGGTTGTGGTGCCTGCGTCGCCGCGTGCCCCAACGCCTCGGCCATGCTCTTTACTTCGGCCAAGGTGGCCCACCTCGGGCTCGTCCCGCAGGGCCAGACCGAGCGGTGGGATCGGGTCCGCGGCATGGTCGAGACGCACGACGACGAAGGCTTCGGAAACTGCACGAATCACGGTGCTTGTCAGGAAGCGTGCCCCAAGGGCATCAGCCTCGACTACATTGCGCAACTGAACCGGGACCTGATCAAGGCGACGCTGAAGGCGAAGCCAGTGGGGGCGGGTAAGGACGCCTGACCTCGAGGTCAGTGTCCGGACGTATCCGGCTGCGTCATGTGCGCACTGTGGTCCATGGTACCGTGGTCCATCCCGGACATGTCAGTCGCCGAGTCTCCCTCTGTCTGCATCTCCGTGCCATCCATCGGCATGCCCAACTCGGCCAGACGCTGCATCTCCCTCAGTCCCGCGACCATCGAGTCCGGGACGAGAGTCCACGCGTAGTCGATGACCAGCCGGATCTCCTCATCCGTCAACGCTGCCGGGGGCATCGCCGGAGGCAGGCCGGACCTGATGAGCTGGACGAGCTGGTCCATCGAGTGATGGCCCAGGTGCTCGAGCAGGCTGGGTGGCTCGATCGGCAGGCTTGCGGCGATTGGCCCATCCCCGAGTGCCTGTTCTCCGTGGCAGGTGGCGCAGTTCGCCGTGTACAGGGCCTGACCGGGCGTCCTCGCGATCTCGTTGGATTCGCCCTGAGCACATGCGGCGAACGCGAGTACCAGTGCAGCGATCGCAGCCCGGGAGTTCACGTCTTTGCGTCTGTTCACCATACCGGAAGAGATCATGGTTTCGTCGAATGAACCAGAATCGCAGTGAGAAGGATGACCACGGCAGCAAAGCCGACTTCCCAGGCCCCCCGGCGGCGGATGGCCTGCACGCCCTCGGGCGTGTCGCTCAGCGGAACCCCTTCCTGCCAGTTCTTGAACCCCAGCCCCATGATCAGAAGGACGGTCATCACTTTGGCTCCGAGGATCCGACCGTAACCTGTCGTCCAGAGGTCGGACACGGCGGTGAGGTGGGTCCACGAAAGCCCCGCGCCCATGACCACCAACGTGCCAGCCGAGGCGAGTGCAATCGGTGAAAAGCGCTCGATCTGCGCTCCGAAGACGATCGGGCTCGACGCGTTCGTGTCTGCGGGGTGCACGCTGAGCAGGATGACCGCGAGTGTCCCGATCCAACCACCCGCGGCGAGCGTATGCAGGACATCCGCTGCGACCGCGACCGCACGCCACGATTCGGCGCCCATCGCATGACCAGACATCGAGAGAGTCGTGGCGAGTGCGACGGCGACTATAGTGATCGCCCACCATGCGGGCGTTACGCGGAGCCCACCCGGTGAGTTGGCTTGCTCGAGATGGCGAACGCCGGGAGCCCAGAAGGCTCCGAGAAGTGCAAAGACGACCAGTCCCTGCGCCATCCACACGTCACCCCAGACGGTTTGAAAGAGGAGAAGCGAAACGTCGTCCCAGAGGGGCGCGAATGGGTCCCGGAAGGCCATCACCTGGACGATCATGCGCAACACCCACGCCAGTGCCAGAACGAGCACTGACGTACGGGCCCAGCGGACAACCGATCGCTCGGTTGAACCGAGCCCGGCATCGACGCGCTCGAGAATCGCATGGGCGCCCGGCGCGACCATCACGCGCCAGGAGACGCATCCGACAAAGAGGACGGTCGCCAGGAACAACAGCCCCTGCTGGACCGTCGTCAGGAGCCAGATCAACTCCGCACCACCTCAAACGTGAAGTCCCCGCGCATCACGTGTCCGTCGTCGGCGATGCAGCGCCACTGAACGACGTACCGCCCCGGGGGCAGAGCTGGCGCGAGTTGCACGGCCAGCTGTTTCGGGTCGTCGGCGTCGGCCTCTGGTGGGCTGCTTCGAACCAGACGACGGGAGGAATTGACGACCCGGATCGAGGCCCCGCGCATGAGTGGTGCGTCGGAGAAGAACAGGCGGACTTCGGTCACATCTCCGTTGACGGTCTGGTCGTCTTCGGGAAGCGATGCCTCGAGCGTGATGTGACGAACGACCGCCGAGGTCGCCATTGGATATGTGGTGTGGTCCGGACTCTCGGCAAACAGTGAAGGCGGCGGGGCCCCGCCCACCAGCATGAGCGCCGTCGAGAGTGCTCCCAGAGCGCCGAACTTCGTACCCCATGCCACTGTACGACTCATCGTACCTCTGCCTCGTAAGGCCCTGTTGCTGCCTCGAATCACCTTGGCCATCATGGGATTGTGTCCTCTGAGCAACAACCCCCGCGACGACCACGTGAAGGTATGAGTCCTCGAGTCCCCCGCATGTTCCTTCTGCTCGGTGCCGCCGTGTTCTGGACCGGACCGTCGGTCGAGGCTCAGGAGGCGGGGGGTCTGGGGACGGCGAGGGCGCTCCGAGAGCACCACCCCGACGTCGTCGAGATGCTGGAGCGACTGGACCAGGCGCACGGGCTGCTCTTCCACGAACTGGCGATCGAGGGGGACGTGGTGCGAGCCAGCGGCGGTGACCTCCCGACGTTCGGCTTCGAGTTCGAGATGGTCGATCGCATGACCTTTCTGGTGCAGGGGGAGGCGATGCCCGACGATCCCGAGCTGGCCCAGGCGGGGTTCGACGCGCTCGGGTCGCGGGCGGCCGAGATCATCCGCTGGGGACAGGCGTTTCAGCGAGAGGTCATCTCGATCCTCGCGGACCAGAGCCTCGACGACACCGATGCCGCGCTCGCCGCTGCCGTCGACACGTACCGGAGCCGACCCGAGTTCGCGTTGACCAGCGCGCCGAAGAACATGGACATCCTGTACGACCATGCCTACGCGCTGGGCTTCCGCACCGGGTACGCCGATCTCGACGGCTTCATCTGGGCAGGGCACTGGTTCCGGCTTGCGATCACTGAGCCGCTTACGGACATCGGTCCGGGGACCGAGCGCTTGGAGGGGATCGATACCGTGACCACGCGCTACTTCTCGAAGCTCACCTACGGCGAGCCGCCCGAGTTTTTCCCCAGCGAGATCCCACTGGCGCCTGCCATCGCGCCCGGACTGATCTGGATGAGTCCGGAGGCGGCGATGATCTGGGATAACCTCAGCATGTACCTCGAGGTCTTGTGTGACGTGCTGGCCGCGCCCACCACCCCGGACGTACCCGGCGCAATCGAGGCGACCACGGACTTCTTCCTGGATCCCGAACTCGCGATCACCGACCAGGACGAATGGGAGATCATGGCTCTTCGGCACGGAATTTTCTTTCAGGGTGGCTACCCCCTTTCGGTCATGACCGAGAGCGAGCGCAACGTCGACGGCCACGCGGCGCACCTCAGTGGCGGGGGCGGGGGACCGGGACTCACCATTCCCGGCATGCCGCGAGGCCGCTGATGCTTCGAACCGTGCGCTCACTGCTGGGCGTTGTCTGTGCATTCGGCATGGCTGCGTGTGCCGATGCCGCGACCGAGCTTCCGAGCACCCTCGACGGTCTCGTACTGGACACCGTCGCCGAGATCGGCGCCGAGTCAGGAGCCGCATTCGAGCGCTTCCAGGGTATCTGGGATATCGAGGCGGACGCCGATGGCCGTCTGGCCGTCCTCGATCTCGGTGGCCCGGTCGTGCACGTGTATGACGCGGAAGGGGTGCACATCTCCTCCCTGGAGGCGACCGGACTCGACGAAGGCCAGCTCGACCGGCCTTCGGGTATCGCATGGAGTGAACCCGGGGAATTGATGGTTTGGGATCCCGGGAGCTCGTGGGTTTCGAGCTTCGATGTCGGTGGATCCTCAATCGACTTCGAAGAGCGCTGGCGGGCCTTCGCTTTCGGTGAGACGGGCTTCTGTGTGTCCGGTGATCGCACGTACATCAGCTACTGGCTGAACGACGAGGTCGTCCACGAGTTGGGCCCGGAAGGGCCGGTCCGTTCGTTCGGTGCAGCGCCAAGCGTTGTGGGTGCGGATGATCTGGGTTCCGAACTCCGGGACATCGCGATCGAGGAGCTCACGCCGTCCTCGCTGCTGTGCACATCCGCCGGTGTACTTGACATCAGCTTCGTCCAGTCACTCGTGCGTTTGCACGATATGGACGGAGTCGAGGTGTGGAGCCGGGGACTCGACGACTTCAATCCGATCGTCGTGTACAGCGACGACGGTATCGGACTTGGACGCGCGTTTGATTCGGTCGATGGCTCCCACCTGCTGCGCTCGGTCGTGCCCTGGGGCGACTCCATGGTCCTCGTGCAGCACGAGATCCGGCTGCGCGAGATCCCGGAGGACGGTGAGGTCGAAGTGTTCGAGTCGCGTCTGCTTCGCCTCGACGATGGATCCGAGGTCGCGCGGACCCGTGACCTTCCGCTTGTGCTGGGCGCCCAGGGTGCACGCCTCTATCTGGTCAGCGTGGAGCCCTATTCGAAGGTGACGGTCGTCGAGGTCCGCTGATCGACCGGTGACGGAGTGGGCGCCTCGCCGTATCGTGGCTCCTCCTCGCGCCTCACCGACGACATGACTGTTCCACGACTTCGTTCGACCCTTGCCGCGACACTCGTGGCGTTCGCATTCGCCCCACCACTTTTCGGGCAGACGGTTCATCGCCTCGTTGCCGGCCCCGAGACCGTCGCGTTTGGCCACTACGACCCGGAAAAGCCGGGCGTTCTGCGGATCCAGTCGGGTGACATCGTCGAGGTCACGACGATGCTCACGAGCAACCCGAACCGGCTCCAGCAAATGGGGCTTCCCGCGGACGAGGTTCAGCCGAACCTGACCGCCATCTACGACGAGGTGACGGATCGCGGACCGGGTGGTCACATCCTGACCGGTCCGATCCACATCGAAGGCGCAGAGCCAGGCGACGTCCTTGAGGTCCGAATTCTTTCGGTCGACTACTCGATCCCGTACGGGTATAACGGGTGCAGCGGCTTCGTCCCTGACCTGTGTGACCCGGATCGTCGTTCGCGGCTCATCCGCATCGACACCGAGAATCACCAGGCAGAGATCGCGCCCGGGATCACGGTAGAGACGCGCCCGTTCTTCGGGAGTATGGGCGTCGCGCCCCCGCCCGATTCCGGTCGCGTGAGCTCCGTGCCTCCGGGGCAGCACGCCGGCAACATCGACCTCAAGGAGGTCGTCGCGGGGACCCGCCTCTTCATCCCGGTCTGGGTCGCAGGGGCGCTCTTCGAAGTCGGTGACGGGCACGCGGTTCAGGGTGATGGAGAGGCGAACCAGACGGGCCTCGAAACGTCGCTTGAAGGCCAGCTGCAGTTCTTCGTGCACAAGAACCAGTCGATTGACTGGCCCAGAGCGGAGACGGACACACACCACATCCTCATGGGCTTCGATCCGGACCTGGAGGCAGCGACCGAGATCGCGATTCGGGAGACCGTCGAGTTCCTGATGGAGCGGACCGACCTCACACGGGGCGAAGCGTACTCCGTGGTTTCCATGGCGGTGGATCTGCGGATCACCGAGCTCGTCGACTACAACGTCGGCGTGCATGCGATGGTCGCGAAGTCTCTCCTGGGCGAAGGCATGGACGTCGAGGTCCTGATCCGGGGCGGCACCGTCTTCGACGGCACCGGTGCCGAGGGCGAGCGCCTCGACATCGGGATCTCCGGGGACCGGGTCGTCTTCGTCGGAGATGCGATGGCGTCCTCGATCGTCGCCGACCGGATCATCGATGCGGAGGGACTCGTCGTCGCCCCCGGCTTCATCGACCCGCACGCGCACGCGCAAGGGGACCTCGCCTCGTACTCCCGCACCCAACGCGAGAACCTCAACTATCTGGCGCAGGGTGTGACTTCCGTCGTGGTGGGCAACGACGGACACGGCACCTTCGACATCGCGGGCCTGCGCGAGACGTTCGAAACGCCGGGCATCGGGACGAACGCGGCTATGCTGGTCGGCTTTGGATCCGTCCGCGGTGAGGTCATGGGCATGCGAGACGAGCGTCCGACCGATGCCGAGCTCGAGGAGATGAAAGGGCTCGTCGACCAGGCGATGCAAGACGGTGCGGTTGGGCTGGCGACCGGCCTCTTCTACGCTCCCCAGAGCTTCTCCACGACGGACGAGGTCGTGGAACTCGCACGCATCGCAGCGTCCTACGGTGGCGTGTACGACTCCCATCTGCGGGACGAGAGCTCGTACACGATCGGTCTGCTGGGTGCGGTCGACGAGGTCATCGAGATCGCCGAAGAGACCGGCATCCGCGCCAACATCTCACACATCAAGGCGCTGGGGGTGGACGTCTGGGGGCAGAGCTCGGAGGTGATCGCTCGGGTCGAGTCTGCCCGGGAGAGGGGGCTCCAGATCACCGCCGACCAGTATCCGTACGAGGCGAGCGGGTCATCGCTGAACGCCTCGCTCCTACCACGGTGGGCGCAGGTCGGCGGCCGTGAGGCGCTCCTCGCACGCCTCGACGACCCGGAGGTGCGGAGCCGGCTCGTTGCTGACATGCGCGAGAACATGCGTCGACGGAATGGCCCGGACGCGATGCTCATCACGGGTGGGCAGGATGAAGCCCTGCGCGGAAAGACGCTGGCGGAGATCGCTCGGGAGCGTGGGGAGGATCCCATTGAAGCGGCGATCAGCATCATACGCGAGGGGGGCGCGTCGATCGGGTCGTTCAATATGAACGAGGAAGACATTGCCACGTTCATGGCCGCAGATTTCGTGATGACCGGATCCGACGGTTCGGACGGGCACCCTCGAAAATACGGAACCTACCCGCGGAAGATTCGAAAATACGTGCTCGAGGACGAAGTCCTCTCGCTCGCCCGAATGATTCACGTCTCGAGCGGTTTGCCGGCCGAAGTCTTTGGTCTCGAGAGCAGGGGGCTGATCGAGGTCGGCAGCTATGCCGACATTGCTGTGTTCGACCTCGATCAGATCGATGACGTCGCGACGTTCTTGAACCCCACCGAGCTGGCGAGGGGCATGCAGTATGTCTTCGTGAACGGCCGCCTCGCGATTGAGGATGGCGCGCCGACGGAACGTCTGGCTGGTCGTGTTCTGACGCACTCAGCGCGCCCGGTCTCCTAGCCGCGCTGTGCCGTGCGCCTGCGATCCGAGTTGCCGGGACGCGAGCCTCGTCGCTCTGCGACGTCTTCTTCCCACGGATGTCGATCGGTGGAACGCGGGGGCAGAGAGGATGTGTACGGCATCCACCTCACCGTGAAGCGTTCGTTGTTCTCGGGCGGAGTTTGACGTACGGGAACGCGTTGGCCCTCAGGGGTCATCGTATCCGTAGTCAGGCTGGCAGACTGCCTCGCCACCTTCGCCGGCGAGGTCGATGCCGACCCAGAGCATCAGAGTCGTATCTCGTGGCTCGCTCCAGCGAAAGTCGATATCGACCTGAGCCTGCATGCCAAAGGCGTGCTCGAAGGGGACTCCCACACCGGGCTCTGCCTGGAGGCGCAGTACCGAGCCGAGCACCTGTTCACGAGCCTCAATCTCCCAGAGTCCTGAATGGCCGTGCCATACGTTGACGCACCCTGTCACGCTGAGTGCCATGGTCGGCACCCGGACGGTGCTGAAGCTCCCCTCGCCTCGTGTGATGGGAATGTTCACCCACCCTCCGCCACCCTGAAGTCCGGCGAGGACGTCGGCGATGCGAGCCGGATCCTGGGCCGACCCCTCACTTGGGGAGATCACGACCGAAGCCGATACGAGCATCAATACGAGCCGGTTCATGGGACGTCGTACCGGCGCGGGACGCGTGGAGATCCTCAAAGGGGGCCGCTGAGCGATGTCCGCAGGTCGAGGACGCGCGCCCGTGCTGCGATGCGCACATCATCCACGGCTTCGGCGAACTGGGGGGCGTCGCGTACTGTGTCGAACAGGGCCGACCCCAGAATTCGTGTGTCGACGCCGGACGGCGAGAGTTCAAATGCGGACCGGAGCCACTTTGTCGCGTTGGCCGCATCGCCGATCATGCCGTAGTAGCTGGCGAGATCCTGTGCGAGCAATTCGGCCGTGTAGTCGGGACTGGGACTCCCCGCGACCTCCAGCTGACGCTCCGCGCGTTCGACGACCTGTTGGGCTTCTTCGATGCGCCCATCGGCATGCAGGCACAGGGCGCGCACGAGATCATAGATTTCAAAATCGATTGCGAGACACTCTTCGGGGCGCCTGGTCATGGCGAGAGCGCGACCTTCGAAGGCTTTGGCCAGGAGGAGGCGCTCTTCGAGTCCATACGCCTGGCGGGACTCGGCGATGGTGACCTCGTAGCGTCCGAGCTGGAATCCGAGCGACGCCAGTGCGGTGTGCCGTCCGGCTTGAAGCGGGTCGAGATCCCGTGCGCGCTCGGCTGCCTGGAAGGCTTCGTCTATTCGGCCCTCACCCGCCAGAATGCGGGCGGACCAGCTAGGACCGTTCGGCGCGTTGGGAGCAAGCGCTCCTGCCTGCTCGAAGTCCGCTGCTGCGCCGTCGAGATCGATCCCCAGGAGCGCCCGAATGTATCCTCGCGCGGAATACCCGTTCGCCACACGGGGGTCGAAGGTGATGGCCGCATCGGCGGCTGCCAGGGAGCGGGCTGCGAGGTCGTAGGAGGGAAGCCCGATGTCGTACTTGTAATAGAGTGACAACGCGTACGCCGACGAGAGGGCCGACAAAGCCGCTGCGGAACGTGGCTCGAGGGAGATCGCCTCGCGGAAGAGTTCAACCGCCTCACGCATCCCCTCAGGAGTACGCTGGCCGAGGGCCGCTCTCCCGGCCAGATACGCGTCCCGGCCGGGACCAATGACCGTTCCTCCCGGATCGAAGCGGTCTTCGAGGTCGACGTTCTCGAGGAACGCGAGCGCAACCTCGTTTGCCACCGACACCTGATCGCGATCGAGCTGGTCGGGGTCGAGGAAATACTGGCTTCGAGGATTCAGGAATCCGTCGGGGTTCGACCTCAGAACGTTGACGACGACCTGGTCACCACTGAGTTCGACGTAACCGTGCAGCCAGTGCCTGACGTCGAGGGATTCGAGCAGATCGCGGGTACCCGTGCTGTCGTTCATGGCCGATACGGCCGAGTACATGTCCCGTACTTCGACCTCGCGGACCGTCGTGAGCCGGGCGATCACCTCCTCCGCCATGGAGAGGCCCAGGAGGTCGAAGCGCTCATCACCGGTACGGTTCTCGAACGGAGTGATTGCGACAGACGATTGGTATGCGTCGTCGGCGGAGGTGAGGGCGGACCAGACCTGAACGGCGACGCCGAGGGCGGCGATCAACATCAGGACAGCCGCAATTCGCATCGGCGTATTGATCCGCTGGGATCCATTTCGCGCCGGGTCGACGAGAAGAGTGCCAGAGCGGTTTGCTGCGAGGAGGGCGTTGGCGAAGTGTGTTACGGTACGGGGGCGGTCTGCCGGTGACTTAGCCAGCGCCTGGGCGATCACCTGTTCGAGTGCTCGGGGTACGGACGGCCGGACCGAGACCAAGGACGGCATGGTGTCCGTCAGGTGCCGGGCGAGCGTCGTCTGCGCAGTCCGGCTGTGGAACGGTGGCTGACCGGCGAGCATCTCGTAGAGCACACAAGCCAACGCGTACGTGTCCGTTCGCCCGTCGATCGACTCCTCTCCGGCAGCCTGCTCCGGGCTCATGTAGTCGGGCGTGCCGATCGGCAGCCCGCTCTGTGTGAACTCTCCACCACTCTCCGCCGCACGAAGCGCGCGAGCGATACCGAAGTCGGCGACCACAGCGTGTCCACTCTGGAAGAGAATGTTCGACGGCTTGATGTCCCGGTGAACGATCTCCTTGGCGTGTGCGTGCTCGAGCGCGTCGGCGATCTGCTGGGTGATTTTCAGCGCCTCGTCGATCGGGAGTCGCCCCTCCTTGTCGAGTCGATCTTGTAGGCTCTCGCCGGAGATGTACGGCATCACGTAATAGAGCGTGCCACCCGCGTCGCCTGCGGCGTAGATCGGCACGATATGTGGATGCTGCAGGCCTGACGTCACCTCCACCTCTCGCACGAAGCGCTCACGCCCGAGCCGGGCCGAGAGCTCTTCGCCGAGCACCTTGATCGCGACGTCACGCTCCGGCAGGGCCTCCCGTGCCAGATACATACGCGACATCCCGCCTCGAGCGAGCTCGCGTACGAGGGTATAGCGCTCTGGTAGCGCAGCCTGGAGCCGTTCGAACTCAGTGAACAACCGGTACCCGCCGGTTCGTGCGAAAGGTGTTGGCGTGCAACTCCGTAACCTTGGCGCTTTCGGTCGGGTCCGCTAGCACGAGACCGTTTGCGAGGCTTGTGGGTGTCTACCGGTGATCCATCCGGGGCCCATTGTGGATGACATGCCGATTCGCGCCTACCTTCGACCCACTCCGTTCATCACCCTGCCCAATTCCAGGAGGGAGATGAGCTATGTCGAGTGTTCGAATGCGCCCGACCTTCCGTGTGCGTGTGCGTGTGAGCGCCGACCGTGACGCCGCCATCGACCGCATCCGGGAAATCCTGGAATCAGACGAGCGTTTCGTCGGGCGTTGGCGTGGAAAGGGCCGATGGGCCGAGGTCTACGTGTCACATGGAGGGCGCAAGCTCTGGTCTCCCCACCTTTCGATTCGCCTGGACGAAGAGCCCGATGGCTGCACTCTGTTCGGGCGATTCGCACCGCACCCTGAGGCCTGGACGTTCTTTATGTTCCTCTATTTCGCATTCGTGTTCGGGGTCGTGTTCGGAGGAGTCCTTGGCTATGTGCAGTGGGCATCAAACGAACCCGCGTGGGGACTGTGGGCCGTATCGATCGGTGTGCCAGCTATCGTCGTGATCCACGTCGCCGGCTGGATTGGTCAGCATCTGGGTTACGACCAGATCGTTTCGCTCAAGGACGAAATTGATGAGGTCCTGACCGCGACGGGACTCGCATTGGAATCCGGAGCCTCGTGACACTCGTAGGCAGGTGTGCGGGCGAAGCCCGCCTTACTCAGGGTACATCATCATGCGCAACTTCGTCATTCGACTCTTGATCAACGCGCTCGCGCTGTCTGCGGCGGCATGGCTCGTTGGAGGCATCCATCTCAGCGACGACTACGGCAGCATTCTGTTCGTCGCTCTGATTTTCGGTCTCCTCAATGCCGTTCTGAAGCCGATCCTGATGTTCTTCTCCATCCCATTCATCCTGCTCACGCTCGGGATTTTCGCCCTCGTCGTGAACGGTGCCATGCTCCTCATTACGGCGGGGCTCACCAGCGCGCTCGATGTCGACGGGCTGGGCGCGGCCGTCCTGGGAAGCATCGTGATCTCCATCGTCACGATGGCGCTCGGAGGGGTACTGAAGGACAACACACTGGACTGATCAGAGCGACCTCTTCTACGAGGTCGTCGTACAGCGGCGTCAGGAATAGCCTGTCCATCCGGCCTTCCTCGATGCGGCAACCTTCGAGTCGGCTGTAGAGGCGATGCCTCCGCGTTTGGCGTGTGAAGGCCACCGTCGTAGCTTCCAATGCCGCCAGGGGCACCGTTCCCGCCGTCCCGATGGGAAGTGCGGGTGTGGTTGAGAACGACTCTTGGAACCTGATCCGGTTGAAACCGGCGTAGGGAGCGCGGCGAAGACGAGGCGTCACGACCCCTTGGCGGCTGGCCTCGGCTCGCGTTTCTCGCCGGATGGTGAGCGCTGATGAGCGAGACGAACGGCAACGGCATGTCCACGAACGGTGATCCGCGCGCGCGGGTTGCGTCCAGGACGGAGGATGTTGGCACGGACTACCCCGGCGCCTTCCCGAATTCGAAGAAGATTCACGTAGCAGGGTCTCGAGGGACCCGGGTCCCGATGCGTGAGATCCACCTGACGGGCGGAGAGCCCCCGCTCCGCGTGTACGACACGAGCGGTCCGCGGGAGATCGATGTGCGTCAGGGGCTCGCCGCACTCCGCGACCCGTGGATCTACGAGCGTGGTGACGTCACCGAGGTCGAGCGTACACGAACGCCATCCGACGTCGTGGAAATGCCAGCCGGCCTGAGCCGGCGGACCCTGCGCGGGAGCGGCTCGGTCACGCAGATGACGTATGCCCGTCGAGGTGAGGTCACGCCTGAAATGGAGTTCGTGGCGATCCGCGAGGGAATGTCCCCCGAGTTCGTGCGCGACGAAGTGGCCCGCGGTCGCGCCATCATCCCGGCAAACATCAATCACCCCGAGATCGAGCCGATGATTATCGGTAGAAACTTCAAGGTGAAGATCAACGCGAACATCGGGAACTCGGCGGTGTCTTCGTCGATCGACGAAGAAGTCGAGAAGTTGCGGTGGGCGACACTCTGGGGTGCGGACACCGTGATGGACCTGTCGACGGGAAAGAACATCCACGAGACCCGTGAGTGGATTCTGCGGAACTCACCGGTCCCGATCGGAACGGTTCCAATCTATCAGGCGCTGGAGAAGGTCGATGGTGTGCCCGAGGAGCTCACATGGGAGATCTACCGCGACACGATCATCGAGCAATGCGAGCAGGGCGTCGACTACTTCACGGTCCACGCCGGTGTCCTCCTCCGCTTCATTCCAATGACGGCGAACCGGATGACGGGGATCGTCTCACGCGGAGGATCGATCCTCGCCAAATGGTGCATGGCGCATCACAAGGAGAACTTCACCTACACGCACTTCCCCGAGCTGTGCGAGATCATGGCAGCGTACGATGTGTCGTTCTCTCTCGGTGACGGCTTACGTCCCGGGTCGATCTACGACGCCAACGACGAGGCACAGTTCGCAGAACTGAAGGTGCAGGGTGAACTGACGAAGATCGCCTGGGAGCATGGGGTTCAGGTGATGAACGAGGGCCCCGGTCACGTGCCGATGCACATGATCAAAGAGAACATGGACAAGCAGCTCGAGTGGTGTGACGAGGCGCCATTCTACACGCTGGGGCCACTGACGACGGATATCGCGCCGGCCTACGACCACATCACGTCCGCGATCGGAGCCGCACAGATCGGTTGGTACGGGACGGCGATGCTGTGCTACGTCACGCCGAAGGAGCACCTGGGGTTGCCGAATCGGGACGACGTGAAGCGCGGCGTGATCACGTACAAGATCGCCGCGCACGCAGCGGACCTGGCCAAGGGGCATCCGGGCGCTCAGAAGTGGGACGATGCGCTCTCTAAGGCGCGCTTCGAGTTCCGCTGGCGTGATCAGTTCAACCTGGCGCTCGACCCCGTGACGGCTGAGGAGTACCACGATGAGACGCTCCCGGCCGAGGGCGCGAAGGTGGCCCACTTCTGCTCCATGTGCGGGCCGAAGTTCTGCTCGATGAAAATCACGGAGGACATCCGTCAGTTTGCGCGTGAGCAGGGGATGCTCGAGGGTGAAGCCATGGAAGTCGGGATGGAGAAGATGGCCGAGACGTTCCGTGAGAAGGGTGGTGAGATCTATGTGGAGGCGGGTGACTGAGGGATCTCTGTGCCTGGACGACGAAGCCCCCGACCGCGTGACGCGGCCGGGGGCTTTGATCTTATCGCCCGAACCTGAGACCCGGGTCCGCCGGAGTGGATTAGTCCTCCGAGATCGGCCGTCCCGTCAGATAATCCACAGCCAGGCTCGCCAGAGCCCGTACGCCGATCGGCAGGGCGCGCTCGTCGGCGTAGAAGTACGGTGAGTGGTTCGGGTGTACGAGCGACGGGTCGTCCGCGCCCACACCGAGTGAGATGAACAGGCCGGGGGCTTCCTGGGCGAAGTACGAGAAATCTTCGGCCCCTGTCGCGGGCGGCCGCAGTACCGCGCCATCCCCGACGATGCGCCGCAGCGAAGGCACCATCTGTCGCGTAAGGTCCGGGTCGTTCACGGTGACCGGGTAGCCCAGATCGATCGAGACGTCGGCCTCCGCACCATTCGCGGCTGCGATACTCTCGGCCATTCGCCTGACGCGCTCATGGACGAGGGTTCGCGTGTCAGGATTGAGCGTGCGGATTGTGCCGATCATGAGCACCGTGTCCGGAATGATGTTGCCCCGATTTCCTCCCTCGATCTGACCGATCGTGACGATCGCCGGCGAGTCGGTGAGGTCCACCTGCCTGCTGACGACCGTCTGGAGTCCGTTAATGATCTGAGCGGACGTCGCGATCGGGTCGACGCCACCCCAGGGCATCGCCCCGTGCGTCTGCGTGCCACGCACGACAATCCGGAGACCATCGGAGCTGGCGAGTGTACCCCCCTCGCGATACGAGATCGTTCCGACGGGCGAAGGAGCAACGTGTAGTGCAAATACCGCGTCGACCTTCGGGTTCTCCATCGCACCGTCGGCGATCATCGGTTCCGCGCCACCTGGCCCTTCCTCGGCGGGCTGGAAGAGAAACTTCACCGTGCCGGGCAAGTTGTCGCGCATCTCGGCGAGGACGGACGCGACGCCCATGAGGATCGCAACATGGTTGTCGTGCCCACAGGCATGCATGACACCGACCTCACGACCTTGCCATTGGGCGGTCACCTTCGAGGCGAAGGGTACGTCAGCGAGCTCGGTGACGGGCAGACCATCCATGTCGGCTCGTAATGCGACGACGGGCCCCGGACGACCTCCTTCCAGAACGCCAACGACCCCGGTCCCGCCGACGCCCGTCTGCACGTCGAGCCCCAGGGACTCCAGGTGTTCGGCGACAAGCCCGGCTGTGCGGAACTCCTGCATGCCGAGTTCAGGGTTGGCGTGGATGTCACGGCGCCAGGTCACGACCTGGTCGTTGATCGCCGCTGCGAGCTCGTCGATGGTGCCATGCAGGGGGTTCGTCTGAGACGCCGCGGGTGCGGCGAAGAGTGCGACGAAGAAAAGGCCCGTCGTCAGACGGCGTCGAGTGCTGCTAATGTCAGGGTTCCGCGTCAGAGTGGATACTCGTGAAGCGCTCACGCTAGACGGGCCGCGTGTGCACGGCAACAGCTATTTCGAACGGTGCGCTCTCAGTCCCCAGACCTCCTCCATCGATCGAGTCGGAGTCGGAGCCGTCGATCAGTGAGTGCCTGATCTCCGGTCGGCATGATCGGGGTGATGGCGCCCCGAGCGACCTCGACCGTGACCTCCCAGGCGCCCTGATCCTCGAGGACAGAGAGCTCGATCTGCTCGGCAGGGGTGAGGTTGTCGAAGTCAACGAGGTCCGCAGAGTCGTCGCACGCAACTGCGGCGAGCAGGGTCAGAAGAGCTCCAGATTTCGCGAATCGGCGCATGTTCATCGCATCGTCTCCAGCTTGGGTCGGGCCCGGTGAGCGGGCGCTTCGACAACAAGACGGTGCGAATGCCAAGAAGGTAACGCACCGATTTTGAAGCCTCTGTGGCGGTGGGTCGCCGGACACGTCCCGGAGCGGTAAGATTTGGCCCGCCGAGCCCCTCGTGGGGCTCGCACCCTTCTCCATTCCGCACCGCCCACCGGAGCTCGGTCCGACTTGAAGCGCATTCTCATCACAGGCGCAGGTGGCCAGATCGGCTCCTGGCTCGTTCCACGGCTGCGAGAGCTTTACGGCGAGGCCAACGTCCTCGCGACCGACGTCCGACACCTTGGCGCGGACTTTGCCGATTCCGGCCCGTTCCAGGTGCTGGATGCGACGGACGCCAAAGCGGTCGGCGAGTGCGTCATGCGTCACCGACCGGACACCGTGTACCACCTGGCTGCGATCCTCTCGGCGACCGGCGAAAAGGACCCGCAGCTCGCATGGCACGTGAACATGGCGAGTCTGGAGGCGGTTCTGGAGGTCGCCCGCGAGCAGCACTGCGCGGTCTTCACGCCGAGTTCGATCGGAGCGTTCGGGCCCGACACTCCGAAGGATCCGACGCCTCAAGACACGATCATGCGACCTGCGACGATGTACGGCATTACGAAGGTCGCGGGCGAGCTTCTCTGCGACTACTACCATACCCGATATGGCGTGGATACGCGCGGAGTTCGTTTTCCCGGTCTGATCTCATATGGGGCACCGCCGGGTGGAGGCACGACCGACTGGGCCGTGGACATCTACTACAAGGCGTTATCGGACGGCCGTTACACGTGCTTTCTGGGTCCGGACTCGCAGCTCGACATGATGTACATGCCGGACGCGATCGATGCGCTTATCGGTATCATGGAGGCTGATGCAGATCGGCTTCAGCATCGTAACGCCTTCAACGTGACGGCCATGCAGCTTACCCCGACCGGGCTGGCTGCCGAGATCCGGAAGCACATTCCCCATTTCGAGATCGACTTCGAGGTCGATCCCGTCCGGCAGGCGATCGCCGATTCCTGGCCGGACCGCATCGACGATTCCGCGGCGCGTGAGGAGTGGGATTGGCGTCCCTCTTTCGACGCCTCCGCGATGACCGTCGACATGCTCGAACATCTGAATCACAACGACTGAGTGGAGTACTGAATGCCGTCCGATCGTCTGACCGAGGTTCTGGACCGACACGTCGCCGAGCTGGATTCAGCGGGAACTGCGAAGGGTGCGGAGACCGTCGTAGTTGGCGTAAAACGTGCAGAGGGTGACCGGGGACCCCGCTTCCTGCTCGCTGGTGAGGGGGACAAGGAGTTCATGCGTATGAACTCCAACTCGTACGTAGGGCTCGGACTTCATCCGGCGGTCGTGGCAGCGGAGGAGAAGGCGACGGCCGAGTTCGGTGCCGGCCCGGGAGCGGTGCGGTTCATTTCGGGGAGCTACTCGGCTCACGTCGAGCTCGAGCAGGCACTCGCAGAATTCCACGGACGCGAGGCGGGGATGATCTTTTCCTCGGCGTACGCCACGATCGTGTCGACGATCACGCCGCTCGTGACCCCGGATACGGTGCTGATTTCGGACGAACTGAACCACAACTGCATTATCAATGCGATGAGGTTGTCGCGACCTGCGGGCAAGGCGATCTACGCGCACAACGACATGGCTCAGCTCGACGCCGCGCTGGAGGAGTGGAAGGGTAAGGCGAAGCGCGCCCTCGTCGTCACGGACGGGATCTTCTCGATGCGTGGCGATCATGCTCCGCTCGACGAGGTGATGGCCTTGTGCCAGAAGCATGACGACGCCTACGAGGAGAACGTGGTCTGCCTGGTTGACGACTCACATGGCGTCGGGGCGTTCGGCCGGACTGGCCGCGGAACCGAGGAGTATACGAATTGTCCTCCGGTGGACATTCTTGTCGGCACGCTCGGAAAAGCGTTCGGGGTGAACGGCGGATACGTCGTCGGAAACGAAGCGACGATTCGGTTCTTTCGAGAGTCGTCCCAGATGTATATCTACTCCAACCCAATCACCGTGGGTGAGGCTGCGGCCGCCCTCGCGGCCCTTCGCGTGATCGACAGCCCGGAGGGCGAAGGGTTGCTGGACAAACTTCGTGCGCTGACGAAGCGCTTCGAGGATGGACTCGGTCGCATCGGTATCGAAACGATTCCGGGTGAGCACCCGGTGGTGCCCCTCATGATCCGAGACACCGCAAAGACTCATGACCTTGTCCAGCATCTATACGACAATGGCGTGCTGGTAACCGGGCTCGCGTTCCCGGTCGTCCCACGCGGGGACGAGGAGATCCGAACTCAGGTCAACGCAGATCATACGGAGGAAGACATCGACCGGGTGCTCAATGTTCTTGCAGAATCGCGTATGGTTAGGGCGCAGTGAGCAGGTTCTCACCGGTGAGGGAGGTTTTTGTTTTGCGGAAAAGCTCGCACTCATCTAAAGCGACTTGGATTGCAGCAGTCACTGTAGGGTTGATTGCATGCGGACAGGAGTTGCCCACGGTTGATCGTTCGCCAAATGCTCCCACCCCTGCCAGTTGGGCTATTCAAAACGTAGGGCGAACTGCGGTGGTGGATGGCTATGTGACGGGAGCAAATGTCTTTGTTGATTTCAACTTCAACCTGCAGCAGGACGAGGGAGAGCCGAGCGCAATTTTTAATGCGGACTCTTCAGTCTATGAGTTTCCCATACCTCATCCTGACTCGACTGGGACCGTCCCAGATTCGGTCAGCTATGTCGACTTTTCGGCAGTGGAGGGATTCACACTGGGATGCCTGTGGAATCGGCCGCGCATTGCTGAGGTGCCTGCTGGAGCGATCGATAGTTCTAGGGGTGTAGTCGAAGAACCATACACAATGATCTATGTCCCATGGACAGAAAAGAACCCAGGTGACAAGGCCAACATCACACCCTTTTCCACCCTTCTAGAAGCGTACATCGCCGAGGAGACGGAAGGGATTTCACCGCCGGTAAGCGTTGCTGACGGATGTGGCGAGGTCGCGGCAGGTATCGCCCAAGGTGTCTCAGGTAGGATCACCGAACTCGCGTCAGACCTAGCGCAGTATGGGTATGATCCGGCTGCGCTTTACGAAGATTTCATTGCAGCGGAAGATGAGGAGGCGCGCGCGACTGCCGAGAGAGTCGTGGATATTCTTACCACGGTTAGAAGCATACAGCTGATGGCTGAAGACGAGGTGGGTGAGCGGGTTAATCAGTATGTGTCTCGTCGAATGATCCCAGTGGTGCTCTCAGGGGATTTTGAGACGCTTGAGTTCAACCTGAGTTATCAAACGATATCTCGTCCCGAAGACGAGTCGTTCAATGTGAAAGACTGGTGGGCGTACGACGCCATCATCCTAGATGACGGACAGCTAGTTGCCCGAGACGATGGGCGCGCTCTTGAGCTTTCGATGGACAACTTGAAAGAGCATGCCGAACAGTATGCGGAGGTCACGACCTTCATGGCACGTGATTTCCCTGTGACGGGTGTGAACACGGAATTGGAAGAACGACACTCGTGGCTTTGGAGGGACGGCGCACGAGGGATCGGTGAGCTGTGGACTCGGGTGATGATTGGGGGCGCCCTTCCGGGGGATTCTACCGTTGCACCCGATGTAAGCGTGGGAAGAGAGTTCAGTATCACAGCCGGCGCAGCCGACGGCATTCATAGCGGCGAAGATCAGAGGACGATTAGTTACCACTCCTGGAATTCGACGGGGGAGAGCGTTGGCGAAGGAACGAGGACTTACGTCGCCATAAATAATCCTTCTAATGAATGGATGGACTACGACATCCTCACGGTCTATGCGGATCGTGACTTAAGCACGATCAATGAAATTTATGGTGATCTACTAGAGCTGCCCGTCGGTCTTGCTTCGGTCGCGGAGCTCAAGTCTCTGCTCACGCTTTCGGACTGGTTCAATATTGAAAAAATCACCTCAGATAGAATCGTGATGTATTTCGAGAGGTTGAGGGAGGATGCCGGCGAGTTCTTGGAGCGGTGTAGTGTGTATGCGCGCACAGAACTGGGCAGCACGGGGGAATTACTTGAAGAAGTTGAGGGTGCTACGGCCTTGGCTCGTTGCACCGAACTTTTCGCAGGATGATTTCTGTCTAAGAGGCGCGGACCGTGCCTCGAATGCTACTCCACGTGTGCCATGATCGCGGTCGCGCAGCTCGAACGGTTCAGGACAAAGTCGAACACCAGGAGGTCGGGTGAGCGTTGAGCGGAACGGTAGCCGGTGTACTCCGGAAGGTGGAAGCGGGGGAAGGTCAGTCGTGAGCGGCCGCTCGATGTCGCGGCGCGACGCCGTACGTGTCGGACTCGGTGCCGCAGGCGCGCTCGCTGGAGCTCCCTTTTTCAATACGGGGCGCTTTCGGCTCTTTGCGGGAACGAAGCAGGAATACACACGACGCTGCATCGATCTGGTCGAGGGCTCGCTGATCATCGACATGCTCGGGCTGACGACGATCAACAGCGAGACCCTTGATCGGTGGGGTGTCGACTACTCGGGGCTGAATGCCGCGGATGCGGATGAGTTTCGCGAGTCCGAGATCGACGTCTTCCACATCGCGAGTGGCGTCGGCGGACGGACACAGGACGAGGCGTACCATAACTGCCTGTCGTTCGTCGCCAACTACAATGCGATCGTGGCGAACCGTCCAGACATGTTCGTCCGTATCGACTCGGCCGCGGACCTTCTGTCCGTCCATGGATCAGGGCGGACCGGGATTCTGATCGGGATTCAGAATTCGTCCCACTTTCGAAGCGCCGAGGACGTAGAGACGTTCCACGCACTCGGCCAACGGGTAAGTCAGCTCACCTACAACAGCCGCAACCTGATCGGAAACGGAGCCACGGAGCGTGTCGACGGGGGGATCAGCGACTTCGGCGCAGGCATTGTCGAAGCGATGAATCGAGTGGGTATGGCGGTGGACGTCTCACACTCCGGTGACCAGACGACGCTTGACGCCTGTGAGGTTTCGAGCGCCCCCGTACTGTACACCCACTCCAACGCGCGAGCGCTCAACCCCGGGCATCCTCGCTGCAAGACAGACGAGGCCATCCTCCGCATGGCCGAAACCGGCGGCGTGATGGGCATTACGGGCGTACGTAACTTCGTGAGCGATCGCGAACCGACGACGATCGAGCAGTACCTCGATCACTTCGATCACGTGCGGGATCTCATCGGGGTCGAGCATCTCGGGATCGGGTCGGACATCGATCTGCACGGGTACGACGACATGCCGGCAGACCAGTACGAGGCGTTGAAGGCCAATTACAAAGGGTCCTACGCGTTCCGGGACAAGATCGACATCGACGAGATCGCACATCCGAAGAGAATGTTCGACGTGACGGACGGGCTGATTCGGCGTGGATACACCGACGATCACATCCGAGGGATTCTCGGGGGCAACTTCCAGCGTGTGCTGGGCCGGATCTGGGAGGGCATGTAGGTCATGGTCGCCCGGACACTGGGTGCCATGAATCGAAGAAGGCCTCGCCGACGACGGCGAGGCCTTCCCTTCATCCTGTAAGTGGATGGGCGTTACTGGCTGGCCGGGTCCCGGTAGGTCTGGTGACAGGCACCGCACGTTCCGCGGACGGCCTGCATCGCCGCGCTGACGGCCTCTGCGTTACCGGATTCCGCAGCTTCCACGAGGTCCGCGGTCGCGGTCTGGATGGCAGTCACACGGTCCATGAAGCCGTCCCGGTCCGACCAGATGGCCGCAACGGCCCGGCCGCCTTCGGATCCAGTGGGAAAGGCGTTGGCCAGAGCCTGGGCCATCCCGTTGAACGCGCGGGCATGATGGACGGCGTGGCCCATCGGGGCGGCGTCACCCATGGCGGCGCCGACACCGCCCATGTGCATGCGGAACGCCTGCATGAGTGATTGACGGTACTCGACGACTTCCTCTTGTGCCTCGAGAACGCTCGGGGCGCCGAGGCCGACTCCGACCACGAGGGCGAGACCTGCGAACAGGCTTCTGGAAGGCTTCACGGTTCTTCTCCGGGGCTGGGACCGCGAGGGGGTCCGTTCGCTACGTGGGTAAAAGTACGGAGGCCACGTTAACCGCCGACCTCGGGGAGCGCGAGCGCGATCAGTCTGCCCCTGGTGTCCCGGTCCCCGACGGCAACAACGATGAATTGCCGTCCGTCCGCCATATACGTCATGGGAGCGCCCGACGTCCCTGCCGGCAGATCCATTTCCCAGACGACGTCACCCGTCTCCTTGTCCCATGCGCGGAACGCCTTGCCGCCCGCGATCGGAAGGATGGAGAGCGCGTCTTCAGTGCCTTCGCCGATAAAGAGGAGCGTCCTGGTCAGGAGCGGGGCCGGACGCCCACGTTGCCCGAGCCAGGGCAATTCGAGGTCCTGGATGGCCGGATGATCCCGAGGACCGGGGCCATTGGGCTGCATCCACACGTGCTCGCCGTCGTTCATGTCGATGGCCGTGATCCGTCCGTAGGGTGGCTTCAGGAGCGGAAGGCCGCCGGGCATCGGTACCTCGCGCGGGAGGCCCCGGATATAGCGGTGATCCGAACTGTCGGGTAACGGCGGCGGGACGAGGGCCGTGACGTTGGGTGAGGTCACTGAGGGGATATACATGAGCCCGGTTTCTCGATCGACCGCCGCGCCGCCCCAATTGGCTCCACCCACCCAGCCCGGCATGAGGATGGTGCCCTGCTTCCCGTCCACTCCGCGCACGGTCGGCGGAGTGTACATCGGGCCGTAGACGAAGTCGTCGAGGATCTCCTCGGCCTCCGCTCGAAGCTCCGGCGTGAAATCGATGAGGTCATCGATCGTGATGCCCTGGTGATCGAATGGAGCTGGATGCGTCGGGAACGGCTGCGTCTCGGCTGCGATCTCGCCGGGAACCGGAGACGTTGGGACCGGCCGGTCTTCGATCGGCCATATGGGTTCTCCCGTCTCTCGGTCGAACGCGAAGACGAAGGCCTGTTTTGTTACCTGCGCCACGATCTTCCGTGGCTCCCCGTCGATGACCACGTCCATCACATTGGGCGCGGCGGGGGGGTCGTAATCCCAAAGGCCGTGTCGCACCATCTGGTAGTGCCACACGCGTTCGCCGGTGTCGACGTCGACGGCGACGACCGATTCACCGTACAGATTGTCCCCGGGGCGTGCTCCCCCGTACCAATCGTTGGTTGTGGTCTTGAGTGGCAGATAGACGTGCCCGAGCTCCTCGTCCGCACTCATGAGCGTCCACACGTTGCCGTTTCCACTGTAGACCCAGGACGAATCGGCCCACGTCTCAATGGCCGGATCGCCAGGTTCGGGGATCGGGCTGAAGCGCCAGCGGAGTTCCCCCGTCCGCATGTCGTATGCTCGCACGTAGCCTGGCGGGGCGGTCGTCCAGTTTCGGTTGGGCACCATGGCGGTGGTGCCGACGACGACGACGTCCCGAACCACCAGCGGAGCCGAAGTCCATGAGTAGGTCAGGACTCGGGGGTCCGGGTCGTCTGCCAGGTTCACCGCACCTGCTGACCCAAAGTCGGGATCCGGCAGACCCGTCGTGGCATCGATTGACACGAGATATTCACCCGAGCCCAGGAGAATGCGTTCTTCGGTCCCGTCACTCCAGTACGCCACACCGCGATTCGATCGCCCGCCCGGGACATCCCGGAGGCCCGATGCATACGGGTCGTAGCGCCATATCTCTTCGCCCGTGACCGGGTCGAGCGCGACAGCCTGCCCCATGTTGGTCGACGTGTAGAGGCGGTCACCGATCTTGATGGGCGTCGCCTGGTAATTCGGATTCACTGACGCCCCCTCGTGCTCCCCCGAGAGCCGGTAGTCTGCCGATTCCCAGCTCCATGCCACCTCGAGTTGGGCGACATTGGCGGTAGAGATTTGCTCGAGCGGCGAGTATTTGGTCGCAGCCAGATCTCGTGCGTAATGAGGCCAATCCGATCCGTCGTCGACCGGTGGCGTGTCCGCGCATGCCGTGAAGGTGGCAGCGATGAGCAGGAGTGCCGTTGCGAAGTGTGATAGGGGCCGCGGTCGAGGCATGTGTAGTCCGATGAGAGGATGCGGGAGGCCGAAGATGGTTCGGTTCGCACGATTGCGGCAAACCGTGTTGCCCTTCGTGACGGTCCTCACGACGTTGGCGCCATGTACTCGGTCATGGCGTTCGGCAGCATCAAGGAGAGATCGATGAGACGTGGGTTCATCCTGAGGTTGTCGTTCGTCGCGAGCTCTGTCATCTGGCTTGGCCTGGGAGGAGTCTCCGGCGTCGCCGGGCAGCGGCTCACGCTCACGCCAGACGACTACGGGCAGTGGGAGCGACTGGGCGCTTTTCAGCTCGACCCCACGGGTCGATGGCTCGTGGTCTCCTTGACGCGGATCGACGGGGAGACCGAGTTGCGACTTCATCGTGCCGACGGCTCGGGCGAGGCGCTGTCGCTTCCGTATGGCCGTGCGCCGGAGTTCACCGCGGACGGACGCTGGCTCGTGTACCGGAAGGGTGTGTCGGCAGACGAGGCCGCGGATGCCGAGGAACGGATCGAAGGCCGACTGGGTCTGGTTGATCTCGAAGCCGGGAGGGACTCCGTCCACTTCGACGTCCGGGCGATCAGCCCGCGAGACGACGGAGTCTGGATCGCGGCGCTCGGTGTGCCTGCCGCGGACACCGTCGGCGCTGACCTCATCATCTTGAATCCGGCAACCGGTGCTCAGACGTCGATCGGCAACGTCGACGAGTTTGCGTGGCAGGAGGGAGGGCGGCATCTCGCTGCCACCCTGCGCACGGCGTGGGGGACGGCGAACGGTGTGGTCCTCTTCGACCCCGAGTCCGGAACGCTTCGTACGATCGAGTCGGGTGATGCCGACTATCGCTCGTTGACCTGGCACGAAGACTCGGCACAGCTCGCTGTACTGCGCGCGGTCGAGGATGAGTCGCGCGAGGAACCGACGCACGACGTGCTCATCTGGTCCGACGTCACTTCGTCTGTCGTCCCACAGGTCCTCGACGCGCTCAGCGTGATCGAACTTGGACTCGACTATCGGCTCACCGACTACGCGGGGGTGTCCTTCTCAGAAGACGGACAGACGGTTTTCGTCGGGGTTCGACCCTGGGTGTCCCGGCAGGGAGACGAAACGGAGGGTGACGAGCGCGAGGCTGTCGATGGCGGCGAGCTCGAGGAGCGAGAAGCTGTAGGGCCAGCCGATGTCCAGGTGTGGCACTGGGATGACGACCAGATCATGCGGGCGCAGGAGTACGGTGCGGATCGGATCTCACGGCAGACCTTGCTCGCTGCGTGGCACCGATCCACCGACCACTTCGTTCTTCTGGGTGACGATCTGAACGAGCCGGTCCGGATCGTCGCAGGCGGCACCTGGGGCATCGTGCCCGATTTCGACCCGTACCTGTTCGAGCGCCGCTTCGGGGCGAGGACGGCGGACTGGTACAGGGTCGACCCCGTCCGAGGTGAGCGCACGCTGCTCGTCAGGGGAGCGGAGTTCGGGATTCAGACACATGGCGACCTGAATCGGGCCCTCTTCTACCAGCGCGATCGATGGAACGTCGTGGACCTGGCTTCGCTGGAAATCGCTGAAATCGCGGGCGGAGGTGACTTCACACAATCGTTGACCGACTTCGACTACCCGGGTCCGCGTCCTTCATGGGGACTCGGAGGCTGGAGCACGGACGGGGACGTAGCCTACGTGTACGACCGCCACGATGTATGGCGGGTGGATCTGCGCCAGGGTGCCGCGACGCGGATGACGGATGGGGCTACGTCCGGCGAGCGGTTCCGTCTGGTGAACCTGGACCCCGATCAGCCACGCTTCGGTCCGATGCTGGTGGACGAAGGGGGTGAGCTCGTGCTCTCGGTGCTGCATCTGCGTACCAAGAGCTCGGGGTACGTCGGCATCGACGGACAGGGACGTGAACAGTGGTCCATGCGGCGCGAGGCCCGTGTGGGTGGGTTGACGAAGGCCGCGGATGCCGACCGGCTCGCCTTTCGGCTCGAGCGATGGGATGACTCACCGGACGTCTTCGTGGCGGACGACGAACTCGACGGCGCCCTGCAGATCACGACCACGAACTCCTTCCAGTCTGACTTCGCCTGGGGACGATCGGAGCTTCTCGACTACTCGACGGACGCAGGTCACGACCTGCAGGCGGTTCTCATCTACCCCGCGGGCTTCGAAGAGGGCCGCACGTACCCTCTGATTCTCTACCAGTACGAGCGGCTGAGCGACAACCTGCACATCTACAACGCCCCGAGTGAGCGCGAGTATTACAACTATCAGGCCTGGTCGCAGGCGGGATACTTCGTCCTCATGCCGGATATCGTGTACGAGTCGGGACGACCTGGACCGTCCGCACTGGACGCGATCGAACATGCCCTGGATGCAGCCCTGGCCACCGGGCACGTCAACGCCGACGCCATGGGGCTGATCGGTCATTCCTGGGGTGGGTATCAGGCGTCGTATCTCCCGACGCGGACCGATCGCTTCGCTGCGTCGGTCGCTGGTGCCGCGATCACAAACTTCATGAGCTTCATGGGCGCGGTGCACTGGAACGGAGGACTCCCTGAGACCGGGCACTGGGAGACCGGTCAGGCGCGGATGGCGCGTCCGTACTGGGAGGACCTGGAAGGGCATCTCGAGAGCTCACCCGCGAACTTCATCGCCGATCTCGATACGCCGATGCTGTTGATGCACGGAGACGCCGACGGTGTGGTCGATTTCTACCAGGGGCTCGAGTTCTACAACTACGCTCGCCGGGCAGGGAAGGAAGTCGTGCTGCTCGTCTATCCGGGTGCGGATCATGGGTTGAGAGAAGAGACCCAGCAGGTCGACTACCATCGTCGGATTCTCGAGTGGTTCGGGCACTATCTGAAGGGCGAGGCCGCGGGCGACTGGATCACGAGGGGAGAGAGCTGGGTCGAGCGCGGGAGGCGGATCGGTCGGTGACTCAGAGGCCGACTCCGTTGACTCTGAACGGCGTCGGCTTCTACCACCTGCGGTTTGCCTTGCCGTCTGTGTCACCCCCCGACATCCTCAGCGACTAACAACAGATCCGGGGAGTGGACATGGGACCGACAAGAGACGAACTCGGGGTGCTGAACGAGCTTCGAGGGCTCGAACGGCGTGATTTCCTGAAGGCTGCGGCGTTCGCTGTGGCAGCAGGCGCTGTGCGTCCCGAGACCCTGCTTGCGGCAGAGCCTCGCCTTCAGGACGACCCGGAATTCTTCGACGCGCTCGTGCAGCAGTCGCAGGAAGGTCCGCCGCCCGTGCCGCTTCGCAATGGTGAGCATCCGGCGCTCGTCTATCAGGCGTATCCCGGAGGTACGGGATCGCTGTATCGGCAATGGCACGAGGCGGGAATCGACCCCTTCGAACGGCATGACATCCGGATCGCACCCTGGGAGGGACCCGTGCCCGGGGACCCCGAGGAGATCGCGTGGCTTCCTGTCGCACGGCTCGCTGCGCTCATTCGTGACCGCCACATGTCCTCGGTCGAACTGACCGAGATCTATCTGGAACGGATGAACCGGTACGACCCCGAACTGATGTTTGCGGTCTCCATTCTTGCCGATCGTGCCCGGGAAGAGGCACAGCAGGCCGACATGGACCTGCGTAACGGACAGTGGCGTGGCCCCCTGCACGGAATCCCCTATGGCGTGAAGGACCTGTTCACGGTCACAGGAACTCGGACGACGTGGGGGTCGGACTCCTTTGCGGATCAGCGCATCGACGAGGATTCCGATCTGGTCGTCCGTCTCAGGGAAGCCGGGGCAGTCCTGATCGCGAAGCTCGCGACGGGTGAGTTCGCGTCTGGAGATCGGTGGTACCGTGGACAGACGCGGAATCCGTGGAACCTCGAGGAGGGCTCGAGTGGCTCTTCTGCGGGCCCGGGATCCGCCACCGCCGCTGCCGCCGTGGCGTTCGCGATCGGGACGGAAACGCAGGGCTCGATCGTCTCACCCGCACGTCGCAACGGGCTAAGCGCGTTGCGTCCCACCTTCGGCCGGGTGAGCCGGTACGGCGGAATGGTTCTTTCCTGGAGCATGGACAAGGCGGGTCCGATGTGTCGGACCATCGAGGACTGTGCGCTTGTCTTCAACGAAATTCACGGAGCCAGTGAGAACGACCCCGCCTCACTCTCGGCGCCGTTTCACTTCGATCCGAACGCCGACATTTCGCAGTACACGATCGGATACGATGAGGACGCGCCCGAAGCGTTTCTCGATCAACTCCGTCAGATGAACGTTCAGCTGACAGAGATGCCAGAAATTCCTCGAGGTAGTTCGAACTCTCTCGGCGTCGAATCTTCCGCAGCCTTCGACTTCCACGTTTCACCCGACGGGGAGGAGCCGGAACCGGTTCCCGAGGGACTCGAGCCGCGGGAGGCTCGTCGTCGAGGTCGCTTCCGAAGAGGGCGAGACATCCGTGCTCTGGACTATGTGCAGAGTCAGCGCCGCCGCCTGATTCTCATGAAGGAAATTCAGGAGCTCATGGACGGCTTCGACATGTTCGTGTCGGGTGGTGGACATGTCGGTCTCACGAATCAGACGGGGCATCCCGCGGCGATTGTTCAGTATGGATTCGGCGAGCGGAATCCCGATTCAGACAACCCGACCACGATGCCTCTCACAACGACGCTGCTCGGCGACCTCTTTTCGGACGACAAGATCCTGAATGTCGCTCACGCCTTTCAGAAGAACACCGATTGGCACGTGCGCCGGCCGTCGCTCGACTGAAGGGCGGCTATTCGGTCACAGAGGTCTGGGTGTAGGTCGTCTCCACAGGGAGGACAGGCAGTGCCCCCCTGCGCAGCCGTCGCCGGCTCTTGAGGACGACCCGATGGGACAGCAAGGCCGCAGCACACACGAGGCCGAGGCCGAGGTGGCTCCACGCCAGCACCAGCAGGATGGGTGGGGCTGTGAACGTCTGGATCAGATAGCCGCTGATCGCGAGAGGAGCGAACGCTGCCAACGCGAGCAGGCCGCTCCGGCGCCCTGTTGGAAGGCGTGATCGCAGGCTTCTCCAAATGTGTTGAGTTGAAATCAAGCCGACCGCAAACAGCATGAGGGGTGCAGAGAGGATGTGTGCCTTGAGCGCCCATGGCTCCAGCGGGTGGTTGATGACGGCCCAGGGATCGACTGGAATCATGAAGTGCTTCATGACGAAATACGTCACCCCCGAGATCGTTGCGACGGCAGTCGACCCGTAGAGAAACCATCGCTGAAATCGGGTCATGGCGATCCACTGGCGAACGGTCGAATCACGGCATGCAGAGCCAGGACTCTGCGCACCGCCGCCGTGACGGCGTTCGACGTCAGCGTTGCTCCCGTCACGTTGGGAATCTGCCCTCGGGTCGACAGTCGGTCGTCCAGCACACGTCCGTCGAACAGGTCCAGCCATCCGCCCGGCGCTTCGTACTCGGGGGGTTCGCGAAACGACACTGTCTCGACCCGGCCAATCGATCCATCCGGTTGCACCACGATCATGAGTACCTGCTGGAGCGTCCGAACCCGATGGGCGTCGAAATAGGCGACGCCGACGGGGTTGCCCGTCCGGTGTGCGATATAATGCGTCACGATCGTCGACTCGATCTCTACACGACCACCGGCGAGGCGACGTGCCTCGTCGAGTTGGTCGTCGTCGAGGTACGCCGTGCGGCGCTCCACGTCAGCATCCGAGAATGCGAGCGCGAGTGCCTGATCCTGCGATATCTGCCCAGCCACCGGAGCGAAGGCGGCTGAGGAGACCATGACGGCCACGGCAGCGACCCGGATCAGAACAGCCATCCGAGGTTCACGTTCCACTGATTGACGCCCGTGTCGGCTGCGTTCGAATGAAGCTGAAGGTCCGCCTTCACGATGATTTGTGGAATCGGTTTCCACGCCAGGCCGAGCGAGGTGATTGTCTCTTCAGTAGCCGGGTCGACGAAGAAGCCGGGGGCGACGTCACGCTGAGTGTTGACTCGCTCGTACCCGACATAGGGAAACAGCTCGTGATCAATGGTCGTGCCGCGCAGGACGTCGTAGCCGGCCTGGACAACCCAGCCGAGCATTCCAGTGCCGACGCCCTCGTTTCCGGCCAGCCCCGCCAAGGCGTTGAGCTCAGCGGCTTCGCTGATGGACGCGCCCGCGATCAGTCCTCTCAGCCACACACCCCGGGATCGATAGTCGACGTGCGCATCCCAGATATCGAGTCGGCCACCAACGGGCGACCCATCCACCTCCCGTCCGTGCGCCGTCCCTCCCGAATAGGCCGATAATCCAGCGAGGAGGCCCGGCGTTCCCGTGAAATCCACTCGGGCGGCGAAACCGAAGTCCTCGGCGAGTGCCTTGCTCCCTTTTTGCCGCCCACCCCGCACACCCATCGCGCTGAAATCCGCGCCATCGAGTGCGTTCATCATGTAGACACGCCAGGAGAATCGGTCGTTGCCACCGAACACGCCGAAGCCGTTTTCTCGCCACGTCGTGGGGATGATCCGCTGCTCCGTGACAGGACGCTCGCTCCCGAGGAAGACCGGCGGTTCGTGGAGTTCGTTTACGAGCCCCAGTGGCGCGAGGAGCATTCCGGCGCGTACACCGATCTCATCGGACAGCTGATAGTCCAGGTAGGCGAATTCAAGGAAGATCTCATCCGCATGTTCAACTTCGATTTCCGAGTTGAAGAGAAAGCGGTCGTCGAACTTGTAGCCGACGTAGATGATTGCCCGAAGTGCATCCAGGCGGTCAAGCCGGCCGGATGGTGTCCCGTCCTGTCTTTCGTCGGCGTAGTTCTCGTAAAGGAACTCCCCATACCCCCCGATCGAGACACCGCGGTCGATCTGATACACCTTCGAGGCGCCCGGACCCAGCCCGAAGCGTGCCGAGTCCGCACGGACCACGTCTTCGCCCAGGTCGAGACGCTCCAGTTCCCGAGACATGGCGTCGAGCCGGCGCTCGAGCTCCGCGATCCGGGCCGAATCGGGCGATGTCTGTGTAGCGGCATCTGTCGGCGCGACGGCCGTGGCAAAGGCGAGCAGAGCGAGTGAGACCACGGCGTGTCGCACGAGTCGGCGACGGTTCATCGGCAAGATCCTCCAGCGGACGTGTCGAACAGCAGGTTGGTGGCTCCATCGGAGCTTCGCTTGAGCATAGGCTGCATCTCCGCCGTCCAATGAGCGCAGATGCCGTGCGGTGTATCGAGGAGAAAGAGGGCTGCGACGCCATCCTGAGCGTCGGCCCATATGGCGCCTTCATCCGGACCCATGACGTACAGGGCGGTCGCGAGGGCATCCGCCTCGAGCGGGTCGGAGGACACGACGCTCACACTGCCCCAGGGTGGACTCGTGTCACCGGTTCGCGGGTCGATGATGTGGCCGAAACGGTCTCCGCCCACTGTCACGTTCCGTTCCGACGTTCCTGATGTCGCGACGGACTGGCCCGGGGCGAGGCGGAAGCTGCCGATCGTTCGGGTGCGGTCGGCCGGGTGCGCAACTCGAACGGTCCGCGGAGCGGATCCGGGCGAAAGCCAGAGCTGGCCCCCGAGGTCGACCATAGCGTGGACACCGTCGGTCTCCACACTTCGCGCCACCTCGAGCAGAGCGGCTCCCTTACCGAAGCCGCCGGCATCGATCCAGGCGCGGTCCTGCCACCGTGTCACCGTACCGTTGCTCGGGTCGATCCAGACCGCGGTGGGACCGCTGGCCGCCCGGGCGGCTTCGATCTCCCTGGTCGAGGGGTGCCGACCGCGACCCCGTACATCCCATGCGTCGATCAGGGCACCGACGGTCGGGTCGAACGCTCTCCCCGTTGCCTCCGAGATCACCGCTGCGCGGGCCAGCCACTCGGTGAGCTCAACTCCTGTCTCGACGGCTCTACCCGGTGGGGCCTCGTTCAATTCGCTGAGCTGGGACCCGGAATCCCACGTGCTGAGCACACGCTCAACCGAATGAATCTCTGACGCGATGCGCTCGCTCCACGATAGTTCGGATCCCTCATGCACCGCCTCGACCGCAATGACGAGCCGGGTCCCCATGGCCCACATCTCACGGACGACCGGGAGAGTGTCTGCGTTTGCCGGGGGCAGGGGCGACGTCAACGCGGCAAGGAAAAGGGTGTGTACGAGCACGGATATGAAATTGAAAACCATTCTCAACGAAGCAACCTATCAGGGCCGTCGGGTCTTCTCAAGGTGTCTGGCTTGCCCGAATCAAAGGGCACGCGCATCCTGCGGGCTTCCGACGCGTCCTTCGACATGGTGGAGTGCCAGATGTATCGATCACTGGTTCGTGCGGGTGGTTTGGGTGGGAGCTGACGCGCGTCGATGGGTCGCGGCGGCGGGTCTGTCTGCTGCCGTGACCCTCGCTCTGCCCGTCACGGCGAGCGGCGTGCTGCAGGGTCAGGAGATCGACGTCGTCGAGATGACGACGGCGGACATCCAGGCGGGATACGCTTCCGGGGCCTTCACTGCGGTGGAACTGACGGAGGCTTTCCTCGAACGGATCGCATCGTTCGAGGGTTACTACAACGCCTTCATTTCGATGAATCCGGACGCCCTGGCGACGGCCGCGGCACTCGACGTCCGGTACGCAGGTGAGGGCCCGGTCGGGCCGCTGCACGGGGTGCCCGTCGTCATCAAGGACAACATCGACTACGGCGGCCTGGTGACGACGGCTGGTTGGGACGGGTTCAGCAGTGCTACCGGCGGCGTAGACATGATTCCCGATGATGATGCGGCGGTCGTCACCAGACTGCGAGACGCTGGGGCGATCATCCTCGGTAAGACGAATCTGCCGGACTTCGCAGGCCACGGGACGCGAACCACCAGCTCCGTCGCGGGTCGCACGCTCAACCCGTACAACGTAGACAAGGTCCCGGGTGGATCGAGCGGAGGAACCGCTACCGCCGTGAACGCGAGCTTCGCGGTCCTCGGCCTCGGGACGGAAACCGGTGGGTCGATTCAGAATCCTTCGTCCGCGCAGGCGCTCGTGGGGGTGAAGCCGACCTACGGTCTCGTGCCGAACGAGGGTGTGGTCCCACTCTCCGGTACGTACGTCGACGTGGTCGGCCCCATGGCCAAGACTGTGCGTGATGCGGCGTTGACCCTCGATGTGCTCGCTGGTCCGACCGAAGAGGATCTTGCGACGTACGCGGCGGTTGAAAACATGCCAGAACACGGCTACCTGGCGGCACTCGACGGGCGTTCCCTGGAGGGCGCCCGTTTTGGGCTGGTCGGTACGGGTTGGAGGGATGATTTCCTCCCTCTCGATCCACGGACGGAGGAGCACTACCGGAGAGCGATTCGAACGCTCGAAGAACTGGGTGCCGAGGTGGTCGAGGACCCTTTTGCCGGGTCGGGCTTCGTCGAGTTGTATGGCGAGCGGCCCTTCGTGCGAACGCAAGGTGCGCACGACATGGTCGTGTATATGCAAGGCCTCGGTCCGGGTGCGCCTTTCACGTCCATCGAGGAGTGGGAGGCCCTCAGCGGGCGTGAGTACACGCGTGGCCGCAGGGGTGACCAAGGCCGCCCCCCCCAACACGCCCCCATCACACCGAATAAAACCATAACATAA
>JAPPOV010000027.1 GCA_028873595.1 Gemmatimonadota bacterium | reverse complement strand
CCCCCGGCCGACGCCTTGATCATGATGGGGAAGCCCATCTCCTCGGCAATCGGAAGCGCTTCTTCGAGCGTGGGCACAATGCCGTCGGAGCCCGGCACGGTCGGGACCCCCACCTTCATCATGGTCTCACGTGCCGTCGCCTTGTCCCCCATCAGGCGAATCTGTTCGGGCGTCGGACCGATGAAGGCAAGACCAGACCGAGTACAGATCTCGCTGAACTCGGCGTTCTCAGCCAGGAAGCCGTACCCCGGGTGGATCGCCTCGGCTCCTGTGACCTCTGCCGCAGCGATGATACGCGGAATGTTCAGATAGCTCTCTGTTGCCGGCGCCGGACCGATGCACACGTCCTCGTCTGCAAAGCGCACGTGCAGAGACTCGCGATCTGCCTCGGAGTACACAGCGACAGTCTGGACGCCCAGCTCGTGGCAGGCGCGAAGAATGCGGAGCGCTATCTCTCCGCGGTTGGCGATCAGGACCTTCTTAAACAAGTGTTTATCTCCCGGACCGCGAGACGCCTCAATACCGCACGGGAATCGGGTCCATTTCAAGCCCGAAGTCGGGCCAGCTGTTCTGGAAGCTGAAAATCAGCTCGGATCGACGCGGAAGAGCACCTGACCGAATTCGACCGGCTGAGCGTTCTCGACGCAGATCTCGGCGATGGTGCCGCTCACCTCGCACTCGAGTTCGTTCATCAGCTTCATCGCTTCGATGATGCACAGGGTATCGCCCGGCGTGACCTTCGAGCCGATGTCCACGTACGACGGCGCGTCTGGAGCCGGCGCACGGTAAAACGTGCCGACCATCGGAGAGGTCACGTCGATGAGGTTACTGGCTGGCGCGGCCGATGTGTCCGCAGGTGGAGGGGCGTCCGCGACGGGGGCAGCAACCGGTGCCGGAGCGTGCGCAGCGACAGGAGCTGCCGCGGGAGCCGCAATCGTCATCGGAGCGGCGTTCTGCGGCGGCGTCTTTGCGAGCCGAACACGCGTTCCACCTCGCTCGATCTCCAGCGAATCGACGCTGCTGTCGTCAAACGCGGCGATGAGGCGCTCGATGAATTCGAGGTCGATCATACGTTCACCCTGGAGAGGTATTTTTCTTCGCGCCGATCGATCTTGAGGACATCCCCTTCCTCTACGAAGAGAGGAACGTTGACGACGGCGCCGGTTTCTAGAGTCGCCGGCTTGGTGGCACCCTGAGCGGTGTCACCCTTGAAGCCGGGATCGGTTTGCGTGACTTCGAGCTCCACGAACTGGGGAAGCTCGACACTGATCACATTCTCGTCGTGCACGAGCCCCTCGCACGCCATGTTCTCCTTGAGGAACTTGAGTTGGTCCTCGCCCAGGAGTTCACCGGCGATCGGAATCATGTCGAAGGTGTTGGCATCCATGAAGTAGTAGATGTCCCCGTCAGCGTACGAATAGTTCACCGGGCGACGCTCCAGTCGAACGTCGTTCACCTTCTCACCGGCGCGATAGGTCTTGTCGACCACCGAGCCGCTCAGAACGTTCTTGAGCTTCGTGCGCACGAACGCCCCACCCTTGCCGGGCTTCACGTGCTGGAAATAGGTGATGGCCCAGAGATCTCCATCGATCTCAATCACCATACCGTTGCGGAAATCCGCAGTACTGGCCATGCGGGCTGTCTCGTTTCGGGTCGTGGATGGGGCGCGTCAGCCGCGGAGGCGAGCCAGCAGCCCCCGCAGCCCAAGAAGATAGCTCTCGACGCCGAAGCCATAAACCACGCCCGACGCGACAGGAGCGAGATACGAGTGGCGCCGGAAGCGCTCTCTCCCGGCGGTGTTCGACAAATGGCACTCGACGAACGGTCGATCGACGCCGGTCAGGGCATCTCGCAGCGCGACCGAAGTGTGCGTGTACGCGCCTGGATTGATCAGGAATCCATCCACTCGTCCGGCTGCATCGTCGATGAAGTCAAGGAGCTCACCCTCGTGGTTCGACTGAAACGTCTCGATCTCTGCACCCAGCTCCGACGCCAGCGCACGCAGAGCTGCGTTGACGTCATCGAGCGTGTCCGACCCGTAAACCTCGGGCTCTCGCCTCCCGAGCAGTCGAAGGTTCGGTCCGTGGATAACTGCGACGTTCACTCCCGCTCATCCTCCCACCCGAGCAGCTGATCGAAATACACTTCGATCGTCGCCTCTCCGGCCTGGGACGGCGAGCTGTCCGTGGTGGCCTCATCTGGCCATGCAAACGGCGTATCGACTTCATGATCTACCGTCCCGATCTCTGCGAGATCTCGCGCGAGCGTCTCGACCTCTTCTTCGGATGGGAGCGTCACACTCGGCTCGGAGGCATCGGTCACGGTAGCGGATTCCATCAGTCCTCCCTCGAGCTCGGCGATCCGCATAAGCAGATCCTCGGCGGTCGGGTCGGCTTCCTGCAGCTGGCGGTAAACTTCGAGTGCCTTGTCGGTGAAACCCTGTGAGACGTAGAGCTTTGCCAAGGTGCGCGTGTTGACCGGCTCACTCGAATCCACATGTGGATCCTCCTCCGACGGATCCGCCGGCTCCATCGCGGCGGCGGCAAGCATATCGGCATCCGGCGCCAGCGCACTCAGATCCAGCACGTCCTCGTCCACCACCGGCTCTTCGTCCGGCGCCAGCGCACTCAGATCCAGCACGTCCTCGTCCACCACCGGCTCTTCGTCCGGCGCCAGCGCACTCAGATCCAGCACGTCCTCGTCCACCACCGGCTCTTCGTCCGGCGCCAGCGCACTCAGATCCAGCACGTCCTCGTCCACCACCGGCTCTTCGTCCGGCGCCAGCGCACTCAGATCCATGACCGGGGACTCGCCCTCATCGCGCAGCGCGTCCAAGGCTGCGGCCCCCTCCGCGGAAGGCTGCATATCATCGAGACCGAGCATATCGAGCGCGGTGTCGATCTCGTGCTGCTCGTCTTCGCCCACAACCGCTTCGGAGGTCAGCCCAAGTGCATCTTCGAAAGACTCCGTGTCACCCCCTTCCGGACGGATCGAGACGAGCTCGACCATTGGCGACTCCTCACCCACATCCAGCCCGACAGAGTTGTCTGTCGCAGGCGGCCCCAGGTCATCCAACGTCAGGAGAGATTCACCGCCACGTTCTTCGTCCGAGGCAACCTCGGTCGACGGCTTCTCCTCCTGCAGCACACCCGTGTCACCGAACGGAGGCTCGGCATCCGGCGTCGACGTGAACCGGTCGGCTAACGCCTTAGCTTCACCTGACTCCGGATCGGTACACACGAGGGCCGCATGGAAGGAAGCGGCCTCGGGGTCTCCTCGCTCGTAGAGGATTGTCCCGAGGATGGACAGCGCCACGATATTGTCCGAATCCAGCTCGAGCACCCGGCGAGCCGACAGCTCGGCTTCGACAGCGAACCCTTGCTCCAAGTAGAGGCGGGCCGCCGTCACGTGGCCTGTCGAAAAATCCGGATGCCGCGATGTCCCGTCCGAGAGGACGTCCATGGCCTCGCGCACGTCGCCTCTGCGCAAGAGGGCCTCGGCCAGCGGCGCGAAGGCGAGGCCATCCGGGTCACGCTCCGACCAGTAGAGTGATTGGAGTGTCCGAATCTCGTGGTCTACGCTGTCGGACACGCCGACTCCGTCGGATCAGGGGATGAGAAGCGCAACCGCCTACCAGGCGTGAAGATACGGATCCGTCGGAATTAGTGTCAACGAAATCCGCATCCTTACGTCGCAGCAGCAAACAGCAATCCGCCGGTGAACTGCCACGCGGATCCCCGGGAACAACTCTGCAATCCACTCAGGCGCGACCCCCTCATCCAGGATGGCGAAGAGTCGGTCCGTTGAGGCCCCGAACCCGAGCGGTTATCCTTCCGGGCCTGTTTTTTTGCGGTTGTTCAACTGTTTGCTGGTCGCAGGAGTCGACGTGCCATGATGCGTCAAATGCGGGAAGCCACGAAGCCGATCATGCTGTTCA
The DNA here is from genome assembly GCA_028873595.1 of Gemmatimonadota bacterium. Classification (GTDB taxonomy): domain Bacteria; phylum Gemmatimonadota; class Gemmatimonadetes; order Longimicrobiales; family Gaopeijiaceae; genus UBA2589. Next base: position 4,178 of record JAPPOV010000027.1, on the reverse strand, counting down.
CAGCCATCGCGTTCGTGGCTCTCATGGTCTTTGAGTGGGGCATGGACATCACCGGTCAGAGTGGTGGTGGCCTTGGAGAGATCGGTTCAGTCAACGGCCAGCCGGTCATGTATGAGTCGTATATGGCGGCCTATCGGCAGCTCTACGACCAGGTCCAGCGCTCTCAAGAGGAGCTGATCAGCTCCCAGCAGAACAAAGAGATCGAAGATGCGGCCTTTGACGAGGTGGTCACGCAGCTACTCGTTCTCCAGGAGTTGGAGAAGCGCGGCATCATGGTCACCGATCGAGAAGTCAGTGAGGCGGCGCAGTTCTCCCCTCCGGACTACCTCCAGGGTGAGTTCATCGACGACGCGGGTGGTCTGGATCTCCAGGCCTACCAGACGTTCCTCGCGACACTGCCCCCCGAACAGCTAATCATTCTCGAAGCGTACTACCGTGACGTGATCCCGAGAGGGAAGCTCCTCCGTCAGGTCTCATCCGGCATTTTCGTGTCGGACGCCGAACTCTGGCAGGAATTCCGGGATCAGGTCGAGCAGGTCGAGATTCGCTACGTACCGATGGATCCCTCCTCCCGGTACGAGGATGATGTCTTCACCATCTCTGAATCCGACATCGAGGCGTACTACCGGGACAATGAGGAGGAGTTCGAGGTTCCAGCTCGGGCTTCTGTCCACGTCGTCGTACTCGATAAGACCCCGACGGCATCCGACACCGCAGCGGCGTTCGCGGACGCTGAGGAAATCATGCAGGAGATCCGTGACGGTGGCGACTTCGCCGAGATCGCCCGCGCCGAGTCCACCGACGAGCCGACCGCACCGCTGGGAGGCGACCTCGGTGTCTTCAACCAGGGCCGGATGGTGCCGGCCTTCGATTCGGCTGTGTTCGGGGCGACCGCCGGGTCCCTGGTCGGACCCGTGCAGACGAGCTTCGGGCTGCACGTGATCGAGGTGCAGAATCGGTGGGCGCAAGACAGTGTCCAAGCCCGTCACATTCTCCTCCCCATCGTACGTACAGACGAGAGCGAGATTCAGCTCCTCACACTCGCAGACTCCCTCGAGGATCTCGGTGAGGAAATGGCACTTGACCAAGCTGCCGCTACAGCCGGTCTGACATCCACCACACTCGACATCGCCCAGAATTTCCCGTTCTTGCCGGGCGCCGGTCAGGTCTCGGAAGGCGCGGACTGGGTGTTCGAAGAGGCCTCTCCGGGTGACGTGAGTCCGGTCTTCGAGACGTCGACGGCGTTTTACGCCCTCGAGCTGGTCTCATCGGAGCCGGAAGGCGTTCTGCCGCTCGCGGACGCCAGTGCAGCGATCGAGTCCACCCTCCTCTTCGACGCGAAGATGGGTCAGGCTCAGGTTGACGCTCAGGATCTCGTCTCGCGCGTTCGTGGGGGAACAGTCCTGTCGAATGCTGCGGCCGAACTCGAGCTCGACGTCCGCTCCGCGGGCCCCTTCAGCCGAAACGACTTCGTTGCGGGCATCGGTCGCCAGAATGCGGCCATCGGCGCGGCCTTCGGCCTCGAGCCAGGTGACGTCAGTGGTGTCGTGCCGACTCCCGCAAACGTCTACGTACTCGAGGTGCTCACCCGGACCGACGCAGACTCGACCGCATGGCTGGCACAGCTGACGGAGCAACGTCAGGCCGCGATCGCCATTCGCCAGCAGGCACGACTCTCGGAGTGGATCGAAGCACTTCGTGCCTCCGCTAACATCAGGGACCGCCGTGACATCGTCCTTGCGCCGGCCGACGAAGACGCGATGCCTCAGATTCCCATGGTGTTCTGAGCGACGACTGAGGAATGGTGACCACCCCGCGGTGGTCACCGGATCTGACAAAGGGCCGGGCGCCGATGGCGCCCGGCCCTTCTTCGGTTTGGCTTCCAGACCGCCGTCAGGTGATCCGTGGCTTCACCCCTGCATCAGTCGTCCGACGTCGGAGCACTGTCGCTGAGGCTACGAGGCTCGCCGTCGTCCGACCCCGCCGCAGTCGAGGCAGGTTCCGGCGGCGGGCTCGAATGATGGATCTGCCGGTCCGTCGGCACCTTGAGTTCGTGCTCGATCTCGCGGACCGAACTCTTGAACTCGCGAATACCCTTCCCGAGCGATGATCCGATTTCAGGGAGCCGCTTTGCGCCAAAAAGAAGCAGCACAATCAGGAAGATGAACACCATCTCCCCCATGCCGAATCCACCTAGGCCCATACGTCAGGTCCTCCATCGGGGCTTGGCCCCGTCGATGCACATCAGATCCAGGAGCGCACGACCATCGCTACGATGGCGATCCCCACGATCGTCAGAAAGTTCAACGTCAGTGTAATGGGTCCGAGGACGAACGCGACAGCCACGAGATCCACGGACAAGGGTCCTACGGATGCGTCTACCGATGTTAGCAGGAATTCCCGCGGCGCTCCATCGGGTAGCGAGTACTCGATCAGCTTCGTGAGAAGTCCCCCGAGAAACAGCCCGAGGACCAGCGTGAACAGGAAGCGCCTCGTGCTTCGGCTCCCCGCATCCACTAGTGAATTACTGACCACGAGGCACCTCTGTTCCCCACGGGCTCACGAACGTTCGTCCCGTGCGCATCAGCGAACGCGATCCACGGCGTAGCGTACCGCGTCCAGAAGTGATGTGATGGCCGGACCGTCCGGCAGAGACTCAAGGGCCTCACAAGCCTGGTCTGCGTACCGTCCTGCAACCTGACTCGCGTACTCGAGTCCTCCCCTGCCCACGACGATCTCCACAATTCGGGCGATCTCTTCGTCGGTCGGGTCGATACGTGTGAAGAACGCGCGCACTTCCTGATCTTCGGCATCCGAAACGCGCTCGAGAGCAGATACGAGCGGAAGCGTCACCTTCCGTTCGCGCAGGTCATGTCCGGTCGGTTTGCCGGTCACGGCCTCGGATCCTGTGTAGTCGAGCAGGTCGTCCGCGATCTGAAACGCCATGCCGAGATTGTGACCATACCGCCCAAGCGCTTCACGATACTCCGGCGCCCCTGAAATCGCCCCCATCTCACACGCTGCGGACATCAGGGAGGCTGTCTTCGCAGCGATCAACCGGTAGTAATCGTCTTCGGTGAAGTCCAACGCATCGTATGATGTCAGCTGACGCATCTCACCCACGGACATCTCGTTGGCCGCGTTCGCGAGCACCGCGAGCGCGTCCAGGTTACCGATACGCGCCAGCTCAGATACACCCCGAGAGTACAAGTAGTCGCCCATGATCACGGCAACCTGATGAGTCCACAGTGCGTTGACGGTCGGCAGCCCCCGGCGAAGCGCAGAGTGGTCGACCGCGTCGTCGTGCACCAGTGTCGCCAGATGCACGAGTTCGACCACCGCGGCGAGCGTCAGCGCGTCTTCGCCTTCCTGGCCATCCGCGCGGCTCGACAACAGGAGCAGCGTCGGTCGGAAGAGCTTTCCACGCATGAAGAGCAGATGCTCATTGACCTCTTCGATGTGGTCGAAGTCGGAGAGGACGATACGACGAATCTCGTCTCCCACACGCTCGAGCGGTTCTCGCACCAGTGCCTGAATGGCCGAAAGCTTCGGCGGCGTCTCGCGTACCGTTCGCGTCATGTGCAAGCTCTGAATTGGCTTGGAGTTACGTGAGCATCCATACTCGTCCCATTCTAGCGAAGTGCCCGGAGTCGCTCGGTCACGTCGGCAAAGTTGATGTCGAGGGAGAAGACTCTGTCGTAGTACTCCAAAGCTGACTGCCGGTTTTCCAGTTCCTCGTACGCACGGCCCAGGTAGTAGTAAATCCCCACGAGTTCATCGTCGACCGAGGTGGCGACTTCCACCGCTCTCTCGAGTGATTTCACCGCAGCCTCGGGCTGACCCATCTCCAGGAAGGTCTGCCCCATGAGCTCGTAGGTGGGCAGGTGATCGGCTGAAGCTCGAAGCGCCGCTTGGAACGAGCCGATCGCTTCGTCCAGGAGGCCCATCTCCTTGTACGCGGTTCCAAGGTCGTGGTGCGCACGCACGTCAGTACTGTCGAGGTTCTCCGAGACCTTGTCCTTGAACTGAGACAACATCTTCGCGAAGTCGGCCTCTTCGTCCCCACTCGGTTCCTCGTACGCCCCGGTGAAGCGAGTCGACTTCTCTTCGCCGCTGCCAAGAATCATCGCGCCGAGATCAACGAAGCCCTCGTCAACTCCATCCGCGACGGGCGCAGG
>JAPPOV010000033.1:109164-401485 GCA_028873595.1 Gemmatimonadota bacterium | reverse complement strand
CGACTGGGGGGCATCGACAGAACCAGAAAAAGTCTATGATGGAAGTGATAGCTTTGATTACGGAACAATCACGTTCTCCAATAATCTCGGGTCAGCTTCCGAATCTACGACGGGAAGAAGTTCCTCTGAGTACTCAGCGTTAATCGCCGGTCTAGCACTCGACTAGGGCCTGAGAGAATGATGTTTCACAACAAGGATGCATTCAATCGGGACATCGGGTCGTGGGACGTGAGCAGCGTCACGGACATGAGCGAGATGTTCAGCAAAGCCGACGCGTGCAATCAGGATATTAGATCATGGGACGTCGGCAATGTCACGGACATGAAGGAGATGTTCTACCACACCGATGCGTTTAATCGGGACCTGAGCGGGTGGTGTGTGTCGAACATAGGAGCCGAACCCAGCGGCTTTGACATGTTGGCAACTGCATGGACCCTCCCACGCCCAGTCTGGGGCACCTGTCCGGGCGGCTGAGAAGCGTCGGCGAGAGGGGCGAAACGAGTAGGGGCAGGATAGGTATAGGCGTACGGGTGGGACCCTACCGAGCAGGTATAGGGGTGATAGCTGGGTGATATACGTCTAGGTGATCGCCGCTGGTGCCCGTCAGTCCTCCATCACCCTGACCACGATATCCGGCGACTCTGCCTCATAAAGACAAACCCGTCTCTCCACACATGGGGGAGACGGGTTCTTTCTTTGACAGCCTAGATCCCCGTCTGTCATTTACTGGCAGGTTACACGCTGATCGAAGTGTGATCGGCACCTCTCCAGACCGTGGGATTCAGCTTCCCACCTCGACTGGTTTTTTCGGATCTCTTAACTAGTTCGGTTCAAAGAATCCGAAGTGCTCTTCCATGTAAAGCTCGATAACCTCGGCTAGGACGACCGCGTACGCTTGGCGGTTTGCCTGTGTGTCACGTATTCCGGTAAACTGGTGCTCTAATTGGATACCGCTGACTACTTCTCCGCCAGTCAGCGAGCCCCATCGACGGGTGTTGTATCCCCCTGTGAAGTAGGCATCCTCATTTGGTGACGGATCCGAGGGACTGGGCACGGAGCGGAAGCCTGCTTCCTGGAGGTACCCTCCGAATGAGGTTTCTCCTCGAAGAAGCCGAGAAAATGAAAGCTCGGACTCAGCTCCAAGAGAGCGGACGCTCGACTTGTCTCTGATGGTTGCATTGTCTAGGAAGGTATCAGAAAGATTTAGATCGCTGCGCCCGAGCAGATAGCCGAGCTCGATTCTGTGTATAGGGTGCCCATGCCCATGTATATCAAAGTACATACCTGACCCGTAGTCAGCTGCAACGGTTTCTCTAGCTATCCGGATGAAATCCTGGAACTCTGTCCAAGCTTGTTCCGCGTACAGGTCACCTTGGGCCGCTTCTACGATCTCTCGATTAGGGTCGAGTTTTGATCGGTGCAGGTGAGATATGATCACATGCGGTGCATATCCAGTAGCGTCTATGAGCGCGTCTCTGACTCTGAAGGTTAGATCGCGCGTATTCCGATCTGCTCCGGTAACGCCGTACGTCCGATCATTGATCTCGTTTGGCTTGAGGTCACCCCCATGAGGTGCTGAGATGACTACCGGAAGTTCTCCTGGGATGTATTCAGCGTAGCCTTCTCGCCCTACATATGATTGTCCGGGCAAGTAAGATTCGATCTCGGCGGGGACGAAGACCTCCAGCCATGCTGCACCGCTTATCCCATCTGCTGATGCTGCAATGATGGTTTTCCCCTGTCCAACCGCGATCGCTTTTCCATCAGGTGTGATTGTGGCTACAGATAAATCTGATGAAGACCAGCCGACAGTATTCGCTGTTTGTGCAATCCCGCGACTATCCCTCGGAATCGCTTTAAATGTCAAGCTGTCATTAAGAGAAAGAACCATAGCGCGGGCGGGTAACACATCGACTTCCGCAATCTCAGAACAACAATCAACTGGCCCAGAAGCTTCACAAGCGACAAGTGCGGCTGGAAGGCCCAATATGAACAACCAGCTTTTGATATCGCAGATGTCGGTCGTTCTGGTCATTGAACTACTCTTACGATTCGTCATGGCTACACATCTCGTCTTGATGCAGACCAAGCGATAAGGGCCTTGGGTGTTCTACTGCTTGTTGTAGCGTATGCCGGCTTCCTGGGCCAACTCAATGGCTAAAACCGTTGCTGGAACAATACTCACTCCAGGGAGCAGATGAGCCCTTAGCTCGGCGTTGATCGTCAGTCCTCCACAACCCTGACCACGATATCCGGCGACTCTGCTGGGGGCTCTACCCGGTCGAAGTCACGCCAAGCTTGAAGCGCGCCGACAGCAGCTCGGGCTCTCGATGGGTCTAGGCCACCACTCAGCAGCGACTCCGTGATCTTCGTCAGCCATCGCTTGGCGTCCTTAGGTTCGTCTAAGGGTCCGAGGTTCTGAAGTTCTTTCGGGCGGCGTTTCTCCCAGCTCGCTTTGCCACCTAAGCGTCCAGCTTCACGGGCAAACTCCTTGTCCTCGAACGGTCGGGGTTTCGGTAGTTGCGCCATATGGTCCACGTCCTCCGTTAATTCGTTCTGAGTCAATCGGCTTGAGTGGTCCAGCACTCACTGACAGCCATCCAAGCCGCGCACACGTCTCGGTACGCATCTTCAAGCCTGAGTCGTGCCTCATCGCTTCCAGTTCGTACCCACTCGGTTAGAGCGATCATGTACTCTGCGTCCACCGGGCCGACCGTCTCCCAAGCCTCATCCACCGAGCCTATTCGGGGCGATGCGTTCCTCGCGATCCACTTGACCAACCGCTCGCTCAAAATCCGAGCTGCTTCGGTCCGGTTCATACGGCCACCTCACCGAGAACTCCAATCGCCTCTTCGATCTCTGCAACTGGGCTGACAGAAATGACAGAATTGTTTTTGTCATTTTCGTCAGTCGCTTTACGGAAGTTTGGATGTAGTTGGATCACCTTGGCGGGTCGCCCACGCCCACCACTCTTTTTGGCTTCAATGCGTATGCAGTTCTTGTGCTCAAGCTCGCCAAGCTGTTCGTGGACCTTCTCGCCATTAACGCCCGACTTCTGGCAACTACGCACTAGGTCGCGCGTCGACACGTCGTCATCGCTCGTCATCAAGCTTTAGGATCGCCTCAGCGTCGAAGCGGTCGGTGGGCAATCTGCCCCGCCGACCGCTTCCTCGTATCGTTCTTATCCTCGCAGCCTCTCGCCGGACGCTCTCTCCCGCCGGTAGATTCAGTGTCCCACGACGCATCGTCCCGGAGTTCTTGTGTCCCCGACCCGCACTTCACTCGCCATCGTCCTCGCGGCCCTCGGCCCTTTCGTGGCCGCACCCCTGTCCGCCCAGTCCATTCCCACACCCGAAGAGCACTTTGGCTTTGCCATGGGCACGGACAAGGAGCTCGCCCGCTGGGACGGTATCCTCGACTACTTCACACGGGTCGCGGACGCATCGGACCGAATCGTTGTCGACACGGCGGGGACCACGACCAACGGAGAGGAGTTCATCCGCATCACGATTTCGTCGCCGGCCAACCTTGCCCGCATTGAAGAGATACGGGCCGCTTCGAAAGAGATCGCAGACGGACGGATTTCGCGGGCGGAGGCGCAGGCGATTGCCGATCGTATCCCTGCCACATCGTTCATCAACCACAATATCCACTCGACCGAGGTCGGGTCGTCCCAGACGAGTGTACAGCTGGTCTACGAACTTGCGACGGGGACGGACGGGGTCACGCAGGCGATTCTCGACAACGTCGTGACAGAGTTGATCCCCTCCGCGAACCCGGATGGACAGATCCTGGTAACCGACTGGTACTACGAGAACGTCGGCACGGAGTACGAGCGAGCCCGGATGCCCTGGCTCTATCACCACTACGCTGGGCACGACAACAACCGGGACTTCTTCCAAGCGAATCTCATCGAGACGCGCTACTGGATGGAGGCGATGTACCACGAGACGTATCCGCAGCTCTATCTCGATCAGCACCAGATGGGCACCAGTGGCCCCCGGATATTCGTACCGCCCTATCCCGACCCGATGAACCCGGACGTGCATCCACTGCAATGGCAACAGCTGCAGTTCATCGGAGGCGGGATGGTCGCGGACCTTCAGGCCGCCGGGAAGCAAGGAGTGGTGACGGGGTCGATGTACCGGATCTGGGGACAGGAGGGGGCGCTCACAGGCCGGTACCATAACATCGTTGCCCTGCTCACCGAGACGGCTAGCGCCCGGATCGCAAGCCCGGACACGGTCGCGCTCTCTGTGCTCGAGCGAGGCGCCGCACCAGGCCGTGGGCTGAGCGAGTACGGTTTCCAGATGGCGTTTGTCGACCCCTGGATGGGCGGTGAATGGACGCTGGGAGACATCGTTGACTATCAGATGATCTCCGCCATTTCCTTTCTCGAGCAATCCGCCCGCTTCCGTGACCACTACATCATGGGCCGCTGGCAAATGGCATCGGAGACAATCGCGCTCGGCGAGGCGGAGGGTCCAGGCGCATACGTGATCCCGGCCGATCAGATCGACGCCGTGACCGCGGCCGAGATGGTCGACCGCCTCATCCTTCAGGGCGTCGAGGTGCACCAGGCGACGGAAGCCTTCTCAGCCGTACCCCAGACAGCTCTCTGGTATCAGCCGGAAGACGGGACGATGCCGACGGTAAACGAGTCAGAGAACCGAGCTGAGGGGGACGATGAAGGCGGAACCGAGGACCCCACTACCGAAGGGTCTGACGAAGAGCAACGAAACGCCACGCCGCACACGTTTCCCGAGGGCTCCTGGGTCGTGTTCGGCGCGCAGCCGGGACGGGCCGCGGTTCTCGATCTTCTCGAAATCCAGAACCGTCGCCTCCAGCACGAGTGGCCGGGTGGTCCGTTCGTGCGCTCCTATGACGGTGCGGCATATACGATGCCGCTTCAGATGGGCGTGGAGGTGTTCCGTATCAGAGCGGAGGACGTCGGTGCGGTGGAGCGAGCTTCCAGCGCACGTATAGTCACCCCTCCCATTCCCGAAGCTCGGAGTTCGTACGCGATCGATGCTCGGGTGACACGAGCATGGCAGGTCGCAAACCGTATGCTCGACGCCGGGCACGAGGTGTCGCGGGCGGATACCAACGAAGGTCCGATATTTCTGGTGCCGGCGAGCGGTTCAGCACGGTCTGCGCTGATTGAGACGACACGAGATCTGGGGGTAACGGTGACGGCCGACCCGCCCGGTGTCATGAACGTCCGTCCGCAGCTGGCCTCCCGCGTCGGGGTCTATCAGGGGTGGGCCGCATCAATGGATGAGGGCTGGACTCGCCTCGTGCTGGAGGAGTTCGACTATCAGTACCGCACGCTGATGAACAGTGATGTGCAAGAGGCGGGGCTACGAGATCACTACGATGTGATCATCATCCCGTCGGAGATCCCTCTGAACCGTCTCATTAACGGCGCGACGGGCGACGAGGTTCCGCCGGAGTATCGGGGCGGAATTGGCGAGGATGGGGTAGAAAACCTGAAAGCGTTCGTGCTGGCAGGCGGCACGCTTGTCACTCTGGACCGCGCGGACGAGCTCGTGCTCGAGCGCTTCGACGTCCCAGTGCGTAACGCCCTGCAAGGGCTCGGCTCAGACGAATTCTTCCTGCCGGCGTCTCTTCTTCGCATCGAACTCGACACGGATCACCCGCTGACGATAGGCAGCCCCGAGGAAGTCTCTGGGAAATGGGGGGGCGGACGAGCGTACGAACCGACCGGGTTTGGCGGAGAGTCGGGAAAAATCCAGGCCGTCGGTAGCTGGGCCGAGGATCCAGATCGGGTCCTGATGAGCGGCATGCTCCACGGCGCGGAGCATCTCGCGGGAAAGGGGGCGATCTTGGACGTCGAGTACGGCGGTGGTCGTATCCTGATGTACGGCTTTCGGGTCCAGCACCGAGGACAGACGCACGGCACGTTCAAGCTCCTCTTCAACGCGCTCCTGCGAGACGATCCGCGGGCCGCGACACAGTGAGGCGAATCTGATGCTGGAGTGGATCCGAGACTCCGAGCTTTCTCGCTTCACGAAAACTTCTTTGGTCCCGCGTCTGCGCCCGTGGTGGCCGGGGCTGACCTTCGGGCGACAGCATGGAGGGAATGGCGGGAATAACGGAGGGAACCGCACCCGCAAGGCTTATTGACATCAAACATGAGAACTGAACGGGAGGTCAGCCTCGTAATCCGTCTGACTGAGGATTATGCTGCACCGGGGCACGGGAGCGATATACCGTACCCAACGCAGTCTTTTCGCCTACTTCGGGAGGCGGTTCTACCAGGGGGCGCGTGGGTGGGCGTGCACTTAGCTTGACCGCTTAGGCTGCAACCATTGCGGCACAATCGGCCATGGTCGCAGCCCCGTTCGCAGTACAATTAATAATTAGAACGTGTGCTGAGCTCGTTGCCATCCTGTGGGCTCCCTTCCCTTAATGCCGCGGGCGCGAAGTGGACTCGATCGACCTCATTCGCGAGAACCTCGAACGGAGTGAGAGGATCGTGCTCTCTCGCATCGAGGAGATGCAGGAACACTGCATGGTTCCGCCCACGGCCCGGGGCGGATGCCACACCTTATGGATTCTCGGTCACCTGGCGTATATCGAGGGTCTGGTGGTCCAGAAGATCGCACTGGGCGAGCCGAACCCCCTTGCCGACTGGGCCGAGATATTCGACGGGGCTGAGGTGTCGTCGCTCCGGGAGGCGTTCCCCCCGTTCGTTCAAGTACTGCGTGCCTGCCGGAATGTGCGCCGAGAGACACTGTCGTTGATCCGAAGCCTCTCCGAGACGGACGTGGACGCGGTGAGTGCGAGAATCCCGGCTGGGGCCGAGGATCTGTTTCCTACGATCCGAAGCTGCCTTCAGTATGCGTCTGATCATTGGTTTATGCACCGCGGCCAACTGGCCGATTGCCGACGAGCGGCCGGTGTGGAGCGGATGTGGTTTTGATACCTGTCAGGCCTCACGTTCCAACAAGCAATTACTGCAGTCGGCGCTTTGCGGATAAACAGCGCGGTTTCGCGCGCTGGCGGTCACACGGGCGCAGCAGCAGAATTGCAATTCGTTAGATCACCTTCTCAACGACCGTGCTGGGTCGTGGTGAGCGAAGCACATGACTCAGGACTCTCCTCGGGTTCTGTCAAACGTGAGGAATGGCTCGGCCTCGTTCTCCACGTATCAACTCGTCACACTTCTCGATTGCCTATGATCCCGTTGTCCACCCGTCGCGCGACCATTACGGCCTTTGCGCTCGCCCTCATAAGCACCGGACCCGTCGTCCTTTCCGCGCAGACCGGCCCCGACGTCGCGCGTGCCTATCGGCAGGCCCATGAGCCCCAGCTCGTCCGGGACTTCGCCGAACTTCTTAGTTATCCCAACATGGCGTTTACGTCGCAGATCCGTGAGGCAGCCCTCTACATCCGAGACGAGATGCGCGCGGTGGGTGTCAACACGCGGCTCGTTGAGATCGAGGGTGGATCACCGCTGATCCTGGGCGAACTAAGGGTGCCTGGAGCAACTCGGACACTCGGCATCTACGTGCACTATGACGGGCAGCCAGTCGACATTCGCAACTGGACTAACAATCCTTGGCAGCCGACGCTTTACTCGCGGGCGCTCGACGCGGGTGGAGAGCCGATTCCTCTCCCCGAAGACGGAGACGAGGTAGATCCGGATTGGCGCATCTATGCTCGCTCGGCGGGGGACGACAAGGCCCCGATTGCCGCGATCCTGCCTGTGCTGCGCTCATTCGCTGAGTCGGGGATCACACCGACCTCGAACCTGATCTTCATGTTCGACGGTGAAGAAGAAGCCGGCTCCCGAAACCTCGGTCAGTACATGGAAATGGAGAGGGAGCTGCTCGACGAGGTCGACATCTGGCTCTTCTTCGACGGACCAGCCCACGCGAGCGGACGTCCGCAGCTCGTATACGGCGTTCGCGGTGCCGCCGGTATGGAAGTGACGGTGTACGGCGCTCTCAGGAACCTTCACTCGGGGCATTACGGCAACTGGGCGCCGGACACAGGCAACGTGCTCGCCCACCTGCTCGCATCCATGAAGGACGAGGACGGCAATGTCCTCATCGAGGGGTGGTATGAGACCTTCGATCCCATTGGTGAAGAGGAGCGGGCGGCACTAGAGGCGATGCCGCAATGGGACGATGAGCTCAAGGAGGAGCTCGGACTCGTCAGAACGGAGGGCGAGCCCGAGTCACTCCCGGAGCGCCTTCTCGTTCCGGCACTCAACGTCCGTGGCATCACGAGTGGAAATACGGGCTCGCTCGCCCGCAACGTGATTCCCAATACGGCGGTTGCCTCGCTCGGCATCAGGATGGTAAAGGGTAATACCGCTCCCCAGCTTCGGCAGCTCATAGTCGACCATATCGAAAGACAGGGGTTCCACATCGTCGAGACCGATCCAGACATTGAAACACGCCTTCGCTACCCTCGCATAGCCAAGGTGACCGGCGGGATGAGCGGATCGGTCGCCGCACGCACCTCGATGGCAGACCCCTTCGCTCAGAGCATCCAGGCCGCCGCCTCCGCGGCAGCGGACCGTGCTTTCGGAGCGGGGTCGCTCGTCGTGGCACCGGGGATGGGCGGCACGCTGCCTCTCTACCTCTTTACGGAAGTTGCCCGAAAACCGGCGATCGTCGTCCCCGTGGCGAATCACGACAACAATCAGCACGCACCGGACGAGAACCTGCGAATTGCCAACCTCTGGTATGCGATCGATCTCTACGCACAGCTGATGACGATGCCAACGACTCTCTTCTAACCGGATCCCAACCGAATGCCTCACGCCCGCCCGCACTCCCGAATCTTTACCGTCATGCTGACGGTCCTTGGCATCCTGCTCGCGCACATCCCTCTAAGCGCGCAGGACCGGTCTATATACTCTGCTCTCGACACCCAAGGACGCGCGATTGCATCCTCGATGACACTTCAGGGCCAGCTCACAGGTTCGGATCTCCTCTCCAGCGAAGGCTTGCGAGTCCAGGTCTGGTCCCTTTCCACTACTTCGGGAACCGGGCTTCGTGTCGATCTCCGTTCCTCCGATTTCGACGCGTTCCTCTATGCTACCGGCCCGGGGCTTCCCATGAGGCTCTCCGATGATGACAGCGGCGGAAATCTCGACGCCCAGATCTGCTTCCGGCCCGACATGGTCGGAGACTATCGGATCGTCGCCGCCTCCCTAGACGGATCGCTCGGAGCCTTCACGCTGTCCGTAGAGGAGCTTTCAGACTCCGAACTTGACGAGTGCACGACCCCATTGTTCGAAGACATGTCCTTCGATGGTATAGAACTCAACCAATCTGCCCTCACGAGCCTCGCGGAATTACCTACCGAAGGTCGCACCGTTTCCCTCGGCGAAGAGTTGGACGGCCGTCTGAATCTCGATGGCCCACAGCACCCGAGGGATGGTCGCACGATCCAGCCTTGGTCGCTGGAGCTGTATGGAGGCTCCACCGTCTTTGTGGACGTTGTCTCCGACGATTTCGATCCACTTGCCTATGCTGTTGGTCCTAGCATTGAGGGTGAACTCTTCAACGATGACGGGATCGGTGCTGAAGGATGCAACACGCGCCTCGAGATCGGGCCCGACGTGTCCGGGACGGTCACCCTCCTAATCGGCTCATACCAAGAAGAAATGGGAGGACGCTTCCTGTTGCGCGTCTCGGAAGACCCTCCTCCCCTGGAGTCTGGCGGCTGCGGGGATTTCGCGCAGGAAACCTTCGGCGGCCCATCTGACGAGACAACCGACCTGAATGGCCTGCCTGCATCGTCCGCCGGACGAATCCGGATCGGAACAGAGCGGTTTGGCGTCCTAGAAGCTTCGAGCGAGATTCTACTTTCCGGAGTGCCCGCCGAGACGTGGAGCGTGGCTGTCGATCAGGGGGACCGACTTGTGATCGAACTCATTTCGGACGACTTCGATGCGGTCCTGCATATGGACGGTCCGGGCATCCTCACCCCCTTGATGGACGACGACGGTATGGGGATGACGCACGCCCGTATCGAGACAACGGCGGTACTGAGCGGCCAGCTTCGGATCGTGGTGACCGGCTTCGATGCGTCCGCCGCCGGAAGGTACCGACTTCGAGTCATCCGGCAGGGCCGCTGATAGACCGGCGTATCAGCGTGCACTGGCTCAACGTAGCCATCTAGCCCGTAATAGGGTCTGCCCCCAAATTTACAGTTATGTGCCCTTCCGAACCGTCAACAGGATGGACTACGTGCGCAAAACGATCTGTGTCGCGCTTCTCGCGGGAGTGCTCGTGATGGGCGGGCCAGGCCACGTAGCTGCTCAGGAGAGCAGCCTACTGGCTGCAGGTGAGATGGCTCCCGACTTTTCGCTTCCAGGCGCGACTCGTCACGGAGTGCTCGAATCACCAGTCACCCTGAGTGATTACCGCGGCGAAACGGTCGTCCTCGCGTTCTTCTTCCGTGTTCGAACGCGTGGCTGAACAGTCCAGATGAGAGCGTACCGTGATCAGTACGCAAGTCTGTTCAACGAAGGACGAAACGTGGTCGTCATGGGCATCTCGAACGACGCTCCGGAGGAAGGTGCGTCGTGGCTCAAGGATGAGGATTTTCCATACCTCTTCCTCAGTGATGCCGAAAACGATGGTGCAACCTATGCCGCCTTCGGCGGTGGCCTGCGGGACAACAATATGGTCGACAGTCGGGCCGTGATTGTGGTGGGGCCGGACGGTCGCATCGCACACGTCATCCCGGCATTCAATCAGAATGATCCGACGGCCTATGAGGAACTAGCCGAGGCAGTCGACCGTGTGACGCCCCAGCCCGAGGAGGGCTGAAGAGAGGCGCAGACGTCGGCGTCGGTCGGTCTTTGGGCCGGTGGCAGTGGCAGAGCCGTTTCTTCATGAGAACGAAGGCGGGCCCGGTGGGGAGGTCTCCCCGCCGGGCCCGTTCGTGCTGTATCGAGGTCAGGAACGACGTCGGTCAGGCCGTGTCGTCCCTTGCTTGCGCAGAGATCAGCTTTCCAAAAGCGACTCCGCCGCGGCGACGATGTCCTGATCTGTCCCGACACCTGTGTACGCCACCCTTCCCTCCGCGTCGAGCATCACGACGATCGACGTCGTCGTCGCGTTGTATGCCCGCACCGCGGCTCCGCGCTTGTCGAACAGATACGGGTAGCCGGGATCGTGGTCCTCCAGATGACGCTTCACGCGCCGCACGCTCTGGGAGACACCCACGGCGACCGCGACAATGTTGATCTGATCACCGTACCGGGCCTGTAGCTCGTCGAACTTCGGCTGGAGCACCTCGCACTGCTCACACCACGTGGCCCAGAACTCGAGCACTGCAGGCTTACCGGGCTCGATATAGTCCATCAGGAAGACCGCGTTGCCATCCAAGTCCTCTAGCTCGGCAGCTGGGGCCGGGGTCCCAAGCGCTAGCGAAACGCCGCCGCTCTGCGCGGCGAGAGGCGGACTCATAACAGCCAGTGCTGCAAGCGCGAGCAGCATACCGACGCGGACCACCCGATGTCTCGTCAGCGCCTCCGGGCGGCGGATTGAATCAGTTTTCGTCACCTGTACCCTCACAGATTGTATCCCGCAGTCATGAAGTAATACTCCGCCATGGCCAGCATGATCACCGCAGCAGCCCGTTTCACCCAGATCATCCACTTGCCCGACCTGGGGAGCATCGTCACCGCGCCGGAGAAGAGGCCCACGGCGATGAGCAACGACGTCATGCCCAGCGAGAAGACGAACAGGTAGACGAAGCCCATGAGGCCGGCCTGCGTTGCAGCCACCCAGGTAAGAACGACGGCGAACGCCGGTGCACCGCACGGAGCAGCCACAACACCGGACATTGCGCCCATGACGAAGACCGCTCCGTACGAGCCGCCCTCGCTTTCTGAAGCCCGCTCCAGAAGCTTGCGGGGTACCGGCACCGGAAGCACGTCGAGCATCGCCAGCGCAAAGAGGACGAGCAGGTTTCCGATCGCGAACAGCGCCCAGGGGTTCGCGCTCACCGTGCCGAAAAGCTGACCCGTGAGACCTGCGATCGCACCAAGCGTCGCATAAAGCGACGCAAGGCCGACCGCGTAGGTCAGTGTCAGACCGACAGTGCGTGATTTGGGCTGATCCTCGCGCGCCGTCCCTGCGATCACCGCGCTCGTGATCGGGATCATTGGATACACGCACGGCGTCAAACTCGTCAGCACTCCCGCGCCGAACATGGCACCTAGCGCGAGCAGCGGACTGTTCGACAACGCCTCGGACAAGCCACCGGGGGGCTCAATTTGCAGAAGGGAGAGCAGCATTCGTGTCAGATCGTGGCGATCGCGGCAGAGTCGCCGCCTAGTCTAACAAGGTATCGCGTCTGGTTCTCCGCGGTCCAACCCCGCCGCTTCCGCACCGGGGTCGAAGCGACGCGTACGAGCGAGATTCTCGACACCCAGCGATTCGATCGCGTGCCGGAAGAGCCGAAGCCGGGGTGACGCCACCGACCATTGGGGCCATTTTTTTCGATGATCCACCATGATCTCCGTCGCTCCACTCATCAAACCCGATCGATCCTCTCCGCCGCGTGGCTGACCATCTCGCTTTCCGCGGTAGCGGGCTGTTGGGACGATGCACCCCCTGCTCTAGCAGTCGGACCCGTCTCCTACACGCAGGATCAGCTTCTCGGCCTAGCCGATTCTCGCCGTCAGTCCCTCGCTGAACTCACGGCTTTCGCGCTCGCCGTCGCAGATTCTTCGACCGACACCCTAGGTGCCCCCCTGGTGGCAGAGTGGGGAGAAGATCGGCTTCTGGAGATTCTCGCCGCAGAGCTCACCCTCGAGAAGCACGGTGTCGAGGACGACATGCTCGAGGCTCAGTATCTCACAAATCCCGAATGGGAGCTGGTCGTTCGGCATATCCTCTTCTTCAGTGAGCGCTGGCGATCGACCGAGCACCGAGCCGAGGCGGAAGCGAAAGCCGGCCGTGCGATGGAGGCGCTGAAGTTGGGCGCCGATTTCGCTACCACGGCAGCAGAGCTCTCGGAGGAACCGGGAGCAGAAGGGCGCCAGGGGCTGCTCACACCTGGCCGAGAGGGGTCTTGGGTCCCCGAGTTCTGGGCTGCCGCGCTCGCGCTCGAGCCCGGTGAGATCAGCCCGGTGACAGAAACCCAGTACGGATACCACATCCTCCGACTCGAAGACCGGAGAGTCGTGTCCTTCGCTGAAGCACGGAGCGTGATCGCACGTACAGTCGCCGATCAGCTGGATGACCCCAGTGCGGTGATCGCCGCGTGGATGGCTGAGAACGGGCATGCAGACATTTCCGCGGACCGGGCAGCCGCGCTCGCAGAGGCAAAGCGCCGGGGTCTCACCGTACCGGAAGGCGAGCGAGCAGAGTTGATCAGACGCTGGGACGACATCGCATATCGCCTCGCTGCCACCTTCGAATTCCGCTATGGATGGAGACCTGAGCAAGTTGCCGCAGCCGCTCTCGCCGCCTTGTCGAATCCAGGGCAGAACGCCCACCTTTCACGGACCGAGCTTTCCACCTATCGGTCGCTCGTCGACGCTCGGTACAGCGTGGACTTCACGCCCGAGCGATGATCGATCTTCGGTCCACGTCCAAGGCGGAACCCACCCTGTCATGCAACCGTAGGGATGGTCTGGGATCTTGAGTGACACGTCGCGGCTATACCCGAGGGGACGAGAACGGTGAACGGAAAGCTGCGCTTCATCATGGGCTTCGGGCTCTTCTTCACCGGGCTCTGGTTCCTTTGGGACACACCCATCGTCTATCCGCTCAAGATTTTTGTGGTCTTGCTGCACGAGCTGAGCCATGCGATGGCCGTATGGGCGACCGGCGGGACCGTCGATCAGATCACCCTCGACCCTTATCAGGGCGGAGCCACCTATTTCACCGGTGGCAGCGCAGTTCTCGCGATGAGCGCAGGGTATTTGGGCAGTCTGTTCTGGGGTGCCCTCATGTTCAGGGCCGCGAATGAGCCACGTGTTAGGAAGGACTGGGTCAATGGTGCGATCGGAGCAATGGTCATTCTGCTCACGGTCTTCTTCGTTCGCAGCGGCTTCGGCATCGCCTTCGGAATCTTCTTTGGGGCGGCGATGATCACGGCCTCGCGCCGCATCGGCGAGATCTGGAACAAGCGCCTCCTCCTGACGCTGGGTCTGACCAGCGCGCTCTACGCCATCCTCGACATCAAGGACGACGTCCTCGACCGACCGGAGATTCGGTCGGACGCATGGATGCTAGCCGAGACAACCGGGATCGGAAACGCCACGATGTGGGGTGCGCTCTGGATCTTCATCGCGATCTTCGTGAGCACACGGCTGATGATGCGGGCGTTCGAGGACGCCTGAGCGCCAGCGGTGCCTAGCGGCCAGGCTGAGTGAAGAGCTGGTAGAAAAACGCCGTCCACTGGGCCGGGAAGCGATTCTGGCCCACCTGGGCCGTTTCCTGGATCGACATACCCTCATCGATCGATCCGCGCACGAACGCCATAGCCGCGCGGGTCACCCTGATTTGAGCCCGAACAGCCCCGAGGCCCGTAACGTCCTCATGACCTCCGAGCACGACGGTTTCCGGGTGCATCGAGTCGAGAAACGCGTCGAGCCGGTCGAGGAAGGCATCGGGATCCACTGTGCCAGGGTACATCATGGGGTTGCTCGGGAGAAATGCATCACCGAGATGAGCGACCCTTGATTCGGTGAAGTACACCGAGAGATCCCCTCTCGTGTGCGCTACGGTAGGCACAATTCGGATCGACTCCCCGCCGAAGTCGATCGACAGATCCGAGTCTACCTCTGTGTCAGGCATCGCGGTCGACGCCTTCGGCGGAATCGACACACCCTCCATGAAGACGTACGGCGCGGCCATCGCCGCTGCCGTCCCCGAGTGCGCATAGACCTCCGCGTCCGCGCCCAGCTCGGCCACCGAACCCATGTGGTCTTCATGCGGGTGCGTTACGATAACCGTGCGAATTGGGCCACCGCCAAGATCGTTGACGGTGCGCCGAAGGGCCGGGAGCGCCAGGCCATAACCCGTGTCGACCATCAGCACGCCATCCGAAGAGATTTTCACCACCACGTTCGAACCGGCTCCGACGATCAGGTGAACATCGCCGCCCAGCCTGCGAGTTGTGAGGGCCAAGTCACCCGCCAGATCCACCACGGATCGGAACTCCGGTGAAGCAACAATCGGCCCGAACGCCGGGTCGAGGGGTGCGAACGAAATCATCAGCGATTCGATGTCTTCGCTCCACGTCGCCCGAAGCCATTGAACCGCTGCGTCCGCCTGACCGGCCATAGCCGCAGCTCTCGCGGCATGGTACTGGACGAGCGGGCGGTTCGAGTGTCCTGCCGGCAAGAGTCCCGCGGCAGCAGCCATCTCGTTTGCATAGGCCGTGACATCTCCACTGCGTCGGGCCTCTTCACCCGCCGCAAATGAAACCCGCCACGCATCGGCGTCCTGCCCCAGCAGAGGGGAAGCCGCGCCCGTAAGAGCCGTGGCGCAGTGGAGCACCAGCACTACCACATGTTGTGCTTTCATTCCCTAGTCCCACAAGTCGTCGTACGCGGGGCTTGCACGCGTGCGCCCGCTCCCTTTAGTATGGACGTTGAACGGATTTTGTTGTCCGTTCTGGGCCTCATTTGAAGCTCCAGAAAGGCTTTGGATGAGGACTACGGGTCCTGAACCCGTCGGCGTTCTCGCCCTTATTCCAACCCGAAATCTGGAGGTGATCCTTGTCTAGTCCGAGTACCCTGTCCAGCCTGGCATGGGCAAGCGATCGCTGGGGCGGCTACTAAGCCGAACCGTCACACTTTGTAGTCGCTGTTCGCGCCGTATCCCGGCTTCGCGCTGGGCTGCGACAGTCAGGACGCCACCGGAGAACCTAGCCGGTGGCGTCCTTCTTTTTATTTCTTGACGATCCGGTCGACGTGAATCACACACATTCGGCCAGCCCTTGCCGTCGGGCACCGACCTAACCGAACCACTCCGGTGCATTGCCCGGCTTCCACTTGATGTTGCAGCCGATGCTGGGGCGTTGGTCATCGTCCGGGAGCTTCCCCGCGAGCACGGCGTCACACGCGGCGCGCAGGTCCTGGCCCGTTACTGGCGTTGAGGTTGAAGGCCGGCTCGAATCGAACTGCCCGCGGTAGACGAGTTTTCGATCCCGGTCGTACAGAAAGAAGTCCGGTGTGCACGCTGCCCTGTACGCCCTCACCACCTCCTGCGTCTCGTCGAACAGGTACGGGAAGGTGTAGCCGCGGGCCTCGACCTCGTCGACCATCTTCTCCGGGCTATCTGCCGGATACGACGCAACGTCGTTGCCATTGATCGCCACGATGCCCACGCCCTTCGACTGGTACGTGCGCGCGAAGTCCGCGAGTTCCTTCGCGATGTGCTTGACGAAAGGACAATGATTCGAGAGCACCATCACCAGCAGCACCTCCTGGGTGAAGTCGGCGAGCGAGCGGGTCTGACCCGTCGCAGGCTCGGGCAAGGAGAAGTCCGCCGCTTCTGTACCAAGAGCAAGCATTGTGGACAGGGTTTCAGCCAATTCACGACTCCGTGGCGATATGGCGGGGAAGGCAAACGATGAGACGCCGAAGCGCACCGGTGTTAGACCCCCCATGTCCTCAGCCGTGCCCCGGAGGAACGGGAACCTGGCGTCGGCCTCGTGGTGTAACCGCCCACCATGAGAATCGTTTCGCTCGCCTGCTCGAATACCGAGATCGTCTGGGCGCTCGGCTGTGCGGACCTCCTCGTCGGGGTCGACAACCATTCGGACTTCCCCGAAGATGTCGTGAGTACGCTCCCGAAGGTGGGCCCGGACCTAGAGATCGACGTCGAAGCGGTCACGGCACTCGAGCCAGACCTCGTTCTGGCGACGTTGACGGTCCCAGGGCACGAGGAAGTGGTGGCGAGACTAGAACAAGCAGGGCTCCCCTTCATTGCACCAGAGCCGGTCTCGCTGAACGACGTCTACGACAACATTCGCGAGATCGCCGCATTGCTGAGCCCGTCCGCACCAGGCGTGATGGATCGGGCCGAGTCACTGATCTCCGAGATGCGCGACGAGTTCGACACAGCCTCCTCGGAGGCTCCGCCTGGCGCAGAACCGAATAACGACACCCGACCCACGATCCTCATCCAGTGGTGGCCCAAGCCGGTGATCACCCCCGGGCGTCGGTCGTGGGCGACCGATGTGATCGAGGCCGCAGGGGGCCGGGCAGTTCTCGGGCACGAGGATCTCAAGAGTCGCCCAATGACCGATGATGAAGTCGCCGACGCCGCGCCCGACGCCGTCGTCCTCTCGTGGTGCGGCGTCCACCCCGACAAGTACCGGCCGGACGTCGTGCTGAGGAATCCGTCGTGGCAAGAGCTCGACTTCGTGGCGCGCGAGCGCGTATTCTCCATAGGTGAGCCGTTCCTCGGACGCCCCGGGCCTCGTCTCTTGGACGGCGTACGAGCGATGCGCGACGTCATCGCGGCGCTCCGCGACTGATCCCGGGTGGCGCCCCCCTGCCCCACGACCTAGGGTACCCTCGACCCCACCTGTTGGAGGACCCATGAGCGGATCGATGGACCGTCGCGCGTTCACACGCCTCTTCGCCTTCGGAGGCTCTGCGGCTCTTCTGGGGCACCCACGCTTTCGCGGCGCCAAGGCACCGGTACTGACCTCCGACCGACTTCGACCCGGCAACGTCGACTGGGCGTCCGTCCGAGAGCAGTTCCTGATCCCCGACGAGGTGACGGTACTCAACGCGGCCAACCTGTGCCCCGCCCCACGACCGGTACTCGAAACGGTTCAGACTCATACGGCCCGGCTCGATTCAGAGCCATTTCCATCGTACCGGAGCGAGATCCTCTCCGCCAAGGAACGCACCCGCGACCTGCTCGCCAGTCATCTGCGTGTGACACCCGAGGAAATTCTCATCACGCGCAACACGAGCGAGGCGAACAACTGGGTCTCGAACGGTCTATCCCTCGGACCCGGAGATGAAGTCCTCATCTTCGCCGACAACCACCCCAGCAACAACGCGGCGTGGAAGCGCAAAGCCGAACGCTTCGGGTACACGGTGTCCGAGGTCGCCCACGTCGATCCGCACCCGGGTGCCGAGTACTACCTCGATGCGTTCGAGCAAGCGGTTACGTCGAATACTCGCGTCCTCTCCTTCATGCAGCACACCAACACGTCGGGCGACGTCTTCCCGGCGCGGGAGCTGTGTGCGTTGGCGCGGGAACGCGGCATCATCTCACTCGTCGACGGAGCTCAGTCGTTTGGGCTCATCGACGTCGATCTTTCGGACTGGCAGCCCGACTTCTTCTCGGGCAGCGCGCACAAGTGGCCGTGCGGGCCCAAGGAGACCGGAGTCCTCTTCGTCAATCAGCGAATCCACGACGACTTCTGGCCGACCATGTACAGCGCCTATTCCGGGAGCCGCGGGCTTTCTCGGACGCACGAGGGCATGGGCCAGCGTGACACGCCGGCGCTCCACACCTTCGGCAGGCAGATCGAGTTCCTGCAGGCCATCGGACAGAACGAGATCGAGACGCGGAGCCGCGAGCTCGCGACGATGCTCGTCGAGGAGCTGTCCGCGCTCGAGGGTGTGCACATGTGGACTCCGCCTCAGGCCGACCGCCGAGGTGCCGTGGTGACGTTCCAGCCGGGCGAACTGCAGAGTCAGCAGGTCGTCGCCGCGCTTGAGGAAGACGGGATCGTCGCAGCAGCCCGCGGTGGCTCGGACCGCCCCGGGGTGCGCTTCTCCCCGCACTTCTACAACACGGAGTCGGACATCGAGCGCGCCGTAGCGGCAATCCGTGGATACCTCCGCAGCGGCCTCTGACCACCGGGCCTCCCGCACCCACCAGCCCGCCTGCCATGTCCGCCTCGTTCGATCCTCAGGTCAGCCTTCTGAAGGACGCGCTTCGATACGCCGAGGAGTATCTGCTCAACATCGACGAACGGCCGGTCTTCCCGACGGAAGGCGCGCTCGACGCACTGGGGGCCTTCGACGAGCCACTTCCCAGCGGATCGACCGAGGCTGCCGAGACGCTCGCACTCCTGCACCGCGTGGGTGGCCCGGCATCCGTCGCCCAGGTGAGTGGACGGTACTTCGGCTTCGTCAACGGAGGAGCGCTACCGGTCGGCGTGGCCGCACGGGTCCTCGCCGACGTGTGGGATCAGAACTCGGCGCACTACGTCATGTCGCCCGTCGCCGCTCAGCTCGAAGCGGTGTGCGAGCGCTGGCTCTCCGAGCTTCTGGGCTTTCCAGAGGGGACCGCCGCGGGCTTCGTGACCGGCACGACACTCGCGAATCTCTCTGGACTGGCCACAGGTCGAAATGAGCTCCTTCGGCGGCAGGGATGGGACGTTGTCGAAGCAGGGCTCTACGGAGCGCCACCCGTACCCGTCGTCGTCGGCGCGGATACGCATGCGACGGTCCGGAAGTCGCTCGCTCTTCTCGGTATGGGCGACGCGCACATGCATGTCGTACCCGTGGACGACCAGGGTCGCGTCCGAATCGATCGATTTCCCGCGTTGGGGGTTCCGGCGCTCGTCGTGGCTCAGGCGGGCAATGTGAACTCAGGTGCGTTCGACCCGGTCGGCGCCCTGTGCGATCGCGCCCACCGGGATGGAGGCTGGGTCCACGTCGACGGTGCATTCGGACTCTGGGCCGCTGCGGTCCCGTCGCTTCGGCACCTGGCCGACGGCATCGATCGAGCCGACTCCTGGGCTGTCAGTGCGCACAAAACTCTGAACGTTCCCTATGATTGCGGGATCTTGATGTGCCGTGACCGGGCTGCCCTCGAATCGGCCTTCCGTGCGTCTGCCGCCTACTTCCAGTGGAGTGACCATCGCGATCCGATGCGCTACACGCCGTCGATGTCGAAACGGGCGCGGTCCGTGGAGCTCTGGGCGGTCCTCAAGACCCTGGGTCGCGACGGCGTGGTCGAGCTCGTGGAGCAGTTGTGCGCTCACGCCCGGGCGTTCGCAGAGCAGCTGCAAGAACACGGGTTTCGGATCCACAACGACGTGGTGTTCAATCAGGTACTCGTGTCGTGCAATGACGACTCGGAGACCGAGAGAACACTCGCCGAGATCCAGACCATCGGGTCGTGCTGGTGCGGGGGCTCGACGTGGAAGGGACGGCCCGTTATCCGTGTCAGTGTGTGCTCCTGGTCTACGACACCGGACGACATCCGGCACGCGGTGACGTCCTTCTGCGCAGCGCGCGACCGCGCGCGCACCCCCGACTGACCTGCCGTCTCTCCATCCCGCCCGAGCCCGTCCGCGCAGCGTCGCCCGTTGGAATTAGTTGAATGCTCAATTATTACCGTGTCGTCCATCTTACACAGGAATGACATGCCGAACGATCTGCGCACCCTCGGCTTCCATCACGTGACAATGGTGTCGACCGATGCCCGGCGGACGCTGGCGTTTTACGGAAACCTCCTGGGCCTCGGTCTGGTCAAGAAGACAGTCAACTTCGACGACCCCGGCGCGTACCACCTCTACTTCGGCGACGACACCGGCAGCCCTGGCTCGATCCTCACGTTCTTCGAGTGGCGAAACGCTCGCCGAGGTGCATGGGGGGTCGGGGGCGTTCATCACATCGCCCTGGGTGTCGCGACGCCCGAGGCGCAGCTCAAGTGGAAGCGACGCCTCGAGGATGCGGGTGTCGCGGTCGACGGGCCCCTCGACCGCGGGTACTTCCGGAGCCTCTACTTCAAGGATCCCGACGGGCAGATCATCGAGATCGCAACACGAGGGCCCGGGTATGCGATTGACGAGCCCGCGGATGCACTCGGCCAGACGCTGATCACGCAACCCGAGGAGCGGATGCCGGAGGGACGAGAAACCGCCGTCATCCGGGCGATCACGCACCCCGAACCGGTCCCGACCGTCACGCCAGACATGAAGCTCGAGGGCATCCACCATGTGAGCGCCATAACCGACGATCTGGTCCGGGCGGGCGAGTTCTACGAACAAGCCCTCGGTCTTCGCCTCATCAAACAGACGTTCAATCAGGACGACGGGAAGACGAAGCACTACTTCTGGGCCGCCTACGAGGACGGCGTGGTCTCGCCGAATTCATCGATGACCCTGTTCGGCTGGGAGGGCAGCACCTACGTATCTCGTCCCGGTACCGGGCAGACGCACCATATCGCGTTCCGTGCGGCAGATCGGGGGCAACAGGACGCCTGGCGGGACCATCTCGTCTCGATGGGCCTCAACGTGAGTCCGGTCATGGATCGCAACTACTTCGACAGCATCTACTTTCGAGCACCGGACGGTCTGCTGGTGGAACTCGCCACCGACGGGCCCGGCTTCGTGGTCGACGAGCCGATCGAGTCGCTCGGCCAGGCGCTCAAGCTTCCATCATGGCTCGAGCCACAAAGAGAGCGCATCGAGTCGGCCCTGGTGCCGCTCCGATGAGCGGCTCGATCACGACCGGCCACGCCGGCGGCCTCGACTATGACGTGAGCCTTCCGGCGGCGGCCGGCGACGGAGCCACGGTGGCAGTGCTTCTGCACGGGCGCGGCAGCCACAAGGGTGACCTTCAGGGGCTGGCCCAGCTACTCCCGAACGACTGGGCCGTGGTGACCCCACAGGCCCCTTTTGCCGCCGCTCCGTGGGGGTACGGCCCCGGGTGGGCGTGGTATCGGTACATGGGCGAGAATCGGGTTCTCGAAGAGACGCTGGCGGACAGCCTGTCACACCTCGACGATTTCCTGGCCGCGCTTCCCGATGTGCTCGGCTTTGCGCCGGGACCCATCATCCTCGGAGGTTTCTCGCAGGGCGGTACGACGAGCATCGCGTATGCCATGACCCGGCCTGGCACGGTCGAGACCGCGTGGAACTTCTCAGGCTTCGTGCATGCCGGCCTTGAGCTGCCGGCGGCTGAAGCTGCAGCCGCGGCAACCCCGATCTTCTGGGGTCACGGGAGACAGGATGGCGCGATCCCGTTCTCCATGGCGATGTCGGGGCGGCAGGCCCTGTCCGAAGCGGGCGTTCCCTTCACGACGGCTGACTTCGACATCGGCCATTGGATCGTTCCGGAAGAGGTAGCCGAGGCATTGGCCCTAGTCGAACAGGTCCGCTCGGATGGGTAGCTAAAAGAGGCGCACGCCGTTCGGAGCCGGGTGTTCGGGCGTGACCAGGACGACCCGCCCCTCCTCGTCGGGGACACCGGTAACCAGACACTCGGACATGAAGGGGCCGATCTGCTTCGGCGGGAAGTTCACCACCGCGAGCACCTGCTTGCCGACCAGATCCTCCGCCTCGTACAGATCGGTGACCTGTGCACTCGAGCGCCGCACGCCGATCGCTCCTCCGAAGTCGATCTCCAGCTTGTATGCCGGCTTTCGCGCCTCCGGAAACTCGGAGACCGCGCGGATCGTACCGACCCGGAGCTCGACCTTCTCGAAATCGTCCCAGTTGATGTGAGCCATGTCGTTCATTCCTGAAGGCCCGGTCCCGCGTATCCCGTAAGCTCAACGTACCCTCGGCCCAAGACATCACGACCGCCCTCGCCCGATCCGGAGACGCGAACCGATCCCTCCCAGTACCTGAACGCGACACGCAACTCTTGGTCACGCACCGCCGGCGCAACCGTCAGGTCCCAACCGCGGCCCGGCACCTGGATCCGCCATCCGGACGGATACTCGGCACCGTCCAGCGGCGACGCCCACGTATCGGTCGGCTCGACGGAGACGTCCCGGCCCCAATCGAGGGGAACGCGACGTCCGTCCGGGTCGATGAGCACGCCGTCGCTCAAGGGATCCGGCGTCCCATCTTCGAGACGAAGCTGATAGACCATCATCTCCCATCCATCATCGAGCTGGAGTGCGAACCAGTCCCACCCGACCTGTCCATCGGAAAGTGCCGACGTCGACCACTCACGATCCAGCCAAGACAGACCAGATACTGTGAGCGTATCGCTGTCGATCACCACACGTCCGACCGTCGGCATCCGCGTGTGCGCGTAATAATAGGACGCGTTACCCGGCTCCCGCCCCTTCTGGCTCAACCCCGACTCGCCCTGAAGTACGTAGGGTTTGCCCGAATCAAGGAACAACTCGACGTCGAGCCCTTCCCCGTCGGCAGCCAGCCGCATCGGGAATACGCCAGTCTCCGTGTCACCCTCGAGACGCCAGTCCTCGAGCCATACCTCGAACGGCTGGGTGACGGCCCCAGCTAATCCTCCCCCACCCCGTGCGAAGAGCTCGACGGCCCGAAAGTCTTCATTGGCAATATCCGTCAGCGCGAAGTGCCCCATGTATGCCTGGTTGGTAGACCACGCAGACGGACCGCCCGGCTGCGTCGGCGACAGCGAGCTCCTGAAGATCGTGAACTGGAACCCGAGTTCTCGCCCATCGTCCGCATCAAGGTTGCCCGTGACGTACCACCACTCGGTCCGAAACTCTTCGTGCGGACCGTGATCAGCCGGGAAGAGAAAGTCCCGTACTTCGGTGGCACGCGCATACCCCACGGTATCCGCGCCACCGAGCGTTTCGACGAGCGAGAGGAAGGCCTCGTCGCCACCGGATGGATCCGTAGACGACGCGGGTGCGCAACCGATGACCGACACCACCGTCACAAGGACGCACGCGAGTCGCCACAACGAGCGCCCCCCGTTCGGCCCCGAACGTCCCCCAACGCCACCGATTTGCTGCATCATTCTCCCCTCAGCGCGAGTGCCGGCGACGTGCGAGACATCTTCCAGGCCGGATAGAGTCCGGCCAGCAGCGCGCCGGCGACGGCCAGAATCACGGCCTGACCCAGCACCTCCGGGCCGACCTGCATGTTCAGCGTCCAGCCGAAGGAGCGTTTGTTCACGACGTAGATCATCACGACGGAGAGGATCAGCCCCATCGGGATCGCAAGCACACCGGCGGCGAAACCGATGAGTCCCGTCTGGGTCACGACCAGGCGACCCAGCTGGCTTGGGGTGAGCCCTGTCGCGCGCAACAGCCCCAACTCTCGACCTCTCTCGAGCTGCAGCGCTGCCAGCGCACTCAGAACACCCACGAACGCGACGATGAACGCGAGCAACCGGAGAACTGCCGTGACGCGGAACGTCCGATCGAAGACCTCGAGCGACGCGGAGCGGAGGTTGTCGTTCGTGCGAGCGATCACGGTTCGACCGTCACTCACGCCCGCGAGGAGTTCTTCGACCACACGGTCCGAATCCGCGTCTTTCTCGAGAAACAGTCCGAGGGAGGTAATTCCGGGGTCATCGAAGTATCGGTCGTAGAGGACCCGCCCCATGATCACCGTTCCCTGCTCGGACCCGTAGTCGTAGAAGACCCCTAGGACGGGGGCGTCTACCTCACCGGTGGCCGCCGTGAGACGGACGACGTCTCCGACACCGACCCCCCGGCGGTAGGCGTACGGCTCGGACACGATGACACCCGCCCCCGTGCGGAAGCCGGCCATGACATCCGGGGCGCGGCCCGCGATGAAGTCAAAGGAGCGTTCGCCGCGCGGATCCAGATCCAGAGCGACCAGCCGGAACGCGTCGTCACCTCGAACGAGGTCAAAGCCGCGATACGTACTGTACCCGACCACCTCGGGATGCGACACGAAGTCGTCGACGAGATCCGGCCACAGAGTCCCGGCCGCTCGGGAGGCCGTCGGCCCGGGCAGTGATACGTAGATGTCGGCCTGAAGCGTCCCATCAAGCCACTGCATGAGTGTGCCCCGAAAGCTCTGGATCATCACGCCCAGGCCGACGGTAACGGACACTGCGACGACCAGCGCTGCCACGGCGGGGGCGGTGCGACTGAGACTGTTGCCGACGCCCCGAGCCGCCATGACCCCGAGCGTCCCACCGACCGCCCGAACGAGCGGTCCGATCGTGCGCACGACCAGCAGCGTCCCGAACGGCGTGACGAGTGCGAGACCGGTGATGACGAAGAAGAGCGCCGTGAAGCTGACAAGGAGGCTCCGAGTCGGGATGAACAGCACGGCCGCTCCGACACTGCACATCCCTACTCCGACGGAAGCGGCCATGGGGACCAGGCGTCGTGCCCGTGCCTCGACCTGAGAGCGGAGCGCGGCCACGCGCGGGTTCGCCCCGGAGGCCTCGAGCGCAGGAGGCAACGCCGCCAGCACCGTAGAACCGAGACCGAGGCCAACGGCCTTCAAGACGAGGAACGGCTCGACGACCACACGCTCGACCGCAACCGAGAAGTAGAGGTCGTTGATCGTCGCCGCGACCATGCCCACCAGACCCTGGGCCAGCACGAAGCCAAGCGCGGTGCCGATGGCTGCTCCCGCGACCCCGATCCAGACGGCCTCCACGAGGATCATCCGCATCACCTCCGCGCGCGTGACCCCCAGGGCTCGCAGGCGGCCGAGAATGCCACGCCTCTGCACCACGGAAAAGGTGACGGAGTTGTAAATCAGAAACATCCCGAAAATCAACGCCAGCAGGCTGAGCGCCGTAAGGTTCACGTCGAAGGCGGCGATCATCCCGCTCATCGTCTCGGTGCGCGTACCCGCCGCGTCGAGGGTGACTCCGGCTGGGAGTCCCGCCCGGATGACATCAACGCGATCCACAGAATCCGAGTCTTCCTCGTCCAGCCGCAGATCGATGCGGCTCACGAGACCGGACAGCCGCAGCACTTCCTGGGCTCCGGCGATGTCCATCAGCAGGACGTCGGAGAGGCCCGACGTCGTGAGATCGTCTTCTGAGGTCACCAGGCCGACGACGGGAAACTCCCATTTCTGACCCTCGACCAGTACCGAGAGCGTATCGCCATCTTCGACACCCGCCATCTCGGCGAGCGCCGTACCCAAGATGACACCGGTCCGCGTGGTGAGGATGCGCGAAACGTCGAGCCCGGAGGCGCCGCCCGCGACATACGGACGGAAGGGCCCTTCGGAAAAAGGATCCACGCCGAGAATGCGCAGCGCCCGCCCAGGTACGGAGGGGGACGATGCGTAGCCCTCCACGACCGGCGCGACCGCTGCGATGTCGTAGTCGATGCGAAGCTCGGCAACGAGCGATTCGTCAACGAAGCCACCGTCACTCACGATGACGTGAGTGGCTCGACCCGACACCGTCTCGGCCGAGATGCGGAAGCCCGCCTGCGCGCTCTGAATCGCGAGGTCGATCGAGAGAACCACCGCAACGCCGAGGGACACGCCGAGCACCGAGAGGACGAGCTGCAGGCGATGCCTCATCAGGTAACGAACGCTGGAGAGAGAGAGAAGCCTCACCTCACGCCTCGACCAGCTGCCCGTGGTCCACCCGGAGGATCCGATCCATCCGCTCGGCGAGCGTTCGGGCATGCGTCACTACGACCATGGTCGTCCCTGCAGCCTCGACCAGCTCGTCGAGGAGGCCCACGACCAGTTCACCCGTATCCTGGTCCAGGTTTCCGGTGGGCTCGTCCGCCAGCAGGAGCTCGGGGCCATGGATCAGAGCGCGAGCGATCGCGATCCGCTGCTGTTCGCCTCCCGACAGTCGATCGGGGAAGGTTCCGGCTCGGTCTCCGAGCTGGACCGCGTCAAGCAGACCACGGGCTCTGCCCTCGGCCTCGTCACCGCTCGCTCCGTTCGCCAATTCGAGCGGAAGCATGAGGTTCTCCAGAGCCGTCAGCGTCGGGAGCAGGTTGAAGAACTGAAAAACGAATCCGATGCGCTCGCGCCTAAAGAGCGTCCGATCACGTTCGGAGAGCGCACCGATGTCGAGCCCCCCCACGATGACGCGACCCGCATCCGGCTGATCAATGCCACTCACCAGATTCAGCAGCGTGGACTTACCCGAACCGGAGGGTCCAAGGATCGCGACACGCTCACCGGCCTGAATCGTAGCAGACGCGTCGACGAGCACGTCGTGCGTCCGATCACCTTCCCTGTAGCTCTTGCTGACGCCAATCAGTTCGATCGACGGTCCCTTATCGTTCACCCGGGAGTTATCCCCCGGTTCTCAATCAGCCGTTGCCTTCCAACTGCTGAGGAAGGGTCGAAAGCTCGAGAACCTTGTACCGGCGCTCACCTGCGGGCAGTTGTACTCCCACTTCTTCGCCTTCCGCCGCACCCAAGAGCCCCTGCCCGATCGGCGACGCAAGCGAGACCTGCCCCGCATCGAGGTCGATGAAGTCACCGGCCGTGATTGTAAATGTGAAGTCCTCTCCCATATCGAGGTCGCGGATCTTCACTTTCGAGCCGAAGCCTACCCGGTCGTACGCCATTTCGTTCACGTCGATCTTCGAGAGCTCGGTCATTCTCGACGTGAGGTGGTTCAGACGCGCCTCGACGAAGGCCTGACGCTCCTTCGCGGCCTTGAATTCTGCGTTCTCTCGCAGGTCGCCATGCTCCATCGCGGTCTTGATGCGCTGGGGCAGTTCGACATTCAGCTCTTGGGTGAGATTCGCGATCTCGGATTCGATCTTGTCGCGGATTTCGTCCAGCATCATGCACCTCGACTGCTCGCCGGATTCATCAGCGGGCCCAGTGGGCCCGTAGTGGGGAGAAAACAATCCGCCGCCCCGGCCGGTGGGGCGGCGGTGTTGAACAAAGGATACTGAGGAAGACTTCTCCGGGAAACTGCCTGCTCTGCGCCGTCAGACCGGTACGGAGGCGGGGCTCCCGGTTGACGTCATGGACGGTCCACGGCTAGACAGGCGGAGCGGATTACACCCAGGAGCAGCGAAAGACTGCGGAATACGATCACGTGAAGCTCGGCCCGGAGCGGTACACCCTGGGCCGAGCGCTCTCGTGCACCATGGTCCGACCGCGAACGTCGGACCGGAGAGTCAATCAGGCGCGCGGGTCCGAATCCGCAATGACCGCGTCGCGACGTGCGATCCGATCAGCCTTCACGGCCTCGGAGATCTCGGGGTACTTGAGACCCAAGATCTGGCCGGCGAGAATCGCCGCATTGACGGCTCCAGCCTTCCCGATGGCAAGCGTGCCAACCGGTATGCCGCGAGGCATCTGCGCTGTGGAGAGCAGCGAATCGAGGCCGTCGAGCGACCAACCCTTCATCGGAACGCCAAGCACGGGGATCGTCGTCTTCGCAGCGACAACGCCAGCCAAATGAGCGGCGCCTCCGGCAGCGGCGATGATGATCTCGAGGCCCCGCTCCTCGGCCGTCTTCGAGAACTCGATCGCGACGTCCGGGGTACGGTGTGCAGACATGACTCGTACTTCCGTCTGAATGCCGAGTGCTTCGAGTGTGGAGACACAGTGTTGCATTGTCTCCCAATCCGACTTCGATCCCATGACCACACCGACGATCGGCGCCATCGCGTATTTGCCTCGTTCGAGCTGTTAATGAATGTGCTGCGAGGCCCGGACGTTGCCGGAGCGCAAACGGGGGGTCAAGTGCACGTCGCAATCCACGACGCGTGGTGATCGATGATGAACCAGGGAGCGAAAAGCGAGTGGTGGCCTGAACAGCATCCCGTGCTGCTCCCCTTTGTCCCGCTCGCACTCGCGATCTGGCGAGACGGCGTCTTCTCGAGGGAGGACCATGCGACCCTTTGTTCGCATCTCGACGACCTGCCGCACCTTCCTAAACGGGCCCGAACCGAACTCGCCCAATGGATGAATCCAGCTTCCCCTCCCGATCGACGATCCGTCGCTCAGCTGCGACGCATCATGATAGCGGCGAAGCGGGACGCATCGACGCCTGAATCGCTGTCCGATCTGGGAATCTCCCTCCTCGACGGCATCGACCACGACACGCGCTGGACGGAGGAAGCCATCGAACGGTTGGTGGCGCTGCAGAACGAACTGGGGCTCGGTGGCGAAGAGCAGGTCCGCACGCTGCTCGCTCTCGACCCCGGGATCGAACACTCGGCCTTCACCGCGAGGCAGGCGTCGCCCTCCGACAAAGAGCACGACCCAAGCCATGACGAGCTGGCGGTATGGCTCGCCGGATCACACGCAGAACTCCGGGGCCAGCTGCTCGAGCTCATGCAGCGGCAGGAGCTCCGCCCCCGAGGCAACGGGTCCACGGAGCTTACCTCCGCAGAGTATCGTGAGCGGACTCTGGCGGCTCTACAGTTGCTGGCCGATGAAGGGATCGGCTCCCTGGGCTTTCCGGTCGCGTACGGAGGCGGCGGAGACCCCGGCGCCTCGGTCGCCGCCTTCGAAACACTCGCCTTCGGCGATCTCAGCGTCCTCGTGAAGTTCGGTGTGCAATTCGGGCTGTTCGGCGGGAGTGTGGCGCAGCTCGGGACGGAACGTCACCACGAGGCGTACCTCAAGCAGATCGGTACGCTTGAGCTTCCCGGATGCTACGCCATGACCGAAACGGGTCATGGCTCGAACGTTCGTGACCTGGAAACGACCGCTCAGTATGACCACCGGTCACGGGAGCTCGTTCTCACGTCACCGACCGTCGACTCGGGCAAGGACTGGATCGGCAACGCTGCCCGGCACGGACAGCTCGCAACCGTCTTTGCGCGGCTCGTGGTCGACGATGAGGATCACGGCGTCCATGCCATGCTGGTGCCGATCCGGCAGGGCGACGGAACCGTATGCTCAGGTGTTCGCATCGAGGATCGAGGCCTTAAGCTGGGCCTGAACGGTGTCGACAATGGCCGCATCTGGTTCGACGATGTGCGCATCCCGGTCGAGAACCTTCTGGACCGCTTCGCATCCATCGATGAAGACGGCACGTACCGGAGTCCCATCGCGAGTGACGGACGACGTTTCTTCACCATGCTTCGCACGCTCGTTGGCGGACGGGTCAGCATCGCATCCGCCGCAGTCAGCGCCAGCAAGACCGGACTGACCATCGCACTTCGGTACGCCGCGAAGAGGCGCCAGTTCGGCCCATCCGGTGAGCCTGAAGTCCCTCTACTTCGGTACGGAGCGCTGCAGCGGAGCCTGTTGTCCCGACTGGCGGCGACATACGGACTGCATTTCGCCTGCCGGATGCTGCAGGAGCGCTACGAGGCGACCGTCGCGACGGAAGATCCGGAACTCGAGGTGCTCGCTGCCGGTCTGAAAGCGTACGCCTCGGATCACTGCGTCGACGCCTTACAGGCGGCTCGAGAAGCGTGTGGTGGCCAGGGCTATCTCGCGGCCAACGCGTTTGCCGCCCTCAAGGCCGACACTGAGGTCTTTACGACGTTCGAGGGCGCGAACCTCGTCCTCTACCAGCTCGTGGCAAAAGGACTCCTCTCCAGGTACCGCGGCGAGATGGGTGATATGAGCCTGCGCGGAGCCCTCCGCTACCTGGGCGAGCGGGCCGAGACATCGATTACCGAGCTCAATCCAGTCCAGACACGACGAACCGACTCCGAGCACCTGCGGGACGTCGACCTGCACCTCTCCGCAATGAGGTATCGTGAGGAGCGCCTCCTCCGGTCGGCCGCACTGCGCATGCGGGCTCGCCTCCGAGACGGCATGGACTCGTTCGATTCGGCCAACGAGGTGCAAACCCATCTCGTTGCACTCACCCGTGCGCACGTGGAACGGGTCATTGCAGAGACGTTTGCCGACGCGATTTCGAACGCTCCGGCGGGGCGGCTTCGCAATGCTCTCGAACGTCTTCGAGTACTCGACGCCCTCTCTCGGCTCGAGGCAGATCGAGGGTGGTTTCTGGAAAGCGGGTACTTCGAAGCGTCTAAATCCCGTGCGATCCGGTCGGAGGTGGACGCGGTTTGTCGAGAGGTGGCCGACGAGGCTGACCTGCTTACCGCCGGCTTCGGTATTCCCGACGAGCTTCTGCCGACCATCGGGCGGGTCCTCTGACGACGGAAGCGACCCACGCCTCCTGCGTTTGAATTTTTCGTTTCCGTTAGCTCGAGCTTGCCGAGCAGAAACGTACGAAGGGCCCGGGGCGACGCCCCGGGCCCTTCGTCGTTCCTCTACGCCGTCAAAGCCACTAGGTGATAGCGCTTCTTCCCTTTCCGCAGCAGAAGGAAGCGACCCTCTATCGCCTCCTCCGTAGAAACCGTCACATCGATACCTTGCACTCGGACGCTGTTCACATAGACGCCCCCGCCCTCAATCGAGCGCCGGGCATCGCCACGTGAAGACGCCAGCCCGGACTCGAGCAACAAATCGATCACGAGCTTGCCTCCCCCCTGAAGATCTTCGCGGACCAGCTCCGAGGACGGTACGTCTGCGAAGACGTCCGCAATTTCATCGGCAGACAGGCCTTCAATGTCGCCACCGAACAGTGCTTTGGTCGCCCGCTCCGCCGCCGCGAGTCCCGCTTGTCCATGGAGTCGGCGCGTTACGTCCTCTGCCAATGCCCTCTGCGCCGCGCGACGATGTGGCTCCTTGACGAGGGCGTCAGCCAACTCCGCAATCTCGTCACGGTCCAGCAGCGTGAAGAACTTCAGGTATCGGACCGCATCGGCGTCTTCCACGTTGATCCAGTACTGGTAGAACCGGAACGGCGAGGTGAGTGCCGGATCGAGCCACACGTTGCCCGTCTCTGACTTTCCGAACTTCGCCCCGGACGCGTTCGTCACGAGTGGGTACGTCACGCCGAATGCCCGACCACCTTCCATCCGGCGCACCAGATCAATTCCGGTCGTGATGTTGCCCCACTGATCACTTCCCCCCATCTGCACCGTGCATCCCTCGCGACGGTAGAGTTCCAGGAAGTCATACGACTGGAGCAGCGCATACGAGAACTCGGTGAACGAAATCCCCGACTCCTCGTCCCGGATTCGGCGCTTGACCGACTCCTTGGCCATCATCTGGTTGACGGAGAAGTGCTTACCGACGTCTCGAAGAAAGTCGACCAGTGTGATGTCGCCGAGCCAATCGAGATTGTTTCGCACCAGTGCCGGATTCGACTTGACCTCAAAGTCGAGAAAGTGCTCCAGCTGCGACCGAATGCCCTCAGCGTTCTCGGCAGCGAGCTCCTTGGTAAGCAGCTGACGCTCCGCGGCCTTCCCCGACGGGTCCCCGATGAGCCCGGTCCCTCCGCCCACCAACGCAATCGGCGTGTGGCCGGCTCGTTGGGCGTGCACGAGACCCATGATCGGCACCAGACTCCCAAGGTGCAGACTTCGAGCCGTAGGGTCGAAACCGATATAGATCGTACGGGGCGCTTCGAGGAGATGCTCCGCTACACCTTCAGTCGCGTCCTGCAGCAGGTCGCGGGCCCGGTACTCGTCAAGGAGGTTCTTCATGCGAGTGAACGGTACCCGTGGGCTCGGGAAGGTCAAGACGGGACAGACGCAACGTACCTCGCCTTCGCCCGTTCGACGACCACTTCATGCACACACGCCGGCGGGTGTCGTGGAGGAGATCCTGGCGGTCCAGTGAACTCTCGATCCGGATCGCGCGATCCGTGGGGGCGATTGCCAGCGATTCACGCGCACGACAGGATGCGAGTATGTCCACCTACCAGCGCTTCTACGATGTAGTGCGCACGATCCCACGAGGTCGTGTTACATCGTACGGTGTCGTCGCCCGCATGGCAGGTCTGCCGGGGCACGCCCGGCAGGTCGGTTACGCGCTGGCGGCGCTGCCCGATGAACACGAGGTACCGTGGCACCGTGTAGTGAATGTTCGGGGGGAGATCAGTCCCCGTAGCGGCGGTCGCGCGTACGAGCAGATCCAGCGGATCCTGCTGGAAGACGAGGGGATCGTGTTTACAGCGCGCGGGCGCGTCGATCTGACGGTGGTCGGCTGGCCATAGGAATGAGCCGGGGAAAAATCTTGAACCCTGACGGCCCCACTTCACTCCGGGTCTCAAGCCTCCGCGACGGCCTGGACATCCCGGTCCGGAATTACGTCGTGGTCACCAAAGATCTGACTGAGCAGTCCGGCTTTCTCGAGCTACGCCAACTGAGAGGCTGAGCCCTAAGGTGCACTGATTCAGTGCTCGCCCTTTGCTTCACCACCGGGGGTGCGGCCCCGGGTTAAGACCAGCCTACCCGAGGGTGGTTGGTGCCTCGACCTAGACTGAAACCGTCGGACCCGTGATCGAGTCACAGTCGTCATCATACCCTTCTTCGCAGAAGCATCGAGAAGTCATTGCGCCAAGCAGAAGCAACAAAGTGAGTCGGAAGGGTGGGAGGTGGCGCATCGGAGATTCCTCCTTGATCTGGATGGTCAACGTTAGCGGTTCGCCGACCCTGCCTCCCATCGGGTGCCGCGATCCAGCCGGTACACTCGTAACCTGCAGCTGGCAGGTCCGCCTCCTCGAGGCCCTGGTGCCGGACGCAAAAGACCCCAAATCCGCCAAGAACGGATACACCATACCAGTGATACTTATTTTACTAGTTATTTTCTTAAATAACCGCTATACTTCTCTTATGAATCCAGATCCCGTGCGGTGTGCATTGAGCGAACGCTTCGGCTGGATCGCGCTCGACTTCGTAAACACTGTAGTGATCACGCGATCCGGACCGGTCGACGCCTTCCGAACCGTCGATCTACTGGTGTCTTGGATGGATCTCGCGGATCCCCCGGGTTGGCCCGATCTGAAACCCAAGGGGCTCACGGCCCGCAGGATTCTGCACGCTGAGGCGGTGCGCCTGCGGGTTGCGATCGACGCGCTGCTATGTGCGGCGGCGGCCAGGGAGAGAATGACCGCCTCGATCGGGGACACACTCGGTCGTCCACTCAGATGGGTACGGACCCAGAACCGCATCGTCGGCGACTCACCGAGCGCACTCACGCTGGAGTGCGAACGAGAACGCCTTCACCCGGCCGGCGCACTCGGACCGATCGCGGAAGATGCCGTGCGGCTTGTAGCCTCCGTCTCTGCCACGCGGCTTCGTCGATGTCGAGCCGACGACTGCCTGCGCTGGTTCGCCGACACCAGCAAGGGCGGTCGGCGTTCGTGGTGCTCGATGGCCACATGCGGGAACCGCGCGAAGGCTGCTCGGTTTCGGGCACGGCATGAGGGAGCCGTGGACGCGACCTGAGAAGGATGTGCATGTTGGGGAACCTCCTACCCTACCGACACATCGCACCACTCATGCGCACCTCACTGTTCACTGCCGTCTGCGCCACCGCACTTCTAACCGCACCGACCTCGGGCCAGGTCGTCGACCCCCGTATCGAGGCGATTCTCCAGGGCGTGTCCGCGGAGCATCTGCACGAATACCTTGCCATGCTGACGAGCTTCGAGACCCGACACT
The DNA here is from genome assembly GCA_028873595.1 of Gemmatimonadota bacterium. GTDB lineage: Bacteria > Gemmatimonadota > Gemmatimonadetes > Longimicrobiales > Gaopeijiaceae > UBA2589. The sequence continues at coordinate 367,409 of JAPPOV010000033.1, read as the reverse complement.
CACTGTCGTTCTCGGACCGTGCGAACTTCGGAGTCCTGCCCGCTCGACAATACATACTCGAGACGATGCAGCGCTTCAGCGACCGGCTGCAGGTCGAATTCGACTGCTACGAGGTCGAGCCTCAGGGCCGGATCCCCGAACAGGCCCAACTCTGTAATGTGGTCGCGACCCTGCCGGGGCGCAGCGAGCGACGCATCTTCGTGAGCGGGCACTACGACACGGTCGCCCGTATCGAGGCGTCCGATCCAGCTTCCGGGGGCGGAGGCGGAGGCTTCGACTGGTCCCGGTACGACAACCCGGCACCAGGGGCAAACGACGACGGCAGCGGTACGGTCCTGACCATGGAAGCCGCGCGGGTACTCGCACAGAGCGGGATCGAGTTCGATGCAACGCTCGTCTTCGTCGCCTTCGTCGCCGAGGAGGAGGGGCTCGTCGGAGCGAGTCTGATGGCGGCCAGGGCTGAACGTGAGGGCTGGGTCATCGATGCCATGTTCAACAACGACATCATCGGTAACTCTCTCGGCGGCAATGGAATTCTCGACAGCCGCACTCTTCGCGTCTTCAGCGAAGACCCGATGGATTCTCCCTCTCGCCAGCTCGCTCGTTTCATCCGTCGGCAGGGCGCAACGTACATGCCCGGCCACGAGGTTCGCCTCATCGCGCGCGAGGACCGCTTCGGCCGCGGGGGCGATCATACCGCGTTCAACCGCCGAGGGTACGCCGGTGTTCGCTTCAGTGAGTCGCGAGAAAACTACTCGCGTCAGCATACGGCCCAGGACACCCTGGGAGGCGTGGACTTCGAGTACCTGGCAAGGAACACACGCGTCAACACGGCTGGCGTGGCGACCATGGCCATCGCACCTCCTGCGCCGAACGTGAATGGGCCACGCGGCCCCATGCTGGGACGTGGCGAGAGCGGGTACCACGCCGAGATGCGCTGGCAACGTTCACCGGGCGCCACCCGCTACCGAGTCGTGTGGCGCGAGGCATGGACACCGGACTGGCAGCATGAGGTCATCGTCGGTGATGTTGATCGCTTCGTACTCGAGAACATCTCAATCGACGACTACGTCTTCGGAATCGCGGCCATCGGACCTGACGGACACGAGAGCCTCGTCTCAGCCTATGTGCGACCACCCCGGTCGAGGAGTGACATCCGGGAAGTCGGTCAGCGGCGCTAGCGCGCCAGCGCCCGCACGCGTGAATCCACGGCGTCGATTACGTCGGAGTCGCCGATAGCGCGAGCCCGGGCGATCGCTTCATTCGCGGTCGCCCGGGCCTCGCCCATCGAGCCACCTAGCGCCTGAGCCATGGCGAGGGCTGCGAGTGCTCTCGCGTCCTGCCTGTTCGACATCTGCACGCCCTGGCGGGCGATCATCAGCGCGGACTGTGCGTCGGCGCGCCGGACGAAGAGTTCGGCCAGCCCAACAAGAGACCCGATATGGTCCGCCCGGTACTGCAGAGATTCCTGAAAATGGCGCGTTGCCTGGTCGAGGTCTCCGACATCGAACGCCGTCACGCCACGTCCGTACTCGATCTCAGCCATGTACGCCATGTCCTCGGCTTCGTGCTGCCACGCTTGAGCCTGGATCAGCTCCTCGCGGTCTGCCTGATTCCTGGGCAGCACCTGGAGAATCAGGTCGGCCATCTCATCGTCCGAGTTCGAGCCGTAGACCACGCGCTTGGGCGGATCTGCCGGGTTGTGGGGGTTCTCCGCCGAGTTGTCGAAGGCGAACTCCTTCACGATGGTCGTACCGGCCGGCAGGGGAATCGGTCGGATGAAGCGGTAGTCGTCTTGCCAGTTGAAGTCCCATTCGGGGATGTGGATCAAAGGAATCTCGCGACCGTTCGGCAGCAGCGCGGTAGCCCGAAGGTCCTTGCCCAGGTAATGAGCGTGCGGGTAGACGCTGAGGACGTCGACGTCGACGGGGAGCGTAAAGCTGTTCGACACCGCGTAGTCCGTGGCCCCCGCCGGGATGTCGATCTGCAGAGAGCTCACGACGAGAATCGCCGGACGACGTGTCGGTGGCTCGTCCGCAAAATGGAACTCGACCTGCGCCGTCACCTCCTGAGGCTCACCAGAAGTCCGAAGGTGTAGCTGCACCACCAGATCGGTCCCTGGCTCGAGACGCCATGCCATCCCATCCAGGGGTGCCAGCCGGGTCTTGCCAGGCGTCCAGCCGATGAAGTGACCGTCCGGGTTTGTTGCATTGCTGGTCAGTTCCATACCGTCGAAGCCGGGATCCGAATCCTGCTCATCGAGCTGGCGGGAGGACGAGGTCTCGTCGACCATCACGCGCGCGTGGTGCACCGCCGTCCGGTTTCCAGGGCGCAACTCGACGTACTCCACCCACCGAGTCTCTTGAACGGGGATCTCGACGACGAGGTTGCGATACACGTCGTGACCCCGTGCGGCGAGCGGATACGTAGGCAGCGTCACCACGAGATCCGGCTCACCGGGCTGCCACACCTCCTCTTCATCCGCGACCAGCGTTTCTGGAGTCGGCGACCCAGCCACCGCTCCGTCCTCGACCCACGCACGAAAGAGCTCGATCTCTCGATCGGTCAGGATGCGCTCGCCCGCGAACGTTCCATGCTCTCCGCCAGGCAACCACGGCGGCATGCGACGGGCCGAGGTCGCCCGAACGATTCGCTCCGCTCTCTCTGCCGCATTCTCGTAAGAAAGGAGCGTGAAGGGCGCGAGGGGATCTTCACCGTGACAGTCGAGGCACTCCCGCTCGATCAGGGGAGCGATGTCTGCTGCCCACGTAACCTGATCAGGGACCGGCAAGATCGCGGCATCCCGTGATGCACGATGTGACACGAAAACGCCACCGAGCAGCACTAGCGTGATGAGCACCGCGAAGACCGACGAGAGACGGCGACCGAGCATATGAGGGTTTTCGGAGCTTACCATTCAACCTCCCAACCGGCGCGGCTCTCCCCGCCCCCACCACATTCATCTAGCTTCATAAATTATTTGGATACACGCTGTTGAGGGGGTGTATGTCGGGTGAGAGAGATCACTGACGGGAAGGGGCGGGTGTACCGGACTGAACGAAATTTGGCAGCCGTTCTGCTACTCATGTGTACAGCAGGATGCTACACGTTCCAACCCGTGAGTGTCGCTGAGCTAACAACGGGCGAAGGCATCCGGGCGGTTGTATCAGGAGCGTTCGCCGACTCTCTGAGTAGAATCCTTCCGGGACACAGACGGATTATCGAGGGATCCTACGTCGAAGCTGACGGCTCCTCTGTCCTGCTGGACGTGCCAGTATCCGCAGCGTACAAGGGCATGCGCCTGCAAACACTGAACCAGCGAATCGAAATCCCTGTAGACGCCTTCATGGATATTGAACGAAGGAAGCTATCGAGGACACGAACTGGGCTAGCGGTTGGAGCGATCGTAACTGCAAGCACAACTGTGATCGTGACACAGCTTGCCGGAGATACCGGAGGAGGTGTCAGGCCTGGAGGGGACGGCCCAGTGGACGCAATGATTTCAGTCCCTTTCCTCAGCCTAATTGGCGTGCTCAAGAGCCTATGGTGAGGCTGGGCGACCCACTAAGTTCTGGGAAGATGCTGGTAAAGAGCGCGGACCTCTGGTCGCAGTGACCAAGATTAGAATCTTCCGAGAATGGGACACAGGCCTCCATGAAGAACAACCTGCCCTATCGCCCAATTTTGGCCGCCGCACTAGTTACTGCAGCTTTAGCTTGCTCCTCCAGCCAGATCACCCTCGGGGGTGACCTGAACGTCACCGTCTCGGCCACCACCCCTGTCAACGTCGGAGACAGCCTACGTCTAGATTACGACGTCACCGGCCAAAGCCTGGCTGGCTTAGTAATAAGCTGGGGTGACATGCAGACGGACAGCGTCTCTTTTCTCGGCGCGCAGACTGCAGGGGGAAGCGAGTATCACGTATATGACTCGGCTGGCCAATTCACGTTGTTGGTAAATGTCTTTGATCAACTTCAGGGAACTGGCTCCGCGGAAATCATCGTGACGATCGACCCATAAAAAAACCGCATGTTAGCTTGCCGGGTTGCGTAAGATCATCGATTATTTGTACTGGGTCTCGTTGATCCCACACAGTTCGCTTGAGCGCGGTAAGGCGGTTTCTTTACACGTTTCAACGAATGCTCCTCACGACCTCAACAAGAGGAAAACGAATGAATAGGTTCGTTGCGGCTTTGAGCCGAATCTCAGCCGCGTTAGCGGTTGCGATCGCTCTGGCAGCGGCACCCATCGTAGCTCAGACCGGAACGGTCACGGGAACGATCACTGACGCAGCCAACGGTGCGGGCATTCAGTCCGTGCAGGTTTACCTCGTCGACACAGGTCTCGGCACGCTCACTAACGCGAGCGGCCGTTTCCTGATTCTCAACGTCCCCGCAGGCAGCTACACTGTGCGTGCCGAGCGGCTGGGTTTCGCAACCCAAGACATTGAGGTCACAGTGTCAGGCGGAGGAACGACCGCCCAGAACTTCGCGATGGAGAGTGAGGCACTAGGCCTCGACGAACTCGTCGTGACTGGTACAGCCGGTGCTGCCCGACGACGCGAGATCGGAAACACGATCGCGTCAGTTTCGGTAGCGGACATTGCGGAACCCCCGCAAAACGTTGATGCCCTGCTTCAGGGCCGCGTCGCCGGCATGACCGTACTGAACGCTTCGGGTAACGCTGGGTCAGGTGCCCGGATCCGCCTTCGCGGGAATGTCTCGGTCGCACAGAGCAACCAGCCGCTCATCTACGTTGACGGCGTGCGCATTCGCTCGACGGCCTTCGATAAGAACGTACCGCCTACGGGATACCCAGGACGCTCCGGTAACGACGTCGCCAGTCCTCTAAACAGCATCAATCCTGCTGACATCGATCGGATCGAAGTCATCAAGGGCGCTGCGGCGACGACTCTCTACGGTACAGAAGCCGCAGCGGGCGTAATTCAGATCTTCACGAAGCGCGGTCACACGGGCGCCCCGCAGTGGGTTGCTTCGATGGAGCAAGGTATCTCCTCCATGCAGGCCTTTGGGGTCGATAACTCCATCCGCGACGATGTGAGCGCAGCCGGTGGGACACCAGCTTACATGTTCATCGATCCGTGGCTTCGCAACGCCCATCAGCAGCGTTACGCACTCTCCGTTTCCGGAGGTGGTGAGGACCTGCAGTACTTCGTCTCAGGCTCGATGGAAGACGACGAAGGCGTTCTCCCGAACGACGAAGAACAAAAGACGACGATTCGAGGAAACTTTACCTTCTCGCCCGCGGAGAATCTCCAACTGCAGTGGAACACGTCCTTCATGAACGACGAGTTCTCGAACACTGCCGCTGGTAACAACGCACACGGTTTGACACTTAACGTCTACCGGCGTACGGCGAACTACTTCGGAAACGAAGAGAAAGACAACCTCGACAAGCTGCTCGGTCAGGACATTCGTACGCAGATCGATCAGTTCATCACCGGTGGTACGGTCACCTACTCGCCAACCGCCAACTTCACCAACCGACTAAACATCGGTTACGACCTAGCCCAACAGAACAACCGGAACCTTCGGCCGTTCGGATTCATCCGGGCACCAAATGGCATCCTCTCTGACGGGCGCTCAGAGTTCGAGACTCTCACCTTCGACTATGTCGGAACGTTGAGCTTCGGTCTGGGCATGGGGATCAACTCCTCACTTTCATTCGGTGGCCAGAGCATTACCGAAGAGATCCAGCGCACAACGGCATACGCCGAAAACTTCCCGGGACCCGGTGACCCGACGGTCACTACCGGTGGTACTCGCCTAGGCTTTGAGCAGCGTCAAAGGGTAGTGAACGCTGGCTTCTTTGCTCAAAACGTTTTCGACATTGCAGACAAGTACTTCATCACCGCAGGCTTCCGCGTTGATGGCAACTCTGCCTTCGGTAGCGATTTTGGCCTGCAATTCTACCCGAAGATCTCAGGATCGTGGGTCGTTTCTGATGAGGACTTCTGGGGAGACAGTGGTCAGCTCAAGCTGCGGGCGGCATGGGGCCAATCAGGTCGTGCCCCAGGCGCCTTCGACGCGGTTCGGACCTACACAGGTGTAGGCTGGGGCAACGCCCCGGCCTTCTTCCCGGGAGTTTTGGGCAACCCGGAACTGGGCCCAGAGCGCACCGCAGAGTTTGAGTTTGGGTTTGATGGGAGCTTCTTCTCAGATCGCGTCCAACTCGACTTCACTTACTATGACCAGAAGACGACGGACGCACTCTTCAACGTGCGCCAACAACCGTCGAACGGTTTCAGTAGCTCGCAGCTGGAAAACGTCGGTGAGATCTCGAACAAGGGTATGGAGATCACTCTCAACACCGCGCTGTTCGAAAGTGACAGCTGGGCTTGGGATCTCGGCGTCTCGTACTCGTCGAACAATTCTGAAGTCGGCTTGCCGGAAGAAGTGCCGGAGTTCTCAACGGGCGGTGGTTGGATCATCGATGGTCAGCCCGCTCCTGTGATGTACGGTGAGTGTGTCACAAACCCCGACGCGATAGCCGAACCGGTCATCGATGACGAGTGCGTCATCGGGCCAAACATGCCGACGGACATCTTCGGTATTAATACCAGCTTCAGTCTTCCTGCAGGAATGACACTCAGCGCCCGTGGTGAGTACCAGGGTGGTCACGTCGTTCCGGCTGGTGTCGCACACAACGCCGTCCGACGCTCCGTAGTCTGGGCAGGCTGCAACGAGGTTTACACCATCGCCGGTGAAGCGCCGCTGCGCATGACGTCTCCCGGACGAAACAACCTGACCGCACTTCAGAGAGCAAAATGTACTCCAGGTCTAAGTGACTACGACCTGTGGACCGAGAAGGCGAACTTCTTCAAGATCCGCGACATCACGTTACAGGTTCCTGTCTCTGCTTCGTTGGTCCCCGGCTCCTCGGGTGCCACGCTCACGCTTTCAGGACGCAATGTCTTCCGCTGGACCAACAGCGAGTGGACTCACTTCGACCCAGAGATGGGTGGAAACAACGATAACAACCCGATCAGCCGTAACGGCGCGAGTTCCGGGGCATTCCTGGTCACCTCGATCAGTGAACATATTCCGGCGCCTGCGACCTACACCGTCGCCCTTCGCGTCGTATTCTAGGAGCTAAATCAATGACTCGAATCAACTTCAAGGGTGTGAAAACTTTCGCCCGATTCATGTCGCTGGGGCTTCTGGTAGCGGCCGCGTCGTGTGACACGGACGTTATCAACCCCGGCCCAATCGATGCCCGGTTCCTTGACGACCCGAACGCGCAGGCGGCAATGGTAAACGGTGCCGGCCGCGCGCTAAGTGAGGCGCTGAACTGGACAGGGTATACGAGTGCTGCGATCGCTCGCGAGGTTCACCCCTCCGGCTCGACCGGAAGCTTTGGCATTACGCCAGAGCAACAGCGTGGTGAGCTGCTCTGGGATCAGGTCGGCACTCAATGGACGACTGCCCATCGCGCTCGCTTCATGGGAGACGAAGCGATCAGGCGTATCCAAGCGCTTGAATCTGCAGACCAAGATCAGACGCTCCTGGCGCAGGCTCACCTGTACGCGGGCTATACGAATCGCCTCTTGGGTGAGCAGATGTGCCAAGCTGTGTACGATGGAGGTCCAGCTGAAGCGAACTCGGACAGTCACCTTCAGAAAGCTATCGAGCACTTCAACAGCGCGGCTTCGCTTGGAGCAGGAGACATCGCTTTAGCGGCCGCAGCAGGGCGTGCTTCGGCGCACCTAATGCTCGGAAACTGGGCCTCCGCCGTTGCCGATGCTGGGACTATCCCGGCTGGCTTCAGCTACAGCGCCAGGTACTTCGCAATTGGTGATGACACTCAGTCGAACCGGATTTATGTGGCTGGTAAGGCTCAGCCGTACAAGGCTCACTCGCAGATCTTCACCTGGATTGAGCAGTACAACCCGGAAACAGGTGGTGTTGCCAATACGGATCCGCGCGTTTCTTGGAGGGTTTCCGGAGAAAACGGTGATGCAGCGTCTTCGTGCTGCGGTGTGATCGCGTGGAACCCGCAGACGAAGTACACGAACGACGACTCCCCCATTGAGCTCTCAAGCTACGAGGAAATGCAGCTGATCCTTGCAGAGAACGAGATCATGAACAACGGCGACATCGGCCAGGGGATGGCCATCATCAACGCGCTGCGTACCGCTGCTGGTGTTGCGACGGAGGCAGTCCCCGCAACACAGGCGGAGGCGATGACACTTCTCAAGCGAGAGCACGCGATTGAGATGTGGCTCGAAGGCCGTCGCCTACCGGCTATGCGTCGCTGGCAGGCATCCGGCACTCCGGGAGACCTGCAGCCACTGGAGCAGGTGAGTGGTGACGTGGCGGTCGGTTCTCACCTCAGCTCACGTTCACTCTGCTTCCCCATCCCGGAATCGGAAGTCGAAACGAACTCGAACATCTCGGCCTCCAACGTGATCTTCGTCACGGAGTCTTGATGACGGGTACTCTCTGAGGAGAGTGTGAAGGACCTGCCGGGGTCGGCGCCATGCGTCGGCCCCGGCTTTTTTCTGTTTGGGCTGAACGTCCCATTAACATCCTGGAACAGAGTCCAGTTGCTCCCCTTCCTCAGCCGCGGATATTTTTCGACGTCACCACCTACAGTGGAGGAATCGCCATGCACGGTATGGTCTATCGGATCCGGAACGGAAGTGCCGCTGCAGCTCTCGCCTTAGCCTTCACCACTTCTCTTGGATCAGCTCAGAGCCCAGCGCACTTTCATATTGGGCATGCGGCCGAGGCTTTTCGCGGTACGCCTGACGGCATGGGCCTCCTTCCCACCGCGATCGCCGAAGCGGAGATCGCCCATCAGCACGCGACACTCGCCGGACGGGACCCGTCGAGTCTGGAGGGCATGCAACGGCACATGGCGCATGTCATCCATGCGATGGACGCAAGCCGTGTCGAAAGCGGCCCAGGGATGGGGTACGGCGTGATCGCAGCCGCCGAACGGGCGGCACAACACACTGAGCTGGCGGCGGCCTCCGAGGGCGCATCGGACGCGGTAAAGACCCACTCGGTACACGTTGCGACGGCAGCGCGTAGTGCCGTCGCTCACGCGGAGCAGGCGGTCGAGCTGGCCGAAGGGATTCAAACCGCCGAGAGTGCTACGGATGCCGCAGAGATGTTGACAGAACTCACAGGACTCACCGACGCGATCCTGAACGGTGTCGATGCCGACGGGAATGGTCGCGTCGGTTGGCAGGAGGGCGAGGGGGGACTGGCCCAGGCGGCTACGCACATGGGCCTGATCAAGCGGGCCGAAGGACTCGGTAACTGATCTCGTGAAGGTCTCCTACGCCGCAGGTGCGGCCATCGTCCTCGCGACCATATCCGCTCCGGCCAGCCTTGAAGGCCAACATCCGGACTCCGTCCAGATGAACAGGGAGTCGCTCACGCCTGCCGACACCATCGCCATCGAGGCACGGTACCTCGCTTCACTCGATGCCACGTACAGGCCGGATACAGTCATTCCGCCTCAGGCGTGGATTCACCTCGGGCACATCACTGAAAGGTTCTCCGACACCCCGTTCGGCATGGGTCTACTCAAGACCGCGATGCTCGAAGGTGAGATCGCTGCCGCGTGGGTCCGTGTCGCGGGCGTCGACATGCTCAGCCTCAGTCGAATGCAACGAGCCATGAACAACGTGTTGCACGCGATCGACCCGGAAGAAGTGCCCGTCGGTGCCGGCCTGGGCTACGGCTTTCGCAGGGCCGCGGAAGCAGTGGGCACGCACGCCGAGCTCGCGGTCCTGTCTGCCCCCGATAGCGTAGCCCCAGCACTCGCCTTCCACGGACCATTCATGACCCGAGCGGCTCAGGCTGCCCAAGCTAGGGCGGACGACGCGGTGGCGCTGGCGCTGCAGGTCCAGGCTGCCCAAGACGTAAACAGCGCACTCCGACTCATCGACCGACTGGCCGAAACGGTCCGAGTGATGATGTACGGAGAGGATGCGGATCGAGACGGCCGTATCGGCCAGACCGAGGCCGAGGTTGGACTGGCTCAGGCTTCCTACCACCTGTCACTTGTGTACCGAGTGCACGGCGTAGAGATGCCCGTCACCCGCCCACACGAATACGTCGATGAGCTCGGACTCGACACTTTGGGCCGGCAGCCTGACTCAATCCGATTTCGGCGCCGAAGAGGGTTCTAGGTACCGGTAGAGACGAGCCCAGCCGATAAGGCCACGAAGAAAAGTGGGCCGAGGAGCAACTCAGCTCCCCGGCCCTTTCCTTCGCACGTTGCGCGAGATCCCGTCTACTCGCAGCTCACGCAGTTGTTGTTGTTCTTCGACCCGAGGCTCTCGAGCAATTCGATCGTCTCCGGGAAAGGTGAAATCCGCTGCACCGGCCCGTTCGCCATATCAGCGGTCGTGTGCCCGCGACGACTGACGACCGAAGCGTCCGCACCTTTGTCCACGAGGTAGAGAATGACCTCGTTATCCCCACGAGATGCCGCCCAATGCAGCGGAGCGAAGCCATTGGCATCACGCGCATTCACATCGGCACCGAGTTCCTCGACGAGATACTGAACAGCCGGGAGCCAGGCGTCAGGCGCATGGCGATGCGACACGCCGGCGAATCCGGTTCCGTACGCATGGCCCGTGGCCGCATGGATCGGGGAGACATCAGGCCCACCGACCGGGACCGGAGGAAGGCCCGAGGGGTCGGTCGCCGAGCCCGGTGGCGCGAACGCGAAGCGTCGTGAAGGCGCCTTCATCGTGGGGATGTTCGGGTCGGCCCCAGCCTCCATGAGCATCCGCATCGCAGGCAGGTCGAGTGCGTATGCCGCCCGCCAGAACGGCGTGGCCCCCCGAGTGTCCACATCCAGCTGGCTGAATGTGTACTCCATAAACCACAGGTGCTTCGACAGTCGGACATTCGGGTCCGCACCCGCGTCGAGCATCGCCCGCACGACATCGAGGTGCGTCGCCTGCTGCTGTTGATATGCCTGCTGCTGCGGATAACGCGCCTTGGGTGCCCAGTGCGTGTTGATCGCTGCGTACATGGGAGTGAGGTTCGCGTGGCTCGAGACGTTCGGGTCTGCACCTCGCTCCAGAAGAGCGAGCGCGAGGTCGAAGTGACCGTTCACGACCGCCATGAGCATCGGGCTCGTCAGGTCACCCGCAGTTCGCTGGTCAATCGCCGCACCGCCGTCGAGCAGAGCGAACACGGTCTCGGCTTCGCCTTCACGCACGGCATGGTGTAGCGCAGTCAAGCCTCCCTGTCGGTAGACAAGGTCGGCGTAGCTGTTGCTGTATTCGTCACCGGTCTGATCGTTGGAGCTTATCGCGACTTCACCCAGGTCAGGATCGGGAAGCGGTTCGTCACGACGCTGATCAGGACCGGCGTCCGCCGCATCGACACGTGCAGCATTTGCCGCACGAACGGCGGCCTGCACCTCGGCCGGTGAAGGCTGCCACGACGTGCCCGATGGTACGTCTCCTCTGAAGGCGGCCAAGACCTCGTTACGAACGTTACCGGCTGCGCGGTCTTCCGCCGCGACCCGAGGTATGTCGACGACGAAGCTCGTCAGCGATACGTCGGCTCCAGCCGCCATCAGCGCACGCACGACGTCGGTGCGCCCCGCGGACGCGGCGAACATCAGAGCCGTCTGACCACGGCGGGTCTCTACAATGTCGACATCGGCCCCTGCCCGCACGAGCGCATCGACGACCGCACGATTCCCGGAGGCTGCGCCGAAGTGCAGCGACGTCACTCCACCCGTCGATGTGCCTGCATCGACGTCCGCACCCGCGCCCAGAAGCACCGACACCACGGCATCGCGACCCGCTCTGCTCGCAACGTGAAGTGGTGTGTAGTCCCCGAGTCGCGTCACCGCACCGACATTGGCACCGGCGTACAACAGCATTTCCGCCAGCTCTGCGTTGCCGCTCTCAGCCGCCCAATGGAGCGCGGTCATCCCATCGCCCTGAGCTGCGTTTACGTCTTCACCTGCGCGCAACAATTGCCGCACATACTCCACATCGCCACGCATGGCGGCATCCGCGACCGGCGCTTCTGCGGGTACTCCAGCCCACAGAAACATCGTGAGTCCGAGCGCCAGCGACGCGTACGACCGCAGTCGAACCCCGTCTTTTCCGGCCCGTCGTGCCATACGCCCGCCTAACCCTGCGCCGGAGCCGACGACATCGGCATCGTGAGCGAGAGGTCGCCGGTGCTGTCGCCGAAGCTATCCATGTCGGTGTGACCGAGCGCGTGCATGAAGCTGAGCATCGCGTTCGCCATCGGCGTGCCGTCGGGTGCTTTGAGGTGGATGTTGCCCTCCATGGCCCCATTGGCCCCGCCGAGCGCGATCAACGGCGCACGCCGATGGTTGTGGAGGTTCCCGTCCGCCATCGGAGAGCCGTAGATGATCATCGTCTTGTCGAGCAGGTGCGAGTCACCCTCTTGAATCGCGGACAGCTTCTCGAGGAAGTACGGCAGCATGCTGACGTGGTACTTGTTGATCAGGTGGAAGTCGAGAATTGCCTCCTCGCGTCCACCGTGATGTGATGCCGGGTGGAACGGCTTGTCCGTGCCACTCTCCGGGAAGACCCGGGCGGATGAATCTCGTCCCATCTTGAACGAGAAGACCCGTGTCGTGTCCGACGCGAAGGCGAGCGCCTGCAGATCGAACATGAGTTGCACATGCTCCTCGAAGGAGTCGGGGACGCCGGCCGGCGCCGATGGCAACTCTCGCTCCTGACCGGTCGAATTCTGCGCCTCGACCATCTGGATGCGTCGCTCGAGTTCTCGGACGTTCTGCAGATAGCGCTCGAGGCGTGCGCGGTCATTCGGTCCGAGCTCCCGCTGGAGCTGATCGATCCGTCCGGTCACCCAGTCGAGAATCGACGCGGAAGTGCGGCGACGTAGCGCGCGCTCCTTCGCCGTACCTCCGGCACCGAACAGCTGTTCGAACGCCACACGGGGATCGCGGATCACCGGGAGCGGCTCCGTAGGCGAGGCCCAGGAAATGGAGTCCGTATAGACGCAGGTGTAGCCGTAGGCACACCCACCGGACTGGTTGATGTTCTCGATGCAAAGCTGCATGGACGGAATCGGTGTATCCTGGCCGAAACGCTCGGCATGCATCTGGTCGAGAGACGTCCCGACAAAGACGTCCGAGCCCTCAGTCTGCTTCGGATGCGCCTGCGTCAGAAAGACCGCGCTGGAACGGAAGTGGTCACCGCCGATCTCGGGCGCCTGGAACGCTTCGGCCATCCGGACGTCGGTGTTGCTGATGATCGTCAGATAATCACGCCACGCATCGAGCGGCTGGAGTGCACTCGGCGAAAGGTCGAAGTTCCGACCAACTGTCGACGGCGCCCACAGATTCTGTGTCGCTCCCCATTCGTTGCAGCCGGCGGCGCCGTGGACCATCTCGATCGCGACGAGACGGGTCGGATCCACTTCGGCGGCCTTCGCTGCGCTGAGACGCCCCGCGGGGACCATGGCATCCAGAAACGGAAGCGCAATCGATGCCCCCATTCCCTGAATGAAGGTCCGGCGCTCCATGTGCTTCCCACTTATGAAGTGCATAACTGCTCTCCTCGAGCGGCCGGGTACTTCGGCCACGTGACTCGTCTAATCCTGATCGGCCCCGTCGGCGACGGCTCCGGCTTTCTGCATCTGGAAGGCATCACTCTTCACAACACCCAACACGAACGAAGACAAGCGCCAATCGCTTTCTTCCGCCTCACGCACGATCGATCGCACTGCGGGCTGGTCGTAGTACTCCACCCGGCGCCCCAGGCCGTAGGCCATCAAGTTCTGTGTGAAGTTGCGGACCAGAATGGTCGGGCGGACCATCAGCGCCTCGTTGAGCGACGTCGGGCTCGTAACCGGCGTGCCATCGTAGAGTTCACCACGCGTATCGAGGGCCATGCCGTTTTCCCGGATCCGCCAGCGGCCCGTGACATCGTAGCTGTCGAGGGCGAGCCCGATCGGATCCATAAACGAATGGCACGCGTTGCACGTCGGGTTCGCCCGATGCTGTTCCATCCGCTCACGGGTGGTAAGCATACGACCATCAGCCGCACCTTCCGTTTCTTCGAGCGTTGGGACGTTCGGCGGCGGCGGCGGCGGCGGTGTTCCCATGATGACCTCCATCACGTACTTGCCGCGGAGAACCGGTGAGGTGCGTCCGGCGACGGAGGTCAGCGTGAGAATACTCGCATGGCCCAGGAGCCCACGGCGGTTGTCGTCCAGATACTCGACACGACGAAAATCCTCACCGACGATTCCATCGATCCCGTAGTGACGCGCCACGCGCTCGTTCATGAACGAGTAGTCGGCCGTGAACAGATCGAACACGTTACCGTCCTCCCGCACGAGATTGGCGAAGAAGAGCTCGGTCTCGCGTCGGAGATCGTCGGCCAGTCGCTGATGGAAGTCAGGGTACAGCAGCCGATCGGGGTGGACCTTGTCGAGATCGTCCAGCCGCAACCACTGAGCGGCAAACCGGGTGGACAGCGCGTCCGAGCGCGGATCGGCGAGCATCCGTGACACCTGACGCTCCAGTTCGTCTTCGTCGGAAAGCCGCCCCTCTGCCGCGATGGAGCGCAATTCCTCGTCCGGGGGCAGACCCCACAAGAAGTATGAGAGCCGCGTCGCCAGATCAGCATCCGAGATCCGGTAGCTGTCGCCGAGTTCGACGTTCGACGGAGCCTCTTCCATACGGAAGACGAAATCCGGGCTGGCCAGCATCGCTTCGATCGCGGTACGCACACCGACCTCGAAGCCACCTTCGTCCACACCCAACTCGTAGAAGCCCATCAGGGCCTCACGATCACCATCCGTGAGCGGCCGACGAAACGCCTGCGGGCCCAGCTGTTCGATGATACGCGCCGCACACTCCGGAGCCTCGTCGGGCCGGGTCGGGCGGCACGTGAAGATCCGCTCGCGCGACGGGGTCTCGGAGACGCCGGTGACGTTCGTCGGTCCAGCGACGACGAGATCCTTCAGATGGGCCAGCGAGGTGATTCCATATCCACGGACACCGATCTGCCGATCCGAGAGCGACCAGTCGTGCGGCGAGAGCATGTCGTCGACCGGCCCCTCGGTCTGCTTCAGGAAGGCCGCGGTGACGCGGCGAGGGCCCGCGCGGACGAAGATCGGCTCCGTGCGCATGTTGACCCCATTGGGGTCAGCCACGCTCATCCACCGGTCCATTTCGACCAGCGCGACACGCTCGCCGTCGACCGACACCTCGATTTGCTCGCCGCGGGTGACGCCGCCGAAGTACCCTCCGGTCGTCGTATGCTCGAAAGCGAGGCGGAACTCGTATTCGCCGTCCGCAACGAAGTTGTGCACCACGGAGATGCCTCCGCGCGTCCCGTATGGCGCACCCTCGACCCGCTCCCACTGAGAGGCGTATCCGGGGTTCGTATACGTAGAAGAACTCGCAGCCGCTTCAGGGTCGCCCACCGCGAGACGAGCGATCGAGGCGGCTGCGTTCAGATACGAATCGAGCAGCGTCGCAGAGATCATCTGCGCGTCGGCGATGTTGTCGAAATTGGCGCTCTTCGTATCGAGTGGGAGAAACGCCGAAGGATCGATCTCCAGTCCCAGCAGGTCCCGAACGGAGCGAGCGTATTCGACCTGGTTCAGCCGCTGGAAGCTACGGCCACCCGGATTCGGGTCCCGAGCGGCGACGTCATCGACCCGCTGCTCGAGCGAAGCGGCGAGCGACATGAGCGAGTCCCCCGCGGGTCGCGAAACGCCCGGAGGAGGCATCATACCGGCCCGGAGCTTCAGGATCATCTTCTCGGCGACCTCCCCCTGAACATGGGGGGCCGAGGCGTCGAACGTCTCCAGAGAAAGATTTCCGCGCAGGCGACGATCGCTGTGACAGCGGACGCAGTACTCCTCGATGAGCTCCTGGTCCGTCTGCGGTGTCCAGGCCACCCGCTCGTCCAGAGACTCGACAGGCGCGACATACGAACGCGAGAGCGACGTAAAGCTGACGTCCTGGGCACCGAACAGAAGCAGAATCGTGCCCGCACCAACGAGGGTGACGCTGATCGTCTTCATACCTGTTCAGACCCCTCGTGAGGCACCTGGTTCTCGTTTGACAAAGTGTTTGCCCAGCAATCGGTTCCTCTACCTGGATAAGACCCGCGACCGTGCCGGATCGTTGAGGAAACAAGGCGTTGGGCGACGATCTCCATTATACGCACCCCGATTCGCAGCAGCCAGCACGGAGGAACGTCCCCGGAGGATCTAAACAGTCGCGATGAAGCTCGCTCGTCCCCTCATCGTGCCACTAGTGATCGTCGTGGTTCAACTCGTACTCGCGCTGTGCATGCATCCGTTCCGCACCCTGGCGCTGATCACGGCGCTTCGCCGCCCGCATCGCCATATCTCGAGTGCCCGACGTATGAGCCGTGGGAAGCGAGAACTTGCGCTCGAGTGAAGTGCTCTCGCACTTCGGGCAGGTTGGCGTCTCCTCGCCGCGGACAAGAGCCTCGAAGTCGTGGCCGCAGTCTTGGCAGGAGTATTCGTAGATCGGTATGATGGTATCCCCGGTCGGGAGTTCGTCTACTCTTGGTCCTCACGGTACGCCGAACGACCTTCACTGAGCAACGGTACTCCCTGCCCCGCTCCGGGATCCGTTGGAGTGCATCGAACAGGAATTGAGACAGGAACGATGATGAAGATGCCCCGACGCGCCTTCCTCAAGGCGCTGGTCCTGACGGCTGTCACGGCATTGGCCGGACTTGCCTCCGCGAAGCCAATCGCCGCCCAGGACCTCGACATCGCGATAGACCGAGAACGGATGGTCGAGTTCGTGCGGGTGCACATCGCCGTCAATGATGTGCGGGATGAATTTCATGGAGCGGTCGCGCGCGTACACGACCCGGAGGGCCGCATCCGGGCGCGCGAAGAGGTCGAGACGGCCCTCGATGCAATTCTCGAGGAAGCCGAAATGACCCGTGAGGAGTACGATCAGATGACGTTACTGATCAGTCTCGACAGCGACCTTCGGACGATGTTCGAAGAAGTCATGGCCGAACTGGAAGAGGGAGGTGCCGGAGGCTGAGCCCCTGGCCGCCCGAGTTCGTACCCGCGCTAAACCATCACTCGCAGCTGACGCAGTTGTGGTTATTGATCGCCCCGAGGCTCTCGAGCAGTGCGATCGTCGAGGGGAACGGGCTAATCCGCTGAACCGGGCCGTTGGCCATATCGACGGTCGTCTGACCACGACGACTCAGAACCATCACGTCGCCGCCCTGGGATACCAGGTACCGGATCATCTCGTCGTCACCTCTCGCCGCTGCGTGGTGCATGGCCGTATAGCCGTTATGGTCTCGCTGATTCACATCAGCGCCAAGCTCCTCCACGAGGTACCGCACCGCGGGTAGCCAGCCGTCGGGCACCACACGGTGGATATTGGCCGCGAAGCCCTCACCGTAGCCCACTCCGGATGCCGCGTGAATCGCATAGACTCCAGGTCCCCCCGGTGGCACGGGCGGAAGTCCCGAAGGATCGTTCGCACCGGTTTCGATGTTGCGGATGGCGCCGGCGCCGAATCGAGGACGAACCGTCTTCTTCGTCGGAATACTCGGGTCCGCTCCATGTTCGACCAGCAACTCCATGAGCGGCAGGTCGAGCGCGTAGGCAGCCCTCCAGAAGGGCGTCGCTCCCATGCGATCCGTACGGAGGTAGTCATCTCCGAACGTGGTGAACCACAACTGCTTATCGAGGCGGACATTCACATCCACACCAGCACCCAGAAAGGCACGAACGAGGTCCATGTACGTCACCTGCTGCTGCAGGTAATCCGCTGGCTGCGGGTGCCGTGACTTTGGAATCCACTGCGCGTTGATGACCGTGTACAACGGTGTCGCATTCGCGTCGTTGGACAGGTTCGGGTCTGCACCCCTCTCGAATAGACGCATGGCCAGATCGAAATGGCCGTTGACCGTCGCCATCAAGAGAGGCGGGGTACCGTCACCTTCGGTCGGCTGGTTGATATCGGCACCCGACTCCAGAAGCGCTTCCGCGGTGCCGATGTGGCCTTCTCGCACCGCGAGATGAAGCGCGGTGAGTCCGCCGTACCCTCCTACGAGTTGAGCGTGGGAGAAGCGCGAAGATGGCACACGATCGCGCTGCTGGTTGTTGATATCCTGACGAGACGGTGTCGCTGCTTCCTCCGCCGAGCGGGCACTGTCCTGTCGCTCAGCCTGACGGGCACCGGTGGGTTCACCGTACCCGCCCCGACGCTCTGGCGCGCGGCCGTCGCGCGCCGTGAGAATTCGACTTTGGATTTCCTCCTGCCGTCGCTGGTCGGCCCGGTCCTGTTGCTCACGCGCATCCATGTCCATGACGCGAGCGGTCAGCGAAGGGTCAGCTCCTGCAGCAGCAAGCGCCCGAACGACCTCGGTTCGGCCGGCTGCTGCCGCGAACATGAGGGGCGTCTGAAGCCAAGCACTCTCACGAGCGTCGACCCTGACCCCGTGCTCGAGCAGTACCGCAACCGCGTGCTGACTGCCGGAGGCAGCCGCGTAGTGTAACGGAGTCACACCGCCGGTCGAGGTTCGAGCGTCGAGATCGGCGCCAGCTTCCGCAAGCACTTCAACGATGCCCCCCTGGCCTGCTCCGGCAGCCACGTGTAGCGCCGTGAAGTCACCCAGGCGGGTCACCGCATCGGGGTATGCACCCGCGGCAATCAACATCTCGGCGAGACTGGTGTTCCCGAGCTCGGCGGCCCAATGCAGGGCCGTCATACCATCCCCCTGAGCTGCGTTCACGTCCGCGCCCGACCGAAGAAGCGCCTCCACTTCCGCGACATCTCCCCGCATGGCGGCATCCGCGACGGGTGCCTCGGAACCAGCCGCGCTCCAGAGAGCGAGGGTGGAAGCCAGCCCCCAGAGGAGGTGCACCCGAAGCCTCATCGGTCGGGCGACATCGCAGAGCCCTGGTTCAGCGAGAACTCGCCCGTGCTGTCTCCGAAGCTGTCCATATCGTCGTGCCCGAGCGTGTGCATCATCGACAGCATCGCATTCGCCATCGGCGTCCCATCCGGAGCCTTGAGGTGCACATTGCCCTCGAGTTTTCCGTTCGCCTTGCCCAGCACGACGAGCGGGGCACGTCGGTGGTTGTGGACATTCCCATCCGCCATTGGCGACCCGAAGATGATCATCGTCTTCTCGAGAAGGTTGGTACCACCTTCATCGATATCGCGGAGCTTCTCGAGGAAGTACGGGAGCATACTGACGTGGTACTTGTTGATCACCGCGAAATCGAGAATCGCGTCCTCACGTCCACCGTGGTGAGACGCAGGGTGAAACGGAGTGTCCGTCCCACTTTCCGGATAGACTCTCGACGATGCATCCCTTCCGGTCTTGAAGGAGAAGACCCGGGTCATGTCCGACGCGAAGGCGAGCGCCTGCAGGTCGAACATCAGCTGCATGTGCTCCGTGAAGGAGTCAGGCACGCCAGCCGGCGCGCCCGGCAGAGCACGCTCCTCACCAGACGCATTTTGGGCCTCGACGCCCTGAATGCGCCGTTCGATCTCACGCACGTTCTCGAGGTACCGGTCGAGGCGAGCGTAGTCGTTCGGGCCGAGCGTCCGTCGCATTCGAGCGATGTCATCCGAGATCCAGTCCAGGATGCTGCTGCTCGTGCGACGACGACGGGCCCGCTCCTGCGGCGAACCTCCCGCTCCGAAGAGGAGATCGAACGCGACACGCGGATCACGAATCATCGGGAGCGGCTCGGTCGGAGCGCGCCAGCTGATCGAGTCCGTGTACACACACGAGTACCCGTACGCGCACCCTCCGGCCTGATCCACATTCTCGATACACAGCTGCATCGACGGGATCGGCGTGCCCTGACCGAAGCGGTTGGCGTGCATCTGATCCAGAGAGGTCCCGACGTACACGTCAGAACTCTCTGTCTGTTTCGGATGCGACTGAGTCAGGAAGACCGCGCTCGACCGGAAGTGGTCACCTCCGATCTCATTGGGCTCGAACGCCTCCGCCATGCGAACATCGGTGTTGCTGATGATCGTGAGGTATTCACGCCACGGATCAAGCGGGAGCAGCGCGCTCGGCGAAAGGTCGAAGTTCCGTCCCACATCGGCAGGCGCCCACAGGTTCTGGCTCGCGCCCCAATCGTTACTTCCCGCGCACCCATGGACCAGTTCGATCGCAACGAGGCGAGTGGGATCATCCGCCAGCGACCCACGTAGGCGGCCGGCAGGGACCATCGAGTCGAGGAGCGGCAGTGCGACAGTCGCACCCATCCCCTGCAGGAAGGTCCTCCGCTTCATGTGCTTTCCCGTCAGAAACTGCATCGGGTCACTCTCCAGCGCCTGAGGCGCGTTGGCTTTACTCGTTCTAGTTGTCTTCGGCCGACGTCGACACGCTCTGCATCCGGAAGGCGTCGCTCTTCACCACCCCCAGGAAGAAGGCCGACATCCGGTAGTTCTGTTCTTCGGCCTCTCGCACAATCTGCCGGACAGCCGGCTGGTCGAAGTATTCGACACGACGGCCGAGACCATAAGCCATGAGATTGGACGTGAAGGTCCGCACCAATGGGATCGGTCGTCGGAGAAGAGCCTGCTGCAACTGCAGCGGGTTATGGATCTCCGTGCCGTCGTAGAAATCACCACGCGTATCGAGCGGGTTTCCGTTCTCACGCACACGCCACTTCCCGGTGACCCCATAACTGTCGAGTGACAGCCCGATGGGATCCATGAACCGATGGCACGCATTACACGTCGGATTCTTGCGGTGGATCTCCATCCGCTCCCGCGTCGTCAGTACACGCCCTCCATCCGATTCCTCGGTTTCCTCGAGCGTAGGAACCCCTGGAGGTGGCGGGGGCGGAGGCGTCCCCATGATGACCTCCATGACCCATTTCCCGCGCAGAACGGGCGAGGTCCGACCGGCCTGCGACGTCAGCGTGAGCACACTCGCGTGGCCCAGTACGCCACGGCGCATATCGTCGGGATACGGTACACGGCGAAAGTCGTTGCCTGTGACTCCTTCGATCCCGTAGTGCCGCGCGAGCCGTTCGTTCAGGAAGGTGTAATCAGCCGTATACAACTCGAAGATCGGGCGGTCCTCCCGAACCAGGCTCGTGAAGAAGCGCTCGGTCTCCTCCAGCATGTCGTCGGCGAGCTGTTGATGGAAATCGGGCTCGAGACGGACGTCCGGATGGACTTTGTCGAGGTCCTGCAGCCGCAGCCACTGCGCGGCAAAGCGAGGCCCGAGTGCCTCAGCGCGCGGGTCGGCCAGCATGCGTAGAACCTGATCTTCCAACACATCCTCGTCGGAGAGTTCACCGCGCTCGGCCAGCTCTCGCAGCTCTGCATCGGGCGGAAGACCCCAAAGGAAGTACGAGAGCCGAACCGCCAGGTCCGCGTCCTGAATCGGGTACAGCGCACCGGGTCGTACATCCTCCGGCGCTTCCTCGAAGCGAAAGACGAAGTGAGGGCTCGCGAGCATCGCTTCGAGCGCAGTCCGAACTCCGATCTCGAATCCGCCGTCCTCCGCACCGTAGTCGTAGAAGCCCATGAGCGCATCACGATCCTCGTCCGTAAGCGGCCGGCGGAACGCTGCGGCGCCAAGCCGCTCGATAATGGAGGACGCACACGGCCGCTCGTCCTCGGAGCTGGTCGGGCGGCAGGTGAAGACTGCGCGCCGAATCGGCGTGTCCGACACTCCGGTCACACTCTCGGGCCCAACGACGACCAGATCACGCAGATGCGGCAGCGACATGACCCCATACGTCCCCGCGATGGCAGTGCTCGCCAGAGACCAGTCATGGGGCGAGATGAGGTCCTGTACCGGTCCGTCGGCCTTCATGATGAACGCGGCGGTGACCCGATGCGGTCCGGCCGGCACCGCGATCGGCGGAGTGCGCATCTCGACACTCTCGGGGTTCGAAACGTGCATCCAACGGTCGATGTCCATGAGCGCGACACGCTCACCATCGACTGAGATCTCGATCTGCTCGGGGCTGTCCGGCGTCGTATTCAGCGCCGACGCTCCGTTGCCGACCGCAGTTCCCGTCGTTTCGTGGTGGAACGAAAAGCGGAACACGTACTCCCCATCGGCCGGGAAGGTGTGCACGACCGACACCCCTCCACGGGTACCATAGGGCGCACCGGGGACACGCTCCGTCTGCGACGCCCAGCGCGGCACACGGTATTGGGTCTCCGTCGAGGTCGCGTGCGGGTCCCCCAACGCCAGACGACTCACCTCGGCCGCCGCATTCAGGTATGCGTCGAGCAGTGTCGGCGACAGCATCTGAACGTCGGCGATGTTGTCGAAATTCGCACTCTTGGTGTCCGGCGGCAGATAATCCGCTCCGTCGATCTCCAACCCGAGTAAATCCCGAATCGACGCAGCGTATTCGGCCTGATTGAGCCGCTGGAACGTGCGCCCACCTGGGTTCGGATTTTCTTCCGCGATCCGATCAAGGCGCCCCTCGAGGGCTTCGACCAGAATCTTGAGCGTGTCGCCCGCAGGCCTCGCGACGCCCGGGGGTGGCATCATGCCCGCCCGGAGCTTCACGACCATCTTCTCCGCGACCTCACCCTGGAGATGAGGTTGTTCCATGTCGAACGATTCGAGCGAGAGGTTTCCGCGCAGACGCCGATCGGAGTGGCAGCGGACGCAGTACTCCTGGATCACCGTGTTCTCGTCGATCACAGACAACCTGTGATCAGTGGCCGAGACCCCGACGTTCTCTGCAGACCTGGCCCCTGGGTCGGTAACCCATCGAGTGTCAGCCGGCGCACTTCCGTCCACCACAAAGACGAGAAGTGAGCCGAGTGCCCCGAAGGCTACCGTCGATTTCAGTCCGAACATGTCGTTCCTCGTATCGGCGTCAGCCCGCCGACGCGGCCGAGTACGGCAGCGTCAGCGAGAAGTCACCTGTGCTGTCACCGAAGCTTCGCATGTCCTCCATACCGAGCTTGTGCATCAGCGTCAGCATGACATTCGCCATCGGTGTACCATCCGGAGCCTTGAGATGGAGGCCACCCTCCAACTGACCATTCGCTCCACCCAACAGGACAAGCGGGCAGCGTCGATGGTTGTGGACATTTCCGTCTGCCATGGGTGAGCCGAAGACGATCATCGTCTTCTCGAGCAGGTCCGTATCGCCCTCGTCCAGAGATTGGAGCCGCTCGAGGAAGTACGGAAGCATGCTCACGTGGTACTCGTTGATCTTCTGAAAATCGAGAATCGCCTCCTCACGACCGCCGTGATGCGATGCCGGGTGGAACGGGCGATCCGTGCCACTTTCCGGATAAACCCGGCCAGAAGCATCGCGTCCCGTCTTGAATGAGAAGACCCGCGTCATGTCCGAAGCGAAGGCAAGCGCCTGCAGATCGAACATGAGACGCATGTGCTCCTCGAATGAGTCCGGCACACCCGCCGGCGCCCCCGGAAGTTGACGCTCTTCGCCGGTCGAGTTCTGCGCCTCGACCGCCTGAATCCGCCGCTCGATCTCCCGTACGTTGTCGAGGTAGCGGTCGAGCCTCTGCATGTCGTTCGGCCCGAGTTCCCGTTTCAGGTGGGCGATCTCGCCCGTGATCCAGTCGAGGATGCTACTGTTCGTGCGTCGGCGTGCAGCCCGATCCTCCGATGTGCTGCCAGCCCCGAAGAGCATGTTGAAGACGACACGTGGATCGCGGATCATGGGAAGCGGCTCTGTGGGTGACGCCCAACTGATTGTGTCGGTGTAGACACAGGAGTAGCCGTACGCACACCCACCGGACTGATCAACCGGCTCGATGCAGAGCTGCATGCTCGGGATCGGAGTGTCCTGTCCGAAGCGCCGAGCGTAGATCTGATCCATCGAAGTTCCCGCAAAGACGTCCGAGCCCCGTGTCTGCTTGGGGTGCGACTGCGTCAGGAAGACAGCGCTCGAACGGAAGTGATCCCCGCCGATCTCGTTGGCTTCGAACGCCTCCGCCATGCGGACGTCCGTGTTGCTGACGATGGTCATCCACTTTCGCCATTCCTCGAGGGGCCTCAGCGCGCTGGGGGCCAGGTCGAAGTCGCGTCCGACCTGCGCCGGATCCCAGAGGTTCTGGCTCGCACCCCATTCACTGCACCCCGCGGCTCCGTGCACGAGTTCGATCGCGACAAAGCGGGTCGGGTCGTCGATCGCGCCGGCGGCCATCCGGCCCGCGGGGATCATCGCGTCCAGGAACGGGAGCGCGACAGTGCTGCCCATCCCCTTGAGGAAGGTTCGTCGCTCGATGTGGTTTCCAGTGATCACATTCATGGTTCTTGTCCCTTGAGGGATCTTCTATCCTCCAGCACGACTGAACGTTTCCGCTGCGATGGTCTCCGCGGACTGCATGCGAAAGGCATCGCTCATGACCACGCCGAGCACGAAACTCGATACGCGGTAGTCGGCTTCGGCCGCATCACGCACGATCGCGCGAACGGCGGGTTGGTCTGCGTATTCGACACGGCGACCGAGTCCATACGCCATCAGGTTCGCCGTGAAGGTCCGCAGGAGCGGCTCAGGGCGCCGAAGCAGCGCGTCGATGAGAGCCCCGGGCGCATCGATCGGGGTCCCGTCGTACAGCTCACCCCGCGTGTCGATCGGGGCCCCGTGCTCGCGGATGCGCCAACGACCCGTCACGTCGTAGCTATCAAGAGCGAGACCAATCGGGTCGATAAAGCGGTGGCACGAATTGCATGTCGGGTTGGCCCGGTGAGCCTCCATCCGCTCTCGCGTGCTGAGCGCACGGCCACCCATCGACCCCTCGGTCTCTTCGAGATCCGGCACACCTGGAGGAGGTGGCGGCGGCGGAGTGCCCATGAGCACTTCCATAACCCACTTTCCTCGCAGCACAGGAGATGTCCGATCCGCGTGGGAGGTCAGAGTGAGGACGCTTCCGTGCCCGAGGAGGCCACGTCGACGATCGTCAGGATAACGGACTCGACGGAACGTGTCGCCACGAACGCCATCCATGTCGTAATGATCGGCGAGCCGCTCGTTCACGAACGAATAATCGGCCGTGTACAGATCGAGAATCGACCGGTCCTCACGGACCAGGTTCGTGAAGAACAGCTCTGTTTCCGAGCGCATCGCGTCGGCGAGCTGCTGGTCATAATCGGGGAACCAGTAGGAGTCCGGGTGAACCTTGTCGAGATCCTGAAGGCGAAGCCACTGGCCGGCGAAGCGGGATCCGAGGGCCTCCGACCGAGGATCGGCGAGCATGCGACGGACCTGGTCGCGCAGGACACCATCATCCGAGAGTCGGCCCTCCCCGGCGAGCGTACGCAATTCCTCGTCGGGCGGGAGGGCCCAGAGGAAGAACGAGAGGCGGGACGCCAGCGCATGATCGCTGATCTGGTATGCACCGTCATGAACGGAGCGCTGCCCCCGCTCGAATCGGAAGACGAAGTGCGGGCTCGCGAGGATCGCCTGAAGCGCCGTACGCACACCGATCTCGAACCCACCCTCGGCCGCCCCCTCGTCGTAGAACCCCAGAAGACCCTCGACGTCTCGAGGCTCGAGCGGACGTCGGTACGCGTCGGACGCGACGTCCCGGATGATCTGCTCCGCACACGGGCGTTCCTCGGATGCTTCGGTCGGGCGGCAGGAAAAGAGCCGTTCCCGAACAGGGTGATCGGACACTCCGGTGACGCGCGTCGGTCCGCCGATGACGAGGTCACGAAGATGCGGCAGGAGTGTCAGACCATACCCACTCATCCCGGTGTGGCGGTCCGCGATCGACCAGTCGTGAGGAGAGAGCAGGTCTTCAGCCGGCCCCTCCGCAGTCGTCAGGAAGGCAGCGGTGACGCGACGAGGACCGGCCCGCACCGCAATCGGATCCGTCCGCATCGTGATGCCCCACGAATCGGAGTACGACAGCCAGGTGTCGACATCGATCAGCGCTACCCGCTCCCCGTCGATCGAGATCTCCACTTGCTCATCACGGGCCAGCTGACCCGCGAAGCCCGCGCCGGTCGTAGTGTGCTCAAAGACGATGGTGAACACGTAGTCACCGTCGGCCGGGAAGTTGTGCACCACAGAGGTGCCACCACGCGTTCCGAAGGGCGCCCCGTCCACCCGACTCGCCTGAGACGTGTATCCGGAGACCGTGTAGGTGTGCTCCCGATTACCGGCCTCGAGATCCCCGACTGCCAGGCGGGCGATATCGGCCGCTGCCGTCAGGTACGCATCGAGCAGCGTGGGTGACAGCATCTGAACGTCGGCAATGTTGTCGAAATTCTCGCTCTTGGTGTCGAGAGGGAGATAGTTGGCCGGATCGATCGCCAGTCCGAGAAGAGACTCGATCGATCCGGCGTATTCAGCACGGTTCAACCGCTGGAAGGTTCGCCCGCCTGGTTCGCGACGCTCTTCGGC
Source organism: Gemmatimonadota bacterium (assembly GCA_028873595.1). Taxonomy (GTDB): domain Bacteria; phylum Gemmatimonadota; class Gemmatimonadetes; order Longimicrobiales; family Gaopeijiaceae; genus UBA2589. The sequence goes on along the minus strand of JAPPOV010000033.1, from coordinate 341,046 downwards.
CGCCCGATCCATCCTCGCTTCGAGGCCCTCGACAAGCTCCGTGAGAGCCGACTCCTCGGGCCGGGCCGCACCCGGTGGAGGCATCATGCCGGCCCGAAGCTTCACGATCATCTTCTCGGCCGTCGCCGGTGACTGGTGCGGTGCCGAGACGTCGAAGTTCTCCAGAGAGAGGTTTCCACGCAGTCGACGCTCGCTGTGGCAGCGGACGCAATACTCGTCAATGAGGGCCTGATCCTGAGCAACCCGGTCGTTGGAGACCCGGGCGCCAGCAGACTCTGCGACCGTTCCTCCGACCGCGCGCGGTGAGCGAACCGGCACATCCGGCAGGCGCGCGCCCGACACGATGAACAGTACGCCCATCAGCGTCGTCGAAACGGCCAGCGTCTTCATGTGAATCGAACCCCGGGTTTGTGCGTCGGCCCGAAACCAGTGCACCCGGGCGAGAAAACCCCGTCCTGCAAGGGATTCCGGCAGCAGACGAATGGTTTATAGTACGCCGAATTCAGAGCCTCGGCCAGCAGTTTGTACGAGGCTCGCACCATGTCGCTAAAGTCAGCCGATCCCTGTATTCGGCTCCGCTTTTGCTAGAGGTCCGACACCTTCGTACCCTCCGTCATGAATACGAAACGAGTTCTTCCCCTCCTGACCGCGCTGGCGCTCTGCACAGCATGCTCCTCTCCCCGTGCCGGTGCGCCGACGACCGCCTTCACAGGCGCGACCGTCTGGGACGGCACGGGAAGCCCCGCGCAGGCCAACACCACGCTCTTCGTCCGGGACGGGCGCATCGTAGGGATGTCATCCGACGGCTCGGTTCCCGAGGGCGTCGAGGTTGTCGAGACGATCGACCTGTCCGGGAGGCATATCGTACCCGGCTTGGTCAACGCGCACGGTCATGTGAGTGGATTGTGGGCGGAGGAGTCGATTGTCGACGACGTCGAGCGCGTACGAGGAGACCTCGAGCTTTTCGCCACCTATGGTGTCACGACGGTAAACAGCCTCGGCGACAACGAGGCTGTCCTGGAGGCACGAGACGCCGCAACACCTCACGATCCGAGAGCGCGCCTTTTCGCCGCGGGCCCCGTCGTCACTGCCTCGAATCCGGAGCAGGCCCGCGCAGATGCACAAACCAACGCCGATGCCGGTGTCGATTGGCTGAAACTCCGCGTCGACGACAATCTCGGCACGGGTACCAAGATGCCATGGGAAGCCGTCCAGGCCGTGCTCGACGTTGCGGCGGAGAACGACCTCCGGCTCGCTACCCACCTCTTCTACCTCGACGATGGGAAACGCCTGCTCGACATGGGAACCTCGATGGTCGCCCATTCCGTCCGGGACGTCGACGTAGACGAGGAATTTCTTCGTATGCTTCGAGAAACAGGGGTCTGTTACGTACCGACGCTGACTCGTGAAGTCAGCACCTTCGTCTATGGGGAGCGGCCCGACTTCTTCGATGACCCGTTCTTCACAAAGCACGCCAACGCCGCTGAGGTCGCCCGTGTCTCAGAGCCTGCCTTCATGCAACGGATGGCGGCGAGCCCCACGGCGGCCGGGTATCGGGACGGGCTGGACGTGGCTCTGCGGAACGTGAAAGCGGTCTCCGACGCCGGCCTTCAGGTCGCGATGGGCACGGACTCAGGGCCCGGCGGCCGGTTCCCCGGCTACTTCGAGCACATGGAACTGTGGATGATGGGCCACGCGGGCATGACTCCGGAGCAAGTTCTGATGAGTGCGACCAGTGTCGCCGCCTCATGCCTCGAACTTGGAGACCGAGGGGTACTCGCCCCCGGCATGTGGGCCGATTTCATGGTCCTGACCGAGGATCCCCTCGAGGATCTCGAGAACACGAGAAGTCTCGAGCAGGTCTACGTCGCGGGACAGCCGGTCCGCTGACAGAGATGGTCCACAGGCACTCACGAACCTTACGCAGTACTCAGGCCCCGAAGACCGGAGACGGCCCACCACGCACGAAGCATAGACCGCCCGGCTATGCCCGGGCGGTGGTTTGCGCGCCTACATTGGCATCGCGTAGCGGTGAAGGTAGTTGAGGTCGAAATCGTCGAGTGACGCGACGTACACGCCGGAGGGCCCGAACGAGACCACACGGCTGCGAAACGGCAGTGTGTACGTCGCGACCCGGGCACCGTCACGATTGAACACGTCGTATGTGCTCGGCTCACCCGCGTCGACGTGCCGCCGAACCCATGCTCGATCCTGCGGATCGATGAGGATCCGTGTCCCATAGAACGGTGGCTTGGCTTCCGGCCACGTATACTGGTCCAAGTCCGCATCCTCGTCACGCCCGCCCCCGCCTCGGCCAAAGCTGGTCGTGAGAGCACCGTTGTCCATCATCACCTGGATGCTGATACCCCCGCCCGTCTCCGCCTGAGAGCGGGCCCACTCGCGTTTCTCGTCCATTCCGATCGCAACGCTCTCGTACGGCACCGAGGATCCGACTGTGACAGAACCGTCGATGCTGATCCACTCCACGTGGTAATCACCGGATCGGGCCAGGACGATCGACCCGTCCTGCGCGACACCCCATGCATCCTGAGCCGACAGCGGGATCAGGCTCATCGAAACATTGCGGTTGTCCCCACTCCCAGACTCGGTGATCGTCACTTCAGGCAGCTTGAACATCGCCACGGTATCGACCTCGAGCGTGCCCCGCGCAATCCGTAATACGGCACCAGAGTCCGGTCGCTCACCGCCCATACCACCGCCCATGGAACGGGCGTAGACATCACCATTTCCGTCGACTGCTTCCGGAATAGCGATCGTGAGCCCCGACCGCGGATCACCCGCAGAGAGCGGGCCGGTTGGGCCGAATTCGAGGTCCGGACCGAGCGAGACCATGCGCCCGTTGCCGAGATCGACCAGAAGAGTGGAGTCACCCGGCAATCTCCACACCGCGTCAGGCTGCCGATATTCCTCAGGTCCCTGCCCTTCCTGGCCGATCTGCTCGCGCGTTCCAGCGCTCATGTCGATCGCATAGAGAGCACCACCCAGCGGATCAGCGACCAGAACGGTTCCATCGGCACGTTCAAGGGCCGTTTGAATCGCGCCGAAATCGTCAGGAAATGATACGTCCGGGGATCCAAGCGAGACGGAGCCACCGTCCCCTCCAGCATCACCGGAAGCGGCATCCCCACTCCCGCATGCGACGAGCGTGGTGGTGACGAGCATGAGCGCGGCAAGCATCGCTCTCCGTGACGGCGATCGAACCATCAGGTGACTCCAAGGTCATGGTGTGGAGCGTCAGTACTGCACGCATAGACGTTCTAACTTGTGGTGGGATTGCCTGCTATTCAAACTGCACGCGTCCGAGACCCTCGCGCGCCAGCGATGGGCCGACAACGAGCGCAGACCGTGCCCACCTAGAGCGAGCTATGGGTCGCTACGTCACAGAGGTCGTCGGGACCTTCTTTCTCGTCTTTACGATCGCCATGAGCGTAACGGCCGGTCACGTGATGGCCCCCGTCGCCATCGGACTGGGCCTGACGGCTGTCGTGTACATGGGCGGACACGTATCGGGTGCGCACTACAACCCGGCCGTCACCGTTGGCTTCCTCATGGCGGGGGGTATCGAACGCCGGGAGGTCGCGCCCTACATCGCGGCACAGATCTTCGGCTCGTGGCTTGCGGCGACATCCGTTCATTTCATTGCAGCCGAGCCTTTTGCGCCTACCCCGGGTCCCGGATACAGCCTGACCCACATCCTGCTGGCCGAGATCCTGTTCTCATTCCTGTTGATGCTCGTCATCCTGAACGTGGCGATGGCCAAGCACGCTCGAGGAAATGCGTACTACGGAATCGCGATCGGCTTCACTGTGACCGCGGGGATCTTCGCCGTCGGCGACGTCTCGGGCGCGGCGTTCAATCCTGCGGTGGGGATCGGACCACTCATGGTAGAATCGATGATGGCCGATGGCTCGCTGATGAACGTCTGGATCTACATCGTTGCACCGGTGGTCGGGACAGCCGCAGCCGTCCCGGTCTTTCGGTTGCAGGAGGCGGCTGTCGAGGACGAGGCGGACTGACCCCGAGGGTTTCCGCACTTATTGACCCGTTTGGGGGTCAGTCACCTTTGCGGTCTGGCAGACCTCGTGAGCCGGCACCCCGGTCAGGCAACACGGAGACGCGACCCTCTAGATGCTGAGCTCGTGCGCCTCCCCCGCGCCCCGCGGTACGCGAATCAGGTCGACCAGAACCTGAACCTGAGGAGGCGGCTCGGGCGTCATACGGGAGACCACAATCGTGACTGCGAAATTCAGCAGCATGCCGACCGTACCGATGCCCTCGGGGCTGATTCCGAACCACCAGCTCGCGGCGTTGTTCGCCTCCGGATTCACGAAGTTGAAGTACACGATGTACGCAGCTGTGAACGTGATGCCACTCACCATCCCCAGGATCGCCCCTTCTCTCGTGGTTCGTTTGGAGAAGATGCCGAGGATGATCGCGGGGAAGAACGAAGACGCTGCCAGGCCGAAGGCAAAGGCAACGACCTGAGCGACGAAGCCGGGTGGATTCATACCGAAATACCCCGCCACGATCACCGCCACACCTGCGGCGCATCGAGCGGCCAACAACTCCTGCTTCTCGCTGATATCCGGCTTGAGACTTCGTTTGAGAAGGTCGTGACTGACTGCCGAAGAGATCACAAGCAGCAGACCTGCAGCCGTAGACAGCGCTGCAGCCAGCCCACCCGCTGCCACCAGGCCGATCACCCACGCCGGGAGGTTCGCGATCTCCGGGTTGGCCAGCACCATGATGTCTCGGTCGACCGTTAGCTCATTCGTGATCGAAGACTCCGGGCCTACGTACTGGATCAGACCGTCTCCGTTCACGTCGTTGAACGTGAGAAGTCCGGTATCCTCCCACTTGGTGAACCACTCCGGCACCTGGGCATACGGCACGTCCTGCACGGAGTTGATCAGGTTCGTACGCGCAAAAACAGCGACAGCGGGTGCTGTGGTGTAGAGGAGCGAGATGAAGAGAAGGGCCCACCCCACCGAGATCCGCGCATCACGCACACGGGGAACCGTGTAGAACCGGATGATCACGTGTGGAAGACCCGCCGTCCCCACCATCAATGCGGCAGTGATGAAGAAGACGTCGAGGGTCGACTTCGTCCCGCTGGTATACGGCCCGAATCCTAACTCTCGATGCAGTCCGTTCAGGCGCTCGAGAAGCGGGATCCCCGATGCCTGCTCCACGCCACCGAGCCCGAACTGCGGAATCGGCGTGCCGGTGATCATCAAGGAGAGGAAGATGGCGGGGACCATGAAGGCAAAGATCAGTACGCAGTACTGCGCCACCTGCGTGTACGTGATGCCCTTCATCCCACCGAGTACGGCGTAGAAGAAGACGATCGCCATGCCAATGCCGACGCCGACATTCACGTCGACCTCCAGAAAGCGTCCGAAAACGATTCCGACGCCCCGCATCTGACCCGCTACGTACGTAAACGACACGAAGATCGCACACACGACGGCTACGATGCGGGCGAGTTGTGAGTAGTAGCGATCGCCCACGAAGTCGGGCACCGTGAATGCGCCGTACTTCCGCAGGTACGGTGCAAGCAGGAGCGCCAGGAGTACGTACCCGCCGGTCCACCCCATGAGGTAGACGGAACCGTCGTAGCCCATGAACGAGATGAGACCCGCCATGGAAATGAAAGAGGCTGCACTCATCCAGTCAGCAGCCGTCGCCATACCGTTGGCGAGCGGGGACACACCACCCCCGGCGACGTAGAAGTCCTTGGTGGAAGACGCGCGCGACCAGACGGCGATGCCGATGTAGAGTGCAAACGACGCCGCCACGAGCAGGAAGGTCCAGGCCTGGACGTTCATGAGCTCGCCCCCTCATCGACGTCGAACTCACGGTCGAGATCGTTCATCAATTTCACGTACACGAAGATCAGAATGACGAACACGTAGATCGACCCCTGCTGCGCGAACCAGAAGCCGACCGGGAAGTTCGTGAACGGTAGTGTGAAGGCGTTCAGCGCTTCGGCGAAGACGATCCCGGCCAGGTAGGAGACCACGAACCAGGCGACGAGCAGCATACCGAGCACCCGGACGTTCCGACGCCAGTACTCTGCGTGACGCGCAACCGTTTCAGGATCGGTGACCGACGGTCGCTCATCCACGTGACTGTGTTCCGATGTATCACTCATGTACCACTTCCCCACGGTTTCTTTTCGACGCCCTGAATCGGGCTCTGTGTCATGGACGGCCGGGTCGCCTCACGAGTCGCAAGGTTGAATCGGTCTCCAGGCGCGAGGAAATAGAACTTCCCCGTGTCCCCGGTGGTGGCCTGGTTGTCGTAGATGAGCGCGTACGAGCGCCCCAACACCTGCGCACGATCACCCTGAACGATGAGCGCGGTGTCTTCGTCGAGCCCGATCCCGAGTAACTCCGGGTGAGCCTCGACGACCTCGATCATGTCGAACTGCCGGTTCCGACGAAGGACGTGCTGGTCGATCCCGACGTTTCGGAGGTAGGCGAAACCGCGCTGATGATCACCCATCATGATCGTGTTCGTCCGCGTATCACCGCGGACCAGGAACGAGCCCTGGATCGATGCTCCAGCCGACGATCCACCGATCACCCCGCCACGCTCCAGAACCGATCGGAACGCCTCCTCGGTCTTCGTGCCGCCATAGGAGTCAACGAGCCGCCACTGCCGTCCTCCGAAGAAGAAGACGCCACCTGCAGTCTTCAAAGGCTCGATGAACTCGTCGGTGTCCGCTTCCGATGGATCGATCGTGTGGAGCAGCGTCAGATTACGGGCGCCGTGCCGACGCCATGCGTTCAACCCCTGGTAGAATTCGTCGTATTCCGCCGCGCCACCAGCCGTCGGGACGAGCACGATGTGAGCGTCCGGACCTCCGGCTAGCTCGATGAAGCGCTCGTAGATCTCTGCCGAGCGCATGGCGCCTCCGACGATCACCAGGGAACCTCGCTCGGGACCGACCTCAGGCGGAGGTGGGCCCTGCTGTACCTGGGTCACGGCAGGTGCCGGCCAGATCGCGATCGCGACGAGCACCACCGATGCGCGCAGTGTATTGCATATGGACACCGGGAAGCCGGTACGACTGATCATGAAGAGGTCTCCGGATAGATCTGATGCTCCACTTCTCCGTGGATGCGATCTCGTGTTTCAGCGGACGGTGGCTCCGTCACGGTGGACACCGTCAGGGTTACAGCGGCGTTGAACAGCAGGGCCCAAACTCCGCCATGGAGTCCGAGCGGATGCGGGATCACCAAGAGGGTGACGTACAGCGTGCCCAGCCCGACCAGCAGGCCGGAAAGCACGCCGACCCGGGTCAGAGTCCGTCTGGTCGGGAAGCAGACTCCGAGGATCGCGGGCATGAGCTGTAACGCTCCGGAGCCACTCAGCGTCACCAGGACCACCAGGAAGTCGAAGGTGCGGACCGAGAGGAAGTAGCCGACCACGAGAAGTGCCGCGACGATTCCGCGGCCTACCCAGACGTAGTGGCCCTGCCCCCGGTCCGGCGCGATGTAGCGCTGGTATACGTCCCGGGTGAGTACGCTCATGTTCGCATGCAAGATCGAGTCGAGCGTCGACATCGCGGCCGCGGTCGCCCCGGCCAGGATCACCCCCGTGAGGATCGGCGGCGCGTGTGCGAAGAGAAGCTCCGGGAAGATCCGATCGGGCACATCCAGCCCCGGCATCGCGACCGCGCCACCGAGCCCGACGAGTGCAGCGGGCACATACAGCGTCATCAGGTAGATCGGGGTGGTAGCGCCGAGCAGCTTGAGCGTCTTCGCGTCGATCGCGGTGTAGTACCGGATCATCATGTGCGGCTGGAAGATGATCCCGAACGAGAGCGTGATCGTCATCCCGATCCACATCCCTGGCGTGAAGAACCCTTCAGGTCCCGGTAGACTCAGAAGGTCCGGACGCTGAGCACGGACCTCCGCCCACAGCTGCAGGGGGCCGCCGAAAAGATCGTAGGCGAGGTACATCGCTCCGACCCACACCGCGACGTACATCCAGACGCCCTGGATGACGTCGGTCCAGTAGACGGCCCGCAGGCCACCTGCCATCAGGTACGCAGCCGCCACCACGAGCAGGATGAGCGTCCCGACCTCGAACGAGATTCGGCCCCCGGATGCCACGTTGATGATGTACCCGAGACCCTGCGCCTGGACCTGGATGTACAGGATCGTAAAGACCACCGAGACGATCGCCACCGCGACGCGCACCGCCTCGGACTCATAGAAGTCCGCAAGCATGTCCGCCGGCGTGATGTAGCCGTTGGCCTTCCCGAGGGCCCAGATACGTGGGCCGAGGACATACGTGATCGCGCCGACGAGAACCGTCCACGTGCCGGCCGCCCAAAAGCCAATTCCGTGCGTATAGAAGAACCCGCCCGAGCCAAGGAAAGCGAACGCGGAGTGGAACGTGGCCACAACCGTCAGATAGAGAACGATGAAGCCAGCTTGCCGGCCGTACAGGAGGAAATCCTCCATGTCGACCGTCATCCTCTGATTCGCGATGATGCCGAGGACGACCGTCGCGAGCAGATAGATGAAGATCAGGCTCGTGGCTACGACCCAGGGCTCCATGTCAGAGCCCCTTCCGCCAGGCCCACGCGAGCACACCAATCAGCGCGGAGTACACGACGAAAAGGGTGGCGAACAAGAAGGGGACTCCTCCGATCCACGTGTCCGGTCGATCCAGAACGGCGTGAGTCACGGGCGGCATGGAGAGCAGAAAGAGAAGGACGAACGCCACCAGGGCGGTGCGGCCTTCCGCGGTCCGCGGGACGAAATGTGATCTGCGTTCCTGGTTCATGGGCGGCGAACATGACGTTCGACCGGTTGGTACGCCAGCGCAGGAGACACAGCCTTGTCCTCCGAATTGGACACACACACGACTGGCCAGCCGGCCATCTGGGCACCTAAGGCCATGTAGAACAACACGTTATGCGACCCAGCGCCGATGGCACGACCTCTGCAATCTTTTTCCGTGCCATTCAAGGAAAGGCACGGAGGGCAAGATGAAGCACGCGAAACGAGGGACAATCATGGTGGTGGTGGGGCTGATCACTCCGGCTGCCGCGCTGGAGGCCCAGCAGCGCGGGCCGGGCGGGTCGGTCGGGCTCAGCTTCGTCGCGGCCAACCCCGTCGGTGAGATGGGTACGCTCGTTGACTACGGGTTAGGAGTCCAAGTCTCGGGCAGTGCCCCGATGGCAGCCGGCGGCCACCTGCGCATGAGGCTCGACCTGGGCGCGGTGGTGTACGGTTCGGAGGAGCTCTTCTACTGTGACTTTACGTGCCGGGTCGGCTCGGACGTGACCACGACCAATTCGATCTTGTACGGAAGTGTGGGTCCTGAGATCGTGCTCATGCGCGGTGACATCGAACCCTACGTGCACGCCGGGGCAGGCCTGTCGTTCTTCGTCACCTCGTCGCACATGGACGACAACGACGGATACCAGCCGTACCTCGAGACGACGAACTACTCCGACATGGTCTTGGGATGGCGCTTCGGCGGGGGCCTCCGCTTCCGCACTGGTGTCCGCACCTTCATCGACCTCGGCGTCGAGAAGGTCGACAACCAGGTCGCGAACTTCCTGACCGAGGGTGACGTGGTCGATCAGCCGGACGGCTCGGTCCTCCTCTACCCGAATCGTTCGGATGCCGACCTGATGACGTTCCGGCTCGGCGTGAGCTTCGCCTTTCGATAGGCGTACGTTGGTCGCGGTGCGGGACCGCCTGCCTTACGGACCGATCACCACCCACTGGGCGGTTCCGCCCGCGGCCGATCACATCAAAACGTCGAGCGTACGCAAGCGCGGTCGATCTTTCCGTTGGCATTTCTCGGTAGAGGATCCCCGACCCGCCAGACGCGGGGCCTGGCTGAGGGTGCCATTGCTCGGCTGACCCAGGCCTCGAACTCGTCGAGATCGAACTCGCCATGGACCGGCTCTACCCACGCTGCGACCCGCTCACCCCAGACATCATCCGGCACACCGACGACACACACATCGACCACAGTCGGATGGAGGCGCAGGTCTTCTTCGATCGCGATCGCGTCGAGTGTGACGCCCCCCGTGACGATTCGATCGATTCGCCGACCGGTGATCGTCAGCCGGCCGTCTCCATCCAGTCGCCCCAGGTCCCCGGTGTGGTACCACCCGGACTCGTTCGTGAGCGAGGCCGTGACCTCCCCCACATACCCGAGCGCCCGGGTCGGCCCGCGCAGGAGGATCTCTTCATCCTGCGCGACGCGAACCTCGACACCGTCCAGCGGGAGTCCGACCCCGTGAAGCCCCGCAGTCACCTCCGCGGGCGTCGCCGTCGCGACTTGAGAACTCATCTCCGTGGCTCCGTACGTGAGCGCGATCGGCCATCCCTCACCCGTCACACGCTCGACCAGCGTCCGCGGGGTGTGAGCCCCACCGATCAAGGCACAGCGGAGCCTCGGCGGCGCTGACGTGCTGCGCCACGCCTCTCGTATCTGATGAAGCTGGGTCGGAACCAGCGAGAGATGCGTCGGCCCATCGTCCGACTCCAGCAGCGCGACCGTTCGAGCGACATCGAATTGCCCCATCGCGATGAGACGATTTCCGAGCAGGAACGCCCGCGTGATCAAAGCCAACCCTCCGACGTGCGCAGGAGACAGCGAGGCAAGCCACACGTCGTCTGCACACAGCCCGAGTCGGGTCTCAGCAGCTCGGGCGCTCGCCTCGAGATTCGCCCAGGAGAGCGCGACTCCACGAGGCTGCCCTGACGTCCCGGACGTCCACAGGACAACGCAGGTTCCGGGAGGGGTCGAGACTGATGAGAGCGCTGCCGTGGCTTGCTGACGCGCATCATCCGTCAACTTCGGGTTCAGCGGTGCCGGGATGAGGCCTGCTGCCCATGTTGCCAGCAGTTCGATCATTCCATCGACATCGGCCTGGATCTGGAAGGGGCGGACTTGACCCGTCGTCGCTCCCTCGGGATTCAGCCGTTTCGCCGCGTCCGAGACACGGCACCTCAGGCTCTCGAGCGTGATCTCTTCGGAGCCGTCCGTCAGGATCCGGGTAGAGCTTTGTGCCGGGCAGCGTGCGAGCAAATCCATCGCTGACTCAACCCAGAGCCAGGCCTGCCCCGAGGGCCACGCCGTATACGACGACCACCCGGGCTGTCGCTCCGAGCGCAGGGATCAGCTCGGAGGGATGCTCGTACCGAAATGCGGTGCGTACGGGTGAGATGGCCAGCGGGATCGCGATCAGGGCAGCCAGGGAAGCGACGGGCCAACCGAACACCCGCCATCCGAGGACAGGCACCATTGCTCCGAGCGTGATGAGAGCGACGAGTTCGGCGCAGGTTCCACTCTTTCCGAGCCGAACAGCAAGCGTGCGCTTTCCTGCTCTCTCATCGGTTTCGATGTCACGCAGGTTGTTCACGACGAGAATCGCCGTACTCAGCGCGCCGAGACCTGCACCGGCCAGCAGCGCGTCTAGCGGCCAGGTGAGCGCCTGAACGAAGTACGTACCTCCAACGGCGATCAGTCCGAAAAAGACGAAGACGAAGACATCACCCAATCCGTGATACGCCAGCGGGAACGGTCCCCCGGTGTACGCGACGGCGCACACGACGGACGCGAGACCGATCACTACGATCGGCCACCCCGCCACGGCCACGAGATACACACCCACGAGGATCGCGGCACCCAACACCGCGAAGACTCCTCGCTTCACTGCGGGGGGATCGATGATCCCGGCCTGCGTCACCCGCGTCGGACCTACCCGCTCTTCAGTGTCTCCCCCGCGCACGAAGTCGTAGTAATCGTTCGCGAAGTTCGTCCCGATCTGGATGAGAATTGCGCCCAAGAGCGCAGCGGCGGCCGGTAGTACGACGAATACACCATCGTGAGCCGCCAGCCCCGTACCCGCCACCACCGGTGCTACCGCCGCGGTGAGCGTCTTGGGACGAGCCGCCATGGCCCAGGCCTGAACCCGTCCGATCGGCAGTGTGCTTTCGTCGCTCATGGACTCAACGCCAGCTGCCCCGGATCCGCGTCGAGATGATCGAGTCGAGCTGGGGGTATTCACGCCTCAGATATTCGTTGCCCTGAATTCGGATGGAATCCTGGCTCGGCGTCTGGTCGGCGTACGCACCATAGAAGCCGGCAGGAATCTCCTGACCCACCTGGATCTCGCCAATGGGCGGGTACCCAACGACGCCACCCGAGCTGAGACCGTCCAGGCGCTGGTTGTCGGCGAGGTTGATATAGAGCTGAAAAGTGCGGGTCCTCGGTCCCGCACGAGCGAAGCTCACCGTGCCGCGCACGTTGCTCCCGACCACGGGCTCATCGTCGAGCGGGTTCGCTCGCCAGACCGAATCGCGAGCAGGGTCGCCCGAATATCCCCACTGGGCCACGAAGCCGTCGACCATTCGGTAAATGCGAGCACCTGCATAGAAGTCGTGATCCATGAGGTGCCAGACGCGGTCGACGGCCTGGGGAGACCAATGTCGCCGAATCTTCAGCGTCATCGTCCCCTCGCTCGTCTCGATATCCACCAGGAACGAGTCAGGAGCCTGCACGGACAGGTCCTCGGCGCTCGGCCGGTACAGAGCCGCATTCTGACCGGCGCACGCCGCAACGGCGATCGCGGCGATGAGCGGCAGTAGCGCACGGACCGACGCACGGACCATCACCGAGACCGTCCGCGCTCGGAGCACACCGTCTTCCCTTCCTTCGAGTGTGGCTTGCTCATCATGTCCTCGGAGGGGGATCTCAAGTCGGCAAGAAGCTATCGAACCGTGGAGGCCAGCGTGAGGGTACGCGTCGGTTAGTGCAGCGCTTCGCGCACACTCGTGATCACAGCGTCCCTAGCGCCCGCCCGAAGACGGTGACCGTCCTCACCATCCGTGCGCACGTGAACGAGCGCGGACACACCCGAGGACATCGCGGCCCGAACGGCCGATTCCACACCCTGAATCGGAACGTCGTCCACGGCGAGGCCATACGCCCTGGCCGCCTCGGAAAGATCGAGGCCGTGAGGCGTCGTGAAGTACGTGGTAAAGTCGGGGTCGTGATCCGAGATTGGGAGCATTCCGAAAATCGCTCCCCCGTCATTGTCGACGAGTACGATCACGACGGGCGCGTCGGTCTCCCGACTCCACATCAAGCCATTCTGATCGTGGAAGAGAGCGACGTCACCGATCAGGAGAACGGACGGCCCCCTGCGCTGCGATGAGACGCCGAACGCGGTCGACACGACCCCGTCGATCCCACTTGCCCCCCGGCTCCCGAAAACGGACACGTCCCTGGAGGCGGGAGACACGAAGGCGTCGACGTCCCGGATCGGCATCGAGGAAGACACGAAGAGGGTGGCACCATCCGGCAGCGCCCGCATCGTAGCCGCAGCCACCCCTCCTTCACCCAGGTCCTCATCCGCGATCCCCGCGAGGACCCTTCGCGCAGCAGCGTCTGCAGCCGTCCACCCGACTGACGCGGCTCCGTCTGAGCCAGGCCAGCCCGCCGATAGTCGATCAAGCGCATTGGTCGGGTCTGCGACCAGATAGGTCGTCGCGGTCCCTCCGTGGTCCTTCCACCGCGGCCCGTCGTCGATCACGACCTGATGTGCGTCTGCATGCTGGAAGAGCCACCGCTGGAGCGCTACAGACGTCGGTGACGCCCCGACCCGCAGGACGACCTCGGGGGCGAGCTGCGCCCGAATCTGTTCGTCGCGCAGGAAGAGATCATATCCCGCGACCACCAGAGCCTCATCGCGAAACCCGAACCGCGCGCCACTCAATGGATCGGCCAGCACCGGGAAGCCGGTCACCGCCGCAAGACGACGCACCGCGGGGCCGAGCCGTGCTCGCTCCTCGGTCGGCCCTGCAACGATGACGACCGAACGACGGCGGAGACGTCCAGCCAGCGCTTCGAGCTGGTCCTCCGTCACGGTCGGGCGGGCAGACTCGACGTGCACGAGCGGGGTACCGTCCGATCGACCTTCGTACGCGATCGCGTCGCGTGCGACGTCCCCGGCGGAAGGCAGTTCGGGCTCGAGCGGCTTGTCGAACGGAACGTTCACATGGACCGGTCCCCCGCGGTGGCCACATGCAGTTGCCCACGCTCGGGCGGCGATGCCCCTCACATGTCGTAGCGAACGACCATCCAGAGAAGGCTCCGGCAACTCGAAAAACGCCTTCGGATACGGACCGAAGATTCGCAGCTGATCGATCGCTTGGTTGGCGTCGGCCCCTCTCAGACGGTGGGGTCGATCCGCAGAGAGGACTAGGAGCGGAACACCAGACTGACTCGCCTCCACGACGGCTGGGAAGAGGTTCGCGACCGCGGTCCCCGATGTCGTGATCACGGCTGCTGGCTGACCGCTGGCCTTACCGACTCCGAGTGCGAAGAAGCCACACGACCGCTCGTCCAGGTGGACCCGAACACGGAGTCGGTCATCCGCGGCGCACGCCAAGACGAGCGGCGTAGACCGCGAGCCCGGCGCGACCACGACCTCCCGCAGGCCGGCCCGCGCCAGCTCGTCGATGAGCCCGCGGGCCCAAGCGGTGTTGGCAGGAGAGCCGGTCACTTGCCCCGACCGATCGTCTCAGTGTCCGTAACCGTCACTTTCTCCAGATCGGCCCCAGCACCCCTGAGGGCGTCGAGCATCGGCTCGAACTTGATGGCCGTCTCATCCCATTCGAGTGACGGCACCGAACCCTCCACGATCCCGGCCCCCGCGAACAACCTCCAGCCGGACCCGGTCGACACACCTGTGCGCAGTGCAGGAGCGAAGACGCCGTTACCCTCGCCATCGAACCACCCGACAGGACCCGCATACCAACCCCGTTCGAATGATTCCTCGCGTTCGAGGAAGCGCATCGCGGCGTCTCGCGGGAGACCGCAGACCGCGGCGGTCGGATGGAGAAGACGAACGAGGTCGAGCACCCCGACACCCGCAGGGATCGATGCGCGGATTTCCGTCTCGAGGTGCTGGATTCGCGCCAGGGTCAGCACGTGGGGCTGAGGGTCTGTCCGAATCCGGTGAGCGATGGTCTCCAGTCGCGCGAGCATGTCGTCCAGCGCGATACGCTGCTCCGCCCGGTCCTTGTCCGACGCGAGCAGTTTGGCAGCGAGCTCTGCCTGTTCCCTTGGGGAGTCGCCCCTGCGAATCGATCCGGCGACAGCCGTGGCGTGGAAGACGCCGTCGCGAAGTGTCGCGACCGTCTCGGGCGCAGCCCCGACGATCGCTGCTCCAGGGGCGGGCTCGAACAAGAAGACGTGGCTGCCCCGATTCACCTCCCAAAGGCGGGCGACGACGTCGACCGGGTCGACATGTCCATCCAGGTCGACATCCATCGTGCGCGCCAGGACCGCCTTGGAGATGGAGCCCGATCGAATCGCTCCGAGAGAAGCGTCGACCGCGGCTTCCCAACTCGCCCGCTCGGTGGCGATCGCTCTACCTGCAACCTGCTCGGATCGACCGGTGAAGTCAGCTCTCGATGCGAGTTCCGCCCGAAGAGCCTCCGCCCTCGTACGAAGGCGCTGGAATATCTCGTCGCCTGCCTGGGCATCGACCATCGCTCGAACACGGAGCCAAGCATCACCTGTGCCGTCTCCTTCGAGCTCGACCTCGGGAAGGTGAAAGAGCCCGTCGGGGAAGTCCGCCCACACGCCCGCGACATGATGGTCGGAGCGAAAGGAGAAACCCCCGTAGAACTGCACCCGCGGTGCCCGTGCGATCTCGCTCGATACAAGCGCGCGATGCGCGACTTGTCGGGCGGCCTCGGCTATCGTCCCGAACCGATCGCCGTCCACGGTAGCGTCGGGGGTCACCTCGACCGCAACCCCACGGTGGGCGACCCACCGCTCGCCCCGAGCCCAGAAACCTCGCGCCTCGCCTTCCGCGTGCCGCAGAAACGGACGAGGATGCAGATCGGGCGCGGGTACGGTGACGGTCGCCAGGCGACGTGACGAAGCGTGTGGGGCCACGAGATCGTTCGAAAGCTCGATGGATCGACCCGATCGGTCGAACCGGTCAGAAATATACGGTTCCAATCCGGTTCATGGAGAGGACCGACCGACCCACCCGCCGCAGTCGTGCCGGAGCGATCGAGGGATGTCGCGCACCTACGGCAAAGAAACCGGCAACGTCCTGACCTCGAAGCCGAGCTCTTCGTCGAGGATGTTCTCATCGTAGTCGATGTAGACATCGAGCGGCACACCCGTCTCCGGGTCGAACGTGACGTCGACCCGATAAGCGTCTCGATCGTACGCCTCCCCAATCACGTCGAAGAGTCCCTCGACGGTCGGAAACGCGTCCCCCGGTTCCCCGCGAATCGAGTCATTTGCGTTATCGAACACACGACTCGTGACGATGCCGTTTTCTACGCGCACCCGAACCGAACCCGTGAACGTGGGAGCACAGAAGCACTGTCGGGAAAGGACGTACTCGTAGGAGGTCATCGCCAGCGAGACCCAGCGATCCCGATGCCACTCGAGCTCTCTTTCCGCTCCGTCTCCGACGCCAAGGACCTCACAGCCCCCTGCCCCGACGGCTCCAGCTACGAGCAGCAACATGTTCAGCACACGGAATGGCATCTCGTTCACCCCCAGTCGAATGATGTCGACCTATGGTACCGACATGACGCTTAGGTGACCCCGAATGTGACGGATCGCCGACGGCGTCGACGGATAAGCGGGGCGATCGGCGGAATGCATGTGTATCTTGGCCGCAGACGTCGAAACGCTCACTCAAGCAAGACAAGGCGATGAGCACCAACGCTGCGTCCGGGATCTCAACTCCGGCTCCACGGCTCTCTTGGCCACCTTCGGGAACGAAGTGGCTGGCAGACCCCCGCCGGCGAGGGATCGACCTCTGGTGGACGGGTGGACTGCTCGGTTCGTATGCCCGAAGACTCGAGGCGTTCCTGTCGCGCTTGCTGAGCCCGGTCCTCAGTGGCGGCGGCGCACCAAGAGACCATGCATGCCTGATCGCATTTCTGGAGGAATCATGAGTAACACACGGAGCACCTGCGCCCGCCGCGCGATCGTGCTCACGGCTGGGATCCTGGCCGTGGCCGGTGCGTGCAGGGGGGACACAGAAGAGGAACGATCACCGGCCTCGGAGGCCGATGAGTCGACATTCGTGCCACCGCGCGACGCCGACATCCTGGTCGCGGACCTCTCGAGCGAGCCCGGCGGGCTTCCTGCAATCGGTGCGCCGGTCAACCTCACACAACGTCCTGATTACGACAATCAGCCTCACTTCACGCCGGACGGGTCTGGCCTCTGGTATACCGCCAACGATGCGCAGAGCGGGCAGTCCGATATCTGGCGCTACGACTTTGCTGACGAGCGAGTGACCCGAATTACCCAGAGCGCACCGGAGAGCGAGTACTCGGCAACCCCGCTCCCGGACGGGTCGGGCATCTCCACGATCCGAGTCGAAGCCGACTCCATGCAGAGACTCTGGCGATTCAGCCTGGACGGGCTGAACCCGACCGTGATTCTGCCGGAGATCGCCCCGGTCGGATACCACAAATGGATCGATGAATCGACACTCGCAATGTTCGTCCTCGGCAATCCGGCAACGCTGCAGGTTGGTGACCTGCGGACGGGACGTGCGCGAGTCGTGACCCAGGATATCGGTCGTTCCATTCACAAGATCCCGGGTACGTTCGACGTCTCGTACGTACAACGGAACACAGACGGCTCGACGACGATCATGCGCCTCCCCGGAGACGGGAGTGCCCCGGAACCGATCACCGAGACGGTCGCCAATGGTGACTTCCATGCATGGACGCCCGAGCGCATCCTGCTCATGGCCGACGGCCCGAGGGTGTTCGCTCGACGCTATGAGCCTGGCGCTGCATGGGAGCAGATTGCGGACTTCTCCGACCTTCATGTCAAACTGTCGCGCCTCGCCGTGAGCCCGGACGGAACCCAGATTGCGCTGGTCGCTGAACTTGAGCTGCTCGAGCTCCCGACGAACTGATCCCCGGCGCTTCGGCACCTCCATCATCACAAACCGGTCTCCCGGGCGACGTGTCACCCGAACCCAGCAAACTCTCATGAAGCGTACGCCCCCGTCTGCCGTCGTCGCGTTCTTGTCCCTGCTCTTCGGGCTCGCGCCCGCTCCGGCGATCTCGCAGGACGCCGCACGAGTCACCCGTCTGGTGCCGAGTGTCGACCGCGTGGTCGTCGCGCTCGGAGCGCAGGTCCCGTTCACCGTCTCGGCAGTCGACGCCTCCGGCTCGACTGTCGATGCCCCGATTCGCGTCGTCGGGCCGCGGAACTCGATTCGTGTGGGCGACGGATTCGTCGAAGGTCTCGCACAGGGTGAATTCGAGATCGTCGCAACACTCGTCGTCTCGGCCGGCTCCGGCACGGCGCCGATATCCGCCCGTATCCCCGTGATCGTCGAATGGCCGGCGATCGACGCCGTGGAGATCCTGGCCGAGCACTCGGCCCTCTTCGTGGGAACGACGACGCCACACGTTGTCCGGGCACGACACGCCGACGGATCCCATCGACCGGACCCCACCGTAGCATGGAATTCATCCGACCCATCGGTCGCGAGAGTCGATGCCTTCGGCAACGTCACGGGCATCGAGCCGGGCCGCACGGCCATCACCGCGTCGTTCGAGGGCGTATCCACATCACTCTCCTACGACGTTGTACCCCTGCCAGAGATTTCGCTGGAGCTCGATGGCGGTCCGACCGAAGCACGGACAGGCGATGTCATTCACTTTCGAGCCGTTGTTCGGGATGCATCAGGCACCGTGCGCGACGACATCCCCGTGAACTGGTCTCACGCCTACACGGCGACAGAAGGCATGCTCGGCACCGCCGCGACCGGTCAGATCAACGATCTCGGGACATATGTAGCCGATGTGCAGGGCATCCACACCGTCACGGCCACCGCAGGCACCGTGAGTGCGCGTCACTCCTTCCACGCAAAGCCCCGGGACGTCGTGCAGGAGCTCGAGGTCGTCGGGCAGGGCTCTGAGGACTGGTATCGAACCACGGACCTGTGGGCGTTCGAGGGCCTGGACGGCCGGGATTACGTCGTGACCGGCTCCAAGGTCTCAGGCGGGTACGCATTCTTCTACGACGTCACCAACCCTGCCGCCCCGGTGAAATACGACTCGATCCAGGTCGACGCGCGTACAGTCAATGACGTAAAGGCGTCACCGGACGGACGCTACGCAGTGCTCTCCCGCGAGGGCGCGACGAACCGCCGTAACGGTCTCGTGATCGTCGACCTGGCCGTACCGAGTGAGCCGAGGGTCGCGACCGTCTATGAAGAGGGCATCACCGGTGGCGTACACAACATGTTTGCCGACGACGACTACCTCTATGCGCTCTCCGACGGTGACAAGTACGTCATCATCGACATGACGGACATCTACGCGCCCCGGTACGTCTCTGAATACAACCATCCGGACAGCCGCATCCACGACGTGTGGGTCGCGAACGGACTGGCATTCTCCTCTGAGTGGGGGACAGGGGTGGTCGTGGTCGACGTTGGAAATGGTCGATGGGGCGGATCTCCGGACAACCCCGTCTTCATCACCAATTACCCGACGCCCTCAGGGGCAACGCACGCAGCCTTCCCCTACTACTCTGAAGCGACCGGGAAGACGTATCTCTTCCTCGGCGACGAGATCATGAACCGCCAAGGCCTGGCCTGGGCCGGATACCCGCGCTCCATGGGTTCGTACGCCGACCAGTACGACCCGGAGACCGGCGTCGGTGGAATTCCGCTCGTCACGCGAGGCTACATCCAGATCATCGACTTCACCGATCCGGAGAATCCAAGCATGGTCGCCCGCTACGAGGTCCCGGAGTTCGGGACGCACAACATGTGGGTCGAGGACGACATCCTGTACCAGGCGTACTACGAGGGCGGCGTGCGCATGGTGGACGTGAGCGGAGAGCTCATGGGCAACCTCTACACCCAGGGACGTGAGATCGCGGTCTTCAAGTCCGCGTCCCCCGCCGGGTATACGCCCAACGCGACCATGGTGTGGGGCGTGCAGCCCTTCAAGGGCCACGTGTTCTTCGCAGATACGAACTCCGGTCTCTGGGCGGTGAAGATGCTCCCCCGGGGCCGACCGGTCTCGTAGCACCCTGCCTTCGCCGTGGCCGCGCCGAGTTCTCGGTACGCCCCTGGTCGCCGTTGCCCTCGTGGCGTCAGGCGCAGTCGGCTTTGCCGGGCCTTCGGCCTGCACACTCGGGTAGCAGGAAGGTCGATCGGCACCTCGGCTCCGTACGCCGCACTTCTGGTACCCTGACTGCAGTGGGGGAGCGCTGGCCATCGACGACGCATTCGTATCTCCAGTGAATGCCCTCGCCGACTGAGTGACCTACCTGGCCACCCACTCCTTCCACTGCTCCTCGGCCGCGCCGACCGAAAGGTTGCTCCCACTGCGCACGAGGGGCTGCCGCAGGATCAACGGCTCATCGCATGCGATTTGAAGCCAGCGATCATCACCGTAGTAGGCGGTGTGGAGCCCGAGATTCCTGAAGCGCTTCGAGTCGCGGTCGATGAGCTTTTCCTCGCCGAACTTCTGAAAGAAACGCTGAAGCTCACCCTTCGACGGATTACGCTGCTTGAAATCCATGAAGTGGATCTTGATACGGCGCTCCTTGAAGAAGCGCTCGGCCTTCCGCACGTCGGCGTTGTTCTTCACGCCAAAAATCTGGACATCCATAATGAGAATGATAGCGCCTTGATCCTTCGCCACGGTTAGGGTAGACCTCATGAATGGACCTCCAGCTCGGCCTCTTCCCGGACGACACACCGGTTGCGAACGGCGCCCCCGTCGGCCCTGCACACGTACCCGAACGCCTGACGGACGTCGCGAGCCGACTCTCGAGGTCGGTACGGCTCGGGACATCGTCGTGGAGCTTCCCCGGCTGGGACGGGATCGTCTACGACCGCGCAGCTCCTCAGGATCGCCTCGCGAAGCACGGCCTGGCCGCCTACGCCATGCACCCCCTCCTTCGGACAGTCGGCCTCGACCGCACCTACTACCGCTCGATCGACGCTGCGACATACAGACGGTATGCGCAGGCGGTACCGAGAGACTTCCGGTTCCTCGTCAAAGCGGACCGTCTCCTGACGTCCCCGACCGCTCCGGAGGGCTTTGGGACTCGAGGCACGAACCCGTTCTTTCTGGACCCGCAGTACGCAGTCGAAGAAGTCCTGACCCCGATGCTCGAGGGGCTGGCACGCAAGGCCGGACCATTGCTCTTCCAGTTCTCTCCGATTCCACCCAACCTCGTGGGTGGTGCGCGTCGCTTTCACGAACGGCTCTTCCGATTCCTGGACGCACTTCCCGAGGGTCCGCTCTATGCCGTCGAGATCCGCACGCCGGGCTTCATGAACGATGACTACGCCAAGCTTCTCCAGGCCACGGGAGTCGCTCACTGCTATACCGTGCACCCCTCCATGGCATCAATCGAAAAGCAGCTCGAGAGCGTCTCACCCTTCTACCAACCGGCGCTCATCGTTCGCTGGATGCTGCACGGCGGCCTCCGGTACGAGGTCGCCAGAGAGCGCTATCAGCCCTTCGATCGAATCGTCGACGAAGATCCCGGCTCACGTGAGGCGATCGTGAAAGCGGTCCTGGACGGCCTCATCGCGGAGCGCCCCGCCTTCGTGATCGCGAACAACAAGGCGGAGGGATCCGCCCCCCGCTCTATCTTTCGTCTGGCCGAGCGACTCGCCAACTGGATGCCCGATGATCCGTAACCCTCGTTTCTGGCTCGCCGTCGCAGGCGCCTGGCTCATCGTGACCGGCCTCTCGCACACCGCCACCCACATCTGGTCGTTCGTACTCGAAAACGGGGTCGGGGGTCTGCGCGAGTTCGCGATCAACGCCATGAAGCAGGTGCGGTCGCCGGATCCGCTCACGCCGAGCATGTGGCGTCAATTCCGGATGTTCAGCGTCTCATTCAGCCTGATGCTCTTCTTCACGGGCGCGATCGACCTGCTCTTCGCACGCATGGACGCCCCCCGGAGTGTGGTCGCGAACGTCGCGCTCCTCGGCACGCTCTTCTGGACGATTGCCTTCGTTCCCTATGCCTTCGTCGACCCCGTCATCCAGCCGATCGTGGTCGCCTTCATCGCCGTGCCGCTCCATGCGATCGCCTACGTAGCGGCTACACTCGAAGGGGACGACTGACGCACGAGCGTGCGGCGCAAGTGATCGAGGGCTCCCCACGGACTCAGCGACGCACGTTACGCAGTTCCGAAACCAGTGACTGCGCGACTCGCCCGAGGTTCGTACGACCACCCGTGTAATTCCTGAGCAAAACGACGCCCACCCGACTGTCCGGATCGACCACCATGTAGGCGTTGTACCCGGCGACCGAGCCGCCATGCGCCGCGAGTCGGTTGCCGTCGCCATCGATGATCAGGGAAAAGCCCAGCCCGTATCCCCGTCCCGGATCCTCGGGTGTCTGCATGCGCAGCATCTCTTCCCGGCTGGACTCGTCCAGAATCCTGAGACCCGGGACGCCGGCCACAGCGCCGAGGAAGCGACCCAGGTCCGCGACCGTCGAATAGACGCCACCATTGGGCACCTTGTACCCTCGACCGGCATGCTCTCGAGCAGACGCCTCACCGCTCACGCTGCCGTTGCGCAGGGTATACCCCTGTGCCAGCCGCGAGTCGAGTTCCGCACCCTCGACCACGAACGATGACCCGGTCATACCGAGCGGCGCGAAGATTTCTTCCTCGACGAGGTCCATGAAGGGCCGACCTGCAGCCCTCGCAAGAGCCAGGCCCAGTATGCCGAACCCGATATTCGAGTATTGGTAGCGAGCACCAGGGATAGAGTCGTACGCCGTTTGGGGGATGGACTGCAGAATCCGGTCCTCCCACGCCTCGATCGGCCCTACGACGGATTCGGGCCAGGTCGGCTCACGGATCAGTCCAGCGGTATGCGAGGCGAGGTGGCGGAATGTGATGTCCTCCGCGCCCGGGCGACGGTCCTGCAGCGCGTCGATTTCCGAGAAGTACTGTGAAACCGGTTCATCAAGCCCGATCACACCCTGATCGACCAGGATCATCATCAGCACAGCCGTGACCGACTTCGAGATCGATCCGGTTCGAGAGACCGACGACGGCAGCATCAGCTCCCGAGTCTCCCGGTCGGCGAGTCCCCATGCATCAGCCCAGACAAGATCACCATCGACCATTACGCCCGCCGAGATTCCGCCGACTGCGTCATCAGCCACGTCCTCGGCAAGGATGGCCGAAAAGGTTTCGATCGCGCGGTCCCAGTCGGCACGCTGCGCATCGACCGCTGGTGCATCGAGCAAAAGGAAGAGGGCGGACAGGATTGTCACCCACGCAGGACGCAGGACTGCCCTGGACCCGGTCATGACCTGACGGCTCCTTTTTCTTGGAAGGCCCGGACACTCGAGAGCACATGCTCGACGTCCGAAGTATCGTTGTAGAGTCCGAAGGAGAATCGCAGGACACCCGATCGGAGAGAGAAGACGATCCCCGCGTCGACCAGGTGGCGATGAAGCGCGTTCACCTCCGGATCGTCGGCCGAGTAGTGGCGTCCACTGCCCAGATGACCCGACGAAACAATGTGGGCAAGGTGGACTCCGGGCCGCCCCCCGACCACGGGCATGCCGAGATCCATGAGTCCGTTCGCCAGATCAGCAGCCAGACCCCGGACGTGCTTCTCGATGCGGTCGACACCCACGTCGGAGACCAGTTCCAGGGCTGCCTTCGTCGCCGACATTCCGAGGTAGTTGTAATTGCCGAGGTCGAAGCGACGAGCGCCAGAAGCGTACTCCAGCGGCCCGTCCGAGTACGCCGTCTCGTGCGCGTCGAGTGCGATCCCGTACCTGGCCACGTGGATCGGCACGAGTTGTTCGGCCACCTCTCGGCGGACATAGAGGAAACCGAAGCCATAGAGAGACAACAGGCACTTCTGTGTCGCAACGGCGAGCGCGTCGATCCCGAGAGCGTGTACATCGGTTTCGAGCGAGCCGATGGACTGAGCGCCGTCCGCGAGCGTCCATGCCCCTGCGGCCCGAGCCGCCCGAACGATAGGCTCGATATCCGTGAGGAATCCCGGCGCGAAGGAGATCGTCGGAAATGTGACGATCCGGGTCCGATCGTCGATGGCCGCGACCATACCCTCCGTCGGCATCATCCCGTCCACCGGTTCGACCGAGCGCACGTGGACGCCGTACCGCCGCGCGAGATTGAACCAGAGGTAGATGTTGTTGGGGTGCTCGAGTTCCGGACAGATCACCACGTTGTCGCCAGCCCGCCACTCCAGGCTCGCCGCGAATAAATTGAGCCCCTCCGACACGTTCTTGGTGATCGCGACCTCGTCGGCCTCTGCACCGATCATCGAGGCGAGCATCGCCCTCGTCTGATCCACCTGTTCGCGAAGTACATCCTTGTCGCTCGTGCCGCCCACCTGATCATCCAAGTAGGCGTGTACTACGTCGCGTACGTGGTGCGGAATGAGCCCCTTGGCGGCGATGTTCAGGTAGGTGCGCTCAGAGGCGCCTGGAAACAAAGCCCTGACCTGTTCGTTCAAGGAATACCCCTTCTGGATTCGGAGCGGGTCACGAGCGATGTCCCGACCAGGTCGCCCATGACGTTGATGGTGGTATTGCCCATGTCCACGAGTCGATAGATCCCGCCCACGATCGCGGCAACCTCGATCGGGAGATTGAAGGCCTGCACGTAGATCAGGGCAATGACGAAACCACCCCCGGGAATACCGCCCGACCCCTCCGAGAGCAACAAGCCGACCAGGACGACCGAAACGAGTGAAGCCGGTGTGAACGATACGCCGGCGGCCTGGGCGGTGAAGAGGAGAACCGCCCCCAGCATGACAGACGTCCCGTCCTTGTTGAGCTGTGCACCCAGCGGAAGTGTGAATGAGTAAATCGAGGAAGGCAGCCGGATCCGCTCGGCTGTCTCCAGTGAGACACTGAGTGACGCCAGGCTCGACGTCGTCGCAGCGGTGGTCGCCCAGAGCGGGCCCGTCTCTCGGAGGAACCTCAGCGGCGATCGATCAGCCCCGAACTTCATGAGCCCCATGTACCCGACAAAGACCACGAGCTGTGCGAGATACACCCCGAGCAGGAAACGAGCCATCGGCCCGAGGAGCGCGGCGCCGTAGGTGCCGACGGTGACCGCCATCAAGGCACCAATTCCGAAGGGAGCCGTGAGCAGAATGACGTCGACCAGGCGCCGGAAGAGCGACGCAACGTCATGATAGGCGCGGACCAGTCGGATGCGCGACTCCGCGGGAAGAAGCAGTGTCGCGATGCCAACGAGCACGGCGATGACTACGATCTGGACGACGTTCCCCTCTGCGAATGCAGCGAAGACGTTGGTCGGGATCATTCCGAGCAGGACATCAGCGACCGACGGCACGGCCCCGACCGACCCATCGATCTCTCCGGTGAGTTGCATACCAGAACCGGGCCGTAGAACGGCCATCGCGCCCACGCCCAGAATGAGTGCGATCACATCGGTCGTGACGTAGTACGTCATCGTCTTACCGGCGAGCCGGCCGAAAGACTTCACGTCGCTGAGTGCAGTCACCCCAGCGAGAAGGTTGAAGAAGACCAGCGGAATCGCAGCGAGAACGAGCAACCGGATGAAGAGATCCCCGACCGGCCGAAGCATGCTGACGTCTTCACCCAGTCCGATACCAAGGACAGAGCCGACTGCCATGCCGATGAGGATCTGGCTCCCCAATCCGATGCTGCGCATGACGCGCAACTTGCACTCACTTCCGCGGTCAGCAAGAGCGGAGTATCGGACTTTCATCGTTCGACATGGTGAGGTCACCCGGTTCGATCCGGCGGGCGCTTCAAGTCCGTGATCCAGCCGACATACTGGTCGTGTCCGACGATGCGGTTCTCGAGCCAGAGACACGGGACGAACCGCTGAGCGTGGTGCGTCAGAGATCCGTCACTGCAAGGGAACTGCATCCGCCTCTGTCTCGAATCCATGTCAGTCAAGCTATACTAAGGCTCGAGTGCACCACCTCTGAGGAAACATCGAGATGCGCCGCTTTTTCGCCCTCGCGCTCGTCGCGATCACCACCGCGTGCTCAAGCGCCGACGCCGCGCCAGACGCAGTTCTGGCCCAAGCCACGACAACAGACCCTGACCTTCCAACCGTTCTGGTGTACAAGTCGCCCACCTGCGGCTGCTGCAATGGTTGGGTCGAACATATGGAGGCGGCAGGCTTCGTCGTCGATGCGCGAAACACCACCGACCTCATGACGGTGAAACGCGACGGCGGGGTGCCCCCGCAGATGTCGTCCTGCCACACGGCGATCATCGACGGCTACGTGGTCGAAGGGCATGTCCCCGCCGAACAGGTGAAGCAGCTCCTCGCCAAGCGTCCGGAGGTGGCGGGTATCGCGGTTCCCGGGATGCCGATCGGATCACCCGGAATGGAAGGTGCAAATCCGCAACCGTATCAGGTGCTTTCCTTCACACACGCCGGCGAGCCTGCGGTGTTCTCCAACGTCGATCCGCGCTAAGAGCCTTCGTCTTGTCTGCCGACCAGTCGTCGTGGTCCTCGAACAGGAGACCGAACTCGTCGGCATCGTGACGTCCCTGGACGTGCTGCGCGGTGTGGCGGAGGGGATCATCTCCGCCTGACTCGGGACATTCGAATGTGCACGAGGTCACCATCATGGGGAGCGGCTCAATGGAGCCACCTCTGACAGTTCGAGGGGCTCGACACCACCATCACTGAGACTTCTTCCGCTGCGCGAATGCCGATATGGTTGGAGAGGGGTTACGCATGTGTCACTGATGCTACCCCGATCGTCTGAACACGTAGTTGCCGACCCTTCGACCTGCCCAACCCGTGCATCACAAATTCGTCCGACTGTTCACCGCGCTGGTCGTACTCCTCGTCACTCTTCCCGGGACACTCGATGCTCAGGTTCGTCGGGGCCGACAAGCGGAGGAAGCACCGCCGTGGGCGCCGATCGCGATCGGCGTGAAGGTCGGGTACGACTCCTCTACGAATGGCGAGGTCCTTGGGGCTCAGGTACGGATTCCAGTGGTACGAGCCGGCACGATCGAGCTCTACCCAAATCTGGAGATCGCCTGGCCACCAGCTGGTGGGAAAGAGTATCAGTACAACATCGACGCTGCGTGGGTGCCAGGCGGCGTCCGAGGCGGCGTCTTCGCCGGTGGGGGTGTCGGCTGGCGCGACTCTTTGATCGGAACCGATCTCGGGAATCCCCGTCAGACGCTTATCGGGTTCAACGCATTCGGGGGGGGCAAGACGAGCATTGGGCCCGTGCAGGTCGAGCTCGTACTACGCTGGACCTTCCTGAAAGACACCCAGTATCAGCCCAACTCCGCCGGGATCGGTGTCAATCTGCCGTTGTGGAACGTTGCCCCTCAGCGTTGACGTGTACTCAGTTTCCCGCGGTGGGCCCCGGCTTTCGCGTGAGCACGACATAGTCACCCAGGTCACCATGATCCTCTGCCGACCAATCGTCGATGTCGTCGACCTTGGTCATCACGACCGAGGTCACGCGAGTTCCCGGTCTGTAGTCAGCGATCCGTTCCGGAATCCCCGTCCCCTTCTCCACATGGAACGAGCCCGCTATGTGGACGACAAATCCCCCGATATGGCGGACCAGAGCCCCGGTGATCGCGTGCCCCATGGCAGCATCCCACAGAGCCTGTGAGTAGATCGCGTTCGGGTTGAGTTCGGTGCGCTGAGTCGCGCCCTCCTGCTCCGTTGGTGGCTCCCTCACCGACGAAGCAGAATCCGCGGACGCGCGCATACCGAGCATCGCCTCGGTCATCAGTGCGTCCCACTGAGCTCGGTACGTGTTGGACGGACCCGGGAACGGGAGTGGAGGGAGATACGCACGCGCCTGCTCAGACAGCTCCAGAAGCGAATGCGGCCCCTCGTTGGTGACCCGATTCACGTACCTCCGGGGTGCATTGGCAGCAACCACGGGGAGGCCGAACGCCCGCGCGTGCTCCACGAGCGCACGGTACCGCTGTTCGTAGTGGTCCCAAGGCCGAGACGAGCGAAGGAAATGCGCTTCGGTGATGAGACCCGCCAGGTACTCATCCAGCACGTACTGAACGTCACGTTCGAACATTTCCAGGGACAGTACGACGCGCCGACCAGAGTCCGTACCGATTCGTCGCACGACCTCGTTGAGCAGCAGGGTCTGAACCGCGTGGCCGACCATGTCGTCGTGCTCTTCACCCACCAGAAGCACTTCGTCGCCCATCGCTCCCTCAACGATGTCCTCCAGCGTCGTGACCCGTCCCGACCGGTCGTACACCCGGTAGTCGACACCGTGCACCACCAGGAAGTTCGACCCATGGGGGGCGTTCTGTCCGGCCGAGGGCAGGGCACCGATGGCCAGGAGCAGGACAAGCACGCAGGAGCCGGTCAGACCAGCGAGATGCGGAGACGTGATGTGCATGAGCGGGAACAACGAATCCAGTCGCGCCCCTCGGAGCGCGGCGATGACCGGAGCAAGCTAGGCCCGTCGGACCCCACGGTCGACGCCCGGGCGGCGAACGACGTACCTTCGGCCCGACGCGCTCCGCTTCCGCAGAGGCTTTCGTGATCTGGATCTACGCTGTCGTCGGCTTCCTTCTGCTCGTCACCATCTACGATGTCACGCAGAAGAAGCACGCGATCCTCAGGAATTTTCCGATCATCGGCCATGTTCGGTACATGCTGGAAATGATCGGACCGGAATTGCGTCAGTACATCGTCACGTCAAACAACGAGGAACTCCCGTTTTCCCGTGATGATCGGACGTGGGTCTACGCGTCCGCGAAGAAGCAGAACAACTACACCGGCTTCGGGACCGACGATGACCTCGAGCGGTCCCCAAATTACCTGATCATCAAGCACCAGACGCTCGGACGCCCGGTGGACGATCATCCTGCCGACGGCTATCCCCTGCCGTGTGCCAAGATCCTCGGCGGACACCGAGGCCGGAAACATGCATTTCGTCCAGCCTCGGTCGTGAACATCAGCGGCATGAGTTTCGGTTCGCTGTCGTCTGCTGCGATCGAAGCACTGAACCGCGGCTCGAAGGTCGCCGGCTGTCTGCACAACACGGGAGAAGGGGGTATCTCGCCGCATCATCTACACGGTGGAGAGCTGATTTGGCAGCTCGGGACCGGATATTTCGGTGCGCGCACGCCCGACGGCGCGTTTGATCCTGAGGAGTGCAGACGGAAGGTCGAGGCCCACCCCGTGAAGGCGATCGAGGTCAAGCTCAGCCAGGGCGCCAAACCGGGCTTGGGCGGCGTTCTACCCGGGAAGAAGGTGACGGCAGAGATCTCCAGGATCCGAGGTGTCCCGGTTGGGCAGACGGTCGTCAGTCCCGCGGGGCACAGGACGTTCAGGACCGCCGACGAGCTGCTCGACTTCGTGGAGGAACTCGCCGATTCGACCGGTCGACCGGTCGGGATCAAATCGGCCATCGGCCTACTCGGATTCTGGAAGGACCTCGCCGATCGGATGGCCTCCGAAGATCGAGGCGTCGACTACATCGCCATAGACGGCGGCGAGGGGGGGACAGGTGCCGCGCCGTTCGCCTTCTCGAACCACGTCGCGCTCCCATTCAAGGTCGGCTTCAGCCGAGTCTACAGCATCTTCGCAGAGCGGGGAGTCCACCAGAACGTCGTCTGGGTCGGATCCGGCAAACTGGGCTTCCCGGAAACAGCGCTCATGGCCTTCTGCCTGGGCCTCGACATGGTCGCCGTGGGTCGCGAAGCGATGATGGCGATCGGATGTATCCAGGCGCAGCGATGCCACACGGGACATTGTCCTACCGGCGTCGCGACACAGAACAAGTGGCTCATGCGTGGCCTCGACCCCACGGACAAGTCCGCACGGCTGGCCAACTACATCATCACCTTGCGCAAGGAGCTCACGCGGCTTAGCCAGGCTTGCGGGGTCCAGCATCCCGGGCTGCTTACGGCGAACCACATGGAAGTGCTGGATGACAGCTATGGAAGTCGTCCCCTACTCGACGTGTTCGGGTACCAGAGCGGGTGGGAGCTGCCCTCCGAAGCGGACGCCGCCGGGGTGCTCGAGGCCATGCGCAACGTGTGAACGGAAACGGAGCCTTCGTTGCAGGTCACCTGATGGGCCTGATCTCTGTCGTCGCACGGAGACCGCGATTCAGTCGATGAAGATGGTCTCCTGCGCAGAGACGAAGAGGACATCTTGGAGCTCAGGGAAGCGCAGGAATACGTCACCGCGTCGCTGGCGCAGCCGGTGATCAGCGAACCCGACCATCACGAGATCCGCCCCTGACGATCGTGCCTCGACCAGACGCTCGAAGTCGATCGAATCATCCGTTGGGATGACCAGGACGTTCTTCTCACTGATCAGCAGGCGGCCCTCACGGATCATCTGGTGAATCTCCTCGCGACGCTCCTTTACCTCGCTGCGCGGGTACGCCGCGAACAGACTCACTTCGGCATCCTGCCAATCCCGGTGACCCAGCAGGATGTACGACAGAAGGATCATCAGGTTGGCATTGCGGGCATCGTGCCACGTCAGCCAGACGTGGATGCGCTTTCGCGTACCGAAGAACTTGTCACCGTGCCGAAGTACCAGCCGGTCCATGTGTGGCACACCGGCCATGAGCATTCCTTCGGCGACCTCCTCCAGGACCTCCGGACCATCGTGTCGCCCGAACTCGAGCAGGAGCGCGTTGTTCTCCATCCCCGAGATACCGGGCATCTGAAGCCCCTGCCCAAGCGCCGACGTCATCGACGGGCTGATGATCGCGTCCATGTAGATCGCACCCTTCCGCTGGTGCATCTCCTGGATCAGTTGATCGCGAACCTCCTGACTGGCCTCGTACTTCTCCGTGTCCAGCCGACCTTCGATATGGTGGAAATACGTGCCGAAGCCGTACCTGTGGCACAACCACTCGAGAAGTTGGAGCGGCGCGGCGCGATCGAACGTCCGGGACGAGATCGAGATGACGCTCGGACGCCAGTCATCCGGCGGCATCTTCTGCAACCGGATCTGCATGTGGCGCGTGAGCTGCGTCATCACACCCTGAAAGATCTGCGCCAGATCGTCCTGCCCTTCCCGCCCCCGCCGAATCATCTCGTAGAGCGCGGCCATGACCAGGATAGCTCCGAGGGCAAAGAGCAGATCCATCTGGAGCATCAGGACCAGGCACATTACGGCGCCGATCAAGCTCACATACCACTTGGAGCGGAAGCTCGGCCGGTACGAGGGCCGGGCAGCGAAGTGCTCGAGGAACGAGATCGCGCACAACGCACCGTACGTCACCATGAAGAACATCGACACGATGCGTGCGACCATGTCCACGTTCCCAAGCACGACGAAAACGATTGCGATCGCCGAGGTGACAAAGGTCGCATTTCTAGGTTCGTTGGTCTCTCCGACGCCTTCAGAGACGTAGGCGTTCAGGCCGGGCCGCGGGATCACCGCGTCGCTTCCGAGCGCCTGGAGGGTTCGGGGTGCGACAAGTATCGATCCGATCGCCGACGAAATCGTGGCGCAGGCAAGTCCGATCGGGATGATCGGCCCCCAGACCGCAATCTCACTCATGATGAGGTAGTCGGATGCGAGTTCGCCCGACGATACCGACGACGCCAGCTTCACGACCACGAGTACGTACACGAACATCCCGGCCAGCGTCGCCGTCATGATTCCCATCGGAATCGACCGTCGCGGTTCGGCCAGATCACCCGACAGCCCCACACCTGCCGTCATCCCGGTGAACGCCGGGAAGACGATCGCGAAGACGAGCATGAACGCGTCCGGATTGTCCAGGTCCGAGAAGACGCTGAGCGACTCGGGGCGGGTCACCTCGGATCCAGACCCGGCAAAGAACATCGCGAGGGACAAGGCGAGTATGCTTGCCACCACCCAGAGTGCCCTGACCCCGAGATCAGCACCCTTCCGCAACACGACGCCGATGAGGACGATCGTGGCCGGCAGAGAAACATCCCTCGGGTCGAAGGGCGTGCTGAATGTCTCCTGGAACCAGGGCGCGAGCGGCTGGAACGACTCCGCGAACGCGATCATGTAGAAGGCGACCGAGATGGCCTGGGACATATACAGGCTGATCCCGATGGCTCCGCCGATCGTGATGCCGAAGGAGCGAGAGATGATGAAGTACTCGCCCCCGCCTTCGACCCGCCGATTCGTCGCGATCTCGGCAATCGCGAGTGCCGTCGGAATCGTGACAAGGTGCCCGAGCAGGATGATCAGGATCGCGCCTGCGAGACCGGTATGGCCCACGGCATAGCCGAAACGCAGGAACATCACCGCGCCGAGAATCGTGCTCACACTCGCCAGGAAGACAGGCGCAGTGCCGAACCCGTGCCCTTGCGCCCCCTCCGGGCCTGCGTCCGTCGACGTCTTCCCCTTGCTCATGGACGTCTTCCGTTGGTCCACCAGTCGCCAGGATCGACCCGTTGCCCCGGAGCGAACTGATCTACGAGCCAGAGCGCCAATCGCCGAAGCGGTGTTCCCGCGAGCCAGCGCCAGGCGCGTGCCGCAGGCTTCGAGAAGTCCCGATTGTAGGGACACACACGCACGCAGATCGAGCAATCCGAGTTCTGGTTCGCCCAAAAACGAAAACACGGCTCGGCGTCTACGGTCCACTTCTTCACGCCGACAATGTTGGAGCGATTGTAGATCTCCTCCGACGGCGGCCCGGTCGGGATCGCCTTGACGGGGCACGCGTCCGAGCAGCGCCTGCACAGGTCACAGAAAGCCTGCACGCCGAACGTCTTCGGTCGATCAGGCTCCAGTGGGAGATCCGTGAAGATCTTTCCGATTCGGACCCGTGGCCCGAACTCCTCCGTGATCAGGAGACCATGGCGGCCATACTCCCCGAGCCCGGCCTTGATCGCCAGTGGAATCGCCAAAGCCGTATCGTTCATCGTGGCGACGGCACGGTACCCGAGGTTGCGGACGTATTGGGCCAGACCGAGCAGCACGAGCGTATCGTGGGAATACCCGACGCCTGTGGCGGTTCCACTCAGGGCCGACGGCACGGTGTCGATCAGCCCCCTGTCCATCTGCTGGGCGATCACGATCACGTTGGGTAAGTCATCCGGCAGCTCTTGAGGCTTCTCGGTCTCCCCCAGACGGGAATATGCGTGCGAGTAGACCCACCGCTGATCGTACTCGGTAATGCCGACGAGGTCCGCGCCAAAGACTCGTCCCACGTGCTTGATCTCGCGGCTCATCTCGGCTGGGGACTCGACCGGGACACGTTCCTCGGGTCCGTCCCGATGCACGGTGAACGGATCGAGGAAGCCCTCGCGCCGATTCTCATCCTCCTTCAGCTCAGCGAAGATGTCGGGCAGGTGCCACGATGCATTACGCAGCGCGTAGTCCTTCTGCCTGAACCCCTCTGCTCGCTTCCACTTCTTCAGGGGTGTCCGATACGTCTCGAAGAATCGGTCCGAACGCTCCGAACGGATCTCGGGATCCCAGAACGCCCTGGAGTAGATGTCGTTCTTCTGGCTGAAACGCTCGAAGTGATCGAGTACTTCGAAGCCGGCCTCCTCATCCGATACGGCACCGCTCCCCGCTCCAGCGCTCGGAGCGGCGCGACCATCCCGCTTCGAATCGGACTCGGTCATTCCACGTGCTCCCAGATCATGCGCAGGTATCGCTCAGGTGCATCGAGAAAATCTCTCATCAGTGTGACGGCGGCGAGTTCATCATACGTCACCGGCGTGACCACTCCGTCGTCGAAGGAGCAGATCCGCGCACCCGGAATCGCCATGAGAATAGGTGAGTGCGTCGCAATCACGAACTGGCCGCCCCGATCCAGCGCGTCTCGAATCATGGCGACGAACCCGAGCTGACTCTGCGGTGAGAGGGCCGCCTCCGGCTCGTCCAACAGGAAAAGGCCGTGCGGCACCAGTCGCTGCGTGAACAGGTCCAGGAACGCCTCACCATGTGACCGCGCGTCCGGGTCACGACCGTAGCGGTCTTCGATCGCCCCGACGGACGCGCGATGTGGTCCCTTGGCCAGAGTCCGAGCGTATTCGGAGGAGTGCGCGAGTTCGACATCAATGCGTGCCATCTCCTTCTCGTGCTCCGCACGCTGCACCGCCAGACTCTTCTGAAAGCCGAAGAAGTCCTCGGCACGAAGAAAGAATCCTCGATGGGAGCGATAGCGCCACGTCAAACGGAGCCGTCTCGCGAGGTGTCGCTGAGGCACGAGCGTCGGGTCTGCCGCAGGCCGTGCGGAGCCGACAGCGGGAAGATCGCATGCGATCGCGAGTCCCTCCATGAGCGTAGATTTTCCCGAACCGTTCTCTCCGACAAAGACGCTCACCGGCGCGTCGAGGTCGAGCGTCTCGAGCGTGGCGACAGCTGGAACGGAGAACGGGAACTCGCCCATCGCCCCGGCCGAATACGATACGGTGGTCAACTGGACCGACCCACTGGCCGACTCGCCGTCCGTGATCTTCAGCCGGTCCCCCATCGATGGTCATGGCGTACGCGCTCAACGTATCGAGGTGAGAAGAGGAGCACACCCTTTCGGGCAGGCGCAGGAAATTGACACTCTGCTCCGGCCTTCCGAGCTTCGCCACATCCCATCGCTTCCGGCCAGGAGCCTTCGATGCTGCGCCGTACCATTCTGACCGCCTCGTCCCTCGTCACGCTCGTCGCGAGTCCT
Source organism: Gemmatimonadota bacterium (assembly GCA_028873595.1). GTDB lineage: Bacteria > Gemmatimonadota > Gemmatimonadetes > Longimicrobiales > Gaopeijiaceae > UBA2589. Next base: position 306,346 of record JAPPOV010000033.1, on the reverse strand, counting down.
CAAATCGTCCAGGCTCAGGACCTGGAGCGGCCCGAAGGCTGGATGACTCGTTTCGACCATGCGGATGCATCGGAAGCTGATCTCGACATGTTCGTCGGGATGCCCCCCGGTTGGCACGTTACGACCGGCCCGGCGGGAATCTTCTATCATCCCGACAATACAGCCTCTGGTGACTTCCGAATCGAGATGGAAGTCTTCCTTTTCGATCCCGGGCAGCGGCGCGAGGCCTTCGGCATCTTCCTGGGTGGAAGCGACCTGCAGGGCGCCGGCCAGAGGTACACGTACTTCCTGATTCGCAACGGTGGGCAGTACATCATCAAGCGTCGCGAGGGCGCCGAAGCGCCAACTGTCCAACCATGGACCGGCCACAACTCGATCCTCTCCTACTCAGACCGTGGAGACGACACCTCCGTAAAGAACGTCCTCATGATCGAAGCAGTAGGCGATCGGGTTCGATTCCACGTAAACGGTGACCGTGTCGAGGAGATGTCACGTACAGACGTCGGGGTCGACGGCACGTACGGCTTCAGGGTGAACCACGGCCTGAACCTGCACATCTCGAGACTCGACGTAACGATCCTGGAACGTTAGCGACTCCCGCCCTGCAGCGGTCGTTCAACGGTGATGTCGTCCTCCGTTCCCTGGACACCATCGGGCCCCATGGAGCCAACCGTGTAGCTTCGGCGACCGGTCTCCAGGAAATACACGTTATCCCAGGGATCCAGCTCCGAACTCGTGTAGTCCCGGCGAAGCCACCCCTCGAAACCTGCGGGCAGCCCCTCGGCACGCCGGAGGCGCGCGTCGAGTTGATTGGCCATTGCCTCGAGTCGACCCGGTACGATCCGTTCACCGATGTTGTCCATGACCGGTTGAATCGCCCGAGCCTCGATCGCTACTCGTGTACTCGGCACCGCCATCGCGACAGCCAGCGCCACGAAGAGCCACATGATCAGCTTCTTCACCATCTCTCGGACTCCCCCTGTACGTCGCCCCAACTGAGCTAACTCAAGCTGCGGATAGAGCAAGAATTCGGCCAGGGAATTCTTCCGTACGCCCCAAGGAACCGTATGACGCAGCTTGAGAAGGCGGGTCAGCCTTCGTCCGTGTCCGTCATTTCGTCCGAAGGGTCCGGTGCACCGTCATGCGTCGTTCGCAGCGGCAGTTCGGGCACCCGTGTCAGTAGTGTCGTCGAGACAACAGGAATCATGGCGGTGACCCAATAGATCCGACGTGTCCCCTGCGCGAACGCACTCCGAACTTCGGCGCTGGTTTCCAACCCGAATCGTTCACCCCCTGCGCGCAGTCACCCCCGGACGGGCCTCAGCTTCGCCCGAATCCTCGGCCTGCAGCTCTCTTGAGGCATCTCTTGGTGAATCACGAGATCTGGTCGCGAAGAAACGAGCCAACCGCGTCCAACCATGCCCGGGGAGTCTCCACGTGTACGGTGTGCCCCGCCCCCACCACCTCGGTCAGGCGCACGTCCGGCACGTCCGACACCATCTCTCTGGCTATATGCAGGAACTTGCGATCCAGGGCACCGACGATCAGGAGCAACGGACACGGAAGGTCACCGAGCCGATCCCACAACCCCGGAAGCACACCTGTGCCAAGACCTCGGAGCGCGGCCGCCAGGCCGGATGCCCGGTTCTCCAGGCGCAGACGATGCAAGCGCGCGGTCGTCTCGGCCGAAAGCGCACGCTGAGACTCGAAGAGTGGGAGCGTCATCCAGTACTCGACGAACGCCTCCACTCCGTCCTGTTCGATCCGATCGGCAAGCGCGTCGTCGGCAGATCGTCGATGCGCACGCTCCGCCAGGTCATTCAACCCGGGGGATGCGGATTCCAGCACAAGGCGCCGCACGCGGTGAGGTCGCTCAAGCGCGACGTGCAGCGCGATCCGCCCTCCCATGGAGTAACCGACAAGATCAAAGTGATCGAGGTGCGCCGTCGCCTCGTCGACGACAGCCAGCGCATCGCTGAGCGTCACCCCGTCGACCGAGACCTCGGCACGCCCCCCATGACCGGGCATATCAAGGGGAATCGGTTCCACACCGGCCGACCGTAAACCCTGAAGGACCGGGTCACCCCAGGAACGGGACGACCCGGTGAACCCATGAAGAAGGACCGCCGGCGGTGCGGTCACCGCAGCATCAGATTCGCTGATGGTCCGCCCGCCAGTTCTTGATCGCCATCTTCACCGCCTTTCGGTCCGCCAGGTCGCCGCTCTGCACACGCCGTACGAGATCTTCAAGCTCATCGTCAGGCGCGAAGCGGAGTCCGATCAAATGAGCGGTCGATATCGAATCGATGCTTTCGTGCATCTCGACCGGAAGCACTCGAGTGAGTCGCATCCGCTCCTCGAGGCGGATCACGCGGTCCTGAACGCCGAGCGGAAAGACGCGGGCAAAGAATGTCGCGAGGATCACCCCCACCCCGAAGGCAGCCGTCATGAGCGCCTGTACCGAAGGGGCCTTGAACGTGAGGTATAGAAAGTAAATCGTGGGAATGAAGATCAAGCCGAAGGTCACGTAATGGTACAACGGCACCATCTTCGCATGGCTTTCGGCCGACTGGGGCTTGCTCATGGCAGTACTCCAACGTGAGGTCACGGTCGATATGAACAGACTCAGACTACGGCTCCGAGTTTCCGTTCGCACCTCATCACGGACGCCGACCGCATTGAAGCGTGGCGAGATTCGCAGGTGCTCGCAGGGTATCCTTTCCGCCCAATCGCCGGCCTTCGCCGAGGTCGTGACGCTACCCGAACCGAAGCACATCCACAGCGTCAGCTGATCCGGCTCAGCCGTCGAACGGATCACGACAGGACCCGGCTATCGCACCAGAAACCCGTCCCGGAGCGGGTCGTCCGAAGCGATAAGGAATTCATGCCGCCCGGTGATCCACGCGCGACCGGCCACTTCCGGCAGGATCGACGTCCGGTCACCGGCCGCAACTTCGGCGAGGATCCTTGTATCGAAGCACGTTCCCAGTATGCTCTCGATCCGGACGGATTCACCGACTCCGATCTCACCCCTGGCATGGTGGATCGCCAGGCGCCCGCTGACGCCTGTACCCGTCGGGCAGCGGTCCACTTCGCCGTCCGCAAAGACGCAGACGTTTCTCGAGTGATTCCCTTCCTCGTGCGGCGGACCCACGAAGATCGTTCCGTACACGAAGCTCAAGTCCTGATCATCCGGATGTTCGGGTGGATCGACGTCCTGAACGGCACGCTTGATCCGACGTCCGAGGTCGATCAACCGTGCTCCTTCCCCAGGAACGAGGGCAACGTCGAGCTCCGCAGCGTCGACGTAGGCGTAGTATGCCCCCCCGAACCCGAGGTCGTAGCGGACCTCCCCCACGCCGGCGACGTCGACCGTCGCGTCGAGCCGCTCAGCGAACGACGGGACGTTCTCGAAGCGAACCCGGAGGACGCTCCCATCCGCCGCAACCTCAACGTGCGCGCGCACAAAGCCGGCGGGCGTATCGATGCCGATCTCGACATCCTCGCCTCCGGACTCCAGCAGCCCGCACTCGACGAGCACCGTAGCGACACCGATGATGCCGTGACCGCACATCGTGCTGAAGCCTTCGTTGTGGGTGAACAACACGGAGAGGTCGGCCTCGGGGGTCACCGGAGGCATCACGATGCACCCGTACATGTCCGGGTGACCGCGAGGCTCCCACATGAGCGCACGTCGTACATGATCTCGCTGGTCGCGGGCCCAGCGGCGACGCTCGAGAACCGTCTCCCCCTCGAGGTCGGAAAAGCCGGAGAAGATGACTCTGAGCGGCTCTCCTTCGGTATGTGCATCGATCGTATGCACGGACGTAAACGTCTTTGGCGGGGCCCATGAACGGACCCGTCTCAACCATTCGTCGAGCACGATTTTCTCCTTGCTGTGTCAGGGCTTCTTCGGAAGATTTAGGGTTCCCGCAAAAAGCCTTTGTATCAAATCGGTAATCGATATGTCCAAGAGCACGAAGGATGTGGACTCACGTCCCACCGCGCGCCGCGTCGACATGAGTGACGGCACGGAGACCTCCGCGCCATCCACCCCCGGCGCGATGGAGTACGACTACACCAACTTCTACTTCGGTGCCGGGTCCGACGCTTTTGCGCTGCTCGAACCCTTCGATGACTGGTGGCGCGAGGTCAAGCCGGCCGGGTACTACCTGTACGAACTGCCACTGCATTCGGCACCGGGTACGCGTGTCGACGTCGAGGACACGAAGACCGGCGAACTTCGGCGCAACCTCGTGAACTTCGCCTCCTACAACTATCTCGGACTGTCGTACCGTGACGAGGTGAAGCAGGCGATCAAGGACGCTGCTGACCTTTATGGCGGCGGCTCCTCAGGATCACCGATCCTGAGTGGCACGACCGCTCTGCACCGCCAGTTCGCCGAGGAGGTCGCCGACTTCAAGGGCACCGAAGCGGCCATGATCTTTCCGACCGGGTACAGTGCGAATGTAGGCACGATCGCTGGACTGATGCGTTCGGGTGACCTCATCGTCGCCGATCAGTACGCACATGCCAGCATTGTCGACGGCATGATTCTGTCGAAGGCGAAATCCCGCTTTTTCCGACACAACCGCGCCGATGACCTGGATCGCAAGCTCAAAGGCTTCGACGGCAAGAAGCTCGTCATCGTCGAGGGGGTCTACTCGATGGACGGTGACACGCCGCCGCTGGCCGAACTGGTCGAGGTATGCCAGAAGCACGGTGCTCGGTTGATGATCGACGAAGCTCACTCCGCCTTCGTCTTCGGTGAGTCCGGAAAGGGTGTCGTCGAAGATCAGGGCTTCGATGATGCCATCGACATCCACCTCGGGACGTTTTCCAAGAGCCTCGGCGGTCAGGGCGGCTACATCGCCGGATCCGCTCAGCTCATCAACTACCTGCGCGGCTTCTCCCGCTCGCGATTCTTTTCGTGCGCCCTGTCACCAGTCGTCGTAGCCGGTCTGCGTAAGGCACTCGAGCTGGCACGTAACGAGCCAGAACTCCGTACGCAGCTCTTCGACAATGTCGCGTACATGCAGAAGCTCCTCGGCGACGCTCAGGTCCCGATGGGTGACTCGACTTCCCAGGTGATCCCGATCATGGTTCGGGACGACGCGCGCGTCTTTGAGATGGGTGAAGAGATTTTCCAGGAGGGAGTCTTCATCAATCCCGTGAAGTACCCCGCGGTCGGGAAGCACAAGTCACGCTTCCGTATGTCGATCTCCGCCGCCCACACGCGGGAAGATCTGGAAGAAGGCGCAGAAAAGATCATCAAGGTCCTTCGACGCTATGACATATGCCCGTAGTCGGCAGCTACCGTTTTCACACCGGAGTCAGCGCCTTTTTCGACATGGCGACCTCCGATGCTCGGGCGCTCCTGCCTGAGCATCTGGAGCCGATCGAGGTCACCCACCAGCGGAGTGTTCTGTCGGTCACGGCCTTTATTTTCGATGATTCGGTGGTCGGCCCGTACACGGAAATCATGTTCTCGGTCATCGTACCGCCGATGGTCGCGCAGTGGGGACAGCACGCGAAGGCAGGCTTCTACCCCTTCCTGGCCGCAACCTCATCGGAAGAGGCGCGACGCATCAAAGCCGACCGCTTCCACTTCCCATACCATGAACAGTCGATCGATGCGCAGTTCATCGAGACGGACGAGCAGATTCGGATCCGCGTGTTTGGAGCTGAGCAGCCGATCCTCGACCTGAGCGTCACGCAGGGTGACTGGGAGACCACAACGCACCTGCTGCAGGGCTTCATGATGAACGGGGAGGAGCGGCTTCGGACCACGCTGCAGATCAGTGGTGACTACACGGTGCACGAGAACGAGGGAGGGCGAATGACGCTCTTCCCTCACCCGATCACGGCCGACCTCTTTCACCATGAAGTGCCACCTCAGCCCTTTCGGGAGCACTGGTTCAAGAACGGAACCGAAGTGTTCCACGTGTTGGAGACCATCTGAGCGCACCGACTGCGTCGCGAGCATTAAGCCCCGTCGGCCTACCGAGTCGACGGGGCTTTCGCGTAGACGTCAGGCGTTCGACAATCCCCACGTACACGGCCGCAACATGAAGGAAATCCGCATCGCCTCCCCATACGTTGGGGGCGGCCGACTGGCCGGATACCAACCGAGCCGAGGAGGCTGATCTGATGGGACACCGATGCACGTGGAGGAGGTGGCTACTGATGCCGATGACCGCATTCGCAGTTGGGGCGCCAGGAGCCCCGGCGCAGGAGACGGTCGATCTCACGGGACGTTGGAGCGGTATGCTCACCGCCGGCGCTCAACAAATCGAAATCGTCTACAACCTGCAGGTCGGGGCGGACGACGCCCTGATCGGTACGATGGACGTGCCCGCTCAGGGCGCCACCGGCATTCCACTCACCACCGTGGATTTCGACGGGCGCACGCTGTCTCTGACGTTCCCGGTCCCCGGAGGCGGCTCGTACGAAGGTGCGCTGAGTGAAGACGGCGGAACGATCACCGGCACATTCACCCAGGCGGGCCAGAACATCCCGATGGACCTTTCCCGAGGGGAGCCAGCCCCCCCGCCTACCCGTCCGCAAGAGCCCAGGAGGCCTTTCCCCTATGAGGCCATCGACGTCTCGTTCGCGAACGAGCACGCCGGGGTTACGCTTGCAGGTACTCTGACGATACCGCACGGATCTGGCCCTTTTCCGGCCGCAGTGCTTGTGAGCGGGTCCGGCCCACAGGATCGCGACGAGTCCCTTCTGGGCCACAAGCCCTTCCTCGTCCTCGCCGACCACCTCACCCGGAACGGAATCGCTGTGCTTCGCTACGACGATCGAGGTGTCGGAGCGTCCACGGGCGACTTCTCGGCCGCGACGTCCGCTGATTTCGCAGACGACGCGCTCGCTGCGATCCACTATCTGATGGAGGACAATCGGGTCGCTCCCGACGCGATCGGTATCGTGGGGCACTCCGAGGGAGGGCTGGTAGGACCTCTCGCAGCCAGTCGCTCGGAGGCCGTCGATTACGTTGTGATGCTCGCAGGCCCAGGCGTCACAGGACTCGAGGTGCTCGTCGAGCAGGGGCGCCTGATCAACGAGGCGGCGGGTGTGCCACCCGAGATCTCCGAGTTCAACGCGACCCTCCAGACTCGGCTGGCCGCGATCGCATCCGATACGCCCGACCAGCAGGAAGCCGCAGAGCGGATGAACGCCGCCATCGACGAGCTCGCCGCGTCGACTTCTCCCCTCGTTCAGGAAGCCCTCGCCGCACAATTGAGCGAGGAGTCCAAGGGGCGAACGATCGAGCAGATGAACTCGACCTGGTTCCGCTATTTCATGACGTACGATCCCCGCCCTGCCCTCGAACGAACGAACGTGCCGGTGCTCGCCCTCTTCGGTGCCAAAGACCTCCAGGTGCCGCCCGAGCAGAGCTCCGAGGAGGTGCGTGCCGCCCTCGTGCGCGGCGGAAACGACGACGCCACCGTTCGGGTCATGCCCGGTCTCAACCACCTGTTTCAGCAGGCGGGAACCGGCTCTCCGACCGAATACCAATCGATCGAAGAGACCTTCAACGTGGAGGCCCTGTCCGTGGTGTCGGAGTGGATCACTCGTCGATTCGGAGTCCTGCCCACAGCCGTGAACCACTGACCCGATGCGCGGACAGCGGCCTCAGGACCTCGTCTTTACGCTCTTCGGCGAGTACCTCCTCGAACGCTCCGATTCGGTCTGGGTCGGAAGTCTCATCGCGCTACTCGAACCGTTTGGTCTCACGGAAGGAGGTGTGCGCACCGTCCTCTCACGCATGGCGAAGAAGGGTTGGCTCGCCTCGGAGCGGAGTGGCCGAAGCTCCTTCTATGCGCTGACCGAGCGAGGTCGCTCTCTTCTCGAGGAAGGGCAAGCACGCATCTACGATCCGTCTTGGGATCGCGACTGGGACGGAGCGTGGTTTCTGCTCGCCTATTCGATACCCCAGGACGCCAGGAGCGCACGAGATCGCCTCCGAGACCGCCTTGCCTGGCTCGGGTTCGGATCGATCGGAAACGGCCTCTGGATCTCATCCCGTGACGTCCAGGCCGACGTTCGTGACTTGTCCGTACAACTCGGCCTCGGGAATCACCTCCTTTGCTTTCAGGCAAGTCCGGTGGGGACGCTGACGAACCACGAACTCGTCGACCGATGCTGGGACCTGGGGGCTCTGCATCGAAGCTACCGTGATTTCGCGCAACGGTGGACCGAAGCAGCCCGAGAGATGGACGACTCCCGAGCCCCGGATCACAACGACGCTCGCGCCTTCGCCCTCCGTTTCGAACTGATCCACGAGTTCCGACGCTTCTCACTGGAGGACCCCTTCCTGCCGCGTGCACTTCTTCCGGACCCCTGGGCAGGTGACGCCGCATCAGCCGTCTTCCGTGACCTGCACGACCGGCTTGTCGGACCCGCAGATCGATGGGTGAGCGCCATTCTGAGAGACGCCCCTGACCGCACGGACCGGGAGGCCACCGCATCATGACCTCCCGGACAGAACGGGTCCCGAGACCGCTCGAACCCTCTCAACGTTGGGTGGCCGCAACGTCGCCCGTATGGGCCGGGCACCTGGGTCTCGTCGTTGCACTCGTCGTCGAGCCTGATCGGTCTCCAATGAACGTCTGGAACGGCCTGGCGCCACTCTTCTCGGGCATGGTCCCGGTCCATGCCTACGGGTACCACAGTGGCCACGCGACACCTACTGTTTCGGCATGAAACGACTGTCTCCATATCCCAAGCTCGGGCTTCTGGTGCTCGTAGCAACGGCATCGTGTGCGCCTCCAGATGCCAACGGGTCTGCTCGGGTGAACGCGGCCTATCTCGACCTCGTCGCGGCTGAGGTAGCACGTCCCACGGGAGGAGCCGCACTCCGAGTCCTCCTGTCTCACGCCGAGTCCGAGAATCGATTCCTGCGGCTGGCGGCCGTACGTGCACTCGGACGCCTCGAGAACCCAGAGCTGGCACCTTCGATCGAGGCAGCCCTGTCGGACCCGGCTCCAGAGGTACGGGCAGAAGCCGCCAACGCACTCGCGCAAGCGTACTTCGGCACAGGTGGGGAAAACGCCTTATCCCCACTGCTCGCTCGAGTCGAGATCGAGCACGATGCCGCTGCGCGCGCTTCGGTTGCGGCTTCCATCGGCCGACTGGCGCTCGATGACGAAGACGCCGACCACGTTGCGGAAACCCTGATCGAGATGAGCTACGCCCACGGCGCGGATGCACCGGGTGTCGTGATGGAGGGCGTAGCGCTGGGGCTCGCCGCGCTGTCCCGGTCGACCGGTGCCGCCATCGTGTCGGGCCGAGTCGCTCGAAGACTCGACGAACTCCGCCTGTATCAGGACGGCACGCGCACGCGCACGCGCCAGCACAGGGTCCGTGCGCTGTCGATCGGGATGCTCACCACCGCAGGGATCCTGGATCGCGAGCGCATCCGCATCGCTGTTCGAGATGAGAGTTCAGTCGTGAAAGCCGCGGGCACGCGCGGAATCGGGGCACTGGATCCGGTGTGGCACCGCCAGGGTCTGCGCATGGCCATGTTCAGCAGGGATGTGCTCGCGCAGATCGAAGGGCTTCGCTTCATCGCGAGTCAGCCTCGTACCCCGGAGACGTGCCGATACCTGATCGACGGGGCACGCGTGCCCCGCGACGGTGCTTCCGCGCCGACCTCACTCCGAGTTCTCGCCATCGACGGATTGGCGGAGCCATGCCCAGACGTGGGTACCCAGCAGAACGTCCTCTCGGCCGCTGCCGCGCCGAACCAGCTCGACCCGGTCTCGTGGCAGCCGGCATCACATGCGCTCGTGGCGCTTGCAGGGATCGCACCGGCTGTCGCGGCCAACCTGTTGCCAGCGCATGCGGAGTACCCGAACCTCTTCGTCCGCGCATACGCTGCGCGCGCTGCCGGCATCGTAGGCGACCGCGACGTCCTCCGGAGTCTCCTCCAGGACCCGGCTCCGAACGTACGTACGGAAGCGTTGAGGGGACTCACAAGGCTCGACGGTCGAGCCGCCGATCGAGAGGCCATCGAGCAGCTCAGGATCCCCGACCCACAGCTGGTGATGACCGCGTCTTCCGCGCTGGCGGGTTCACCCCTGGAAGGGACCGGCGTCGCCTTGATGGACGCCCTCGATCAAATGTCCACGGATCGGCGCGACACCTTCCGAGACGCACGAAGAGCCCTTCTCACGCGCCTCGGGGAACTCGGCGACGGCACACTGTCCGAGCGTATGATTCCATACCTCTCGGACTACGATCCTCTCGTCGCTCAGGACGTTGCCCAGGTCCTCCAGGGGTGGAACGGACGGCCGTACTTCCCCACCCCGGTCCCTGCGAGCCCACTAGCGCTCCCCACGCCGAACGACCTCAAGGAGATGGCGGGTAGCATCGTCGTTCTCCACATGCGGGGTCTCGGAGAGATTCACATCGAACTGCACCCCTACGTATCGACAACGAACACGTGGCGATTCTTCCGACAGGTTCGCGAAGGCTACTTCAACGGGCTCACCTTCCATCGATGGGCACCCAACTTCGTGATTCAAGGGGGAAGCCCGAACGCCAACGAGTACTACGGGGACGGCCCCTTCAGTCGTGACGAAGTCGGGATGCACCATTGGAGGGGCACCGTTGGGATCTCGACGCGCGGCCATGATACGGGCGACGGTCAGATCTTCGTGAACCTGCTCGACAACGCCCGTCTCGATCATCAATACACGATCGTGGGCACTGTCATCGAAGGGCTCGACGTTGTCGACCGGGTCGTTGAAGGTGGGGTGATCGAACGCGCCGAGGTGCGCCCGGCACGCTGACATCCTAGAATCGGCACCGGTTCAGAGGGACACGAACGAAAGGACGTCCATGCAGCTGTACACAAAGATCCTGATCGGGCTCGTTGCAGGGGCCGTATTCGGCGCCGTCGCAAACCTCGGCGAGATCGTCATCCTCCAGAACATCTTCAGCGAAATCGAGATTCTGGGGACGGCCTTCATCAACCTGATCACGATGATCGTGATCCCGCTGGTCGTCGCGAGTTTGCTCGTCGGCACGGCCTCGCTCGGTGACCTTGCCAAGCTCGGCCGCATCGGCGGGAAGACGCTCGGGTATTACATGATCACCACCGCAATCGCGGTGACGATTGGTCTTGGACTGGCGAACGTTCTGGCCCCAGGCTCCGGCGTAACTGAAGAAACGCGAGTCGAGTTGACCGAACGGTACGGAGGTGACGCCGCCGACCGGATGGACATCGCTGAAAACGCACCGGGATGGAAAGACACGCTCCTGCGCGTCATCCCCCGAAATCCGGTGCAGGCCGCGGCAAACATGGATCTGCTCCCGCTGATCTTCTTCACGATTTGCTTTGGAGCGGCACTGACGGTCATTGCACCGGAGCGAAGAGACAGCGTCCTGACTTTCTTTCACGGGATCAACGACGCGTCCATGGTTCTGATCAACTGGATCATGGAGCTCGCACCCTATGCGGTCTTCGTCCTGATCGGATCCGTCGTCGCGAACTTCGGATTCGACCTGTTACAGAGTCTGCTCGCGTACACACTCGTGGTGGTCGCCGGCCTGATGCTGCACGCGTTCGGCACATACGGACTGATCGTTCGCTTCCTGGCAGGCTTGAGCCCGGCCAAGTTCTACCCACGCATCGCCGCGGCCCCTCTCCTCGCTTTTTCGACTTCATCGTCGAACGCGACCCTCCCGCTCACGATCGAGACCGCGGAGGACAAGGTCGGCGTGTCGAACGAAGTCGCCTCGTTCGTGCTCCCACTGGGCGCGACCATCAACATGGACGGAACCGCGCTCTATCAGGCCGTCGCGGTCATGTTCATCGCCCAGATCTACGGTGTGGATCTCGCCCTCGCCGACCAGCTCGTCATTGTACTGACGGCCACGCTGGCGTCGGTGGGTGCCGCAGGGGTTCCGTCAGCCGGGATCATCACGCTGATCATCGTACTCAATTCGGTTGGGATGGGTGAGCACGTGCAGGCCGGGATCGCTCTGATCCTGGGCGTCGATCGGATCCTGGACATGATCCGCACGTCCGTGAACGTGACGGGCGACATCACCTGCTCCGCCGTCATCGCGCGTAGCGAGGGTGAGCCGCTCACGCTCATGGAGTCGGTCGCCACCGAGGCGACCTGACCGCAAGCGGTCGCAGGAAGACGAGGCTCACGGGGGCCGGCGCTGGGATCCCTAGGTCCCGCGCCGGCCCTTTCGTGTCTGGCGCCCCGTCCGCAGATTGACGCTCATCATACCCCACGCAGGAGGATCCATGGATCGTCGAGGTTTCGTCACCTCCGGAATGGCCGCAGGGCTTGCCGGATTCACCGCTTCCGGAGGCGTGCTCGGAGCGCTCCTCGACCAAACGCCCGGCAAACGGCTCGCCAACGGCGACATCCGCCTGAGCTCGAATGAGAATCCGCTCGGCGTATCCCCGGCTGCACGAGAGGCGATCATCGAAGCGATCGTCGAGTCGAACCGGTACGGAGGTCGACGCCAGGAACTCATTGCGGCGCTCGCCAACTACCTGAGCGTGAAGCCCGAGAACATCACGCTGGGCTTCGGCTCCACCGAGATCCTGCAGATCTGCACCCAAGCGTTCCAGGGACCGAATACTCCGCTCATCGCGGCGGCGCCAACCTTCGAAGACGTCATGGATTATCAGGATACCATGCCGTTCGAAGTGCACACGGTGCCGCTCATGGCGGACCTTCAGCATGATGTGCAGCAGATGCACGAGCTGTCGATGAAGCGGCCTTCTGTGGTCTACTTCTGCAACCCGAACAACCCGACGGGAACGATTACCGCCTCGGCGGACATCGATGCGTGGATCGCTGAGGCGCCCGAGACCACGACGTTCCTGATGGATGAAGCGTACCTCGAGTACGTGACGGACGACCGGTACTGGGACAGCCTCAAGTGGATCGAGGAAAAGCCCAATGTGGTCGTGATCAGAACCTTCTCGAAGATCTTCGGGATGGCTGGTCTGCGAGTTGGATATTCGGTGACGCACGAGACGACGACGGGACGGTTGCAGGAGCACTCGGTGCAGAACAGCCCGAATGTTCTTGCCGGCGCCGCGGCCATCGCATCGCTGCAAGACGAAGGCATCGTCGAGCGTTCGATCGCGGTCAACGAGGAAGCGAAGGCGATCGTCCATACGACGCTCGACGAGCTCGGCCTCGAGTATCTGCCGACAAACACGAACTTCATCATGCACAAGATCAACGGGGATCTGGAGACGTACCGGAACCGCATGGCCGATAACGGTCTGCTCGTCGGTCGCAACTTCCCGCCGATGCTGGATCACAACCGCCTCTCGTTCGGACTGCCGAACGAGATGGATCAGTGGGCGTCGACGATCAAGGACTTCCGCCGCAAAGGCTGGATCTAGTCGAACTGCGGGTCCGTTCGGATCGCCCCGCCGCCGGGATCACCGGCGGTGGGGCTTCGTATTTGTGTGAGCCGCAGGTCAGCGCGAAGAGGAAGGCATGAGACACGAGCTCGACCGAGGAAGGATTCTCCACCTCGTCGTCATCAATGCCTTCGTCGGCGGGATGGTCGGGATCGAGCGTACTGTTCTCCCACTGCTGGCCGAGGTCGACTTCGGGATCGCATCGAAGGCCGCCATCCTGGCGTTCATCGCGACGTTCGGCGTAACGAAGGCCGGCGTGAACTTCTTTGCGGGTACGCTCGCGGAGCGCATAGGTCGTAAGCGCCTCCTTGTTGTGGGATGGCTCGTCGGCATCCCGGTTCCCATCATCCTGATCTGGGCGCCTTCGTGGTCGTGGATCCTGGCAGCCAACGTCCTTTTGGGCGTAAACCAGGCACTTACATGGTCGATGACCGTCGTGATGAAGGTCGACCTGGCCACACCCAGGACATTCGGCCTGGTCATCGGATGGAATGAGTTCGCCGGCTACGCCGGGATGGCCCTGACGGCCACCGTGACGGGAGTACTCGCCAGCCTGTACGGTCTCCGGCCGGCGCCATTCGCCTTCGGCACCATGATCGCGCTGATGGGCTTGGGACTCTCGCTCATGGCGCGCGATACACGGCCGTCTGTCGGCCGACCGGGCAGCGGGCCACCTGTGTCGATGGGGCAGGCACTCGCGCAAGGCACATGGTCGAACCGGCACCTTTCCTCCGCCAGCCTCGCGGGTCTCGCCACGAACCTGAAGGACGGAGCCCTGTGGGGGCTGCTGCCTCTGATTCTGGTAGCAGAAGGACTCGGCGTCGCCGAGGTCGGGCTCGTGGTTGGGACATATCCACTGGTGTGGGCAAGCAGCCAGCTGCTGTTCGGACCTCTCTCGGACCGGATCGGGAGATCAGGGCTGATCTCCAGCGGGCTGGCTGCCCAGGGCGTCGGGGTAGCGCTCTTCGTCCTGGGGGGGTCTCTACCGGTCTATATCGCCGCTGCACTCGTCGTCGGCACGGGTACCGGGATGGTCTATCCGGTCCTTCTCGCCTTTGTATCCGACAACGCCGAAACGCACTCGAGAGCCTCCGCACTGGGCGTGTATCGACTGTGGCGCGACTCGGGCTATGCGGCAGGTGCGCTCGGCACCGGCCTCGCCGCGGATCGCTTCGGACTGGACTGGGCTCTCTCCGGCACCGCGGCGATAGTCCTGCTCGCCTGCGCCGCCTTCACACTCGGTGTTCGCTCCACGAAGAGCAATCCGTCCTGACGTGCGGGATCCCTCGAGTTGGGTGACCCGCCTCTGCAGCGCCAACGTCCAAGGCTCTAACGGAGGTGCGGAACGTGGCTCGAAAATCGTCGCCCGAGGCGTCTACCGAGTCCTGCCGGAACGCCTGCGCAACACCCTGACCCAGGTGGCAGCGGACGAGTCGAGCTAGATCCTGCTCAGAATCCAGCTAAGAACGAGCCGGACGATTCTTCGGACGATCGTAACCATGGGGGCTCCTACGCGCGTACGGTCTCGGGAGTTTCTGTCTCGGGGATTCGAACGCGCCTCAGGCGCAGTGAGTTGCCTACGACACTGATCGACGAAAAGGCCATCGCGACCGCCGCCAGGATCGGGTGCAGTGCCCGCAGCATCATGGGGAGAAACGTCAGCGAGTAGAGCGCACCGGCAGCGACAGGAATCAAGGCTGTGTTATAGAAGAACGCCCAGAAAAGGTTCTGCTCGATCGTCCGCATGGTACGAGCGCTCAGGGCCAGCGCCTCGGGCACGGCTCGAAGGTCACCCCGCATGAGCACCACATCCGCGGTCTCCATGGCGACGTCCGTCCCGGTGCCGATGGCGATCCCGACGTCCGCGCGTGCGAGTGCCGGGGCATCGTTGATGCCGTCCCCGACCATCGCCACCGCCCCATCCGTCTCATCCTGAAGCGCGCGTACGACGTCTGCTTTCTCTCCCGGGAGCACTTCGGCGCGCACTTCGTCCACGCCCACCTCATCAGCGATAACCCGGGCCACCGATTCCCGGTCGCCGGTCAGCATGACCACGCGCAGTCCCCGACCTCGCAGGACTGCCACTGCCTGGGCAGCCCCCTCCTTTACGGCGTCCGCTACGCCGATGAGCCCCATAACCTGACCGTCGACCCCGACCCAGAGTGGTGTTTGCGCTGACTTCTCGATCTCGGCTGCTCGACTCGACCAGATCGAGGAAGACTCGATACCGAGATTCGACATGTACGAGGAGGTCCCTACCGCGATGTCCCGACCGGCGACGCGGCCCCGGACCCCCTGGCCCGGCTCGGTCGCAAACGCCTCGACGCCGGACAGCCGGAGGCCACGCGCCTCCACCTCCTCGACCACTGCCCGCGCGATCGGATGCTCGCTCAACCCCTCCACAGAGGCCGCCAGTTGCAGGAGTTCGTCCGCAGGGAGTCCGGCACCGGACGAGTTCTCCGAGACACTCCGAACCGCAGGCTGGCCACGTGTGATGGTGCCCGTCTTGTCGAGTACGATCACGGAGAGATCCCGAGCACGCTCGAGGGCTTCCGAACTGCGGAACAGGATCCCTCGCCCGGCAGCCCGACCTGTCCCGGCCATCACCGCAGTAGGTGTCGCCAGGCCGAGGGCGCAGGGGCACGCAATCACCAGAACCGCGACGAGCCGCACAAGCGACTCGGTGAACCCGGCATCCGTCGCAAACCACCAGACCGCGCACGTGAGCAGGGAGATCGCGATCACAGTCGGCACGAAAACGCTGGCGACACGATCGGCCAGGCGCTGGATGGGCGCCTTAGAGCCCTGAGCCTCCTGGACCATGCGTACGACCTGCGCGAGCGCCGTCTCCGCTCCTACCCGCTCGGCTTTCATGCGGAACGCGCCCGTGAGGTTCACGGTCCCCCCGGTGATACGAGATCCGACCGCCTTGTCGATCGGCAGACTTTCGCCCGTGAGCATGCTCTCATCGACGGCGGACGCGCCGCTCGTCACACTGCCGTCTACGGGCACACGTTCACCGGGGCGCACGAGAAGCACATCGTCGATCATGACCTCTTCGACGGGGACAGCCTCCTCGCCCGACGAGGTGATTCGAACCGCGACCGCGGGCCGCAGCTCCATGAGCTCCCGTATCGCCGCACCCGTTTCACCCTTCGCCTTCACCTCGAGAAGTTTGCCGAGCTTGATCAGCGTGATGATCAGAGCCGCAGTCTCGAAGTAGACATGGGTGCCGAACGTCTCCACCTGGTTCGTCAGGGAGACGGCCACGACCACGGACCACCCATATGCGACACTGGACCCGAGCGCGACCAGCACATCCATGTTCGCGGCACGATTCCTAAGGGACGTCCACGCGCCAATGTAGTAATCCCACCCAACCCAGAACTGGACCGGGGTCGCAAGGGCGAACATCGCCCAGTTTACCCACGCCTCGTGCGCCCACGTACCCAGCAGAGCAAAATCCTTGGCCATGCTGAGCACGAACAGTGGGCCGGCAAAGGCCACCCCGGTCCAGAACTTCCGCGCCTGGCTCGTGATTTCTTCTGCGCGAGCGACCGCCTCCGCATCGTCGAGATCACCACCGTTCTCGGTCCATACCACGCCATACCCCGCGCGCTCGATGCGCTCGGCCATCGTTTCGAACGAGACCTCACCGGGATCAAAGCGCACGGTCGCGCGCTCTGAAGCGTAGTTGACCGTCGCGTCTTCGACGCCGGGCGTCTTTCGCAGAGTGCGTTCGACCGCCGCGACACAGTTCGCGCACGTCATCCCCGTCACGGGGATCACACGCTCTTCGAGTCGGCTACTCATCGCCGGGCCCTGGTTGCTTCGGACTTCGACTCAGCCAGTGGGGGGAAAGTTGATCTCCTTCATTGTCTCCTCGATTACGACCCAATCGGTCGCCTCGGGGTCCCAGGAGATTGTCACACGCTTGCTTTCCTGTTCAGCCCTCACGGAGTCAACGCCTTCGAGCTCACCCACCTCACGCTCGATCGTCATGACGCAGTGTCCGCAGCTGATGCCGGGTACGTCGACCGTTCTCGTATTCATCGGTGTTTCCTCCAGTTCAAGAGCCCATATGAGGTGGACACAACCACGGCGTTCAGCGCGGTCATCAGACCTTTCCAGATGCCTCGAAGACCTGCATGAGCTCGCCGAGCACCTGCTCACGGGCTTCGGCATCCGGACCCCGCACAGCGTCGGTCACACAGGAGTGCAGGTGACCGTCGAGCATGATGCCGCTCACCTTCTTGAGTGCCCGCTGAATCGCGACGACCTGATTCACGATGTCAATGCAGTACGCACCCTCGTCGACCATGCGCTGCACGCCACGCACATGTCCCTCGATACTCTTCAGCCGTCGAACGACGTCGTCGCTGTCTTTCTGAGCCATGATCTTGCCTTGTTTCCCCCCCCCAGGGGGATGGGTATACAATCTCAACCGTTGTGCAAGAAGCGTCAACATCTATCCCACCGTGAACCGGATCTTTACGATCGGGTACATCTCGGTTCCCTCATCACGCACGCCAGCCTCCACGCATGTCGATCAAGTCGTCGATCAAGACCGTCCTCACACTCGGTAAAGGCGTCACGGTCGGGATTCCCCCGGCCGCGGAGGACGTCGACCCCATCGAGTTCTTCGGGATCTGGTTCGAAGCCGCCGAAGAATCGGGACTCTTCATGCCCGAAGCGGTCGCCTTGGCCACGACGACGACGGAGGGGACACCCTCCGTCCGTATGGTGCTCGTCAAGTCCGTCGACGAGCGCGGCTTCGTCTTTTTCACCAATTACGGCAGCCGGAAGGCCCATGAGTTGGATGCCAACCCGCAGGCAGCGCTCTGCTTTCACTGGGCCGTGCTGGAGCGGCAGGTCCGTGTGACCGGATCCGTCGAGCGGATCAGCGAAGAGGAGAGCTACGCCTACTTCAGTACCCGCGGCCGTGGCAGTCGACTGGGTGCCTGGGCGTCGAAACAGAGCCAGACACTCCCTGATCGCGAAGCCCTGGAGACGCGAGTCCGGGACGCAAAGAGTCGGTTCGATGGTGAGGACGTCCCGCTTCCGCCATTCTGGGGTGGATACAGAATCCGACCGCAGACCATCGAGTTCTGGCAAGGCAAAGCGGACCGCCTGCACGACCGCCTTGTCTTCACTCGCGACGGGGACGGTTGGAGTACAGAGCGCCTCTACCCGTAGTCTCTAACGCTCCTGCGATCGATCTGGTCGATGCCGGAGCACTTGTGGCTGCGGGTCGCGGCCCGTCACTTCCTCTCCCGGACCAACCTGAACGGAGGATGAAGGTGACGGCTCAGGCGTACTTCACGACGTCGATGTTCAAGTTCCTGCAGGAACTCAAGGCGAACAGCGGCCGTGCGTGGTTCGCGGAGCACATGCGCCGCGATCAGAACGACCTCTGTGATGCACCGGAGGCACCCGTCTGATGGGCCCGGGCCTGCAGGCGATTCTCGCCCTCTTCCCGATCGCCCTCGGAGGCGTCCTTCTCGTCGGACTACGCGTGCCGGCCAAGCATGCGATGCCCGCCGCATACGCAGCCGCCGTCCTGGTAGCCCTGTTTGCATGGGAGATGACCGTATCGCGGGTAGCGGCAGCGTCGATCCAGGGTTTGTTCCTGACCTTCGACCTGCTCTTCATCATCTTCGGCGCAATCCTCCTGCTTCACACGCTCGAGCGCTCGGGCGGGGTAGCCGCGATCCGCCGGTCCTTCAACGGTATCAGCGACGACCGGCGCGTTCAGGTGGTCATCGTGGCGTGGCTGTTCGGATCCTTCATCGAGGGAGCAGCTGGATTCGGGACGCCAGCAGCGGTCGCAGCACCCCTCCTCGTCGCGCTCGGCTTCCCGGCAGCAGCGGCGGTGATGCTCGGGATGATGATCCAGAGCACCGGAGTCACGTTCGGGGCCGTGGGGACGCCGGTCCTCGTAGGGATCCAGGGTGGGCTCGGTGGTGAGGCTTTTGCCGCAGCACTCGCCAGCGCGGACATGACCATGCTCGACTATCTGCGAGCAGTGACCTCGAAGGTGGTCCTTCTCCATGCCATAGCAGGCGTACTGATGCCTCTGTGGATGGTGGTCATGCTCACACGTTTCTTCGGCGCCAACCGCTCATGGACCGAGGGCCTGTCGATCGTGCCTTTCGCGCTGTTCGGTGGCGCGGCATTCGTGATACCCTACGTGCTGTTCGGCACCTTTCTCGGCCCGGAGTTTCCGTCCCTGCTCGGAGCTCCGGTCGGGTTGGTAATCGTGGTGGGCGTGGCCCGAAAGGGGTGGCTCCTGCCGAAGGACCGCTGGGACTTCCCCGAACGTTCGACATGGGACTCCGGCTGGATCAGTGGCCTCGAGGACGAGCTCGCAGATGTTCCTGAAGGCCGCGGTATCTCGACCGCATCCGCATGGGCACCGTATGCACTGCTCGGGGTGCTTCTGGTCCTGACCCGGCTGCCACAACTCCCCGTGGGGACGATGCTGCGTCTCTTCGAAATCTCCTGGGCGGACATCCTGGGCTCCGGCATCACAGCGACGACTACGCCGCTCTACCTGCCCGGATTCGTCCTTCTCGTCGTCGTGCTGATTACGGCAGTACTGCACCGCCTGCAAGCCCCAGCGCTCGGTGAGGCCCTCCGATCGTCGACCAAGGTGCTCGTGGGTGCCGGTGTGGTGCTCGTGTTCACGGTGCCGATGGTACGGGTCTACATCAATTCCGATGTGAACGGAGCGGCTCTACTCTCCATGCCACTAGCCATGGCCGAGTGGGTGGCGGGCAACGTTGGCGCGGTATGGCCGTTCTTTGCCCCGATGACCGGGGCGCTCGGCGCGTTCATCGCGGGATCGAACACCGTGAGCAACCTGATGTTCTCCGCCTTCCAGTACGGCGTGGCAGAGCGTCTGGCGATGTCCACCGTCATGATCGTCGCGCTGCAGGCGGTCGGCGCTGCCGCCGGCAACATGGTGGCCATTCACAACGTCGTTGCGGCCTCGGCCACGGTGGGGCTGCTCGGCAAGGAGGGAGATACGATCCGCAAGACGATTCTCCCGACGGTGTACTACCTGCTCGTCGTTGGGCTTCTGGGCCTACTCGCGATCCACGTTCTCGGCGTGACCGACCCCCCGGGGCTGTAGCGGCGGCGCTTCGGTCGAACCTTGCTCTCCGCATCGCACCATCATGAGGACGAAGAGCCGCTCAAGACTCCAGGACAGCCACAATACCGTTCGCCGCATGCGCGATGCATGCTCGCCCGATCTCCTCGGTCGCTCCCCGTGCGTCGCCCAGAATCCCACTCGGCGTCACGGACCGGAACCCCTCACTGAAGATCCGATCCTTCAACGCGTCATCGAATGTTTGAACGTGGCCTGCTTCGGCCCGCTCCTGTCGCACGAGGTCGGGCCGGATGCACAGGATCTCCGAGGTCTCCGCGATATCGGCGTGTCCGCCGACACGTCCAACCAGCTCGGGCGCGACCTCTGAGACTGCAGCCTCCCACAGCGCCATGAACCCCACCAGGTCGGTGTAGGCATCGATCGTACAATCTGGACCGACAGCTGCGCGCAAATCCGGAAGCATCTCGGAGAGTGGCTCGAAGTTACCTCCATGCGACGGAACGAAGCAGATGCGCGTGAAGCCGTGCCGCGCCAGGCTCACTGCGTAGTCGATGCAGATCGCTTCGAGCGTACTGCGACGAAGCGTGAGCGTGCCCGAAAATCCCATATGGTGCTCCGAACAGCCGACCCGGATCGTGGGCGCGGCGAGGGCCCTGTCGAGACGGCGTGCGACCTCGACCGCAAGCCGGTCGCCTCGTGCAGCATCGACCAGCAGCGGGAGGTGGGGACCGTGTTGCTCTATAGCCCCGACCGCGACCACTACGGTCGTGATTCCGTCGGCAATTGCAGCCTCGACCTCGGGCCACGTCATCTCTTCGAGAAGAAGGTGTTCGGACATTTTTCGCTCGAGTGTTTCGGGTTGGGACCGAAGTGTAGCTCTCCCCCGGAGCGCGGCCTAGGTTGCGATTTCCCCTACGCGACACCCAAGACGAGATCCATTCAAGGAGCGCCCTATGCGCGGCCGCATGATGGAAGGCCCTCTGCTGATCTCGAATCTGATCGAGCACGCAGGGCGCGTGCACGGCGACCAGCAGATCGTCACGCGCACCGTCGAGGGCCCGATCGTACACTCCACGTGGGGCGAGGTCCTCCGTCGATCGAAGCAGCTTGCACAGGCGATGACGGAAGCGGGGATCGGACGAGGAGACCGTGTGGCGACCCTCGGATGGAATACCCAACGCCACCTCGAGGCGTATTTCGGTGTCTCCGGGATGGGCGCCGTGTGCCACACGCTCAACCCGCGCCTCCACGCGACGCAGCTCATCTACATCATGAACCACGCCGAGGACCGGGTCCTTCTCGTGGACATCACGTTCGTACCACTCGTGGAAGCGGTGGCAGACAAGCTTCGCACGGTAGAACGCTACGTGGTGATGACGGACGCCGCCCACATGCCGGATACGTCGCTTCCGAGTGCGGTATCGTACGAGGAATTCATCGGCGGTCACTCAGGCAACTATTCGTGGCCTACGCTCGATGAGTCCGCCGCATCCGCCCTGTGCTACACATCGGGTACGACCGGGAACCCCAAGGGAGCCCTGTACAGCCACCGCTCCACCGTCTTGCACGCCATGGGCGTGGCCATGCCGGATGTGTTCAACCTGAGCCGTGCAACGAGCGTTCTTCCGATCGTACCGCAGTTCCACGCGTGCGCATGGGGCCTGCCCTACGCGACCGCAGCGACAGGATCGAAACTGGTGATGCCGGGACCGCGCCTCGACCACGAAGGACTGACCGAACTTCTCCAAGACGAGGCCGTGCACTTCTGCGCCGGGGTCCCTTCGGTCTTTCTGGGGCTCGTCCAACACTGGCGGGAAACCGGGAACGCACCCTCCTCCCTTGAGATGGTTCTGCTTGGCGGAGCGGCACCGCCTCAATCCCTCATCGCCGCCCTCGAGGGCGAGTTCGACATCGAATTCCGACACGGGTGGGGCATGACCGAAACCAGCCCTCTCGGTTCGGTGAATACGCTCCTGCCCTCCCACCGGTCGTGGCCTGTCGACGAGCGGTCGGCGTTCCAGACGAAGCAAGGTCGTCCACCGTTCGGAATCGAACTCCGGATCGTCGACCAGGATGGCGCAGTGCTCCCACATGACGGACATGCCTTCGGTGAGCTCCAGGTACGTGGCCCGTGGGTAGTCGACGGATATTTCAGGAGCGATGCGGAAGAACTCAGCCCGGATGGTTGGTTTCCGACGGGTGACGTAGCGACCATCGACGCCGACGCATACGTACAAATCACGGACCGCATCAAAGACCTCATCAAGTCCGGCGGAGAGTGGATCAGTTCGATCGACGTCGAGAACACCGCAATGGGTCACGCCGACATCGCGATGGCAGCGGTCATCGGGGTTCCAGATGAGAAATGGGGTGAGCGACCGATCCTCATCGCGGTTCCCACGCCCGACACGGAACCGACGAGCGAGAGGATCCTGGAGTACCTATCGCACTCACTCGCCAAATGGCAACTGCCGGATGCCGTCATCTTCGTCGATGCGTTGCCCATGGGCGCGACCGGGAAGGTCCAGAAGACGAAGCTGCGGGAAGAATACGCCGGAGGCTGATCCAGCCTGGGGTGTACATTCCGAACGGGCCGCTGCTCCAGTACATTGGCGACGATGTGTCGAATCTCATCCAGAGCACCCATCGTCCGAATGCAGCAGGACTGCCCCGTCGACCACGAACGTGCCGAAAAGGTCGCGAACACGCTCCCCGGCCCCATACGCCGCAGCGTGTACTTTTCCGTAGGTGCGGTGAGCGTCGTGTTGGGCTTGGTCGGGGTCTTCGTCCCTCTGTGGCCCACCACATGCTTCCTGCTCCTCGCGGGTTGGTGCTTCGCGCGGAGCTCGACGCGGGCGGAGCGATGGCTGCACGAGAATCCTCTCTTCGGGCGTTACCTGCGTGACTACCGGGAGCAGGGCGTGATCTCCAGCCGCGTCCGTGCGACGTCGGTCGTGACGCTCTGGGTATTCATCGTGATCTCGGGTGTGCTCCTCGCCAGTAGGCTTTGGGCAGTCGCGCTTCTTCTTCTCGTCGCGATTGCCATCACGGTGCACCTGTATTCGCTTCCGACCAAAGCCCGGGTCGGCGCGGCCGAGTAGTACAGGGTCGGCCAACTCAGCCCGGGGGCCTTTCTACGTCTTCACCCCGGCTAACATGTGCTCCCTACGCTACGCCGTCGCAGTCCCTGCGCTCGTGGGCGCAGTCACCATCTCCGCGTGCTCCTCTGCACCGGTCGTATCCGATCCTGTGCCTCGGCCGATTACCGAGCCAACGTCTTCGGAAGGCGAGTACGCCGAGCTGACATCCGGCACTGAGTCCGACGATGGGCTGTTCATGGTCCACCGCACAGACGGAGAGCTTTACTTCGAAATTCCGGACTCGCTACTTGACACCGACATGCTGCTGATCAGCCGTGTATCGGGCGTTCAGGCCGGCATGGGGGGCTTCCTTCCCGCCGGGGCCGCGGTGAATCGACAAATGGTTCGATTCGAGCGGGCGGACGACCGGGTGCTGTTGCGGAAGTACTCCGGTGAAGCGGTCGCCGACGATACCCTGGCGATCGCCCTCTCCGTAGAATCCAACTACTTTGCGCCGATTCTCGGTTCGTTCGACATCGAGGTGCGGACCCCGTCCGACGACGCCTCGGTCATTGAGGTCACGGATTTCTTCGAGGGAGACACACCGGCGATCTCCGGTTTACGACCCGCCCAGCGACGCAGCTACCAGGTCCGTCGCCTCGACGGATCGCGCAGCTTCATCGGACAGGTTCGCAGCTACCCTCTGAACGTGAACGTGCGACACACGCTCACCTACGATGCGGGCAATCCCCCGTCGGACGAGCAGGCGAACACGGTGTCGATGGAGATGAACCAGTCACTGGTCCTTCTCCCCCGTGAACCCATGCGGCCCCGACACGCGGACCCGAGGGTCGGGTACTTCACGATCGACCGCGTGAACTACGGGCTCGATGAGCAGAAGGCCGCCTCCGAGACATTCATCCGGCGCTGGCGCCTCGAGCCATCCGACTCCGTCGCGTATGCCCGCGGCGAACTCGTCGAGCCCATCACGCCCATCACATGGTACATCGACCCAGCCACTCCGGAGCGGTGGCGCGGAGCGGTTCGCCGTGGTGTGGAGAACTGGAATGAGGCCTTCGAAGCCGCAGGGTTCAGAAACGCCGTGCAGGCCCTGGACCCGCCCTCGCCGGAGGAGGACCCGGAATGGGATCCGGAGGACGTGCGCTACTCGGTGGTGCGCTGGTCGGCGAGCCTGACGAGGAACGCACAGGGACCGAGCACCTCGGATCCCCGAACCGGCGAGATTATCGAGAGTGATATCGTCTGGTACCACAACCACATGCGCTCGTATCGAAACTGGATGATGGTCCAGACCGGTGCCGCCAATCCGGGCGCACGCGCGCTGCCGATCGACGAGTCACTCATGGCCGAGGCGATGGAGCAGGTGATCACACATGAGATCGGTCACGCCATCGGCCTGCCGCACAACATGGTCGCGTCATCGGCGTATCCGACCGACTCGCTGCGTTCTCAAACGTTCTCGAGCCAGATGGGCGTCGCCCCCACGATCATGGACTACGCGAGGCAAAACTACATCGCCCAGCCGGAGGACGGCCTGCGCCCTGAAGACTTCCTGCGCCGCATCGGCCCCTACGACCTGTACTCGGTGAACTGGGGTTACCGGATCCTGCCGGATGCGGCCACCCCAGATGACGAGCGGGACACGCTCGATGCCTGGATCGTCGAGCGAGCCGAAGACCGGATGTACAAGTACCTGCCACAGGGCGGACTCGGGGTCACGGACCCTCGCGCTCAGACGGAGGACATGGGCAACGACCCGGTCCGATCAAGCACCTATGGAATGGACAACCTCAGGCGGATCGTGCCTAACCTGGTGGATTGGACAACCCGGACCGGCGAGGACTACACCGACCTGGCTGAGATCTACGGCGAAGCTCTCGGCCAGTGGAACCGCTACGTCGGTCATGTGCTGACCGTCGTAGGTGGTGTGTACGTCGACCTGAAGACGGCGGATCAGGGCGGCATGGTATACGACGCTGTTCCGCGCGAACGACAGAAGGAAGCGATGGCGTGGCTCTCGCGGGAGGTCTTCGAGGCGCCGCTATGGTTGAATGACCCTGAGATCCTGGAACGGATCGGCCCGTCCACCGGTGGGCTCCGTGCACTACAGCGTCGTCAAGCCACGATCCTGAACCGTCTGCTCGACCCACGGCGCATGGACATTCTGGTCGAGATGCAAGCAACCCAGCCCGGAGAGGCGTACCCGTTGATCGAGTTCCTCGACGATGCACGGGATGCGGTCTGGAGAGACCTCGAGACGGCTGCGGCGATCAATGGGTACCGCAGAGCACTCCAGCGTGCCTACGTCGAGAGAATGGGGCAGTTGATGAGCGAACAACCGGAAGGGAACCGCTTTCAGGGGCCCGCGCCGGATCTTTCCCGCTCCGATATCCGCCCCCTCGTGCGGGCCCAGTTATCGGAGCTCCGAGACGATGTCCAGGCCGCTGAACGACGGATTCGGCACCGTACATCTTCGGCGCACCTCGCCGACCTTCTGACCCGAATCGACATGGCGCTCGAGGCTCAGGAGAAGACGTAGGACTCAAGTGAAGTCCAGCGAAGAGATGTCCGACCAGGCGGGAGCACTTCACGCCGAAACGCGGTCGCTCGGCGAGGATCGGCGGCCGTTTTCATGTTGGCGCGGATGCGCGTTGCGATGCTGGTGAAGCTGGAGTGGGCGGCTAGCTGCCGCCCAGTTCCTCCATCCACGCCCCGATTGCTGTAGCGAAGTATGACGGCTGGAACGCATACCAGTCGGTGACTCCGGCCGGCAGACGGTATTCCTCACCGGCCTGCTCTGAAGAGATCCCGCGGTCTATCGCACGTCGAGCGGCCGCCTCGATGTCATCCAACAGATCGATGTAGCGATCCATGGCCATGGCGTCGGCCAACGGCCCATGACCAGGCACGTACGTCGACGCATTCGTAGCGCGCATCAGCCGCACGGCCTGGCTCAAGCGGGATGGCGTGGCGTCCATGTAGTTGGGAATCATCTCGTTCCAGACGAGGTCCCCGCAGAATACCACGGACTGGTCAGGGACCTCCGCCGTGACATCAGAACCGGTGTGACCCCGGCGCGGCACCAGAATCACGGACCGGTCTCCGAGATCGATCTCAGTCGGACGAATGTGATCGAAGTCGGTCGCGGTGCGGAGCACGTCGGTCGCCGCATTCGGGGTCTCCAAGGTGAGATCGATGGTCACCTTTGTCCCGAGAATCTCGATGTCCGGTGTCTCGGCTGTACCTCGAAGACCGGCGGTATGATCACCGTGGTAGTGGGTGATCACGGCGTGCGTCGGGGCCCGACCGGTAAGGCGACGTGCCTGCGACGCCATCCAGCGCGCGCCCTCGTCCGACCCGTAGGCCTCGATGATTATGACACCGCTGCGGCCGGCAATGATGCCTCCATTACACAGCGTGGTTCGGTCCTCGAGCGGCGTCGACACCAGCGCCCAGATCCCCTCGGCAACGCGCTCAAGTCGGCCCCACGGCTCCGAAGCAACGACCGGAAAGCGCTCCTGTGAGGCCCACAGCCTCTTGGACCACAGCGGTGACGCCGCACTCATGAGCGCGATGTGCGCCGCGCACGAGGCAGAGGTCCGGACGAAGTCACGCCGAGAGCAGGAACACCCTTGTTCCATGCCGACCTCCTCGAAGTAGAACCATCCAACCCTAGAAAGCTGGCGTGGTCGAGCCTGCCTCGCCATCCTCTGCCGCCATGAACCTTCGACTCTGGTTTGTAGGGGGCGTGGGCCTCACGCTCCTCATAACCGCGCCGTTCCTGACCAATCGCCACGGATCTTCCCCCGGGCCGCAGTACGGCGTCGGCATGGGCGCGATCGAGCCGCTGGGAGACACGCTCCCGGATATCGCCCGGCTCATGGAGACTGTCGGAATCCTCGCACACGACTCCATGAACGGTCGGCAAGCGGGCTCGGCCGTGAATACGTCCGTGGCAGCATGGCTCACGGATGAGCTCGGCGGACTGGGCGTCCTCCCCGCGGCGGAGACGTACCGGGTGCCCTTTACGTGGAATGGCGGGGACGGTATCAACGTCCTGGGCCGAATCAAGGGAGAAGATGGATCGTCCCTCATCGTGCTATCGGCACACTTTGACCATGTGGGCATTCGCGATGGTGAGATCTTCAACGGTGCGGACGACAACGCATCGGGGACAGCCGCGGTGCTGGAACTCGCCCGTCTTCTGGTCGAGGACCCCCCGAAGGCTGACGTGCTCGTCGCCTTCCTCGACGCCGAAGAGGTCGGGCTGCAGGGCGCGCGTGCGCTCGTGGCGGACCCTCCCGGGGCGTTTCCGGAATCGACGCTCAACGTGAATCTCGACATGGTGGCGCGCAGCGGCGGGGTCCTCTGGGCGGCGGGCGCACACCATACGCCAGCCCTGCGACCCGTCCTCGAGGCGGTTGCCGAGGGCGCTCCGACTACGCTTCGGCTCGGCCACGATCGACCGGACGCGCCGGAAGGAGACGACTGGACCTCCTCGTCGGACCACGCCCCGTTCCATGAGGCCGGTATCCCGTTCATATACTTTGGCGTTGAGGACCATGCGGACTATCACCGACCGACCGACGACGTCGAACTGATTGTCCCATCCGACTTTGAAGCTTCCGTCACAACCATTTACCGGGCGATCCGCGCTCTGGACGCCGCCCTTCCCTTAGCCACGGAACCCTCGCGATGACCGAGTCCGGCAAGCTGAAACTTCCCCATCCTCTAGCGCTGCTTACCGGGTGTGTTCTCCTCGCCGCGGCGGCGAGTTACGTCCTGCCTGCCGGCGAATTCGACCGCCGAGACGATCCAGTCACCGGACGGACCCTGGTCGTACCCGGTACCTACCAGGCGGTCGAATCGAATCCGGTGAACATTTTCGAAGCATTGGTCGCCCTCCCACGGGGTATGGCCGACGCGGGAAGCGTGATCTTCCTGGTGTTCCTGATCGGGGGTGCATTCACGGTCGTCGACCAGACCGGTGCCCTCCGGCGGGCGATCCCCTCTCTGATTCGAGCGCTCAGGGGCCGTGACCTGCTGATCGTTCCCGTCGTGTCGCTTTTCTTCGCGATGGGCGGTGTCGTTCAGAATATGCAGGAGGAAATCATTCCCCTGATTCCCGTGCTGATGATCCTCGTCGGCCGCATGGGCTTCACTCCGCTGGTGGCGGTGGCGATGAGCGCGGGCTCGGCCTTCGTTGGGTCGGCATTCAGCCCAATCAACCCGTTTCAGGTGATCATCGCCCAACAGGCAGCAGAAGTAGAGCCGATTTCCGGGGCGCTCTTCCGCATCGTCTTTCTGGTCCTGGCCCTGGCGCTCTGGATCGGTGCGACGATGCGCTACGCCGCGGCGACACGCACCGCGCAACAGGGCACCGTGGAGGAGGAACTCGGCGAGAGCATGACGGAGATCGATACCGTCGTCATCGGGATGGTCGCGGCGACGTTCATGCTCATGGTGATCGGCCTCCGCTCCTGGGGTTGGGGCTTCGATCAGATGTCCGGAGCGTTCTTCCTCATGGGATGCCTCGTCGGCCTTATTGCGAAGATGGGTATCGGCGGCACGGCCGAGGCGTACGTGAAGGGCTTTCGCGAGATGGCCTACGCCGCACTGCTCATTGGGTTCGCTCGCGCGATCTCCACCGTCCTGGCAGACGGGCGGATCATCGACACGATCGTGAACGGAATGTTCACGCCGCTGGAGAGCCTACCCCAGTTCGCCTCGGCTCTTGGGATGGTCGTCGGCCAGGCTCTCCTGCACGTGCCGGTTCCGAGCGTCAGTGGTCAGGCGGTCCTCACCATGCCGATCCTGGTGCCGCTCGCGGACCTACTGGGTCTGTCGCGTCAGGTCATCGTTCTCGCGTATCAGTATGGGGCCGGCCTCTGTGATCTGGTGACCCCTACCAACGGTGCGCTGATGGCCATCCTCGCGTCGGCCGGTGTACGCTACGAACAGTGGATGAAGTTCACCGCCCCACTCTACCTGGGGCTCGTGGCACTCGGGTGTCTCTCCATTGGCATCGCCATTACGATCGGACTGCAATGACCTCGGTTCGCGTGGTCGCCGCGGTCGTGCGCCGGGGCGACATGCTCCTGGTCGGCCGGCGCCCGTTCGAGAAGCGGCACGGAGGGATGTGGGAGTTTCCCGGAGGCAAGATCGATCCGGGTGAAACACCGGGCAACGCGGCAAGACGGGAACTCGCAGAGGAGCTCGAGCTGACCGTAACCGCCGTCCGTCCGATGCTTTATGCGGTCAAGGACGATGCCTCGCCGTTCGTGATCGAGTTCTATCCGGTCGATACGACCGGAGAACCGATCGCGCACGAGCACTCCGAGGTCACCTGGTTGACGATGGAAGAGCTTACAGAGTTGGCTCTGGCTCCAGCGGATGAGGCGTTCGTGCGCTGGCTCGCCGACACCCGAAACCTCTGAAGCTGCGGCGCCAAAGAGTCAGGACAACGAACGCAGGTAGTCTCCCGCTCGAGCCTTCGGGATCTCGCTCTTGAGCCCATCGACCGTCAATGCGCCGCGTCCCACCATATCACCGCGGTGACGGATGCCGATCGGGCCGCGTTCACCCTCGGCCGCCGGGATAGCCTTCCTGGCGAGGAGCGCGCGCATCTCTTCGTCGTCCACGTCCACGACGCGCCCAGTTAGGTGATCGCCGAACAGGCGCATGAGATCGTTCGACGGTCGCGGCCGGCCCTGGGTATCGAAGTCGATGCCACGGATGCCGACGGAAATCGCTCGCCATCCGCCCTCCGTCCACTGAGGGAGCGGCCATGCATCCAACGTATGGAACCATACTCGTCCCCCGCGGAACACCCAGCGGAGTTTGTCGAGCCCCGAGGATGCACCGTACCGAGTGCGCAGCTCGCCTAGGGCTGCGCTCAACCGCACCTCGGCGTCGTCCGAGCTCATCTCATCACCCGGAAAGACGCTGGGCACGGGTGCGCGGAAGGGTCGCTCTCCGCCGTCGTCGAGCTTCCGAAGCCGGGCTAGAAACAAACCACCGGAGTCGAGGTGGTGAGGATAGATACGAGCAGCGCCCTCGACACGTGGATCGAAACGGGTCCCCTCGAACTCGGTCAGGCCTCTAGCATGCGGTACAGGCAGGTTCAATACCTCGAGCTCGACCGGCAGTCTCTCCAGCGCGTCGCTCACGATCGCCTCGTTCTCTTCCGGTGCGAATGTGCACGTCACGTAGAGGATGACGCCTCCCGGGCGAGTGACCGCAACCGCTCGCTCGAGCAGACCCTTCTGCGCCCGGGTCACGTACCCGAGGAAGGAAGCAGACTGGTTCGGTGCTTGTCCCCCGCCACGACGCAGCGTGCCCTCACCCGAGCACGGTGCGTCCACCAGTACGCGGTCGAACGTCACACCCGTCGGGAACCCTCGACCGTCCCCCGCCGTGACCAGGATGTTCGAATGCCCCAGGCGATACACGTTGCCCAGCAGGCCCCGAATTCTGGGCTCACTGAGCTCTGACGCCACAATGCACCCCGAGTCATGCATGAGCTCGGCAATGTGCAGTGTCTTTCCCCCGGGCGCCGAGCACAGGTCCAGCACGTGCTCTCCGGGTACGGGTGCAAGCGCCGGCGCGGCCACACCCGTCGACGCTTGCTGCACGTAGAGAAGACCCAGCCAGTGCTCGACGGTGGCCGACAACCGACCCGGTCCGTCGATGACCTGGTGAAATCCTCTCAGCCCACGGACAGGCTCAGTCGTGAAGCCTCGGGCGAGAAGACGGTCCAGAAGCGCGGCTTCAGAGATCCGCCCTTCACGGACACGAAAGACGGTCGGCTCGGGACGCAAAGCCGCTTCAGAAAACGCACTCCAGTCCGCGATGCACGAGCGGTACCGCTCGAGATCGACCGTCCGCTCGCGCGGAGGCTTACGCCTCCTGCGCCTCGGGGTCAGAAGCCGAGTTCGTCGAGAGGGTCCGGCTCCTCGTCTTCTCGAACGAGCGTCAGAATCGCGGCCTGCGGGACCACGAGGTAATGCTCACCCTCGAACGAGATCTCGACCGCAGCCCGACGAAAGAAGATCGCGTAATCCCCAATTTGCGCCTGCAGCGGGACGTAGCGCGGCTCGCCGGGCGACCCACCGATCTTCCAGGGCTCGTCGTCGAGTTCGGTCGGGGCAGATACGGCATTTCCAGGTCCCGTCGCTACGACCGTACCGCCCTGGACAGCCTGGTTGTCGACTGCAGTACGCGGAAGATAAAGACCGACCTTGGTTCGATCCTCGCCCTCCTCGGGCTGGATGAGAACGCGGTCGCCCACGACGACAAGACGCTTTTTGGATTCTGACATGCTCGCCCCGACCAGACGTCGACACCTGCGATGGAGGAACGAAGAAACTCGCCTCAGACCAGGATTCCCGCCACCGCGGCAGTCGCCAGGGAGGCCATGAGGCCGGCAGCCATCGCCTTCAACCCGAGTCGTGCCAGGTCATGCCTGCGAGACGGTGCAATCTCCCCGAGCCCGGCCAGCGTCATGGCGACGGAGCCAAAGTTCGCGAACGTCGTCATGGCGTATATCCCGATGACCAGCGAGCGAGGGTCCATGGACGCGCCCCCGCCGAGTTCGTTCGAAAGCTGGACGTATGCGACGAACTCGTTGAGCACGAAGTCCACACCGATCATCCGCCCAATCAGGCCCGCGTCCGCCCACGGGATACCGAGCATCCATGCAACGGGCGCCAGTGCCGCGCCGAGCAACCCTTCGAGGGTGATGTCCGGCACTCCGAACAAGCCACCGGTCCACCCGAGAACCCCGTTCACCATAGCAACGAGTGCGATGAACGCGATGAGCATGGCTCCGACCACCAGAGCTAGCCGAAGCCCCTCACCCGCGCCGCGCGCGGCCGCGTCGATCACATTGACGTCCGTTCGTTCTACCTCTTCGGTCCGTACTCCGATGGTCACGGGTTCGCCGGTTTCCGGTACCAGCAGCTTGGCCATGACCAGCGCGGCGGGCGCGGACATCACGGACGCCGCAATGAGGTGTCCGGCCGCATCCGGGTGAAACGGGGTAAGCATTCCAGCATATGCAGCGAGCACAGTTCCCGAGATGGTGGCGAGGCCCGCGGTCATGATGGCCATCATCTCGGACTCGGTCATCCGCTCGACGTACGGCTTCACCGCAAGAGGCGACTCCATCATGCCGACGAAGACGTTCGTCGCAGTGCACAGCGTTTCGGCGCCAGAGGTCCTCATGGTCCGCTGCATGACCCACGCGACAGCCCGGACCACTCTCTGCATGATCCCGAGGTAGTACATCACAGTCATCAACGACGACACGAAGATGATGTTGGGCAGGATTCTGAACGCGAAGAACGCTCCCGTCTCCGCTGCCATCCCCTGGGTGGCACTGAACGTGCCATCCTCGAGCGTGCCGACCGGCACTTCGCTACCAACGAGGTTGCCGAAGACGAATCGGCCTCCCTCCGTGCCGTAGCCGAGCACCGCATGAACCACATGATTCAACGCTTCAAAGGCCGCCACGCCGGCGGGAGTCTTCAGCACGAGCAACGCAAACCCGACCTGCAGACTCAAACCCCACCCGACGAGCCGCCAGGAAATCTTCTTCCGATCGGTCGAAAGCGCCCACGCGATTCCGAGGAGCAAAGCGAGGCCGAGCGCCGCACGAACCCGAGCTTCGAACATCAGGAGTGCGGCGTCCAGACGAATACCGTCGTGTGTCGCACGCCAGCACCAATCAGGTCGAACCGGCCCGTGATCGAGGCTGCAGCCGCCGCGACCCCATCGGACAGGGTGCCGGGGTCGGAGTCGGGGGGGCGCTGTAGCGGGCTCATCTGCAGATCTTATCGATCCTTCGGCCTTCCTGCGAGACGTCTGGCAGTCGCAAGGCCAGGGGCGGCTGCACACCCTCCGCGTCGATGAGGGAGGTGCTCGTCAGGGCGAGGGACTGTACCATCAGGCGACCGTCTCCAGGTTTCACGATCCTAGCCCTCATGAGCATGCATCGACCCCACGCCCCCCGACTGGCGCTCACCCTCGCCGCGGCTGCCGCGGCGCTTGTACCTGCCACGACCTCTGCCCAGTCCATCGGCCAGAGCGGTCGATCCGACGCCGGGATGGTGAGTGCAGCCCATCCGCTTGCGACCGACGCCGGTGTCCGGATGCTCGAGTTGGGCGGGAACGCAGCCGACGCGGCTGTCGCAGCAGGTTTCGCCATCGCAGTGGTCGAGCCCACGATGAATTCGATCGGCGGCCGAAACCAGATTCTGGTTCACACGCCCGACGGCCAATTCCATGGGATCGACGGCACCACTCAGGCGCCTTGGGACTACGATCACGAGACGGCGCCACGAGCTTCGTTCGGCTACGCCGTGATCGGGATCCCGGGCGCCACTGCGGGGCTGCTCAAGCTGCACGAGGAGCACGGCTCGCTCCCACTCGCCCGCGTCATGGCACCCGCGATCGAATACGCTGAGAACGGCTTCCGACTGCTGGCGGGGGACGCGCGCAGACAGGCCGCAGGCGCCGAACAGGCTCTCCAGTTTCCCGGGACCGCAGCGACCTATTACAGGGGCGACGGCTCGCCATACGGAGCGGGAGAAACGCTGGTTCAGCCCGATTACGCCGAAACGCTGCGCAAGATCATGCTCGGCGGGCGTGACGTCTTTTACAAGGGTGAAATCGCTCAGGCGATGGCGGCCGACTTCCGTGCGAATGGAGCCGTCGTCGACCTGGAGGATCTGGAACAGTACGTCGCCGAGGACAGCCGAATCGTGCGTGGAACGTACCGGGGCTACGACATCATCGGCACGGACGTACCGGCTGCCGGGGTCCTGGCCATCCAGGCACTTCACGTGATGGAAACGTTCGATCCCGCCTCGATGACGGAGGCGGAGTGGTTCGCGATCACGGGGCAATCACTTCGGATGGCACAGCGAGAACTGGCCATCCTGGGACCGGATACAGCCGCTGTTCGCGCGACCTCGAAAGAGTACGCGCGTCAGATCGCGGCGGACATCGCGGCGCCTGGGCAACAGCCAGCAGAACCGTGGATACCGATGCCCGAACTCGAGGAGCGGGGAGATCTCTACGGTGGTCATACGACCCACCTGTCCACGGCCGACGCCAACGGGATGTTCGTTTCCCTGACGCAGACACTCGGGCCAAACATGGGTTCGAAGGTCGTGACGCCGGGGCTCGGATTCCTGTACGCTTCTACCCTGGGCGGCTACCTCGGCACGATGACGGAACCCGGGATGCGCGCCCGCTCGAACATCTGTCCGTTCATCGTCATGAAGGATGGAGAAGTCGTGCTCGTCCTGGGAGGTGCAGGCGGAGGCATGATCCCGCCGGCCGTCGTGCACGCGATCACACGGGTGATCGACTTCGGAATGGATCTGCCGCACGCTCTGGCCGAGCCTCGCGTAGCCGGTGGCTTCGGCGGCGGACTCAACGCGGAAACGTCACCGGGCATCGGTTGGACCGAGGAAGAAATCGCTCAGATGGAAGCGCTCGGCCTCGACATCAACGAGCAGCCACGAACGGGTGCCTTCGGCCGTATCCACGGTATCCAGTACGACCCTGATACCCGCACCTTCATCGGAGGAGCCGACCCGGATTGGGAGGGTACGGCCCGCGGACCGATGACGGGCGGATCATGAAGATCGGCTTGGCCGGCTCGCTCCTCACCTTCACCGGTGCGCTGATGATCGCGCTGCCGGCGCCCGTGGCCGCTCAGGCTCCACCCGCAGACTGGACAATGCCACGCCTGGCCGATGGCACCCCCGACTTCCAGGGCAATTGGAGTAACGCGACGCTGACGCCCATCGTCCGCGCCGAGGGCCAGCCCCTCGTCCTCAGCCTCGAGCAGGTGGTAGCGATGGAAGGGGGCCGGCAAGATCTGATCGAAGCCGAGGCTCAGCCGAGCGATCCGGACCGAGAGGCACCACCGGTCGGTGGTGACGGATCCACTGGAGCGGCAGGCGGTGTCGGCGGCTACAATTACTTCTTCATCGACGCCGGCGACCGAGTCGCGCGGTACAACGGGGAGCCGAGAAGCTCGTTGATCACCGAGCCCGGCAACGGGCGCCGCCCTCCCTTTACGGAGGAAGGACGGCGTCGACTCGCGGAACGGCGTGCGTTCTCTCGGCAGTTCGGTCCGTATGACAACCCCGAGAACCGCCCACTGGGCGAGCGGTGCCTCATGTCGTTCGGATCGAACGGTGGTCCCCCCATGCTTCCGAACTATTTCTACAACAACAACTACACGATCGTTCAGACACCAAGCGCAATCATGATCATGACCGAAATGGTTCACGATGTGCGCATCATCCGAATGGCGAAGCCGAAGCATCTACCCGAACACATGCGCCCCTGGATGGGCGATTCATGGGGCCGTTGGGTAGGCGACACACTCGTCGTGGAGACGACGAACATTCATCCGGATCAGCCAATGTTTGCGCTCTCGGCGGCCCAGTTCACCCCATCCGAGTCGATTCGCGTCGTCGAACGCTTCACTCGCGCTTCTGAGCGGCAGCTCAACTACGAGTTCGCGGTCGAGGACCCGATCATGCTGACCGCCCCTGTGCGTGGCGAAGTGCCCTTCAATCGGCTCGACGGGTTGGTCTACGAATACGCCTGTCACGAAGCGAACTACGCCATGGAGAACGTTCTCTCCGGTGCGCGGGCGCAAGAACAGAACGAGCGCCGCTGAGAGATCGAATCGGATCACGCCGGGAACGGAGGCCAGCGGTGAAACCATCAAGCACGGGGCCGCGCCCCCATCGTCAATGGGAGCGACGAGGCTCCACCCAATCGCCACTCGACACCCGACTGCAGTGGCAGAGGACTAATTCGCTAGCGTTGTACGTTCGGCATCAGGGAAACCCGCGCCCCCCCCTCTGGTAAAACAAGCGCACACCATCGCAGTGTGTGCGCCACAACAAGTTCGATACACTCATCGGAGGCACTGACGTGCGCACTGCTGCGCTCACCGCGTTCTTCTCGCTGACCCCCGCCTTCCTGAGCGCACAGATCGAGGCCGTACCCAGTCGCCTTGTCGAGGTAGAGGTGGAGCGTTCCCGAGCGTGCGTCGGAACCCTCAACCGCATCTCGGTGCTCGATGGAGTTCTCGCACCCATGGTGGCGCGCGGTACCCGCCTCCGTCAGATCGCCGAAGCTGTCGCCTTCGAGGATCGCAGTATGGTGGACCCCCTGGATGGGGCGGATCCGACCGAGGTGCTGGTGCGCGACTGGTTCACGACGGATGCAGCCCTGGCACAACGGTACGTCACGACGGAGGACGACGGTCTACTGGCGGAACGCCAGGCGGGTCGAGAGACGATCAAGGGTATCGTCGCAGATGCCCTCGTCGCCGTGCAGACCCAGGCCGACAGCGTCTTGAACGCGAACGCGTCACTCATCCAGTCGGCAGGTCCGTGCGACGGCGCCATCTTCGTCCGCAGCGTGGTACAGGAGACGTGTTCGGGCGTTGGGGGTCCGATTTGCGATCAGGCTGCACTCCCACCCGGAGAGTCCACCGACTTTCGCTTTGTGGAAGCCGGTCCATCGGTCTGGGAGATCCAGGAGAACCGTCCGTGGACCGTTCCCAGTCCGCTGCAGCCAACCGCCGACGGTCAGCTCGGTGGAGGCCGTACCATCGGGTACGCTCGCGTTGGCAATGTTGCGGTGTCGCTCTCCTTCTCTCCCCTCTTCAGGGATCGAGAGCAGACGTCCCCTGAAGAGTTGGCCGGATATCAGGCGGTCAACGACTCCCTGGGTTTGAACATCGACCACCCGGCTCTAGCCGTCACGCCAGCACTGGGGCTTCGGGCCGCACTACCGGAACCGCTCGGGACGGAGACGCGATACGTAGTTCACTTCGGTGACGCAAACGCGCCGGATGTCCTCTGGTCCGGTCCAGCCGGATCGGGTCAGGCGCTGGAGGCCACCATTCCTTTAGCCGCGGCGCACGTAGCACGGCTTCGCGCGGGCGACCCTGTCATGCTGACCGCACTCGGAGGGACCGACGGCGATCAGCCCGAGTACTCTATCCTGGTCGGCAATGTGAACCAGGGACCTGCCGCAACCGTCCTGCTCAACTACATGGCCACACAGATGGGCGAAGACCTCGGCCGCTTC
Source organism: Gemmatimonadota bacterium (assembly GCA_028873595.1). GTDB lineage: Bacteria > Gemmatimonadota > Gemmatimonadetes > Longimicrobiales > Gaopeijiaceae > UBA2589. Next base: position 268,587 of record JAPPOV010000033.1, on the reverse strand, counting down.
CTGCAGCCGAGGGGATGATCGAAACCGAGCCCGCGTGCTACCGGATTGGCCCGGTTCCTCCGATCCGATCGTCTACCACGAACTTGTCTCGCGCGGGCATGATCACAGCCGGCAGCGTCTCGGCGTCCATCACGGCGTCCTCCGAGACGATCTCGTTCATCCAGAGTATGTACGCGATCACGGCGTAGACCTGGTCATCTGAGAGAATGCCTGGCGTGAGCTGGGGCATGGCTTTGCGGATGTAATCGTAGAGCGTCGTCGCATACGGCCAGTAATTCCCAACCGTGCGGGTGCTCGGTACGGCGTCCCACTGCTCACTGTCGACAAGGCGGTCATTCGGCCCTTCGGTTCCCGTGGGCCCGTGGCACGCCACACAGTGGATGTTGAAGACGTCACGCCCCTGGGCAACGGATCCACGACCGGGCGGCAGACCCTGGCCATCCGGTCGTACATCAATGTCCCACAGTGCAACACGGGCGTCCGATGCTTCGGTCCCGAATCCGAAGCGGTCGGGGGCGTGCGCGGGAAGGCCCTCGGCCGTGCCCGCCACCGCAACCTCGTCGGGCGCCATGGCACCGCCCGTAGCTCCGCGATGTCCATCGGAGCACGCGGCCAAGAGACCAGCTACGAGACAGAGGCCGGCTGCGCGTCGCGCAGCAGTCCGAAGCGGAGAGCCCCACTCCCTCGATACGGCCGACACCAGGCCGACGTCGGTCGCTGGCAGCCTCATACCAGCTCTCCCAGCCCGAACGTCACTTCCCCGGTACGTGCGATCTTCCAGGCCCGCTGATGGTTCTGGTGATAGGACGTACGGGTGCCGCGGGCCTCCCATAATTGCTCAACCGTCGGCTGCACATACCCGGTCTCATCCGTGGCCCGGCTGAGAATTAGCGTATCTCGACCATTCCAGTCGAAGAGGTGGCGGAACCGTACTGTGGACTTGTCCAGAATCGGACCCTGGAGCGCGGCGTCAACCCAACTCCGTCCCCCGTCCGTGCTGACCTCCACCCGAGTGATACGACCGCGACCCGACCATGCCAGACCACGAACCTCCCACCAGCCCGCCTCCGGAAGAACGTACGGATACGACGGAAAGGTGATCACCGACTTCGCGTCCATGACGAGGCTGAACTGGCGTACAGTTCCATCCCCAAGCGGGTCCGTATACTTGGAGGTCTCGTCGCGCGTGTGGGTCGGACGGTCCGTGACCTCGATGCGGCGCAGCCACTTCACCGATGTATTGCCCTCGTACCCGGGGTTGAAGAGACGCAGGGGGTAGCCCTGCTCGGGCCGAATCCGTTCTCCATTCTGGCCGTACGCCAGGATTGAATCCTCCATCACCTTGTCGAGCGGAACGCTGCGTGACATGACAGCGGAGTCCCGACCCTCGGCCAGAATCCAGCTCGCGCCGGGCCGCACGCCGACCTCACGCAGAATCGTCGAGACCGCGACACCCGTCCATTCACTCGTACTCAGCAAACCGTCGAGCGCCTGAACCGTAACCTCCGTCGGCATCCGGTCACGATTGTACACACCGCCACCATTGCCAGAACACTCGAGAAACCGGATGCGGGAGACCTGTGGATACCGCATCAGATCAGACATGCGGAACACCGTCGGGCGCTCGACCATTCCGTGCACGAGGAGTTCATGGTCCTCGTACTGGATATCGGGGATGCCGGCGTGATGTCGCTCGAAGTGCAGATCCGCCGGGGTGATCGTTCCCATGAGATCCGCGAGTGGAGTCCGTGACGACGACGAGAGCGCCTCGGCCCGCACAAGGCGCTTCGGCTCTTCGGCCGGAGCTCGACTGCCAAGCTCGGACACGAGCCTGCCCGGTACCTTCGTGGGGTCGATGGGGGCCTCCTGAGCGCCCAGATGAATCGCATCGGCCTGAGTTTTCACGAGTCCGGCAGCAATCACACCGGAGGTTGTCGTGATCCAGGCCCGGCGTGAGAGCTTCGGACGTTCGTCACGGGGCATCGCGTAGGTCTCCTCGGTCCAGATTCGGGAAGCAGGCTCAACCTGCGATGAGCCGGCGTTCGCGGCCAGAGGTTGCGACCCGCATCAGGCGCACACGGGATGAGTGGACGGGGGCGCGAGTGCAAAACAGATTTCGGTCGCCTGTACAACGCCTCGGAGTCACTGACCATGCAGCGATCTATCGCCGCTTCGATCCTTGCCCTCGCTCTCGCCGTACCCCTGGCAGCTCAGGACGTCCAGCTGCCCCCCGACTTCGACGACTCGATGCCGTCGCACCACGACGGTCGCGGCCTGGGGCCTTTCCATCGCGCGATCACGACGTCGTCGAGCGAGGCGCAGCTGTATTTCGATCAGGGCATCCAACTGATGTACGCCTTCGATACGAATCTGGCAGCCCGCTCATTTCGCGAGGCGTGGACGCTCGACCCAAACTGCGCCATGTGCTACTTCGGTGAGGCGTGGGCATGGGGCCCGTACCTGAATGGACCCATGACAACGCCCGACGCTCCTCGCGCATATGCCGCCATCCAAAAAGCGCTGGAGCTGGCTGACGATCACGCGTCGGACGTCGAACGTGCCATGATCGAGGCGATGGCTATCCGGTACGAGGCGGAGCACAACCCGGACGAGCGCCGCTCGCTCGACGAAACGTGGGCCGCAACGGTCAACGATCTGTTCGAGGAGTACCCGAACGATCTCGATATCGGCTTCCTCGCGGGTGAATCGCTCATGCTGCTTCAGCCGCGCCGGGGAACCTGGGACATCAACAACCCCGAGGTTCAGGAGATCCACCGTGTTCTGGAGTCCGTCCTCGACCAGGACATCACCCATCCGGGCACCTGCCACCTCTATATCCACGCAACGGAGCCAACCCAGGAGCCCGGGCTCGCAGCGGATTGCGCGGACCACCTCGGGCAGTCGATTCCCGGTGCCAGCCACATCCAGCACATGCCGTCCCACACCTACAATCGGATCGGTCGATGGGGTGACGCCGTGCGCGCCAACACCGACGCGTGGCACTCCGACCTTAAAGCAGCACACGGTGATGGCTTCGCGATCTACCCGTCGCACAACCTGCACATGCTGCTCTTCGCGGCATCAAACGATGGCCAGGGCGCGGTCGCGATTCAGGCGGGTCGTAACTACGCCGACCTCATGGACGGCGCCACCTTCTATGAAGCGCTGACAATGGTTCGTTTCGGACGCTTCGCGGACATCATCGAGCTCCGAGACGCCCCGGAGGGCACAGTCTTTCGAGGGCTGTTCGACTTTGGGAAGGGCTATGCGCACCTGCGGATGGGGGATGAAGGCAGCGCACGCTGGTACCTGCACCTCATCAAACGTGCAATCAAAGATGACCCGGACGACAACTTCCGTGGCCACACCGCAGTGCAGCTACTCGGCGTCGTCGGGGCGATTCTGGAGGGTGAGATTCTCAGAGCGAACGGGGAGCTCGATCAGGCAATCGAAGTGCTGCGCGCGGGCGGTGAGGTGGAAGACGGACTCCGATACGACGAGCCCGAGCCCCTGCCCTTTTCCATCTACACATGGCTGGGCGACGCCCTCAACGAAGCAGGTCGTTACGAGGAAGCCGAGAGCGCCTTCCGTCACGAACTCGTGAAGCATCCCCACAACGGGTGGTCGCTCTTCGGTCTCGAGCAAGCGCTGCGGGCGCAGGGCAAAGACGCCGAGGCCGACGAGGTCCATTACGAGTTTCAGGAGGCGTGGGCACGCTCCGACACATATCTGAGAGGACCGATCTTCTAGGTCGACCGGATGCAGCCGGTCCTCCGAACAGGGAGATCATCGGAAGGAAGAATGAGGTCATGCCTTACTACGAATACATGTGCACCGCGAATGGTCAGACGTTCGAGGTTCGGCACGGAATGAGCGAAGAGCTCACCACATGGGGACAGGTGGCCGACCGAGCCGCGGTCGACGTGGGCGACACGCCGGCGAATGCACCTGTTCAGCGGATCATGAGCGCCCCTGTCCCTGTCACCACCCGTGATCCCGGATTTCAGGGGTGCAGCGGCGGGTGTGCCTGCGCGGCTCCGAACTGACCAACATCGACGCAATCGTTCTCGGTAGCGGTCCTGCCGGCTGCGCTGCTGCCACGCTGCTCGCCCGTCGGAGCCACCGCGTTGCGCTGGTGAGTCCCACGGCTCCCGTCACCGGTGCGCTCGCCGTGTCGATCCCTCCCTCGGCTCGACGGGTGCTCCAAGAACTGGGCGCGCTGGGGGATATCGACGCAGCCGGATTGTACCCGAACCACGGAAATTCCGTCCGATGGGCCGGCGGTGGTATCCGCTCCGAAACCTTCGGACCGGACAGCGCCGGGTATCACACCGACAGAGCCGGACTCGAAACGGTCCTCCTCGAGGTCGCAGAACGAGCCGGCGTCACCGTGTTGCACGGCTATACGGCCCGCCAGGCCCATGAATCCGAGCGTGGATGGCGTGTGCGGTGCGAGGGTCCAGGTGTAGAGCAGGCACTCGCAGCTCCCTGGGTGATCGACGCCACGGGTCGCCACGGGCTGATCGCTCGGACGGAGGGGCGTGAGGTCGATCGCAGTACCACCACACTCGCCATCGTCCGGCGCTGGGGACGGAAGGGTGGATGGCCGGAGGCGGACCGGCATCTGACGTTCATCGAATCGTATCACAACGGGTGGGCCTGGTCTGTCCCGCTCGCAATGGACGTGCGCTGCTACACTGTGATGATCGACCAGCGCGAGGAGGAGCTGGGGGGTAACGAACTCTCCAGAATTCTCGATCGAGAGCTCGATCGGACGGAGCACCTCGGAAAATCCCGCGAGGGGGCGGAGCCCATCGGGGAAGCTTGGGCGTGCCCAGCATCCCTTTACCGAGCGACTCGATACGCGCGCCCGGGCCTGATCCTCGCGGGGGATGCCGGGTCGTTCATCGACCCGCTGTCGTCGTTCGGTGTGAAGAAGGCTCTCTCGTCCGGCTGGCTGGCCGGCATTGTCGCGAACACCGCATTGATCGATCCGGAGATGACGCAATCTGCGGTCGACTTCTTTGACGCCCGTGAGCGTGAGGTGTATCGGCGCTATCGTGCTGCGTCCGCACCTTTCTTCACCTCGGCGGCCAATACGTACGGTTCGGAGTATTGGACCGCTCGATCGAGCGCCGCGCACCAGGCGGGTGGACTGATTGAACGTGGAGGAAGTCCGGCAAGCATACCTTCGGACCCGGACGCCCTGGGTTCGGACGTTCCGGAAGAAGAAGTACGCGGAGCCTTCGAAGCGATTCGCGCGCAGGAAACGCTCAACGCTGTTCGCGGGTCCACACTGCGCATCTTCGATGGACCAGGGATCGCCGGTCATCGCATCGTGATGGAGCAACGTCTCGCTACGAGTTCCTGGCCTGCCGGGATGAGATACGTCCGCGGAGTCGACCTCTTGCAACTCTTAGAGGCCACCACCTCACAAGAGAGCGTTCCCGACGGATGGACCAGGTATAATGAGATCGGACCTGCCGTCACACTTCCGGACTACCTCACCGCGCTGTCGACCGCCTTCGCGACCGGGATACTGGAACATCGCGAGCCCACCGACTGAAGCGAACCCGCTTGGCCAGCTCATCCGTGCCCTGAACAGCCCCGGGGGCCAGCCGGAGAATTCTCGACGAAAGACTGGCGAAAGTCGGTCGCGACCCTCAGTCTCTCACAGAGCATTTTCCCTCGAACCAATCAGGAGCTGATGGCGTCTTCTGCCCGCTTCCCGCTCATGCTCGCAGGGCTCGCGACCGCAGGTGTTCTGCTCGCGTGGAGTCCGGCCCCGCAGTCTCGGACGTCACCTGGCAGCATCCGTGTCGATGACGGCTACCCGATCACCAACCAGAAGGTGATCGACCGTTGCTCTCGCTGCCATGAAGTAGACGATCAGGGGCGCATGTCACGCATCTCCTGGATGCGGAAGACGCCCGAGGGCTGGCAGACGTCGATCCGCCGGATGATGGCGCTCCATGGTGTACGCCTGAACCAGGCCGACGCTGCGGAAATCGTACGGTATCTCTCGAATGAGCAAGGTCTCGCACCCGAAGAACTGAGGCCTGGCATGTTCGAGATCGAGCGCCGAAGTGACGACCATGACTGGGACGGGGATTCCGACGTCGAGACCACGTGTATCCAGTGCCACTCCATGGGCCGCGTCATGACGCAGCGCAGAACCGAGGAGGAGTGGGGCCTGCTGATCACGACGCATCGGGCGCTGTACCCATTATCCGACTGGCAGGCGTTTCGTTATACCGGGCCGGCGTCCGAGCAGGATGACCCGCGGCACCCGATGGAGCGGGCAATCAACCACCTGTCGGACATCTACGCCCTTGAAACATCGGAATGGTCTGCATGGGCCGCCACCAAACGCCCCGCACGACTGACCGGTACGTGGACGATCACCGGGCATGATCCAGGTAAAGGAGCGATGTACGGAACGATGACCGTCACTGCCGACCCCTCCGATCCAGACGCGTTCACGACGAACACCTCGTACGTGTATGCCGAGTCGGGCGAGGAGGTACAGCGCACCGGTCGTACGATGGTTTACACCGGGTACCAGTGGCGCGGCCGCTCGAACCCGGGCGCAGCCGACGAACTCCGCGAAGTCATGTTTGTCGAGCGCGACCAGCAGTCGATGTGGGGACGCTGGTTCCGAGGTGATTATGACGAGATCGGCCCGGACATCTCGATGCAGCGGGCAACCGGTGGGACGGTCGTCTCCGGAGTCTATCCGCGTGCGCTGGAGCAAGGCGCCTCGACCGAGGTCACCGTCTACGGCGTGGAACTCTCGGATGGGAGCGAACTCGATTTCGGCGCGGGAATCACGGTGGGTTCAACACGCACCTCGAACGACGGCACCCTTACGGTGGAGCTTCAGGTAGACGCCGACGCGGACGTCGGTGGACGTGATCTATTCAGCAATGGAGCAATCGCCGAGGGAGCTGTGGTGATCCACGATGGCGTCGATCGGATCGCTGTCACTCCCGGGATCGCCACCGCGCGCACAGGCGGGGCACATTTCCCCAAGGGCTACGAGACGTTCGATGCCTGGGGGTATGATGATGGTCCCGATGGCGAACCCAACACCGCCGACGATTTGGAACTGGGTCGTGTTCCCGCCAACTGGCACATCGAAGAATATGCGGCCACCTACGGTGACGATGACGTCGACTTCGTCGGAGAAATTCTGCAGAACGGGACCTTCGTGCCGGCCGACGATGGCCCGAACCCGGAGCGATCGGGGCTGCGGAATAACATTGGTGACGTGTGGGTCGTCGCCACCTACGGCTCGGGTGACCGCGAACTGTCGGCCCGCGCGCATCTCGTCGTGATGCCACCGCTGTACATGCGCTGGGAGCCCTGGGCAGAGATCGACACGGGCCGACGTCCCGTCGGGGGTGACCGATGACGCCGCCTGTCGTAGCCGGATCTTCTGATACGACGGGCGCCTCGAAGGTTCTCGGCCTGCGGGACTTCCACCCGTTCGAGGCATTCGGCGCACGTTTCCTCTACATGGTGCCATCGGCCGGAATCTTTCGGATGGACGACTGCGGCTCCGCAATCCTCGATGCGCTCGAGGGTGGGCCGCGAACGGAGGACGATCTGGTCGCTGAGCTCAACGACCGCTTCGACATCGATCGTATTCTCGAGACGGTCGAAGAGCTGACAGAGATCAGAGCCGTGGGCGGACCTGACGCGCCCAAGGATGAGGCACCGAACGACCTGCCTCCTGCGGATTTCCCGCTCAACACGATGGTCCTGAACGTCACGAACAAGTGCAACCTGGCGTGCACCTATTGCTACGAATACGGCGAGGACAAGATCGTCGATACGCAATACGGGAGTCAGCCGAAGTTCATGAGCGAGGACACCGCAGAGGAGAGCGTCGAGTTCCTTCTCCGGCAGTCGGGCAGCCAACCCAAAGCGCATCTGACGTTCTTCGGTGGAGAGACGCTCCTCAACTTTCCCGTGCTTCAAAAGACCGTCGCCTACGCGCGCCGGCGCGCGGCGGAAGAAAGCAAGACGATCTCCTTCAGCCTTACCACAAACGCGACACTGTTGAAACCGGAGATCATCCAGTGGCTCGCGGACAATGACGTCGGCGTCACCGTCTCGATCGACGGCCCGAAACCGGTTCAGGACGGCCTGCGCGTCTTTCACAACGGGCGTGGCACCTACGACGTCGTTCTGCCAAAAATCAAGGAGTTGATCGCGACACATCGGTCACGGCCCATCGGAGCCCGTGTCACGCTCACGCAGAAACACCTGAACGTGCTCGAGATCTACCGTCACCTGACGGACGAACTCGGCTTCCGTGAGGTCGGGCTCGCACCTGTCACAACGCAGGAGCACCGGGACTACGCAATCACGCCGGACTCGAAAGATTCGATGCTCGAACAATTCGAGGAGCTCGCGGCCGAGTGGCTCGAACACGCGCTTCGGGACGAACACCACGGCTTCACGAACGTGACGGACACGATCGAAGAGATCCACAAGGGTGTCAGCAAGGCGTACGGGTGTGGCGCGGGGCTCGGCCTGCTCGGAGTCGCCACGGACGGTGACGTGTCGCTGTGCCATCGCTTCGCCGGCTCGCCCGAACACACGATCGGCTCGGTGGCTGACGGCGTCGATCGCGAAAAGCAGGAGAAGTTCCTCGTAGATCACCACATCGCCGAGAAGACCGACTGCCACACGTGCTGGGCCCGACCGATCTGCTCCGGCGGCTGCTATCACGAGGCACACGTCCAGTATGGTGACTCGTCGCACGCGAATCTGCATTACTGCACCTGGGTCCGGAGCTGGACCCATACCTGCCTGGAGATCTACGGAGCCCTGGCAGAAAAGAACCCGAAGTTCCTGGAGCGATTCGACGCATGAAACGACTCAAACCGATCAACCAGAAGGCGGGTCGTATCGAGGCTTACCTCGAGCACGAAGCCGCGAAGGCGCGTGGCGACCTCGACGTCGTAGGACTGCGCACCCCGCCGCACGAGCAGGATGGGCCGCACTACCCGCTGGGCTGCTCGCTGCAGTTCTCACCCGGATGGGAAGTCGACAACCGTGGTGGCACGGCTGGCCTGTGTCAGCCTGTGGAGCGAGACATCTTCGACTGCCACATCTCCTGCTTCTGGCCGGCGCACGTGCCGGATCAGCTGAACCACGCGCCGGACTGGACCGGTAAGTGTGCGTCGGCTCAGAAGGACTGGCGCAAGCTCGACTTGATCTTTCCCTAGGCCGCACGACTTCATGCGAACGACCCTCTACGCCGCCGTCGCGGCGATCGCTCTCGGAGTCATTCCGACCGGTACCGTGGCTCAGACCGCCACTTGGTACATCTCGACGTACACCGACGAGATGCTCGTCTGGGACGAGGCCTCCGAAGAGATCATCGATCGCATCCAGATGAATCGGATCATCCCGAACCGCGTCCAACTCAACGAGACCAAGACGCGGCTCTACGTGGGTGACGCCTCCGGCGAGCACATTCAGGTCGTCGACATCGTCGCTCGCCGGGTGATCGATGAGCATGTGCTCTCCGAGGGAGATACGACGTTCCGCATCGACGGCTTCGCTCCGCATCCATCGGAAGACAAGGCCGTCATCTTCGGGCGCCGCCACACGAAACTCATCGACCGCTACCTGGTCGAGGGGCCCTTCATCCTCGAGTACGACATGAACACGAAAGCGGTCACGGACACGATCCCGTGGCCGGACGGCGAAGAGCGGGATCGAGTCGGGTTTCGCTACTCACCGGATGGGGAAACGCTCTACTTCTACACGAACGACATCATCGCCGTTGACTCGGACACGTACGAGGAGGAGGACCGCTGGGAAGTCTCGAATCCTTTCGAACCCGGCCTTGGCCGTCCAAGCTTCAGTACCGACTCGCAGACGTACGATGACGAGGGCGTAGCGACGAACCTGATGCGCATCCGGGATCCGGTACATAACCGGACCCTGATGGGCATCGCCGAGGTCCGACTCTCCGAGAAGGAAGTGGACTTCTACACGGTGGGGCCCTCTGAACCGGTAAGTGCGTTTGCCATGGCGCCCGGCGGCGAAAAAGCGTACGCCCTCTACACGACCATCGAGGCGTACGAGTTCTGGGAGTTCGATCTCGTCGAAGAGGTCGTGACCCGACGCGTACCGTTCGCAGGACGGCCCCGAATGGGCCTGGACGTCAGTGCCGACGGGTCCAAGCTCTATGTGCATGTCGCAGGCAATACGATCGATGTGTATGACGCGGAAACGTTCTCGCTCCTGCGTACGGTCGAGTTCGACGAGGACATGACGCTCGGTAACATCGCGATCATCCCGGGCGGCGAGTAAACGCCCGCCTCGGACGCGTGAGCCGAAGCGGGGTCGAGCATCACCTCACTTCGATCATGCGCACGCCTAAGCCCAGCGGACCATGACGCCCATCGACGACCACTTCAAGCGTGCCCTCGCGTACGTGCGCCCATACGTGGGCTCTCTGGTACCGGTGGTGGTCGTCTCGCTGCTCTCGACCGGGCTATCCCTTGTCCTGCCCTTCCTGTCGAAGGTGCTCGTCGATGATGCGATTCTGGGGCAGGACTTTTCCTTGCTTCTGCGGCTCGTAGGGCTGTTCATCGCGATCCCCCTCGTGTCGTTCGGCATGAACGTCTTCAGTGGGATGCGTTACACCCGGGTATCTGCCGACATCCTCTTCGATATGCGGCTGGATCTCTATCGACACCTGCAGAGACTTTCTCCCCGGTACTACGCACGTACCCAACTGGGAGACATCGTCACCCGGATCAATGGAGACATTGGAGAGATTCAGCGCGTGGTCTCGGAGGCTGCGCTGTCCTGGTTCGGACAGGTTATCGCCCTGATCGGCACGGTCGGGATGCTGATCTACCTCGACTGGAAACTCTTCCTCGCCAGTCTTCTGGTCGTGCCGCCCTCGCTTTTCACGCTCGTCCGGTACCGGCGAGAGTTGGAAGTCCGGGTTACGAGGCTTCGGGAGCGCAGCTCGGAGATCGGCTCGTTCCTGATCGAAACATTGCAGGGGATGCGAACCGTCGTCGGTGCGAACGCGCAGAACCGTGAGGTCGAGCGGTTCCGCGGACGGAACGACGCCTTCATCGACGCACTCCTGTCGATGCGCCTCTACACGTATGTCGCGGGAGGGCTACCTGGGCTTCTCCTGACGTCAGGTACGGCCCTGGTCTTCCTTTATGGGGGGTACAGAGTCATCGAAGGGATCATGACCCTGGGGACGCTGGTCGCGTTCATGGCATATCAGGCGCGCCTCATGACCCCGGTCCAGGGACTGATGGGCATCTACACGAACCTCGCGACGGCTCGAGCCTCCCTCGTGCGTGTACACGAGGTCCTCGACGCCACACCGGACGTGGTGGAGGTCGCGTCCCCCGAGCGCATGAGCACGTGCCGAGGGGAGATACGGCTTGAAGCGATATCGTTCGACTTCGGCCGCGGGGTGGAGGGCCTTTCCGACGTGGACCTCCATATTCCGGGCGGAGAGGTCCTGGCGATCGTAGGGGCCAGCGGAAGTGGTAAGTCCACCCTGGCCGACCTGCTCGAACGCCACCTGGACCCGCAGGAGGGTCGTGTGCTGCTGGACGGCGTGGATCTGGCAGCGCTCTCGCTCGAAGACGTCCGGCGACACATCGGTGTCGTTCCCCAGGATCCATTCATCTTCCACGCAAGCGTGGAGGACAACGTGCGATACGCCGATCCCGAAGCGAACGACGACGACGTGATGACGGCGATCGATGCGGCGGGCTTGAGATCACTTCTCGCTCGGTTGCCCGACGGTGTTCGAACCGTGGTGGGTGAGCGAGGACGCCAGCTCTCCGCGGGTGAGCGCCAACGTCTGGCGATCGCACGGGCGTTCCTCGCAGATCCTGCCATACTTGTGATGGACGAAGCGACAGGCGCCCTCGACCCCTCGTCCGAAGCCGCAGTGCTTGACGGCTATGACCGCATCATGAAAGGGCGGACCACGATCCTGATCACACACCGCCTCGACCTTGCGCGACAGGCGGAGCGCGTCGTCGTGATGGAGAAGGGCCGAATCGTGGAGGACGGCCCCCCGACAGTGCTTGAGAGGGAGGGGTCGGCATTCCGAGAGCTCTTCCTCGACGTGCTCGCGGGCTGAGTCCAACCGCACACTTGGTGACGACAAGACGATGACCTTCGAGTCGACGGACTCCCCACCTGAGCCGCCCCGCGTATCGATCGCGGTCGTCGACAGCGGTGTGCACGTGCCGCACCCACACCTCCCTGGTGTCGCCGGCGGCGTGAGGTTGGACCTTGAAGGCGGGATCTTCGACGACTTCGTCGATCGGATTGGGCACGGAACTGCCGCCGCAGCAGCGATCCACGAGAAGGCCCCCCGCGCCGAGCTGTGGGCAGTGAAAGTATTCGAGCGCGAGCTCTCGACGTCGGTCGAGGTCCTCGTGCGTGCAATCGACTGGGCGGTAGATCGCGGGATCCGGCTTGTGAACATGAGCCTGGGGACACCCAATCGCCTGCGTGCACCCGAGCTAGGACCCGCGATCGAACGATCCTTCGAGGCTGGCACCGTCATCGTCTCCGCTCATCAGCACAATGGCGCCCTATGGTATCCCGGTGCGTTGCCCGGTGTGGTAGGGGTCGTGGCCGACCCGGAGCAGCCGCGCGACGAGCTTGCGCTGATCGAGCTCCCTCGAGGGACTGCAGTCGTCGCATCTCCCTATCCGCGCCCTATCCCTGGAGTCCCCGTCGAGCAGAATCTGTACGGCATCAGTTTCGCCGTGGCGAACGCGACCGGCCTGATCGCCCGCCTCATGGCCGACGTACCCGAGCTTCGCTCCGCCGATGCCGTCATCGAGATGCTGCGAACCCACATTTGACGTGGCCCGCCGTGATTCGCACCGTGGCCCCTTGATCAAGGGCCGCTGGTGGCGGCCGATCCGGATCTGATAAGAGACGTTCCGATGCACCGACCCGACGCCCGCGATGTTCGCAGACGTGATTTCCTACGCTGGCTCGCTGCAAGTCCTCTCCTCGCATCTGCCGGGGGACTCGCAACACTCGAGCCACTGATTGCACAGGAGGCACCGCGCCGGATCTTCGACGACATCGTACAGTCCGCCGAAGACGCACTCGACGTGTGGGACCTCCAGCGCGTAGCCGAGGCGACGGTCCCGACCGCTCACTACGGGTACATCATGACCGGGGTCGACGGTGAAGAAACGTACGCAAACAACCGGGCGGCGTTGGAGCGCCTTCGACTTCGTGCCCGCCGTCTCGTTGACGTCTCGAATCTCGAGACGAGCGTGGATCTCTTCGGGCGAACATGGCCAACTCCGATCGTGATCGCACCGTGTGGAAGCCAGCGTGCCTTCCACGCCGATGGAGAGCTCGCCGTGGCCCGAGCGGCTGCGTCGCGGACCCACCTGCAGACCCTCTCGACGGTGAGTTCCACTGCCGTCGAAGAGGTGAACGAGGCCCGAGGAGAACCGGTGTGGTACCAGCTGTACCTTGCACCGGTCGGTCCGGGTTCATGGGAAGGAGCGACGGCACTCATGCAGCGGAGTGCGGACGCAGGATGTCCGACTGTCGTGTACACGGTCGACCTCCAGGGAGGCAGCAATCGGGTGACACTCGATCGCTACCGTCGTGCAGACGACCGTACGTGTACGAACTGCCACACTCCCGGAGGTCGCGCCGGAGGGCCGAAGCCGATGCTCCGGGGCCTGCCCCGCGGGGAGCCCGACCCGGGCCTCGGACGTTCAACGACATGGGAAACGATTCCACGCCTTCGCGACGCGACCGACCAGCGGTTCATCATCAAGGGCATCATGACGGCTGAGGACGCAGAGCTCTGCGTCCGATACGGTGTCGACGGCGTGTGGGTCTCCAACCACGGCGGGCGCGCTGAGGGCTCGGGACAGGCGACGATCGACGCCTTGCCGGAGATCGCCGAAGCCGTCTCCGGGCGGATTCCGATTGTCGTCGACAGCGGATTCCGCCGAGGTAGCGACATCGTGAAGGGGATCGCTAGAGGCGCGACAGCCGTCGCCGTGGGACGCCCTTATCTGTGGGGGCTCGGAGCATTCGGGCAGGAGGGCGTGGAGCGCGCGCTCGATATTCTGACGCGCGAGATGCAGATCACGATGCGGGCCATCGGTGCACCATCGCTGGCGGACCTCGGCCCGCACACGATCGCGGAGCCATGAGGACGACCAGGATATCGGCGGCACCCTCGACCCTGATCCTCGCGACGTCGATCCTCCTGGTCGGGACAGGCATCCCGCTGGCCGCCCAGGAAACCGGGGCAGACCCTCGGTTGCTCCAGTCCATCGACCTCTACACGGGTGTTGCCGGACACGTCGATGACGCAGAGGCGCGCCGTCTCCTCGAGGCCGCCGCCTCCAACCCGAACGACGCCCTCGCCACGATGTGGATCGCCCGCGTGCACTCCACGGGTCGCATGACGTTCCCCGTTGATCCTGATCATGCTCGGCAGGTCGCCTCCCGGGTTATCGATCGAGTTCGTGACCTCGCAGCCGACGGGGACGTCGAAGCTGCGTTCCTCATGGGTACGGCGTACGACGAATCACTCGGCGTCGAGCAGGACTACCACGAAGCGATGCGGTGGTACCGGAAGGCGGCGCACAGGGGACATGTTCTTGCCGTGCACAATGTCGGCAACATGTACCGTGACGGTCGGGGCATCGAGGTCGACCATGCGAGGGCCGCTATATGGTGGCTGCGCGCTGCTCGAGCCGGAGATGTCATTCCGGCACTGCGATTGGGCGAGGCGTACGAGGCAGGTCGCGGCGTGCCACTCGATGCCGAGACCGCTCGAACGTGGTACGAACAAGCGGCCGCCGCGGGAAACGCGACGGCCGCGGAAGCGCTGGAGCGAATCGGAAGCTAGCCCGAGGGTCGCAGGTCTTCTCCTATCCTTGACCCTGCTCGCTCAGTGAGCCCACCCGGCACTGCCCGTCCGGCTGCCGCAGGGTCGGATAGGAAACCCCCAATTGCTCCAAATAGGAATCGTACCGGTCGGAATCGAAGTAGAAGGGTCTCATGTCCTCGCGAAACTCTGCCATGATCTCCTCGTTCATCTCGATCGCGGGCCGATCCGTAGGTCGGATGAACGGCTCGTACTGAAGCTCCTCCGTCATCTCCTCGAAGTACACCCATGCCTCGTCGACCAGCTCCGGGCGCACCATGAAGTCGAGAAGGGTCATCGCCTGAGCCATCGCTCCCTGAGTCGCTCCCTTGTGCGCGATGGGCGTCGCCATGGCGATCGCATTCGCCCAGTTGTGTCCCGGTAGCCCCGGGATATTCGACGGGAAAGAAAGCGTCGCGGTCGGAACGTTCCAGGAGATATCACCGATGTCGTCCGCGTATCCAGCCGTTCGCTGTTCTTCGGTGAGCCCACCGCGCAGCGGGGCCAACTCCGTCGCGAGCCCCGTCTCGGGTCCGCTCACCTCACGTTGCGTCGCCATGGCGAAGCGCTGGTCGGCTGCAGTCCACTCGGGAAGGCCGACGCGCTCGATGTTCGAATACATCGTTTCGGCCACGACCCTGTTGAAATGCCCTGGCCAGGCCGACCCGATGATGCGGGTCTCCTTCAGCTTCGTACCCGTCATCATCGCCGCACCCTGCGCGACCGAATCGCCGATCAGGAAGAGGTCGCGGATCTGTGGGTAGTTCTTCTCCCTGAAGTAGAACCAGACCGAAGCCTCGGACGGAACAACGTTCGGCTGATCACCTCCATCGTAGATGACGGAGTGAGAGCGGTGCTGTGTCCGCAGGTGCTCGCGCCGAAAATTCCAACCGACCTCCATCAGATTGGCCGCGTCGGCTGCGCTCCGTCCACGCCACGGTGCACCCCCGGAGTGTGCGGCGAATCCTTCAAACGTGAACATGGCGGACACCAGCCCTGTTCCGGGTGTCATGCCCCAGCTCGTCGACAAGTTGGAGCCAACGTGTGCGTACAGCACGATGTCTACATCGTCGAACACGCCCTCGCGCACGTAGTACGCCTTCGTCGCCACCAGCTCCTCGGCGACCCCCGGCCAGATCTGGATCGTTCCCGGCAACCCCTCGCGCTCCATGAGGTCCTTCACAGCGAGTGCGGCCGTGATCTGAACGGCCATTCCCGAGTTATGGCCTTCCCCGTGCCCCGGTGCTCCGTCCACCATCGGCAGGTGGCACGCTACGCCCGGCGTTTGAGACGCTTTGGGGATGTTGTCGATGTCCGTTCCGAGAGAGATCTTCGGCTCGCCAGCGCCCCATGTCGCAACCCACGCGGTAGGAATCCCAGCTACCTCCTCTTCGACCGTGAAGCCTTCATCCCGAAGTACGTCAATCAGGTAGCGTGACGTCTCGAACTCCTGGAAGCCGAGCTCACCGTAACTGAAGATCTGGTCGACCATATCTGCGGTGAAATCACGACGGCCTTGTACATCGCTGATCAGCTGTGACTTCCAGTCTTCAAGTTGAGCGGACTGGGCAGACAGGTCGCGGGGACCCGTGATGGTCAGACTGAGGGCACCGGCGAGGAGCATCGGCACCGCGAGCAGACTCCCGTTCGCTCCAGATCGGCTCAGGTATGGTATCGTCATGTCGTGTCCTTGGAGATGGCTGATGACCGCAACATGCGCGCAAGCCCCGGTCACCGCGACCCGAATCCCTGATGACGAGGCCCACCAGGGAACCTGCATTGCGGAAAACGAGAACTCCGCCAGGAGCCCCAACGCCCCTTCATTCGTGTCCGGCACCTGTTGGCGGTGCAGAGTACATGCCAGCTTGATCCGATGGACAAACTGACCTCTCGCCAGCGCGCCTACCTGCGCAAGATGGCCCACCACCTGAAGCCCATCGTGCTGATCGGCGGTGAAGGTGTGACGTCCGCAGTGTTGAGCTCCGTCGAGGAGGCCTTCAACACTCGGGAACTGATCAAGGTGAAGCTGCAGGAGTCAGCACCACTTCACGTGAAGGACGCGGCCGGCGAACTCTCCCTGGGCGTGGCCGGCTCGCAATCGGTGCAGACGATCGGGCGCACAGTGGTTCTCTACCGACCTCATCCCGAGAACCCCGAGATCCGACTCCCGAAAGCCGGCGGCTGACGTGTCCCGGGCCTTCGTCAAAGAAGACGATCATGAGCAGGAGCCGGAATTCCGTCTCCCCGATCCTGATTCGCCGTACTACGCGGAAGCCGCGGCGTGGGCGCTGATCCAGGGAGCTGATGAGGGTGACTCGCGTTCGGCGGAACTCGCGACAGGGTACGACTGGGGGGACTCGGCTCTGACTGCCCAGGTCGAAGAGATCCTCCAGCGGGCGGAAGCGGAGGGAGAAGACCGGGTCGCTCAACTGGCCCGCCGATATCTCCGGGCAGCCAAACGGGGTTAGGTCAGCAAGGGCCTGCGTCTCTCACCTCAGCCATCCCCATCGACGACGGCTTCCGCCTCCATCTCGACCAAGTACCCGTCTCCGATCAGTCCAGCTCGCACCAACGTATTCGCCGGCTGGATATGCCCGAGACGATCGCCATGCGCTCTGGAAATCACCTCGGCATCGCTGGGGTTCGCGACGTAAATCCGCGTCCGCACGACATCGTCGAGCGTTGCACCGAGTGACCGAATTGCGCCCTCGATCTTGTCGAGACAGAAGTGAGCCTGCGATCCGGCATCGCTTCCGCCGATCAGCCGATCTCGATGCGTTGCGGTCGTCCCGGAGACGAAAATGCGATCTCCCTTTCGAACCGCCCTGGCGAAGCCGGCCAGATCTTCCCAAACCGTCCCACTCAGCGCGCGGGTCCGATTTCCGGGCCCATCTTCGACCGGGTATGACGAGGGCATCTCTTCGAAGTGGTCACTGAGATCTCCCGCAGCCGTCAGGAACGGTGGCCTTCGGTACTCGTCCCCGCAGTCCCCGGGAATGGGATCCAACGCAGCAACGGCGGCATCGATCTCTTCACGACTCTCCTCGTCGATGGCGAAACCGAAGAGGCCCGCAGTCTCCTCGATATGCTCACTGCGGCCCAACCGAGCTCCGACGATGATTCCCCCGACGGCTGGCGCTTCGAGCATGTACCGGCATGCTACGTTCGCAATCGAAACCTCGAGTCGACGTGCCGCCCGAGCGAGAGCCGAGAGCAGGGCCTGATAGCGGGACCATCCGCCGGCCGTGTCGATGAAGCGCTTGTACTTCATCTGCGACCATGTCTCCAGTGCGTCCATCCCCGGCTCTGGCTCACCCAGCCACCGTTCGCTGAAGAACCCACCTGCCACAGTACCGAACGCGAGGATCTTCACACCTCGCTCCTGACATAGCTTCGTCATCGCACCCGCCGCTCGTTGATCAAGCAGCGAATAGCAGACCTGATTCGCGACGATATCGACCCCCGAATCCAGCAACATCCGCAAATGGGCCGTGTCCGTATTGGTCAGCGCCAAATGCCGGATCAAGCCTTCCTCCCTGAGGTCCTGCAGGTGGAAGATGCAATCGAGCCAGGCGGGATCACTGTAGCTCCATGCGTGAAATTGGAGCACGTCGAGCGTGTCCATCTGCATGCGGGACCGTGCGGTATCCACAGCCGAACGCACGTCCTCTGCCGAGTGCGGACCAGGCTTGGGCACCCACTTCGTGAGGAACTGCGCCTGACCGGGCGATTCGGCGCCGAAATGCCCGGCGATCAGCTCGGAGGAGCCGTAGTGATCGGCCATGTCGAAGGTCGACAAACCGGCGTCCACATACCGGCGCATCTCCGCCGCTCCAGCCGCCACATCGACCGCTCCTCCGTCGCGTTCCATGTCCGCGATCTGCCAGAGACCCGTCAATACACGGGAAATCTCCAGACCCGGCGCGAGCTCAATCCGCTCCACCTTGCTCATGACGTCCTTTCGTCGATTCGGTTTCTGGGAGCCGAAGTGCCTCTTGAGCGCACCTTACTCCGGCGGCAGCTCCGCGAAGATCGCGTCTACGTCCACCCCATCGGCCTTCAATTTCGCCACTTCCCGGAAATAGACCACCGATGCGCCCGCCATCACGGCGATCCAGAGAGGCGTGGAGTGAAAGTACCACGCCGACAGATCGGCCGTGATGTCCTTCCAGAGATGCACGCCGAGAAAGAGTGCGAGAAGAAGCGCTCCCAACAGGGCGAGTGGTGCCTGTATCGATCGATTCCGAATCACCGTCATTCGCGACGCGATCTCAGGATTTCTCGACGGCAGGCTGAGGACCGTGAGGCACATCACCCCGAAGTTGACCAGCATCGAGGTGACCAGGATATCAACGCCGAGGAAGAAGTCACCCGCGAAGTGACTCCCCAGGATCGACGCCGTGGCCATCAGGCCGCTCAGCACGAGGGCGACGTGGGGCGTATGCCAACTCGGATGGACTTTGGCGACACCGCGAGGAAAGACTCCGTCTTCGGCCCACGCGAACATGAGGCGCGACACCGCCAGAAGCATGGCAGGAAGGTCATTGATGAGCGCGATCGCCGCACCCGCCACGATGAGCGCAGTCCACTGCGGTTCCAGCACGTAGCCAAGAAGACCTGGGGCGGTCAGATCCTGGGCCTGAGCGCGCTCCGCGACGAACTGCCACGGCACCGTATTGTAGACGGCAGCGGTGAACATGAAGTAGAAGAGGCCCACCGTACCGATCGCGATTCCGATGGCCATGGGGAGCGCTCTCTCGGGATTCTTCGCCTCGCCCCCCGCCTGTGCAATGGAGTCGAAACCGATGAAGCTCGAGAAGAGGATGGCGGATGCCGCGAGCAATCGACTCCATGAAAACTCGGCCGTCACGTCTTGAACGGTTGCGCCTTCCCGGGCCATGAGCCCCGCGGCGAAGTCCTGCTGATCGAACAGGAAACCGGCGACGATCACGACCCCACCCAGGACGAACATCACGAACATCAACGGCACCAGGACGCGCTCGACATTCCCGACGCCGCGCATGTTGATGAACACCGACGTCCACAAGAAGGCCAACGCCAAGCCGACACGGACCGGCCCCTGATCGAGGATCATCGCCAGGCCGTCCATCCCGAACGCGCCGACCGCATCCCGGATGAAGGGGATCATCACGTACGAGACCACTCCGATCGCGACCGACAGCCCGAACCACTGCGAGAAGCTCGCGACAAAGCCGAGGTACGGGCTGAGTCCGCGACTGGCGAAAACGTAGCTCCCCCCTGCCCTCGGCATCGCAGACGAGAGCGTCGCATAGGCGAGCGCTGCCAGAATCGCGGGCACAGCGGCAAACAGGTAGGCCGGCAGCACGTACGGTCCGATCCCCGGGACGCTCCGCTGCAGCATGAAGGGGATGATGTTGATCGCCGCACCCAGCATCGAACAGATACCGGTGGCTGCGAGTCCGAGAAGCCCGAGTCGACGCTCGAGTCCCGTGCTTGATTCCTGGGCCATGTGAAGGAAGGGTCAGGTGTTCTTGATGGTCGTGGCCAGCCTGGGCAGGACGAGCAACGCCATCGTCGCCGCCGCCATGGTACCCACAATCACCGCCATTCCGAAACGCTGAGTGGGTGGAAAAGACGAAAGCGCGAAGAGTCCGAAGCCCGCACAGATGATTGTGGAGGCCCCGAGAACCGGCCGAGCGATCTGCGAGACCCCTGTCGCCCAGGGGGTGGCACACCCGGTCGACGCCAGTCGTCTGACACGGATGACGAGGTGGATCATCGAGTCCGCACCGATGGCGAGCGCGATGTTCGCCGCCGGTGAGGTGATGATGTCGATCGCAATACGGGCATGGCCGAATGCACCGAGAATCACGAGTGGGATCGCTCCGAGACAGAGCCACATCGCACCGGCGATCGGCCCTGAGCGAGCGACAATCAAGGCGACGCCGAGGAAGAGTGCCATCAGACCGCCAATGCCGATCCGAAGAGACGATGCGATCAACTGTCCCAGCTGCGCTTGCAGGTCATACAGGCCGGCCACGGCGTCTGCACGCAATCCCGCCTCCTCAACCCGGTCCGCTAGGCGGGCCATGACGTCCTCCCTGGGCTCGTCAACGGTCTCTCGCATCCGGAGCGAAAACCGAGCCCGATCCCGCTCGGGTGTCACGAAGCCGAACGCCACCCCACCGAGCGCGTCAGACGAGGCGAGGTCCAGGAGCATTCCGACAGGCAAGAGACCGGCCAGCGGAATGGTTCTCGCGTGGTCGATCAGAAGGGTCGGTGAAAGCACCACCCCGACGGTCGAATCCGCTTCGAGAGCCCCCTGAAGCTCGTCAAGTCTGGGATAGACGTCTCGTGACGCGACCGACCCGCCGTCCGGATCCGACACGACAATGTCGAGCGTGCTGCTGCCGCCGTCCGCATCCACGAGCGCGAGTCCCTCTCGAAGCTCTGAGCCGGGCGCGAAGTAGCTGAGCAGCCCCGGGTCCGTATCGAGGTGAGGAACGCCGAGCGCCAGCACCCCAACCGCCATGGCCGCACCACCCAAAACGACCCTCCTCGACCGGAGTGTCCCTCTGTGAAATCCTACCTCCACCGGAGACTGGATCCGGGCCCAACGCCCGAGCGTAGCGGGATAGACCGTATAGGCGGTACCGAGCGCCACGAGCGTACCGACGATCCCGGCAACCCCAAGTTCGCGAAGTGGCTGCGCGGTAGCGATCAACAGGCTGGCGAACCCGAGGAGGGTGGTCGTCATGCTCCAGAACGAGCCTTCCCAGGTCTGCCCGAGCGCCTCCAGAATGAGGCTCGAACGATCCTCCCCCGAGGCACGCCGCCAGTTCGCGGTCAGAAAGACGACGTGAGAGAGCGTGAGGACGAAGACGATGGTTACGAGGTTCGCCGTGAGCAGCCCGATACCCACACCAAGAGCCTGCACGACCAGCAGCGTAGCGGAAACGGAAACCAGGCACGTCGCGAGCGTCCCCGCGACGATGGCCGCATCTCGGTAGACGACCCCGATCAAGAGGGCGAACAGGAAAACGGCGGCGGTACTGAAGACGATGAGGTCCCGGTACAGACTGCGCCGAATCAACTCAACAATCGCCGGCACACCCGACACGATGACCTCGAACGTCGGCGTCTCGTGCTGTGCCACCACGGCCTCGATACGGGGCAGCAGGATCTCGGGGTCGGTCTCGTCGACCTGAAGTACGATGTTGGTCGCAGCAGGGTCGGGTGTCAGGAGAATCCGGCCGAAGAGCGGGCTACGTGACGGATCGTCGGTCGCGATACTGAAGCCGCTGTCGACCCCGTCGACGGCCAGCAGATCATTCGTAAGGCCGACGATGGCGTCACGGTACGTGCCCGGGTCGCCACCCCGGTCCGCGATCCGAAGGATGAGCTGAGCACCTGCAGGAAATACCTCGGCGACCTCACGCGAGGCCCGCATCTGGGGGTCGTCGTCCGCGAAGAAGAAGTCTCCCTGCACCTGCGGCGACAGGTCGACGACCGTGACAACCGCCCCTATGCCAAGGGCGGCGAGGCAGAGAGCCAGCCACCCTCCGAACGCGGAGGTCCAGACGTTCAGCAGGAGTCGGTCAGGTATGAGAGCGAGAGCGACCGACCCGACACGTCATCGGACACCGGCCAGAATCTGGTCGAACGTGCCCACGGCGATCGCGACGGCGAGTTCATCGAGGACTTCGCCCTCGATGATACGCATCTGATCGGCGATCACGGTGGGATCGAAGAACACCTCACGATTCGACGGCAGATCAAGCCGAGCCGGATCTCCGTCGAACTCACCTCGCATGAACGGTCCACTCTGCCTCGATGACGCGGTGAAGCGGTTCACTACTCGACCGACAGCATCGACGAGAGTGATGTCCGATTCGACGTGGTAGGTGAGCGTGCCCTCCAGGGTGTAGTACGGGACCGTATCCATCACCGTCGTGCGCCGAGCACCCTGGCGGATGTTCCGCTGAACCACAGCTTCGTATTCGCCGCGGTCGACGTCTTCTTCAACGACATCGATCCCCGACAGTCGGATCATCACGCCGAGGTCCGCACCGATGAGTTCGAGCGCTCGCCCCACGAGCATCGGGGACTGCGTCGCCTGGCCTCGCAGAAGCCCCCGCAGTTCGGTTCGGAGGATGACAGGGTCCGCCATTTCGACGAAGAGGGGTGGACGCGTCCAGTGATTGCGATTCAGGTCCGAGTCGAGAGCGATCTCGAACTCGCCCCCGAGCCAGTCCCGAACGCCCGCATCGGCCGTCACCGGAACAACGGCGACCACGATCGTACCTTCCTCGAGTGCTGCCTCCTGCACGTCGCGCACCGACAACACCGTTTCCCTGGTAGGAGAGTCACGGACTTCAAGGGCGCGCTGAGCCAGGTCGTAGGATGCACGGGGGCGGGCGTCCTCGAGCTCCACACCCGCCCAGTCGAGCAGCACACGCGTCTCCGCATCGTACGACGCGTCGACCTGACTCCGAGACGGAAGGAAACTTCCGCGTGCCCCCCGATACAGTGCCACGGCGTCCTCCCACCGTCCGTCTGACACAGCCCGATCGCCCTCGAACATCCGCCAGTCGATCGCCGCATCAAACAGCGCGCGACGGATGTCCGAATAATCCGATGGAAGCGCAAGGCGCTCGCCGACCTGACGAATGCGAGCGAGCATCTGATCGATCGACTGATAGTGTTCAGCCGCTGCGACCGGGTCTCCCTGCCGCTCGAGGTCATCGGCCTCGTCCATCGCGAGCATCACCGCGGAATCGCCAGCCGCGACCATGCGCTCCCGGGCCTCGAGGATCTCCGAGTCCTTTTCGATCGCTTCAGCGTACCGGTATACCGCCTCCACGTAGCGGCCCTGCGATTGAAGCTCCACACCCTGGTTCAGGCGGTCCTCGGCAGAGGCACACGCCGACATGACGACCAGCGTCAGAAGGAGGACAGCTCGAGTGCGCAGGGGCAGCATCGTCGGACCCTTTTCTGGATCTACTCAACGGCCATCAAGATAGTCGGCGGGCCCAGCAGAGTCAGCATTCCTCTTGTTGCCTTCGATTGCCTCCCCGAGTTTGGCCCTCCCGTTCCAAGAACCCGGAGACCCCCATGGCTCAGATTCGCTGGCCCCACCTGACGGCCCTGCTGCTGTTCGCCGGCATCTCTCCGCTCGCGGCACAGGAACAGTTCGGTTCCTACCCGGCGGCCCGGGCGGGCGGGATGTACATGCATAACTTCTACCTTCCTCCGGCCGTGAATTCCGCACCGTGGGCCCCTGCCTGGGCCCCTGACGGGGAACGCATCGCCGTCTCGATGCACGGATCGATCTGGAGTGTCGATATCGACAGCGGTCTGGCGGTCGAACTCGTCAGCGGACCGAAGTACTACTCGTCGCCAAGCTACTCCCCGGACGGCCGCTGGCTGATCTACACAGCAGACGACCACGGCCAGTCGATCGGTCTGGAGATCCTCGATCTCGAAACGGGTGAGACGCACGCGCTCACAGACGATGGGGAGATCTACACGGACCCGTCGTTCAGCCCGGACGGAACGCGCATCGCATACGTCTCCACCCAGCCGACGGGCTACTTCAACGTCTATGTGCGCGACTTCGCCGACGGGGCATGGAACAGTGAAGCCATCGCCGTCACGTCGGACAACAGCTTCGGCAGGGACCGGCTTTACTTCGGATCCGAGGACATCCACATCAATCCGGTGTGGTTCCCGAACAGCGAGGAGCTCCTCGTTGTGTCGAACCGGGACGTCGCGCTCGGAAGTGGGAACGTATTCCGGGTTCCGGCGCGTGCCGGCGGCTTCGAGGATCGGGTCCAGGTCCTCGCCGAGCAGACTCTGTACCGCACACAACCGCACGTCTCAATCGATGGGAAACGGTTTGTCTTCTCGTCGACGCGAGGCACCGCGGATCAGTTCAACAATCTGTACGTGCAGCCAACGGTCGGCGGCGAGCCGTACAAAATGACCTTCTTCCAACACGACGCCTTTCACCCTCGCTGGTCTCCCGATGGGGAGTGGATCGCCTTCATCGGCAATGACGGCATCAACGGGCTGCCGCGCCTTCGTTTGCTGGAGACCTACGGCGGCCGGATCGTCGACGTCGACATCACGGGACAGCGCTGGCTGAATCCGACCGGCCGTCTGAGCATGACGACAAGAGGCCCTGACGGTCAGGCTACCGGCACGCGGGTCCACGTGATCGCGTCCGATGGAAAGTTCTACGCACCGGTGGACCAGTACGCCCGGATGCCGGAGCGAGCCCGGGTCGGCGCCTTCCACCATCAGGGATCGTTCGAGATCGAGCTGCCCGTCGGGGAGGCACGCCTGATCGTGGTGAAGGGCTTCGAGCACACACCGGTCGAGCGAACCGTAACCATCGAGGCAGATCAACGGACCGAACTGACCGTGCAGCTCGAGCAGTTCATCGACATGGAGTCGAAGGGCTGGTACAGCGGCTCCACGCATGTTCATGCCAACTACGGGGGCAACCTGCACAATTCACTCGAGAACATGATGATGATGTCCGAGGCTGAGGATCAGGACATCGTGCTCGAGCAGATCGCGAACAAGGACAACCGTATCCTCGACTATCAGTACTTCGTCCCCGGTGGTAACGAACATCCGCTCTCGACAGACGACATGGTGCTGGTCGTCGGGCAAGAGTACCGACCACCGTTTTATGGGCACGTCTTCATGTTCGGGATGGAGGAGCACCTCATCTCCCCGTTCACGACCGGTTATGAGGGAACCGGCATCGAGAGCCTGTATCCGTCGAACACGGACATGTTCAGGAAGGCCAAACGACAGGGCGCATGGACAGGGTACGTCCACTCGTTCTTCAACGACGACCCCCTGGAAGGGAATCTCGGGGGAGCCAAGGGGTTCATCGTCGACGCGGCACTGATGACGACCGATGCGGTCGAGTGGTCTACCTCGCAGACGGGCTGGCCACCGCTGTACGCCGTCTGGTCGAACGGACTGAAGCCCGCCCTGGTGGGCGGAGAGGACTCGATCAGCAACCTCCATATCACACCACTCGTCGGCTCCGTTCGGACCTACGTCCATATCCCCGACGACGAATTGACGATGCACGGGTGGTTCGAGGGGATGAAGAACGGGCACGCGTTCATGTCGAACGGACCGCTCATTGAATTCGACGTCGACGGGCGAATCCCCGGCGAAACCGTCTCGATCTCAGCAGGCGACGTCGTCATCGCGTCGCTGGACGTCACGTCCATCACTCCGCTCGAACGAGCGGAACTCGTCTTCAATGGGGAGGTGATCGCGGCGATCCCGTTTACGGGAGACCGAAGAGGTCTGTCCTTCGAGCGTTCGTTCCGTCCGAGCGAGTCGGGATGGTACCACGTCCGCGTCAACGGCGCGCGGGGCGAGAGCTTCCCCATGGACATCCCGTGGGTACAGGCAGCGACCAACCCCGTATGGGTCGAGGTCGATGGGGCGCCGGTGCGATCGGTGGCTGCTGCGGACTATGCGCTCAGATGGATCGACAGGCTTCAGGAGATGGCCGAGGCGTGGGCCTACTGGAGGTCGGATGCCGAGAAAGCACACGTGTACGGCCAATTCGACGAGGCGCGTGACGTATACCGGGCTCGAAGAGCTGAAGCGGAGCGTCGTTGACGGGGAATCCGAGACCCCGCCGCTGGATCGATCGGATTGCCTGACGTGCGTGAAGGGCGAAGCCCGGACAGAGGCCCTCTCCTCGTCAGATCAAACCGAGGATCACGCCGAGCGTGCCAAAGACGACGCTGGAAGCCAGGCCGAGCGCACCCATGAGCAAGCCGATGATCAGATTCATCGCACCGAGCGCCAGACTGCCCCAGAAGGCCGAGCCGAAGCCGTCGACCTCGAAGCCGTCGACGAACGCGGCGGCTGTCATGAGCACGATCGCGTTGATGACGAGCAGGAACAGACCAAACGTAAGGAAGGTGATCGGCAGTGAGACGAGGATCAAAAGCTTACCAAGCGTCAACTGAGCCAAGCCAAGCACGATCGCGCCGACGACCGCTGCCCTGCCGTTACGGACCTCGACCCCACTGACCATCTGCCCGACGATCCACAGCAAAACCGCATTGACCGCCACGTGAATCAGAATACCTGACATCCTCTCTTCCTCCCCACATCGTTTGCGTCGAGACTTCTCCTGTCATTCCTGACGGAAAACGGACCAGAAACGTTTCCCCGTATTCTTCGTTCACGCGGCTCGTCTGTCCTGCTCATGGCCCTTCGCGCCCCCTTGAAGCTCGCCCTCGCGGTTTCTCTTCCCTTCCTTGCAGCGTCCGCGTGCGACGATGAACCGGTCCCCCTGTCGAGCCCGGTCGAGTGGCACGAAGTCACCACACCGCTGGGGGTTCTCGACGTTGCAGTGGTTCCCCCAGTCGCGCCCGGGACGAGCGATCATCCGGTGCTTCTGGCACTCCCGTGGGGTCCTGGTGCGGCCGATCTGACCGACTCCTTCGTGCGTAGCTACTGGGCCACGGCACCCGCAGCCGCGGGCTATTACGTAGTGGCACCCGCCGTCTACGGTCCGTCCCTCAAGGACGACGCAGACGATCTCCTCCCTGCGCTCTTCGACTGGGTCGAGTCCACCCTGGGTGCGGACACGGAGACCGTCGCACTCGTCGGTGCGTCGAATGGCGGTCGCGGTGCATTCTTCGCCGCTCTCTCCGAGCCGGATCGTTTCGATGCGATGCTCGTCCTGCCTGGCCTCTACGAAGGTGAAGCCGCGGACCTGGCACCACTCGTCGGCCTACCCATTCGCATGATCGTCGGCGAGTTCGACACGGCATGGGTCGATGCAACCCGGACGACGCAGGAGGCCCTGGAGTCTGTAGGCATCGTGCCGACAGTCGACATCGCCGCCGCGCAGGGGCATGTGATGAATCTGCTGGAAGAAGGGCTCGTCGGCTGGATCGACGAGGCGATCGGGCGCTAGCTCGGGGCCCTAGACGCTCTCGGTATCCGGTCTCTCGTCGGAGATCAGCTCCGTATCGGGGTCGTTCGAGCGTACGGCCGCATCGAGGCACGCGTGGTTCAGTTCGTCTCCGTCCCTGATGGCGTCGGGTGAACCGCCGTCGGAGGCCCACCGACGCAGATCGCTCGCGCGGTTTGGAAAGTCGAGCTTGTCGAGTTCGTCGGCTGCCGCATCAACGAACTCTGTATCGGCGGTCAGCCTGGCCATTTCGAAGATCTGAGTCGCAGCCCGCGCGCCGACACCGCCCTCCCTCGACGCGAGCGCGTAGTCGCGCAGGTGCAGAAGGGCGGTCGCCCGATGCTGCGCAGCCAGATCGAGCCACGTGAGCGTGCTCAAGGTGCGAATCGCCGAGAGGCGGACCCGGATGATCTTGTTGGCTATGCCCCGAGCCAGCTCTCGCTGTTCATCCTCCAGGAAGGCATCGATGGCTCGCCCGTAATAGGCGACGGCCCGCTCTCCCTGCCCATCCCTGAGCGCGAGATCACCCGCTTTGTTGAACGCGGTACCGACGTAACCCGGGCTTGCGGCCTCCGCCTCCTGCTCGAGCCGAGCGAGCTCGGCATCGATGTCTTTCGGAGACCTTGCCGAACCCGCTTTCCCAAAGAGTCGAGAGAGGAACGACATCCACCGTGTCTATTCGATGACTTCGAAGAGTTCGATCTCGAAGACCAGCGTCTGATTCGGACCGATCGCCCCACCCGACCCGTTCGGGCCATACGCCAGGTCCGAAGGAATCCAGACCCGAATGTGCCCGCCCTCTCGCAACAGAGTGAGCGCCTCCGTGAAGCCAGGGATCAGCCGACCCGGCGCGCTCGAGAATACCACGGGGTCGCCCTCGTAGGACGAGTCGAACTCGGTGCCGTCCGTAAGTGTGCCAGCGTAGTGCAGACGAACATCTTCACCTCCCGCAGGCGAGGCTCCGTCTCCCTCACGAAGCATCTCGTACTGCAAGCCGCTCTCGGTAGTGACGACAACGTCCCGGGCACCGTTTTCAGCCAGAAACGCCTGGCCCTCAGCGAGGTTCTCTTCCGCCTCACGGGCCCGATTGGCCTGCGCAGCAGCCTGGATCTCCTGGCCAAACTGCTGAAGCACACTCTGAAGCTCCGCGGGGTCGATGTCCGGGTCATTCCCCTGGAGTGCGTCTTCGATCCCGCGCATGAAGGCGAGCCGGTCCAGCCGCTCACTGGCGTCGGAGAGCTGCTGTCCAACGTTGAGACCGAGACCGTAGCTGGCCTTCTGATCATTGGAATCGAGCGCAGCGTTCTCAAACGAGGCGCGGGAGCCGTCCGGGGTCGAGCACGCGCCCAGCGCGAAAGACATACCGAGCAGCGCCGCACCCATGCGAACAGTCATCGAAGATCCTTGGGAGGGGTCAAGTGTTCAGGCTCTCGAAGCTAACCCGAGCTTTCCTCCTGCCCAACGCCAACGTCTGTCCAGATCCCGGTGCGAGCCGCAAGTTGTTCGGCCTGACTCATCGCTTCGAATCGTTGGAGAGTGTTCGATGTTGAAGACACTGCTGAGGATCAGTGCGGCTATCGCGCTGATTTTTCCTGCCCTTCCGTCCATTGCGCTCGGTCAACAGACCGACCCTCAAGCGGTCCTGGCGGACAAGGACTTCGTCACACCCACGAGCGATATCGCAGAGATGGTGCTGGCACCGCGATACCTGAACGTGACGCTGACGAACGTCAGTCCGGACAAACAGTGGTTCGTCCAGGAAGTCGGAGACGGTCCGGTGACGATGGATCGCTTTTCGAAGGACTTCGATGAGCTGGGCGGCGTGTTTATCGACTATTCGGCCAACCGTCACCGAAACCTGACGATCCGTACCAACATCGGGGTCAATGTGATCTCTGCGACGGACGGTTCCGTCACGGAAGTCGCCGTACCTGCTGGAGCGCGAGTCTCGAACGCGACGTGGTCACCGGATGGCCTCCATCTCGCATTCTACGTCCACACCCAAGACGAAACTCACATCTACGTCGCGGATCCGAGCGACGGAAACAGTCGTCGTATCACGGGCCAGCCCGTTCTGGCCACCATGGTTCAGGGCTTCGAGTGGACGAGTGATGGCCGGGAGATCGCGACAATCCTCGTCCCGAATAACCGGAGCGCGCGGCCACTG
The DNA here is from genome assembly GCA_028873595.1 of Gemmatimonadota bacterium. Classification (GTDB taxonomy): domain Bacteria; phylum Gemmatimonadota; class Gemmatimonadetes; order Longimicrobiales; family Gaopeijiaceae; genus UBA2589. The sequence goes on along the minus strand of JAPPOV010000033.1, from coordinate 238,530 downwards.
CCCTCTCGGATACCTACAGGTCCTCAGGTCAAGCAGACCGAGGACGGCGAAAACATGCTCCGTACGTACGCCAGCCTGATGGCCACTCCCTACGATGAGGAGTTGCTCGAATGGCACGCGACGGGTCAGCTCGCGGTCATCGACGTCGAGACCCGTGGTGTGACGAACGTCGGCAATCCAGCCATGATCACGAGCATCGACTTCGCGCCCACCGGGGAGCACGTCCGGGTCGAAACGATGAAGAAGCCGTTCAGCTATGTCGTCCCGGTGCGTTCGTTCGGACATCTCGAGCAGGTCTGGGACCGCAACGGAACGGTGCTCGCCGAGTTGGCCGACGAGGACACGCAAACCGGCCTCGACGGCAATCTTCCGACCGCACCGGGCGTCGGAGGCCAATCCGAGGAACCCGACCGCCGAGACCTCGCGTGGCGCGCAGATGGTGCAGGGCTGACGTTCCTGCAGGTCGAGGCTGCACCGGAAGAAGAGCGTGATGCGGAGTCCGATGACGAGGGCGGTCGCGCTGACCGCGTCATGCTCTGGACACCGCCCTTCGACGACACCTCGCTCTCGGTCGTCTATGAAACAGACTCCCGAATGTCGGCCCATCGCTTCAACGCGGACCACTCGATGGTCTTCGTCACGGAACGTCCGAGGAACGGGAATGGCCGAAACGGGGCGAGCGGAACCGTGCGGGAATACGCGGTGGACCTGTCCGACCCGGAGACCACGTACACCATCGCGGAATACGATTCCGACGACTTCTACGGCAACCCCGGCTCTCTTCTCAATCAGGGTGGCGGCGTCCCGGCGAACCGCCGCTTCGGGGGAGGTGGAAGCGAAGCTCAGGTCGTCGAAACATCGGCCGACGGTTCGGCCGTCTTCCTGTACGGTCACGTGTACAACGAAGACCCGATGATCGAGAGCCCGAAGAATTTCATCGACAGGGTCGACATACGCTCCGCGGAGAAGACGCGAATCTTCGAAGCCGACAACGACGGCGAGTACAACCGGGTTGTTTCCGTGCTCAATGCCGACGCCGCCACCTTCGTGATCTCACGTGAGTCGCCTACGGAAATCGCGCAGTCACATCGCGTCGAGAACGGCGAAATGACCCAACTCACGGACAACGTCGACTACACGCCGCAGATGACGAACGCGCCGCGACAGCGCTTCACCGTCGAGCGTCCGGACGGGTTCCGCTTCCTGGTCAACGTGACACTACCGCCGGGGTATCAGGACGGGACTCGGCTTCCGGCCATGTTCTGGTTCTACCCCCGCGAGTATACGGATCAGGAGAGCTACGACGAGCGGGGTCGCACCTATAACAAGGACGCATTCCCGAACTTCGGTACCCGCTCGATGCAGTATCTCGTTCAGCTCGGCTACGCCGTGGTGGAGCCGGACGCGCCCATCGTCGGAAAAGCCGGCCAGATGAACAACAACTACGAGCACGATCTGCGAAACAATCTCGCGGCCGTGATCGACGAACTCGACCGGCGTGAGTTGATCGACCGTCAGAAGCTCGGGATCGGAGGGCACTCGTATGGCTCGTTCTCCACAGCCAACGCGATGGTCCACACTCCGTTCTTCAAGGCGGGGATCGCGGGTGACGGGAACTTCAACCGTACCCTCACACCTCTGATGTTCCAGAGCGAGCGCCGAATCTTCTGGGACGCGAAGGACGTGTACACATCGATGTCCCCCTTCTTCCACGCCAACAACATGACCGGTGCCCTGCTGATCTATCACGGCATGATGGACCAGAACGTCGGGACTGCGCTCGACCACGCACCGAGGATGTTCCACGCGCTTAACGGGCTGGGCAAGGAGGCATCCATGTACCTCTACCCGTATGAGGATCACGGTCCGGCGAGCCGCCGCACTCTCCTCGACCTCTGGGGACGCTGGACGGCATGGCTCGACGTGCACCTGCGCGACGGGGGTGACACACCGATTACGCAGTAGGGCGCACGGCATGGACCACACATGGTATGCCGTCGATCCGACTCGGACCTGAAGGGAAGGGCGCGGGAGGCGTCTCCGGTTCGAACGAGGTGGATCGCGAGAACCGCGGCATCCTGACCGGCTCGATGGCCGAAACTCATGGATTGCGTGGCAGGCGTCCTGCCACCTCGATGTTTGAAGCTGACAACCTCGCCCGCCGAGCACGACAAAGCCCCACCCGACCCGCCGGGTGGGGTTTTCGTTTGCCCTCCACTGGCGCAGAATGGCCACGTGACTCGTCTCTGGTCCCACTCCCTCGATGACGTACATGATGACTCGACACCTCACCGCGGTCGCACTCTGCGTGATAGCCGCTGTCACCCTCCCGCCCTTCGCCGCAGCTCAGATCGATCCGACGCTCACCGCTCGTGTGGACGAGATCTTCGCGCAGTGGGACACGCGGATGTCACCGGGGTGCGCGGTCGGCGTCACGCAGAATGGCGAGACGCTTCTGGAGCGAGCGTACGGGATGGCCGATCTCGAGTGGGGCATCCCGAACACCACGGAGACGATTTTCGAGGGTGGCTCGGTTTCGAAGCAATTCACGGCAGCCGCAGTGAACCTGCTCGTTCTCGACGGCGTGCTGTCATTGGACGACGATGTCCGCAGGTGGGTTCCGGAACTCCCGAACTACGGCCACATCATCACGCTGCATCAGCTCATGACCCACACGAGCGGTCTGCGCGACTGGGGCAGCGTTGCGTCAATTTCGGGATGGGGTCGAAGCGATCGCGCGCACGATCACGATGACGTCGTGGACATCCTCAGTCGACAAACCGCGCTCAACTTCGAGCCAGGCCTGGAATACTCCTACAGCAACAGCGGATACAACCTGCTCGCTGTCGTCGTCGACCGAGCGAGTGGCATGTCGTTCGCCGACTTCTCGAAGACCCGACTCTTCGAGCCGGCGGGGATGACCAACACCCAGTGGCGGGACGACTTCCGGCGTATCGTGCAGGGCCGCTCGTCCGCGTACAACCGCACGGACGACGGCTGGGAGATCAACCGGCCGGTCGAGTACGTACATGGCAACGGCGGCATCCTGACGACGGTGCGTGACCTCGGCATCTGGAACCAGATCCTCACCACCGGCGGCCCCTGGGGTCAGGAATTTCTGACGCTCATGCACCGCCCCGGTGTGCTGATCGACGGCTCGGAAATCAACTACGCCGGTGGCCTTAGCCTGACGCCTCTCGAGAATGTTCAGGCGGTTACCCACACAGGGTCCACCGCCGGCTATCGGGCATACCTCGGTCGTTTTCCCGAGCAGGGCATTTCGGTCGCTATGCTGTGCAACGCGTCCAACGTCTCGACCGGAGGGACCGGAGGGCGGATCGCACGAGCGTTCCTGGGCGACGCGGTTCAGGGTGAACAAGCTCCTGACTACCGCAGAGAGTCCGCTGGTTTCGACCTCGACCCCTTTGTCGGCCTGTACCGCGAACCGCTTACGGGTGGGCCGCTGGAGATCACGTTGAGCGACGGTACGCTCTACGCGGGCTCCTCTCCTCTCCTCCCCCTGTCCGGCTCGGAGTTCCAGGTTGGCTCCAGCGAGCGGCGATATGTCTTCGAACGCTACGGAAGCACGGTTGTCGGATTCGAGGTCGAGGACTGGCAGTACTCGGCACGGCGCTACGAACGGGTCACAGGATGGTCTCCGAATGCCGCGGAGCTCCTCGCATTCGAGGGTGAATACCGGAGTGAAGACGCTGAAACCACCTTCCGTGTGACTGCGACCGACGGTGGTCTCGAGATTTGGCAGCGCCCGAATGACACGTTCGAAGTGACACCGATCTACAACGACGGCTTCCGCTCGGGTGGGCGAATCGTGCGTTTCCGCCGTGACAGCGCCGGACAGGTCATCGAACTCTCGTTGAGCCTCGGACGCGTGTACGACATGCGATTTGCGCGCGTCGAACACTGAGGGCCGACGTTCATCGACCACGAAGCCGATCGGCGTCCCGGCGGCGAGGGCGCGGAGTCCCTCGACGAAGACGGCATCGTTGGGCTTCGTTGGACGCCACCCTGCGTTTCCCGAACGCTGTCGCGCTGTTCTCGGCGGCCTGAGGATCATACTTTCGCGCCCTCTCGCCTGGAGGCTACCCCCATGAAGTCGCGTATGTCCTTGCCCAGCGCTGCATTGACCGCCGTGGTCGCACTTACTTGGCTCGGAATTCAGAGCCCGATCGAGGGCCAGGAGACGGTCCGCCTCTCCCTCGATCATTACATGGATCTGGAGACGGTCTCCGGCCCACAGATCTCTCCTGACGGGTCGCGCGTCGTGTACACGCGCTCCTGGTTCGACATGGTGAATGACCGACGTGAGTCGTCGATCTGGATCATGGAGACGGACGGGTCGAGGAATCGGCATCTCCTGGAGGGTGCAGGGGTCCGATGGTCACCGGATGGCACACGCATCCTGTTTACAGCCCCCGGAGAACCCGGCGGGGCACAGATTCACGTGCGATGGATGGATGCGGAGGGGGCCACCTCCCAGGTCACTCGACTGGACAACGGACCGGGCAACGTCCGCTGGTCCCCTGATGGCGACTGGATCGCCTTCACGAGCCGCGTCGACGATCGTGCGGATTTCGCCGGCGTGAGCCTGCCCGATCGCCCCGACGGAGCCCAATGGACGGCCGGGCCGAAGATCGTCGAACGAGCCGGCTACAAGCGGGACCGCTCCGGGTACGTCGACACCGGGTGGACCCACCTCTTCGTCGTACCCGCCGAAGGAGGCACTCCCCGCCAGCTTACCCGGGGAGACTGGAACCACAACGGCATCGCCTGGAGCCCGGACGGCACCGAAATCTACTTCACCTCCTACCGGACCGAGGATTGGGATGCGCCGGAGAACTGGCAGGAGTCCGACATCTACGCTGTGGAGGTCGTCACCGGCTCGATTCGCAGGCTGACCGATAAGCGTGGGGCGGATGGGTCCCCGGTACCGTCACCGGACGGCTCCCTCATCGCGTACATCTCGGGCGACGAACACGCCGACACCTATCGAAACTCCCGAATCCATGTGATGAACCGCGACGGATCGGGTCAGCGCAGCATCTCCGGGGACTACGACCGTCAGTCCGGTGGGCTCATGTGGGCGCCGGACGGCAGCGGTTTGTACTTCAGCGTGTCGCGCGAAGGCTACCGAAGCCTCCACTTCGCGTCCGTCGACGGCGGAGTCGAACGACGAACCGAGGGAAGCCACCTGATGACGCTATCGTCGTTCTCCGACGAGGGGATGGCTGTCGGCACGATCTCGAGCGCCTACGAGCCGGGCGACCTGTACCGATGGAGCCTCGACAATCCCGAAGACCCGATCCGCCTCACGAACGTGAATGCGGACATCCTGCACAACGTGACGCTGGGCGAGGTCGAAGAGATCTGGTATCCGTCTGATCCGTTCGACATCCAGGGATGGATCGTGAAGCCACCCGACTTCGACCCGAACCGTGAGTACCCGCTGATGCTCGCCATCCACGGCGGTCCGCACGGCATGTACAATGGCGGCTTCAACTTCGCGTTCCAGGAGCATGCATCGAACGACTACGTCGTACTCTACACGAACCCACGTGGGTCGACTGGCTACGGCACCGAATTCGCGAACGCGATCCAGAACGACTATCCGGGCGTCGACATGCAGGACCTTATGCGTGGCGTCGACTACATGCTGGAGACCGGATACATCGACGAGGAGAACCTCTTCGTCTATGGTTGCTCCGGCGGCGGCATCCTGACGACCTATATCGTCGGCAACACCGATCGATTCACGGCGGCATCGGCGAACTGTCCGATCGTGAACTGGATGTCTGCCATGGGGACATCCGACGCGATCAGTTACACGCGCACGTTCGAGGTTCCGTTCTGGGAAGACCCGACCGAATGGATCGACCGGTCGTCGATCTTCTACGTGGGCAACGTGACGACCCCGACGATGCTGATGACCGGCGAACTCGACTTACGGACACCCATGGGCCAGACAGAGGAGTATTACCAGGCGCTCCAGTACGTTGGGGTGCCCACCGTGATGGTTCGTTTCCAGGACGAGTGGCACGGGACGGGGTCCCGTCCTTCGAACTTCATGAGGACACAGCTTTACCTGAGGAAGTGGTGGGAGAAGTGGGGGACGCACGACGACAGACCGGTGAGCTGACGTCCCTCCGACTTTCGCGATGAAACAGATAGCGCAGCCCGTCGCTGCGACCGATCTTCGAGTCCTCTGCGGTGTATTGCTTCCTGAGAGTCGATTGATAGAGTTGTGGCCCGGTTTCGTAACGGACATGTGACCGCTTTGAATCCTACATCGATCCAGATCAGCCCCGCCGAACGCCTTCGCGGGATCCTCCCCGACCCCGAGATCGCGGCCCTGGCCCCGATCATCGAAGAGATCGAGGAGCTGAAAGTTCGCCGTAAGGCGGCGATTCTCGCGCATAACTACATGACGCCCGACATCTTCCACGGCGTCTCGGACCTCAAGGGTGATTCCCTGGCCCTGGCGCGGATGGCGGCAGAGACGGAAGCCGAGGTCATCGTCATGGCCGGCGTACACTTCATGGCCGAAACGGCCAAGATCGTGAACGAGGACAAGACTGTCCTCATCCCCGACCTGAACGCCGGGTGCTCGCTCGCCGATGCGATCACCGGTGCCGACGTCCGCCTGCTCAAGGAACGGTACCCGGGCGTCCCGGTGGTCACCTACGTGAACACCTCGGCCGACGTGAAGGCCGAGTCCGACATCTGCTGTACCTCGGGCAATGCAGTACAGGTGGTCGAGTCACTGGGTGTCGACCGCGTGATCTTCCTGCCGGATCAGTACCTCGGCCGCTGGGTCGCGACCCAAACCGAGGTGGAGATCATCCTATGGGAGGGCGCGTGTGAAGTGCACGAACGCTTCACGGCCGAGGAGCTGCGTGGATACCGCTCGCTGAATCCCGGCATTCAGATCATCGCGCACCCCGAATGTCCACCGGACGTGCTCGACGAAGCAGACTTCGTCGGCTCGACCGCGGGCATGATCAACTGGGTCAAGTCCGAGCGTCCCCGTCAGGTCGTGATGGTCACGGAGTGCTCGATGAGTGACAACGTCGCTGTCGAGTCACCGGGGACGGAGTTCGTGCGCCCGTGCAATCTGTGCCCGCACATGAAGCGCATCACACTGGAGAACATCCGGGATGCACTACGGGACATGAAGCACGAAGTCTCCATAGACCCGGCCATCGCCGAACGAGCCCGAAAATCCGTCGAACGCATGCTCGCCGTCCCGGTCTGACTCGCCCGGCATTCCGTCGAGACTGACTCCGACCCCTGACGATCATCGATATCGACGGCTTCCTCACGGCGGCATTCACCGAAGACCTCGGCGAGCGTGGTGACGTTACGACCGACGCCACCATCCCCGCGGAGGCGGAATCGACGGCCCACGTCGTGGCGCGACAGGCCGGCTGTATCGCAGGCCTCGCGGTCGCCCTGCGCTGTTTCGAAATCCTTGACGAGAACGTCGAGATCGGCGCCCTCGCCCAGGACGGTGACGTGGTCACGGCCGGTACTCGACTCGCCACAGTTCGCGGCGCCACAAGGAGCATTCTCTCGGCAGAGCGGCTCGCCCTGAACCTGCTCGGTCAGCTGAGCGGTGTCGCCACCGCGACACGTGCCCTCGTCGACCAGGTCGAGGGCACCGGCGCTCGAATCGTTGATACGCGAAAGACGGTTCCGCTCCTTCGTGAGTTGCAGAAAATGGCGGTTATCGCAGGCGGTGGTGGAAACCACCGCATGGGGCTGTTCGATCAGATACTGATCAAGGACAACCACATTGAAGCCGTCGGCTCCCCCGCGGAGGCCGTTCGCCGAGCGCGAGCCCACGTCGGCGAAGAGATGACGATCGAGGTCGAAATCGAGACGCTCGACGATCTCGAATCGGTCATCGAAGCGGGGGCCGACGTCGTCATGCTCGACAACATGCCGCCCGAGGATATGCGCCAGGCCGTCGAGCAGGCCGAGGGCAGAGTCCTGCTGGAAGCGTCAGGCGGCATCACGGATGCCACGGTGCGCGCGGTTGCAGAGTCGGGGGTAGATCTGATTTCGGTTGGCGCCCTGACCCACTCGTCCCCATCCCTCGACGTCGCACTCGACTTCGAGCGCTGAAAAGGCAACGGTCACGAATGCACGCGTTGTAGGCCGGTCGGTGCCCGCGTAGCTTCACCGCCCACCGTTCTACAGCTCCTCAGAAGGATCCTTCGCATGGCGGATTCGCCGCGTCTGCTGTCCCCTACCTTCCGTCTCGCTTCGCCCTGCCTGGTGCTCGGAGCCATCACCACGCTCCTCGCGGTGCCGGGAACCGCCCGAGGTCAGGACGCCACAGCGGGCGAAGACCTCCTGTCGATCTTCGATCTGGGCGGGTTGGTCGCAGATACCAACGGGGACGACGTGCCGAACGCCATTCAGGCCTCCCTGGTGCTCGGCGCATCGGCATCGACCGCCGAACTGGCGGCCGCTGCAGAAATCTCGGCGCGACTCGGCTTCGAGACGATGGCGATGGATCTCCCGATTCCTCGCGGTGACAGCGGGACGATCCCGATCGTAATCGGACGGGGAGGCCTCGCTATCGCGGGAGTGACCGCATCCGGCCTCGATCCGGCGTCCCTCGACTCCGGCGAGGGCGCGGTGGCTGTCGTAGAATCGGAGGGGCGGAGCTGGATCGTCGTCGTAGGCGGTGACGACGACGGGCTGTTGGCCGCCGCGCGTCTGTTTTCGGGCGTCCTGCCCCATACCCGGACGCTTTCCACAGCGTCGCTCTCCCGAGTTCGCGAAGACCTGTCCGACGCGCTCGCGGCGGGCAACGTCGAGGGTGCGTCGATGCGGGTATCGCAGGCTCGCGCTCGCAGCGACCGGGACGGCATCGCGCGTCTGATCGTCGACGTTACCGGGTCTGACCCCTCGGGGATTGCGGACGCGCTGCATTACCTGACCACCAGCGAGGGGGCACCTCCGGTGGAAGACCCGGCCGGCGACGAGGAGTCCGATTCGGGCACTGCCGCCCGGAACGAGGAGGATGCGCCGAACCCAACGCCCCTGGCCTACCCCGGCCTGGCCAGCGTTGAGGTCCGTATCGAGGGCGGAACCGCTTTGCGCCTCCCTGGCCGCGCAGAGCCCGATCGCCCCGGTCCGATCTCGAGTCGTCCGGGTGCCGGCGAAAAAGACGGCCTGGACCTGTCGAATGTATATACGGCTGAAGGCCTCCTCGGCGGCAACCCGATCCCGAACCGCATCGACGCAATCATCGTTCCTGGCTCGAGTGGCATATCAGGCCTTCCGGAGCTGGGTGCCCGACTCGGACTCGAGTCGACCGGACTGGTGGTCCCGCTCGTCCATCCGGCGACAGCGATCGACCGTGCGAGCGCCCAGCCGACCATGGTCCTCGCGGGTACGGCCAACCACCTGACCGATCAGCTCTCGGACAGCGGGCGGATTGATCTGGACGCACTCGGCGCGGGCGAAGGGCTGATCCAGCTCGTGCCGCAGGCCTTCGGCTCCAAGTCGGCGCTGGTCGTGACCGGAAGTGACGAGGCAGGGGCCGAGCGGGCACTCGAGCAGCTCGCAGTCGGCTTCCCGAATCTCGGAGCGCGCGGTAAGGACCGTCCTACAGTCGATGACGTCGAGCGCGGTCTTTGGGATGCACTCGCGGGTCATACGCCCCTTGGCCAGGCCGCAACCGGCATGTACAAGCTGCGTCGGATCGCTCGAGGGCTCGCAGAAGAAGAACTCTCGTCCGCCTCGGTGCTCATGTCCGTAGAGAAGGCCGACGACGGACTGGCAGCATGGGTCGAGGCCCGAGCGACCGAGATCCTGGAAACGAGCCAGGTCGAGGTAACGATCGACAATCGGGACGTGTCGAATGCGAGCACGACGATCTACGAGGAGTCGCTGACATTCCCGTCGGAAGTCGATCGCTTCCGCTCGCTCATGATGAGCCGGGTTTACCCCTCCGCGACCGGGCGTGCCGTGCGCGTGGAGGCTCGTCTCAGCGAACCGCCCGAGGTACGTGAGCAGCTCGCTCAGGAGGCCCGCACCGCCCTGCTGGAGGCAGGAGCCAACCCGGATGGCACGGAAGTCGTCGTCCTGTCGGCGTTCAAGCAGGGATACTCCTGGCTGTACGACGTCATCCGGCCCCGGATCGAAGGGCAGGACATCGGAGAAATCGAGATCTCCTTCCTGCGAAACGAACCTCCGGACGACTGGCCACAGCAGGCGATCCTCACCCCGGTGCGCTGGCTCCACGAGATCTTTCCGATCGACGAGGTGTTCGTTCGAGACCTGGGCGTGAATCTCGAGCAGATCCGCTTCGAGGAAGTGCATCAGGGACCGACGTACTCCGTGCGTGTGACCGATCGCTCCGGTGCAGAGATCCTTCACGACACATTCGATCCGCACTACGTCACTCGGCCCTATATGGACCGCTTCGAGGATTACGAGCACGTCCGCGTCACGACGGGATGGCTCAAGGCAGAAGCCGGGAACGCCACGCTCGTCGACGAACGAATTCCGACGGACCCCGAGACGTTCTGGGACCACTTCCAGGCGACCGTTCTGCCAACGATGTACGACCATGTCATGGATCTGCACGATGGCCTGCCTCGTGGAGGCAGCGCGGACGCGCCGTTCTTCGGTGAACTCGTCGTGGAACTCGAGATGAGCGAGCCTGACTTCCGACTCGGCGTGGACAACGAAATCCACGCGCCCATGGACGCGCTGCACGAGGAGATCTACTTCGGCACGATCGAGTTCTTCGACGTCCTGGGGCGCAATTCTCGCGGCCAGGGAATCCAGTTTCCCGGACGCATTCTTCCCGTCATGCGTCCGAAGTCCGACGGATCGGCCGCGACAGCCGACATCCGCGTCACGGGCTTCGCGACGTCGCGACCGGCCGTCGTCCTGACGTACGAAACGGCGAGTGGGGAGACGGGTGAAGAACGCCTGGATATCCCGAAGACAAGTTTGGCGCGCCCCTCCGCACGGCTTGCACGTGTGCGTACCGGCGAGTCAGGCGTGTCTCACATGGCACTCCGCGTGCGCGTCGATACGGACATGGACATGCGGGACAGTCTCATCGCTGCCGCTCGCGAACAGGCGGTAGATGAGCGAATGGTATCTGCGGAGATGGTCGTCGGCGTCATGGAGGAAATCGAAGCCCTCCGAGAGGCCGGGATGTACACGTCCGAGCTCGCCTGGCAGGGCCTCGGCTCGATCGAACTCTGGGCCGAATGGACGCACGAACAGGATCCGGCCAATCGGCGGACGGTATCGCTGGAACCAAACGGAACGCCTGCGCCTTTGCCCGACTGGGGCTCGCTTCTTCCGGACGGCTGGAGCTACGAAGGGGACCGAATCGTTCAATGGGACACGCCGATTCCACCCTCCGAAGGCCACGAGATGCTGGCGAAGATGGCGCAGGCATTCCCCGAGGCGACGATGTACCGAGTCGGGCACAGCTATCTCGGCAAGGACATCTGGGCGATGGATCTGATGCCCGCCATCGAGGCGAGCCACTGGTCCCACGTGAAGGCGACAACCTTCAAGCCGACCGTCATCTACTCGGCGCGACAGCACGCCAACGAGGTTTCGTCGACGAGTCACGTGCTTCGGCATGCAGAGCTTCTGCTCACGGATCCGGACCAGCGACCAAAGCTGAACGACGTGAATGTGATCATTCATCCGTTCATGAACCCGGACGGCGCGCAGACCGCGTACGACCTCTATCGGATCACGCCGGACTACATCCTGCACGCAGGCTACCTCGGCTCGCTCGGCCAGGATGCGACGTCCGGCAGTGGGGCCGACCACCCGATCTATCCGGAGTCGACGGTGCGTGGTCGACTGTGGCAGACGTGGCTACCCGACATCTTCCTGAATCCACACGGTTACCCGTCTCATCAGGTCGTCCAGCTCTTCTCCGAGTACACGGGCCTTGTCCGGCGTGGTCGTGTGACCGAACGGAACTGGGGGTTCAACAAGGGCTGGTTCATGCCCGGATTCGGCTACGTGGACAGCCCTGACTACCCTCGGCACAAGGACGCCGCATTCACCATCCGTGAGTACATCACGCGTGGCATCAACTCCAACCGTGACGTGCGAGACCTCAACCGGCGCGCGTACGCACGCTACGAGCGGTATGGTGCGGCGTTCGATCCAGACGTCTTCAACCTGCCGATGACCGACAGCGTCCTGATCGAGATGCCGCTCAAGGGATCGAGCGGGAACGGTGGTGGCTACAACCCTCGCGTAACGATATGGAGCGGGACGACCGAGGCCCCGGACGAAACAGCGTACGGCCCGTGGATGGAACTCATGGGGAAAGCCGGGCTCTCCTGGGACCAGGCGATTACCGACTACCTGTTCGATGGGGATCATGAAGTGAACCGGAGCGGATCCCGCTTCTTCGGTGGCGTGTCTCTACGGATGAATCGCCCTCGCCCTCCCGAGAAGAAGCCCGAAGACACCGACGAATCGGATGACGTGGCCGCACCGCAAAGGGGCTCTCGCTGAGGTCTCTTCTTGCCACGGCGTGCCGGTTGTTTTTCCCTTCTTCATCCTCATTCAGCTCGTAGACCCTGCCCAGAGTCATCATGAACAGAGCCCTCATCGCCCTGTCCCTGCCGTTCGTGCTCGTCGCGTGCGGTGGCGGAAGCGACGCCGATTCCCCCGACATGCCGATGGAGGAGCCCGCCGGGAACTCCGTCACGATCGTAACTCCAGTGAGTGGCGCACAGATCAGCGGCAACCAGATCAACGTGAATCTTTCGTCTACCGTCACCATTCTGCCTGCTGGCGACATGACGGAGGGGACAGGTCACCACCACCTGTATCTGAATTCCGATCTGACGCCGGCTGACCAACCTGTACCGACGGTTCCCGGCAGCATCATCCACATGGGCGACGCATCGTCCAGTTATACCTTCGAGGACGTGGAACCTGGCGAATATCGCCTGATCGCCGTCGTCGCCGACGGGGTGCACGTACCGCTCCAACCCTGGGTGGTCGACACCGTCACATTCACGGTCGTCTCCGGGAACTAGCCCGGACTCGAAAGAAGACCGAGAGGTCTGGCCGGTCGGGAGCCCGGCCGGCCAGCCACCCTCTTCGCGGTCACGGGCAGCTCAACGCTGCCGAAAGATCCCGGTCTGCTCGACGACCACCGGGAACCCTCCGATTCTTTTCGGGATGAGACTCCGGTCCACGTCGCCGTTGACGTAGACCGTCAGACAGTCCTTTCCGCTCTGGCGGCCGATCGCCGTACCGGACACACCGGGCCTCCCCATGACACGACGTGTCAGCTCCCGCTGCGCGGTCTGAATGTCTTCAGGCACGTCAGCTCCCGTCGTCGACGCGGACGCCGAACCGCTCGAGAACCGCGGCGATCGGGTTGGCGAGTGTCGTGGTCTGAGTTCCAGCAAAGAGCAGGCCCACAGGGCGACGATCGGCCATGAGCAGGCCGTCGGTCACGATCAGCGAACCGGAGTCACCACCCGCGCTGAAACCACGACCCGTGATCACGATCTGGCCTTCGAAGCGGGCAGTTCCGTCGCGGTACGCCACATCGATCGTAGCGTTCAAGCCACTCACCTCGCCCTGCGTGTGCCCGGTGGTGCGGCCGTACTTTTGCACCTTCAAACCCAATGCAGCGACCTGGCTCCACGGCCGCGGCGAACCGTATCCGCCCTCGGGCGTCGCCGCTCCTACATCGTCCGCGGACGTGAGCGCGATCGCGGCATCGATTGTGTTGTGCTGGCACACCATGGCGCGACAGAAGTGGATCGGCTCGTAGTCGTAGAGCGTTCCGATGATATCGTCCGGGTCACGCCCACCGTCGACGACCCCCGGCTGGAGCAGGTTGTCTCCGGCCTTTCCGACGTTGTTCGCAGCGAATACGTGGTTGTTGCTCAGCGCGAACGTCTGGTTCCCGTCCGTGACGCGCGCGCCGATGGTACCAGCCGTCACCTGGCCGTGACCCGCGCTGACACCGATGGGTACAGGCCGTGGAAAGCTCGAGGTCGGATCGACCGAATCGTCCGCCATGGGAAGCGCAGTGAACTGACCCGTGACCTCCTGTACGATCTCCACGCCTTGAATCACCCGCGGCATCGTTACGATGCCGGGCTGCGTCAGGTACACCTTCAAGACATGGTGCCCGTGCCGGTCGAGCCCGATCGCGGTCCCCACTACCCCTTCAAGGCCAAGCCATTCGCTCGTCATGGATTCCTGAAGAGACAGAGCGGCTGCGAACGAGTTCGTTGAATACGCCCACGGGTTCGCAGGCCCTCCGAAAAGGAGGAGAGAGGCAATCAACGCGATGCCGAGTGCACATCGAGATCGAAGCATGGTTCGCATGGTCATATCTGCTATACGTAGTCTCGGTCGCTCGGGGTTCCGAACCGCTCGGGAGCGTCCATCTTACCGCGTTCCCTGCGACGGTCGCGCCCTTTGTTGATGCTCAATCTCCTCCTCTCTTCCCTGGACCTCCGGATCTCCACCGTGGGTTGCGGCGTGACGTTCGCCATCCTCGCCGTAAGCGCCTGTGCATCGGTCCCGGATCACCCCGAGCCACCAGGGGCGGAGGCAGCGATCATTGGATCGTACGAGGGGCACTTTGCCTTCGACAGCGAGCGATTCCGATCGACGTTGCAGCTGCGCAGCGCCGGTCCGGGGCGCGTTGCCGGCGCGTTTCGTGTCTCCGACCCCATCGAGATCGAGGGCGTCGCGTCTGGGGTCGTCATCGACGACCTCCTTCGGATCAAGATCACATGGCGCAGCCTCGACGGATGTGACGGCACCATAGAGGGCATCCTCTCGATCGCCGACCGAGGACGGGAGATCGACGGGCCCGTCTCCGTCGCCGATTGCGGTGAGCCCGTCGCGGGCCGCATGAGCTTCTCCAGGAGCGATCGGCGCCCGGATTAACCTGCAGGGACTTCAACGTCGCACCCGCGTTCCGGCACCACGTCGTTCGAGGGCCTGCAGCTCATCGACGTCGAGGGCCGTCTCCGGCTTCCCCAGCGACGTAAAGGCCGATCGAGCGCCTCGATCGTCATCATGGTCGAGCGCTGATTCACCGAGCACACGGCCGATCCCGGGGTCCGTCACGTCACTCTCTCCGAGGGAGCGGGGAGTGGCTCGCGACATGGCGGACAACGTGGTCCGGCCGTCGGCCGTAAAGCACGGCAGAGGGCCAGTCGCCAAGTCGGCGGATACGCCCCAATTTGCCGAACGTGACCACCGAACCACCACGTGACGTGGACGTTCAATCGCCCAGGAGGGACTATGACTCGTCAGGCAACTCGCTTCTCCTTCGCTTTGAGTGCAATCGCGCTCGTCGGCCTGGTGTTCGCACCGGAACTCGAAGCCCAGGGTAGCAGAGGAGCTGCCGGAGCACTGCCGTCGATCGAGGAGAAGACCGCCGGGTTGGAGCGCATGGACGGCATGCTCCCGCTCTACTGGGACGAGGATCAGGGCCAGCTCTGGATGGAGATCCCGTCGTTGGGTGTCGAGATGGTCCACTTTGTCGGGTACGGCGCAGGTCTCGGCTCGAACGATCTGGGCCTGGACCGGGGCGCACTTCGTGGCTCCCGCATCGTGACGTTCGAACGGGTCGGCCGGAAGGTCATGATGGTCCAGCCGAACTACCGATTCCGGGCCAGCAGTGACAATCCCGACGAGGTGCGCGCCGTGCGGGACGCCTTCGCCCGCTCGGTGCTGTGGGGCTTCACCGCGGAAGCCGAGACGGATGGGCGCGTACTGGTCGACATGACCGGCTTCCTGCTGCGCGACCCAATCAACGCCGGCGGTCGAATGAGCCCCGGACAGTACAGGCTCGACACATCGCGCAGCTCGATCTTCATGGAATTCACCAACGCATTCCCGACCAATACCGAGATGGAGGTCGAGCTGACCTTCGTAGAACAGGCCGGGGGAGGAGGAGGAGGCTTCAGACGTGGAGGCGGAACCTTCGAAGGAGTGAATCGCGTGGCCGCATCGGGCGAAGCCGCGACGATCCGACTGCATCACTCGTTCGTCGAGCTCCCGGACGGGGACTACGAGCCGCGGGCCTACGATCCACGTGCAGGGTACGGGGCCACCACGTATCAGGACTATGCGACGCCGCTCGGCCAGGACATGACGCAGCGCTTCATCCGCCGGCACCGTCTCGAGAAGGTCGACCCGACCGCAGAGATCAGTGACCCGGTAGAGCCCATCGTGTACTACCTCGACCCGGGGACCCCCGAGCCGGTCCGCTCGGCACTGCTCGACGGCGCGCGCTGGTGGAACCAGGCGTTCGAGGCGGCCGGATACCGCAACGCGTTCCAGGTCGTCATGCGCCCCGATTCGATCAGCTCTCTCGACGCGCGGTACAATGTGATCAACTGGGTACACCGGTCGACACGCGGGTGGAGCACCGGCGGCTCGGTCTCCGATCCACGCACGGGTGAGATCATCAAGGGCGTCGTGACGCTGGGCTCTCTGCGGATTCGTCAGGACTACATGATCGCCGAGGGCCTGCTGAGCCCGTATGAGACCGGGAATGAGAATCCGCAGTACCTCGAGGACTGGGCGGTCTCACGGATCCGTCAACTCTCCGCGCACGAGGTCGGCCACACGATCGGCCTCGGTCACAACTACTACAACAGCCAGGCCGGCCGTATCTCGGTCATGGATTACCCTCACCCTCTCGTCGAACTGAACGGAGACGGGACACTCGACTATTCAGAGGTCTATGACGAGGACATCGGTGAGTGGGACATCGCGGCCGTTGCATACGGATATCAGGACTTTCCTCCGGGCACCGACGTCGAGGCCGAGCTGAGCCGGATCCTCGACGAAGCGTGGGAGCAGGACGTTCGCTACATGTCCAACCAGGACGTGGCTACGTCTCCGCAAGCAGACCAGTGGGCCAACGGTACGGACATGGCGGACGAACTCGAGCGCATGATGGATGTGCGCTCCGCAGCGCTCTCCCGCTTTGGTGAGCGCGCGATCCGAAACGGTCGGCCGATGGCGACAATCGAAGAAGTTCTCGTGCCACTCTACCTGCATCACCGCTACCAGACCGAATCTACCGCGACGGTCATCGGCGGCGTGGAGTACACGTACGCGATGCGCGGCGACGGCCTGAACCCGGTGTGGAGGACGTCCGCCGACGATCAGTACCGGGCGCTCGATGCCCTCGTTCGAACGATCTCGCCCGAGGAGCTCGCGCTTCCGGTGGAAGTGGTGAACATGATCCCGCCCCGGCCACCGGGATACAGCCGGACCCGAGAACTCTTCCCACGCTGGACCGGCTCGGCGTTCGACGCCGTCTCGCCGGCGGTCGTCGCGGCGAGCCACACGGTGAGTTCTCTGCTCGACCCCGCCCGCGCCGCGCGTATGGTCGAACAGAAGGTGTTCGACTCCTCGCTCCCCGGACTGGGCGACGTACTCGGACGACTGATCGATGCTTCGTTCGGAACGCAGCCGAGCGGCGCATACGAGCGAGCCGTTCAGCAGGCGGTCCAGGGCGTCGTCGTCCATCGGATTCAGATGCTGGCTGCGAGCGCACCCATGCCTCAGGTCAGAGCCGTCTCGACGATGGTCCTGCGCCAGCTCAACGAGAATCTGATGGAGATGGCAGACAGCGACCCACACGCCAGCCTCATGGCGATGGAGATCCGACGATTCATGGATCGACCCGCGAACGTAGTGGAGGCGCCGGATACACCCAACGCGCCTCCGGGCGCACCGATCGGTCAACCGGCGATGGACTGGCTGGGCAGCGTGGGTATCGGCCAACCCGCAATGGAGTGGCTCGAGGCCACCGACGCGAGCTGCCCATGGGACGATGGCCACCATTGGCACTGATACACCGCCGCTCGGACGCGGGAGCGACCGGGCCGGACGAACGAGAGCCCCCGGCACCGTCCCGGTGCCGGGGGCTCCGCCGTACAGATCCGCCATGCGCCGAATCAGACCTGCTGGGTTTCCCCGACCCAGCGCCTGGATGACTCGTCAGAATCGTGGATTATCCGCAGAGAATGGGGAGGATGGGCCGATCTGGTATCCAAAATGCGTACTGGCAGGGACCGGGAAGGCCACATAGACTAAAGAACAGACGAAACAGGAGCTTAGAGCCTCAGCAAATCGGGCGATAAGCGTGTCTTTCCTGTATCGATCCAGATCCATGATGATGCGAGACTGAGACTCGGAATGAACGCTTCTTCAACGGCAATGCTCTTCGGCGGATTGCTGCTCCTGGGAGTCGCCGGCGGCGTCGGCGTCGAGACCCCGGACACGGTGGTGGTGTCCGATGCAGTGGCGACGATTGAGCGGGGAACCGCCGACTCGAACGAGACCATCGAGCAGTACTGCACGCGCTGCCACAGCGAACAGAGGCAACGCGGAGGGCTGGTGCTCGAAGGATTTGACGTCGAGAACGCGTCGGAGCATGCAGACATCGCAGAACGGATGATCAAGAAGCTCCGAGCCGGCATGATGCCGCCGTCCGGAGCCCGTCGCCCGGAAGAGGTCGTGCTTTCCGATCTGGCGGACGAACTGGAGACTCGCCTCGACGATGCGTGGGAAGACGACCCGGAGCCCGGGACCCGCCTCTTCCAGCGACTCAACCGAGCCGAGTACGCGGCGGCGGTCGAGCACCTGCTCGGTATCGATGTCGATGTCTCGTCGTATCTGCCGCTCGACACCAAGTCGAACAACTTCGACAACATCGCGGACGTGCAGATGCCGTCTGCGACGGTGGTCGAAGGGTACCTCCGCGCCGCTGGGCAGATCGCACGCCTCGCGCTGGGTGACCCGGAGGCCGAAGTCGGCAACACGATCTACCGGATGCCCCGCATCGCGGGTCAGAAGGATCAGGTCGAAGGTGCTCCGTTCGGCACGCGCGGCGGCCTCTCCGTGGTCCACAACTTCCCGGCCGACGGCAAGTACGTCTTCCACATCATGCCCTACAACGCGGTCGAAGGTGAGGTCTTCGGACGCACCTGGGGCTCCGAGCAGATTGAGATCTCGATCGACGGCGAGAGGGTCGCCCTTCTCGAGATCGACCGCTGGATGCACGAATCCGAGCCAAGCGGCCTGAACATCCGGACCGACTCGATCCAGGTGTCCGCCGGCCCGCACAGGGTCACCGCCGCCTTCGTGAAGCAGTTCGAGGGCGAGGTCGACGACCTGATCCGTCCGATCGAGCACACGCTCGCGGACGGTCAGATCGGAATCGGCTATGGCGTGACGACGCAGCAGCACCTGCAGCGTATGACGGTCCTGGGGCCGTTTGAGGTCACGGGCGTCTCGGACACTCCGACCCGCCGCTTCGTCTTCTCTTGCCGCCCGACCGCTCCGTCCGAGGAGAGAACGTGCGCCGAGAGTATCGTCGAGCGTCTGGCCGAGCGTGCGTATCGCCGCGACGTGGACCAGAACGACATCGACGGCCTCATGCAGTTCTACGACCAGGGCTCAGAGACGCGCGGCTTCGAAGGCGGCGTCCGCCTCGCGCTGCAGGCGATCATGGCCAGTCCGCACTTCATCTTCCGGATGGAAGAGGCGCCCGAAGGGGTCGAGCCCGGCGAGGTTTACGAGATCTCGGATTCCGACCTCGCCTCTCGTCTCTCGTTCTTCCTGTGGGGTTCGCCCCCGGACGAGGAGCTCATCCGTCTGGCCGAAGAGGGTGACCTCTCCAAGGATCGGGAGCTCGAGCGGCAGGTCCGCCGGATGCTCGCCGACCCGCGGGCCGAAGCCCTCGCATCCCGCTTCGGTGCACAGTGGCTGCGTCTCCAGGATCTCGAGAAGATCCGCCCTGACGCACTGAGCTTCCCGTACTACGATCAAACGCTCGCGGATGCGATGCACCGCGAGACCGAGATGCTCTTCGACCACATCCGCACGGCGGATCTACCCGTCGCAGAGCTTCTCACCGCCGACTACACCTTCGTGAACGAGCGATTGGCTCGTCACTACGGCATCCCGGGCGTGCTTGGCACGGACTTCCAGATGGTTCCCTACCCTGACGAAACGCGTCGCGGGATACTCGGTCACGGCAGCATCCTGACCCTGACGTCGCATGCGAACCGGACGTCCCCCGTCCTGCGAGGAAAGTGGGTGATGGAGGTTCTGCTCGGATCACCCCCGCCCCCACCGCCGCCGAATGTTCCGACGCTGGAGGAAGGGGAGGATGCGGCTGACGGTCGATTCCTGTCCGTTCGCGAGCGGATGGAGATCCACCGGGCGAATCCGGCATGTGCCTCGTGCCACAACGTGATCGACCCGATCGGGCTCGCGTTCGAGAACTTCGACGTGACCGGTGCCTGGCGGAACCGTGACCAGGGTACACCGGTCGACACCGAAGCCGAACTCTTCGACGGGTCTCAGGTGAGCGGCGTCGGGGGGCTGCGTGACGCGATCATGTCCCGCCCCGAGGTCTTCTACCGGATCTTTACCGAAAACATGATGGCGTACGCGCTGGGCCGCCGGGTCGAGTACTTCGATCAGCCCGCAATTCGCCAGATCACACGCGATGCGGCCAAGGACGACTACCGTCTCTCCGCCTTCGTGCTCGGCGTGGTGAACACCCCTGGCTTCCGCAGCAGCCGTGCCGCGCAGCCGATGACCGCCGACATGCCGGTCACCGACTCCGGCGTCAACTAACTCAGAACGACAACCAACCTCGACGAGGTAACACTACGATGGACTTCATCACCGGAAAGCACATCTCTCGGCGCACGATGCTCAAGGGCATGGGCGCTTCGATGGGTCTACCGCTTCTCGATGCCATGGTCCCGGCGTCTCGCCCGCTCGGCGCGACGGAGGCTGGACGTTCGGCCGACAGCACTCGATTGGTTGCGATCGAAAACGTGCATGGTGCGGCCGGCTGTAATGACCTGGGTGCATCCCTCGGTCTGTGGGCGCCGAAGGAAGAAGGGAAGAACTTCGACCTCTCCCTTTCCTCAATGAGCCCCCTCGACGCGTACCGGAAGTATCTGACGATTATTTCGGATACGGATTCCCGGATGGCCGATGCGTACTCGCCCGGCGAGATCGGTGGCGACCACTTCCGTACGGCGGCGGTGTTCCTCACGCAGGCTCACCCGAGGCAGACGCAGGGTTCGGACGTCTACGCCGGTCCGTCGTTCGATCAGATCTACGCTCAAAGCATCGCCGGAGAGACTCCGATCAGCTCGATGCAGCTTACGATCGAGAACGTCGATCAGGCCGGTGGCTGCGCATACGGTTACTCGTGCGTGTATACGGACACGATTTCCTGGGCGTCTGCGACACAGCCGCTCCCGATGATCCGCGATCCCCGAGCCGTCTTCGAGCAGCTCTTCGGCGCGGGGGGTACACCCGAACAGCGTGCGGAGCGCCTCGCGACCGACCGCTCGATCCTCGACTGGGTCATGGGCGAGATGAACGGCCTGCGCCGGGATCTCGGGGCCGCAGATCAGCACCGGCTCGATCTGTACACCACGAACATTCGTGAGCTCGAGCAGCGCATCCAGCGTATCGAGGCTCAAAATTCGAGTGGTGCCGAGCGGGAGATTCCCGAGGCGCCAGTCGGTGTTCCGGATGACTTCGCCGAGCACATGCGACTCATGTTCGACCTGCAGGTTCTGGCGTTCATGTCGGACTCGACGCGTGTCTTCTCCTTCAAGATGGGCCGTGACGCGTCACCGCGGGTCTACCCGGAATCCGGTTCGGATTCTCCGTACCACGCGGCGTCCCACCACGGTGGCCGTGAGGAGCGCGTGCGCGACTTCGCGAAGATCAACCAATACCACGTGTCGATGCTCCCGTACTTCCTGGACAAGCTGGCCGAGGTCTCCGAGGGTGACGGCACGCTCCTCGACAAGACGATGATCATGTACGGCTCCGCGATGGCGGATTCGAACCTGCACAATCACATCCGCTGCCCGCTCTTCCTGTTGGGTGGCGCGAACGGTCTGGTCGAAGGTGAGAACCACATCCGCGCAACGCCGGGCACGCCGATGGCGAACGTATTCCTCTCGCTGCTCCACAAACTCGGTGTGAACGACATCGAGGCCTTCGGGGACAGCAACGGCACGTTCGCACTCTGAGGACGACTTGATCGGGAGTATGAGCTTCCGGGAGAACTACATGTCGAAACACTCCACCATGATCCGCCTGTTCTCGATCCTCGGCGTGAGTCTCGCACTGGCGGCTGCGACACCACTCGAATCACCGGTGGCCGATGCTGCTCAGGCTGGCGACATCGACCAGGTCCGTGCACTGCTCCGGCAGGGCTCCGATGTGAACGCCGCACAGGCCGACGGTCTGACGGCGCTCCACTGGGCCGCCATGAACAACCATGGAGACATCATCGACGTCCTGCTCTACGCAGGCGCGACGGTGAAGCCGCTCACCCGGGTCGGCGGATACACACCCCTGCACCTCGCGGCTCGCGCGGGGCACGCTGAGATCGTGACCAAGCTGGTAGCTGGCGGTGCGAACCCGGACGAGTGGACCGCGACGGGTGTGACGGCTGCACACTTCGCGGCCCAGTCCAATTCGGGTGAGACAATTCGGGCACTCGCCGAGGCGGGCGCGGACCTGAACGCAACGGATGAGTTCCAGAACCGTACGCCGCTCGTGTTCGCCGCATCTCGTAACTCGACGGACGCGATGGCTGCGCTCCTCGAGCTCGGGGCCGATCCTTCGATTCAAACCGACCTGAAAGACTACACGGCTCGGAACGACTACGACCGTGACGAGCGAGCCCGGCGGGCGCGCATCCGGGCGGCCGAAGCCGGCGAAGACGTCGTCCAGAACGACAACGCCGACCGCTTCGCTCAGCTCCAACGTCAACAGCAGCAGCAGACGCCTGCCGACTCAACCCAGGCCGAGGAAGAAGAGGAAGAGGCCGCAGAGGAAGAAGCCGAGGAAGAAGAGGAGAAGCCGGAAGAGCCCCCGATCCGGGCCCTCTCCTCGACCGAGCAGATCGGTGTCCAGGGCGGATTCACGCCGCTGCACTACGCGGCACGTCAGGGCCATATCGAGTCGGCGACGCTTCTGCTCGACAACGGTGCGGACATCGATCAGCTGACCGGCGGAGATCAGACGAGCCCTCTGCTCGTCTCGGTGATCAATGGCAACTACGACCTTGCAAAACTGCTTGTCGAGCGTGGTGCCGACGTGAATTTGGTCAGCGACGACGGTGTCGGTCCGCTTTTCGCGACGCTGAACATCGAGTGGTCGCTGCGGACCTGGTACCCGCAGCCACAGATGTACCACACACAGGCAACGTCGTACCTCGAGCTCATGGAGACCCTGCTCGAGGCGGGTGCAGACCCCAACGCCCAGACCAGCACGCACGTCTGGTACGCCGCGTACAACGCGGGCCGGATGGGCGTCGATTTCACGGGAGCCACACCGTTCTGGCGTGCGGCGTACGCGACGGACGTGACCGCGATGCGTCTCCTGCACTCCTACGGCGCGGACCCGAACATCTGGACGACGAAGCTGCCAAGCCGCCGTCGATTCTTCGATCCGGGCAACCCGGCCGCCAATACGGGCGGTGATGAAGAAGAGCTCGATCCGTCGGGGCTCCCCCCCGTTCCGGTGGGCGAGGGGCACGTGCACCCGATCCACGCCGCGTCCGGTGTGGGCTTCGGAACGTCCCGTGTCGCGCAGCAGCACCGCAGCGTACCGGACGGCTGGCTCCCGGCGATGCAGTACTTCGTGGAGGAACTCGGCATCGATCCGAACCTGCGAGATGCCGATGGCTACACGGCGGTCCATCACTCGGCCGCTCGGGGAGACAACGAGACCATCATTTATCTCGTCGAGCACGGTGCCGACGTGACACTCGTCAGTCGTCGCGGTCAAACCACAGCCGACATGGCCAACAGCCCCGAGCAGCGAGCACAGCCCCACCCGCCGACGATCGCGCTGCTCGAGAAGCTCGGCTCGCACAACAACCACAATTGCCGGTCCTGCGGGACGGGCGGGAACTGATCAGCGCGATAGCGCGGAACGGAGTAACTGAATGAAGCGGACACTGGCTTTCGGCGCGGTTCTCGCCTTCTTGGTGATGCCGGCGATCGTCGAGGCACAGGACACGGAGTGGAACCGCTACACGCTCGAGGATCTCGGCGGCGTCTTCATCCGGATTGAGTCGAACGACGCCTGCATGGAGGCAGGAGTCACACCGGAGGCGTATGAGGCAGACGTGTCGCTGAAGCTGATCGAGTCCGAAGTCGGTGTGCTGACGAGGGAGGACATGCTCGCCCATCCCGCGATGCCTGAGCTGCGGGTGACGCTCGACTGCGCATCCGGCTCAAACGGGATGAGCGGTACGGTCGGATACTCCGTCGCGCTTCGGGTTCAGCAGTCTGCCCAAATGTTGCGAGACACGCAGATCACGCTTCCCGAGGCCGTCACCTGGTTCCACACCGACGTCGGCGTGACCTCGGAAGGGCGCGCGACGGATGCAGTCGGCGCGTCGATCATGGCCAGCATCGATGCCTTCGCTGAAGCGTGGACAGCGATCCACGCGGAGGAAGAGGGCGGCCTCTAGGCGCACTCTCCGTGATGGAGCTTCAAGGGCGGACGGGTCTTCGGACCGGTCCGCCCTTCTTCGTAACGCCACGCGAGTCTTCGCAGCCTCAGGCCCACCACTTGCCACACACCGATCCCGAGCCGCAATCTGTCGCCGAATTCACTCCAGGAGATTTCATGCGCCGTCTGCTCCTCGCTCCCGCTCTCTCGCTGATCACGGTCCTCGCGTCACTCGCCATCACACCCTCGTCCGCATCCGCGACGTGGTCCGTCATCGCCATGGACCTCGCCACGGGTCGCGTCGTCGTCTCGTCCGCGACGTGTGTCGCCCAGGGACGCTTCGCCGGCTTCCCCGCGCTCGGACTGATGGACATTCAAGCGATCGTGGTGCCGGGCATCGGTGTCGGGGCTGCACAGGCCGGCGTCGACAACACGCGCGAGAATCAGAACCTCATCTACGAGCAGCTCAAGGAGGGTACGGATCCGCGCCTCATCCTCGACATGCTTCGGGCGGACCCGAACATCGAGCGCCGGCAGTTCGGCATCGTCGACAATCAGGGACGCTCCATCGGCTTCTCGGGGAGCGGGAACGGAGCGGCCTCCACGTCCATCCAGGGCCAGGTCCCAGGCACCCAGATATACTACTCCGTCCAGGGCAACATTCTGGCATCGGATTACGTCGTTACCCATGCGGCGCAGGCGCTCGAAGAGGCCGACGGGGACATCATCGACAAGGTCATGGCTGCGATGGAAGCCGCCGATGATGCCGGCGGTGACCGCCGCTGCACCTGTGAGACGGAGCCCGTCCCCGACGCCGCCTGTGACGGACGGAACGCCCACGTCGCATACATCCTTGCCGCCGACCGCGACGACCCCGAGGGCGACTCGTTCAACAACGGTGACTACTTCATGTACATCGATGTCACGGACGAGAACATCGAGCCGCACGAGAACGGCAACCCGGTGATCACACTGCGGATGCGCTACGACGACTGGAAAGAAGCAAACCAGGACGAATGATGTGGGCCTGGTCTCCCATGCGAGAGACCGCTCACGCCCCTGGGGTCCGGCGGGCTCCTGCCCATTCAATCTCGCGAGAAGACCGCGCCGTGCGGGTCTCCCGGCCCTGACGCACCGTGAGGCCAGGCGTCTCGCACGAAGCTGACTCCGGGGCGGTCCGTACCGGCAGAGGTGAACGCCGAGTCGAGCCCCAACGCACCCGTTTCGGGATCGAAATCGACGATGAGCACCCGATGTCGTGTCCCGGCGTATCCCGTGACGACGACTCGTCGTTCATCCGGCGACGGCGAGATCCAGTGGGGCCAGTCGTCATCGCCGAGCGAAAGTCGGGCGACTTCGACAGGGTTGGCGGGGTCGGAGACATCGAGTGTCACCAGTCCGTTCACTTCCGGCACCGCCTGGATCCAGAAATCACCAGCCACGATGGGAAGCGCACACGAGCTGCCCCCGAAGTCCCAGACGCGTGACACGGAAGGTGCATCGGAGATGAGACCTTCAACGCGCAAGAGAGCGCAGCTGAAGGTCGAGACGAGCACGGTCTCACCGTCCGAGAGGAGTCGAGGCTCCGCGGCCCTGCCCCACTCCGGCGGAAGCTCCAGTGTATGCAGCAGCTGCAGGTCACTCATCCGCCAGATCTGTATGACCCGGCGGTCGACCTCACCGCGCATGTCCGCGCTGCCCGTCACCACACGATCGAGGTCAGGGACCGGCGCCAGACTGTAGGGGCGAACGTCGGTACCACCTGCGGCGGCCGACCCCCAGGCGAGCATCTCTCCTTCAGCGGAGAGGCGCGCAATCCCCCCCGCGGCATGGTTTGCCTTCCCCTCCGTCTGGAAGGTCGCGAGCACGTCGAGATTCTCGAGTCGCTCGAACGAGTGCGGAGCAGCCAGGGGACCTGCTTCCGTGAACGAGGTGGCGAGAGCCGGCGCCGCCGGGTCCGAGAGGTCGATCAGATACGTCTCTCCCGTGCCGAAATCGTTCGCGAAGAGTGGCACGTTGCCGGACGGCATCGTGTGTTCGGTGTGGTGGCCCCGCGTCACGCCCTCGGTCGGCACAGCCAGAGTTGAGACGACCTGTCCGTACCCCTCGGAGTCGGGATCGGCATCGAGCACGACCATGAAGTTCAGGTCGACCGAGTCCGAGTCGGTTGTCCAGACGTAGAGATACTCCTCCGAACCGGGCGACTGATCCGACGGCGGCGCGGCGGATGAGACACACGCACCAGGAGCTACAAGGACCGCCGCCGCGATCCAGCAGCCCCGACGACCACGGTGAGCCACGCCGCCTACATGCCCATCGCCGCGAGAATCGCTGCCACCGTCTGCTCGGTCCGCCAACGCATCAATTCCTCGCCGACAGCGATCGTACGACCGAGCGGAACCATGGACACGCCGTTGATCGAGGCCCGCCCTGCCTGAACCCGCTCCTCATACCGAACGGTCTCCGGATCTACAGCCGCCTGCATCGCGCTGAGCCAATAGTTGTCGTGCCAACCCTCGCTCTCTTCATGGATGCCGAACGTCTCCTCCATGTGACGCTGTACGCCGGCATTGTCATAGAACTCGGGAACAAAGAGCGCCTTGGTCCTGCCCCAGTCGGCATTGAGCCGGTCAGCCGCATTCTGCATTCCAGTCTGGTTACCGCCACTGTCGCCGATGTACACGATCCAGTCGAAGCCATGCTGGTGCAGGCTGCGACCGACGTCCTCGAGCATCGCCTCGAATGTCTCCTGACGGACGCTGAGCGTGCCGGAATAGCGCATGTGACCCGTCGGAGGATTGATATTGCCTTCGGGCACGAGCTTGATGATCGGTGCACACAGGGCATCGCCAAGCGTTCGGGCGATCCGCTCACACATGCCTTCCAGCACGTAGTTGTGCTTACCCATCGCAACGTAGGGGCCGTTCTGCTCGATCCCGCCCGTCGGCACGATCGCAGTACGCTTTCCTTCGGCGAGCGCATCCCGGATCTCGATCCACGTCATCTCTTCGATCCAGATGGTGTTCAGCGCCGGGATAGGACGCTCCATGACGAGCTCGTCCTCGATCTCCACCTGAGCCGAGGATGGGATTGAGACCAGTGCGGTCAGTCCAAGTGTGACGAAGCTCGTGACAAGGACGCGGGATGTGCTCATTGTGTGCCCTCCAGTTCAATGAAGTCGGTCATTCTATCTACAGGACACGGCCATGGCGAACCGCCGACTACCCCTCATTCTCGTGCTCACACTTGGAGCGTTCGCTTGCGGTGGAGGCGAATCCGGCGAGCCGGCTTCGGACACCGGCAATACTGCGTTCGAGCTTCCGGAGGACCAGCGGATCCGCACGGCTGATCCGTACGCGCGAGGGTACACAGACGCCGACTTCCCACGCATTCAGGAGCTTGCCTCGGGCGTGTACTCGTATGAGCAGCTTCGGTCAGCCGGAGAGGAGAAGTTCACTACGGTCAGCCTGTTCATCGTGACCGATGCGGGTGTCCTCGTGGCCGACGGCCAGGGTAACGTCGACGAAACGCAGCGCATGATCGACCATATCGCCGAGATCACCGATCAGCCGATTACCGACGTCGTAGTGGCTTCCGATCATGGCGACCATACGTCGGGCAATTCCGCGTTCCCCGACGACGCACGGTTCTGGGCGCATCCCACCTCGGCCGCCGCGCTTGAGCGCATGGCCGAAAACAACG
Source organism: Gemmatimonadota bacterium (assembly GCA_028873595.1). Lineage (GTDB taxonomy): Bacteria > Gemmatimonadota > Gemmatimonadetes > Longimicrobiales > Gaopeijiaceae > UBA2589. The sequence continues at coordinate 210,282 of JAPPOV010000033.1, read as the reverse complement.
CCGACTTGCCACTGGCCACAGACCTCGTCTCGGACCGGGAAGTCCTGCAGATGGGTGGGCGGGAGATCCACGTGCAGTTCCTCGGCCGTGCACACACTGGTGGCGACCTCGTCGTCTACCTGCCGTCCGAGAAGATCATGTTCATGAGCGAGGCGTATCTGCACCGCGTCTTTCCGGCCATGCGCTCCGCCTACCCGTCCGAATGGGTCGAGATGATCGAAGCGGCGCAGGCGATGGACGTCGACACCTATGTGCCGGGTCACGGCTTCGTCGACCACCCATCGGTTCTGCAAGAGGAGCTCGAGGTCTTCCAGGGCGCGATCCGTGCTGTGATCGCCGAGGCACATCGCTGGCACGAGGAAGGGTTCGATCTCCAGGATGCCATCGCTGGAGCGACCTTCGGAGATCTCGAGACGTGGTCTCTTCGTGAAAGCCAGGGTGACCGAGCACTTCAGCAGGTCTTTGCAGAAATCGAAGGAACCCTGCCGGGGGGCAACCCATGACCGGACACAGCTCTGTCATCGCCACATCCCGGAACCGCGCAGGCAACGATCCGATCTTTATCTGGAATGGCGAGGCACGCGCGCGCGCAGCCTCCGGTGAGGATATCCTGAACGCCACGATCGGTGCATTGATGAACGACGATGGCACGCTCGCCGGCCTTCCAACGGTCATTGATACCCTGACACGCCTCACCGCACCGCAAGTCGGTGGATACGCGCCGATTTCAGGGCTCCCCGCGTATCGGGAGGCCGTCGTTCAGGATCTATTCGGTGACAGCCCCCTGGCGAGCCAGGCCACGGCGGTGGCCGCTCCCGGTGGAAGCGGTGCGGTGTACGCCGCGGTCGTGAACTTTCTCGACCTCGGCCAACAGATGCTCGTCCCTCAGTTTTTCTGGGGTCCGTACCGTGAAATCACGAACCACTCCGGGCGAGGCCTTGACCCCTTCACGATGTTCGATGAGGACGGGGCCTTCGATATCGCGGGTATGACGGCAGCGATAGACCGGCACCTCGAGACCCAGGGCCGGGTGCTCCTCGTCCTGAACTTCCCGTGCCACAACCCGACAGGCTACTCCCTCAGCCAGGACGAATGGGCCCAGATCACGGACGTGGTCCATGCCGCCGGCCAGCGAGGCCCGGTGACGGTCCTTATCGACGCCGCATACATGGAGTTCGCGGGGCCTGAGTCGCGGAGCTGGGTCCGGCACGTGCCGAAAATGCTCGAGCACACCACCGTGCTGGTCGCGTGGACCGCGTCGAAGAGTATGGCACAGTACGGCTCGCGCATCGGGGCGATCGTGGGGCTGCATGCGGACCCCGACGAACTCGCGCAGATCGACAACGCGCTCGGCTACTCCGCCCGCTCTACGTGGTCGAACTGCCCCCACCTGGGGCAGCTCGCAGTGACTCAGCTACTGACCGATCCCGACCTCGCCTCGTCCGTTTCGGAGGAGCGGGCAGCGCTCATGACCCTCCTCCAGCGTCGCATCGACGCATTCAATGCCCAAGCGTCCAAGCTCGGCCTCCCAACCCCACGCTTCGACGCCGGCTTCTTCGTGTCGGTGTTCACACCCGATCAGGACGCAACCGCAGCGGCCATGCGAGAGCACGGTGTCTACGTCGTTCCTATCCCAGGCGCCGTCCGGGTCGCCATCTGCTCGACGCCAGAGTCGACGATCGAACGGTTGACGAGTGCGCTGGAGGCAGGCCTGGATGCGGTGCGCTGAAGAAGGACTGCGGGTCAGCGACCCGCAGCGGCTCTTCCGATCTCAATGTGCGCGTCAGCGTCCGGGCCGCTCATGAGCAGTCCCAGAAAGCCTTCTTCGATCCGCTGCGCGACGTTGTCGGCGTTAGCCGTGATCATGTCGGGCAGACCGACGCGCTTCGCCTGAGCAAGGACCTCCTGATTGCCGGCTTCACCCGCCGCACGGTCCCCGAGCGCCTGACTCAAGCTTCCAATGCCACACGCCAGGACGCTGTAGCCGGGCACATCCGCGATCTGCGCAGCTTCAGCCAGTGCACCGGGATCTTCGATCATCAGCATGGCGAGAATCGTCCCGTCGGGATTGCCCGGTGACCATACGTCAGCATTGACCTCCTCGAAAAAGCCGACAGCCTGCCGGGCCTCCTCCGCACTTCTGACATGAGGCAGGACGATGCCGTCAGCACCAGCGTCGAGGGCTTCGTGGACTCTTGTCCGCGCAGCCTCCGGGCCATCTGTGGAGATCGGTGGAATGCGAACGAGGAGCGCCTTGTCGCTGACCCGCTCGGAGCTGTCGAGTCCCTCGCGAATCGCTGCAACCGCCGCGGGATCGTAGCCGTATTCCAGATTCAGGAAGACATAGTCGAGCAGCGGATTGGCGGCCATCTGTGCCCCACCCTCTGCCGTGTATACCGGAGGCAGACGTTCTCCGTCGGGCCCGCGCATCGGGCCCGCGCTCGGCACGAAAATCCCGAAGGCGGGTGTACCCGCTGCCCACAGCTCGATAAGCGGGAGCTGGGGCGACTCGGCTGCCGTCATCACGGCATCCCCACGAGTCGAGGCCTCGGGGTCAGCGTCCCCACCCGAGCAGGCGGTGACAAGTGCAAGGGCTAGAAGGATCGGCGTCCTGAGCTTCATCAGTTGGACTCCATCGGGAGCAGTGAAGGCGGCGAGGCGGACGACACTCTGCAGTCCAGCCTGACGATCAGAGATTCGTGGTCAGTTCGACCAGGGCGGGACGATGCCATTCATGCGCGCGTATGCGATCGACTGCCCGAGGTGTTCGTTCATGTGGGTAACGAGCTGCAGCATGACAGCCCACTCCCCGACGTCCCGGCCGTACAACTCCGTCTGCCGGTCGAGGGAGGATGCATCCATCGACCCCGCTACGGTCCACACATACTCCATCGATGCCGCAAGGATCTCGACTACACGGTCCTTGTCCGAAACCTCGTCCTCCCAGCGTCGGTACTCGGCCGGGGGCACGGGGGTCTCGCGACCCATGTTCTCGTGCGGATACATGTAGTTGTACCGAGCGATGTGCATGAACACCCTGGCCACGCTGGCCACGCCCTCGCCAGGGCTCCAATCATACGCAGACGCGGGCATCGCCTCCGCCAGGGAAACGAGCTTCCGGGCGGAGCCACCGAACTGACCCTCGAATTCGGTCATGAAGCCGGTCGGCGCCTGTGCCTCGATCTCACCCGCACCGACTGCGGCTGCAACGAGTACGACCGACGCAGAGACGGCGATGAAGCGGCCACCCGTCACGATCCGCCGTGCGAGCCCTCGCGCGGGACGCGTCACGCTCATCGCACTCACTGGTACGATACGGGGCGTGCGTCCTCAGCCTCCGCTTCCAGCGTCTCGAGCACCTGCTCCCATTCGAACTTGTCACCGATGCCACGCACATAGTGGTCCATCCACGCCATTTCGCTGACCGCCTTCACCAACCGGTTTCGCGGATCCGGGATGCCGTGACTGCGACCAGGATACATGAACAGCTCGGTCGGCACGTCGAGCTTCTTGAGCGCCATGTGCAGCTCCACGGATTGCGGGCTCGGTACCCGTGGGTCGCCCTCGACGACATGGATCATCGTCGGCGTGCTGGCGTTCGTGATGTACTTGAGCGGCGATTGGTCGAAGTAGGTGTCGAAGTCCTCGTAGAGGAACCCATCGCCAACGTAGAATTGGCGGTTCCGCTGCACGTCGCTCTGCGCGTACATGCTGATCCAGTTCATTGTACCCGCACCAGAGCTGATCGCCTTGAACCGGTCGGTCTGCGTGAGGATCCAGTTCGACCAGTGCCCACCGGCACTCCATCCGAGTGCGCCCATGCGCTCACCGTCGACGATCCCTTCGTCGATCCGGTAGTCGACGCCCGTCATGATGTCGTCATAACCGAGCGTGAAATAGTCGCCGACGATGTCCGTCCGGTGGGCATTCCCGTAGTTGCGGGAGCCGCGGTAATTGGGCTTGAGTACCGCATACCCGGCACCGGCATAGACCTGAGCGCCGTAGCCACCGTTGAAACGCAGCACATCGGCCGACGCGGGTCCACCGTGAATCGCCACGATGAGCGGGTAACGTGTCCCCTCCTGATACCCGACCGGATACACCAGCACGCCACCAACCGTCTTGCCGTCCGTCGAGGTCCAGTTGACCTCGACCTCACGCCCCAGTGCGAGCTCAGCCACCTGCGGATTCACGTCGACCAGCTGAACCCACTCGTCACGATCGTCGACGTCGTCGAAGTCCTCCACCGTGAACACCGTCGGAGGCGTCATCGGATCCTGATAGTTGATCAGGATCACGCCGGTATCCTCGTCACGATTCACGGAGACAACAGCCCGCTCGTTCGTAACTTGACGAACCTCGTCGCGCTCGATGTCGAGCGCGTGGAGCTGGTTCGTGACGGTCACACCGGTGTTGAAGAAGATGGTCTTCGAGTCCTCGGCCCAGAAGCCGACGGAGAGGCTCTGATCGAAGCTCGATCCCAACTTACGGAACGCTCCACCCCGGTCTTCGACCGCACGGATGTAGATGCGATTCTCGGTCATCGAGTACCGCTCCATCTCGTCGGGCGCGGAGAAGGCGATCCACCGCCCGTCCGGAGAAAACTGTGTGCCGCTTTCTCCGACCTCATAGTTGTCGGTCAGTCGCTCGACATGCCCACTGGCGAGCTCCAGCAGATACTGGTCGGCATAGAGCCGGGACGCCGTGATGTTCCGCTCATATCGTTCGACCGAGCCTCCGGTGAACGAGATCCATCGACCGTCGTCCGAGACGTTGAAGTTATCCACGCTGTAGTCCTCGGAATGCTCGAGCATGCGCTCCAGACCGGTATCCATCGACATCGCCCACAGGCTCGACAAAGACGTGACCTGGTTTCGCACGTCGACCGTGAAGCCAGCATCTCGGCGACGCCTGTCCGCGTCGTCGAACGCGTCGGGTCGCACGAAGTAGAGGGTAGACCCGTCGGGACTCCAGTCCCACTCTTCGACACCAGCGTCACCCGAGGTCATCTGCTCGGCATCTCCACCCGGCAGGTCGGCAACCGCCATCCGGTACAGCTGCTGCTGCCCTGCCTCACCACTCCGGTAGATCATCCATCTACCGTTCGGGCTGAAGTCGAAGCCGCTCACTCCCCCGTCTGCATCCGTGATCTTGCGCGCCTCACCACCGTCGTGGCGCATCATGTAGAGCTGGTTGCCGTCGTTGTCGTCGTTGTCGGAATCTCGATTCGATGCGAACACGAACCATGACCCGTCGGGTGCCCACGTCGGCTGCGTCTCGTTCTTGTCGTCCGTATACGTGAGCTGACGGCTCGACGTCACGCCCTCCTCCAAGGAGACTACATGGATGTCGGTCTGCGATTCCGCTTCCTGCCAATCGGGCGTACGGATCGTGTAGAGCATCCATTGGCCATCCGGACTCGGGGCCCATGAGCCGCCGGAGCGCTGTACCTGCATATCCATGAAGGTCATGGGACGCTGCTGCGCGTTCGCGGGAAGAGCGAGAAGGACAGCCGCGACAGCCGCCGCGGCGGCGGGACGCGCGAGGGGGGCGAAAAGATCGATACGCATGGAGATCGAAACACCTTCGAGTGGCAGTCATGGGGAGAGCGAACCCTACCCGATACGGACCCGAATTATGGGGTGGCCAAACAGATCTGGCACGGGTCAGGTCTTCGTGTCGTCCCTGAGTAGCCCCCGGTTCGTGTCGAACGCGAGTCGGCGCCCAGCCGGAAACGTCGCATCGCCCTCGTCATCGCCCAGTGGTGTGTAGCCGAACATACTCGTGGCGCGCACGGATCACGCTCGGATTCGGAAACCGCTTCGGTTATGCGTAGGTTCGCTACGTCGACCCTCTTGATCACAACGCCATGACGCAACGCAACACCTGTATCGTGCCCCTCCTCGGCCCAGGTGGATGCGCCACGTGGAGCCACATCCGAGTCGCTGAAGACGTCGCGTTCCCGATCGAGGGGGCGCACAAGGTTCGATCCACAGGCGTCGACGTCAGCGGCTGAGCTTTTCTCCGCTAACCCTCGATCATGAGATCCGGCTGGCCGTGGCGACGGCTGACATGGCGTCAACGTGTTCTGCCCAACGTCATGATTCCGGGGGTGCAGAAGTGTGGCACATCGTCCCTTTTCGCCTGGATGGTGCAGCACCCCGAGGTACACGGCTCGATCCCGAAGGAAGTCCACTACTTCGACGGTGGACGCACGTTGGCACGCGACGACTGGCCACTCGGTGAGCCCTGGTATCGGGCACATTTCCCAACCCGTGCCCGCGTCGGAGGTGGAATCGCGATCGAGGCGACACCCCGGTATATGCTGCATCCGGCCGCTCCCGAACGGATCGCATCGGCCCTCCCCGACGTCCGCCTGATCGTACTCCTGAGGGACCCGGTCGAGCGCGCCATCTCTCACTATTTCCATGAGAAGAAGCGTGGTCGTGAACCCCTCGGTCTCCTCGAGGCGCTGGACGCAGAGACCGAACGCATCGGCCTTCGCGACGACGGAAGCTATCCCATCGATAGGGAAGAATGGATCCACGCCTCCTACGTGCTTCGGGGCATGTACGCCGATCAGGTCGAGCGGCTGTTCGCGTCGATCGATCCGGAACGAATTCTGATCCTCGAGAGCGACCACATGTTCGCCGAGCCCGGCCGGACCTTACGAACGGTCTTCGAGTTCTCCGGTGTGCGGCCCGACCTCATACCGTCCGATCTTTCCCCACGGATGGTGGGCCGGCGCTCCGACGTCGATCCCGAAGCGCGCGCATACCTCGAACGCGTCTTCCAGGAGCCGAACCGCAGGCTCTACGAACTCATCGGCGAGGACTACGGCTGGTAGACCGGTCGACCGAGAAGCGAATCGTCACGGTACTCATCTAGATTCCATCCAGCGTCAGCGAGATGACGACAGCCCCAGATGAAAGGCCCAGCACATATCGGGCTCCTTGCCCTACTTCGCCGAGTCGTCGAGCCCCACGATCCTCAGGAGCTTCAATGCGTTCCGGCTCGTGGCCAGCCCAGGACGGAGAACGTAATCGAAGCTCAAGATCTGCTCTGCGGCGTCATCGACGGTCTCCCGGAAGTGTACCTTCGTCGACCGAGGGTCCAGCGCCTCATCCTCGTGCAGTGCGAGGTCATGTGTCGTGACCGCCCCGATTGCGTTGGTGTCCAGGAGATGTGAGATGATCCGGCGAGCCGCCACGCGTCGCTCCTCGGAATTCGTGCCTTGCAGAACCTCATCGATCAGATAGAGCAGCGGAGAGGTACCCGGGCCACCAGCATCCGCAGCGTCGACCAACTGCTTGAGACGCAGGAGCTCGGCCATGAACAGCGAGACGCCACCGGTCAGCGAATCGTGAATCCGCATCGACGTGAATACCCGCAGGGAGCTCATACTCGCGCCGGACGCACATACCACCGAGCCGGCCTGTCCCATGACGGCCGCCAGCCCGATCGATCGCAGCAAGGTGCTCTTTCCGGACATATTGGATCCGGTAACGAGAAGGAACCTGCCCGCTCCGTCGACGACGACGTCACTCGGGCGTCGAACAGCATCGGAGAGCAGCGGATGTCCAAGCCGCTTAGCTTCGAACGCGGGCTCCCCATCGGCCACCGCAGGGAACGTCCAGTCGGGCTGATCGTACGCCAGCGTGGCGAGAGCCGCGATCGCTTCAAGCTCTCCAAGGGCCTGAAACCAGTCGTGGACATGAACACCCGAGCATGCTCGCCAGCGCTCGAGGGCACGTGCGAGATGCACGTCGGACATCAGCCCAAAGGACAGAAGGGGTTGAAACATCGAGGCTCGGGATTCGACCAGGTCCAGGAGTCGTTCGAGTACTCGAATGGATTCCGAGGCGGTGCGGCCATCCTCATCCTGCAGTCGCCCGATCAGGGCGCGGAGGGTCGGCTCAGAGGTCTCGTAGGCCTCCCACGCCGCACACACGGCATGGTGCCTTCGCACGCCGCGGCTTCGACCGGAAGCCATATCGAAATACGCGCTCAGGGTCTGTCCCCATCGCCATGCCAGAAACGTCTGAACGGCGAGCGGCAAGATCCAGCTCCACGCCGGTACGATCGCCGGAAACCAGAGGACAAACAGGACGCCCGTGAAGCCAGGAAGAGCGAAAGAGGCAGGAGCGGACCAGGACGATACTCCACCGGCTCCTCCAATCGGCGCCGGAAGGCAAGTCCACTCAAGAAACCGGTCCCACGCACGCGCGTCCGCCGAATCAATCAGGAGTGACTCGATCGCAAGGGCCTCGCGAGCGGCGTCATCCTCCGACAGCGCTCGGACCGCGGACTGCCTGCGACGAACCTCCTCCCCCGTACTCGGCTCGGATAACCAGCGCCGCAGGTGTTCGACTCCGGTTGGCGTCGGTGTGGGACCCAGAAGCGCGCGAACTGATGCGGGCCCGAAGAGGTCAAGGTCCGTTGCGTAGGGGTGCTGCTCATCCCCGGGATCGGGCGGCCGCAGAAGGGGGTCCTCGTATCCGACGTCTTCGAAGGCTGCCGCAAGGCCCTTCCAGTCTCGATCCATCCGCGCCAGCCCCATCTTCGCGAGCGCCCCCGCAGCTCGGGCACGCCGTAACTCACGGCGCAGTCGCCGGTGGTGGACCACGAGCGCCACGAAGGCAACGCCCGTGAGAAGTGCGATCGACGTCGGGAAGACCGCCGAAATCGGCAGATCGTTTCGAAGGAGCCCGGCTACGGCTCCGACGATGAACGCGGAGATACGTGCGATCTCGACGCGACGGGCTCTCCCTTCGAGCTCGAGGACCTCCGCCGCGCGAACGTCGGACGCGTGCTGGTAGGCGACACGCGGGTGGCTCACCCCGCCGTCTCCTGCGACACTATCGACCCGTCCCATCCACTCTTGGCCTCCATGCTTCGTTTCGACGCTTCTCGACCCGTAAGGGCCACCCTCATGGCCCCTTTGTGCACGCTGCCGCGGGAAGCTGTCTCCATCGAAATGTATCTCGTCTTCGGGGAGGGGGACGAGGCGGCCCCGGGGCTCCTCGATCCGCAGGCCGGACGATCGGTGCCGCAAAGCGCGTTCTGGCGTATCGGGGCGTTCATGAGCACGACCGATTCGGACCGACTGCTGGCGGGACTCAGCGAGGCCCAGTGAGCCAGGAGCGGATCCGAAGTCTGGTCGAGAACAACCCCGGTCAGGCGAGCGCGGCAGAGTACATGCTCGTGCATGGAGTGATCGCCACCCAGGCACCGTGCAACCTTCTCGTATTCGGCGTTGGCCGAGATTCGTCTCTGTGGATGGACACCAACAAAGGCGGTCATACCGTCTTCGTCGAAGACATCAAGATCTGGGCGGATTATGCGCGGAATCACGTCGACGGAATCACCGTGATCGACGTCCGCTACTGGACGCTCCGAATCATGTGGTCGTTCCTTCGGTTCATTCCATCCCTGCTGCACATGCGCTCCCTTCCAGTCGACATCCTGGACACGGAATGGGACGTGATCCTCGTCGACGGACCCCGTGGCACGCGCTGGTACCGCCGAGGCCGAATGATGAGCATCTACACGGCTTCGGTACTCGCAAAACGATCGCGGGGCAAAGTCTTCGTTCACGATTGTCATCGGTCCACGGAGGCGGAGTGCAGCGACGCCTTCCTCGGCGCGGACCATCTGGTCAGCGAGGTGGAAACCATGCGCTACTACGCGCTCGGCTAGCTCCATGCGCATTGGTATCGACATCCGGATCGCCGACCCCCAGGAGGCGGGCCAACAACGGATGCTATGGCGGCTCGGGTCGTGGCTAGGGTCCGCAGGTCACGAGGTCGAGTTCCTGACAGTAAGGGATCAGCCCGTCGACGTGCCCCTGCCTGAGGGGGCTTGTCTGCGACTGCTTCATGACGTCCCGCGGGCCCGGCTCAGAGACGTCGTCGCAGAGTTGTCGCTCGACGTCTTCCTCCTCAACCCAGAGCGATCACGCCGCTACCGGGGCGTGCCGGCGAACGTGCTCCGTGCGGCGTACGGGACCGAGCACTACAGGCAGAACCTCCGTTCGGTACGGAACCCGGCGGAGCGTGCCGTTCGCCAACTGGCTCGATGGACGCCATGGACACAGGCTGACCTCCGGTGGGAACGCGGGTTTTACGAGAGACCCTCTCCCCAGCCAGATGTCGTCTGCCAGTCGCGGTACATGAAGGAACTCATCCTGGGGAGCTACCGGATTCCGGAGGAGCATGTCCACATCGTACCCAATGCGATCGACACCACGGAGTACAATCCGCACCGTCGCCACGCCCTGCGGGAGGAAATGCGCGCCCACTGGGGCATCCCCGACGACGCCGTGTGTCTCCTCTTTCTCGGACACAACTTCCGTCGAAAGGGGCTGTGGCAACTCCTGGAGACGCTCGCCGACGTCGGTCCGACCGACCCGCTGGTGCACCTGCTCGTCGCCGGGCGAGGGACGGGCGATCGGCAGCGAAAAAAGGCTGCGTCACTGATCCGGGCGCACGGACTCGAAGGGTTCGTCCATCTGGCCGGACCCGTCACACCGGCGGTGAAGGCGCTGGCCGCGGCCGACGTCCTCGTCTTTCTGTCCTGGCACGACGCGTTCGGATGGGTTGCTCTGGAGGCGATGGGATGCGGGTTGCCCGTCATCGGAACGCCGTACGCCGGGTCATCCGAACTCATCGATCACGGCAAGACAGGTCTGATCGTAGACCCGGCCGCACCCAACGAGGTTGCGGCGGCCGTACGAGCACTCCTCGACCCGAGCGTCCGCAGACGCATGGGCCTCGCCGCCGCCGAGGTCGCCGCGCGGCATGAGGAAACAGACTACTTCGACGCCGTGCTCGAGATCATGAGGACCGCCGCCAACCGAGCAGCCGGTCCGATCCGCTGACCGCTAGGGGCGGCTCGACCCCCAGGCAATCCAGTAGTCGTCGATGGAGTCGTCATCCGTTGCCAACTCGGTTTCGCCGGTCGGCAGGCCGTTGAGCTGAAAGATGTACGTCAGCACATCGGTCGTCTGCTGTCGGGAAAGGCTCCACGGATCATCATACGGCATCCGCTCGTTCACGTAGTACCAGAGCTGGTACACCGACTGCTCTTCCCATCGTCCCTTGAAGCCCGTCTCGGTCCAGTCGGCCGAGTCGTGGCATTCACTGCACGTCGAGCGGAAGAGGGCCTCGCCGCGCTCCGCCTGTGCGACCGTGAAGATCCCGTCCGCCGTCGTCGGGTCGGCATCTGCCTCAATCGGCACGTCAGCGGGCGGAGCCGGCAGCTCCGCGGGTGGCTGGTTGCCGGAGGAACACGCGGCGACCAGAGCGAGGGTGAACATCGCAATGAGAGGACGGGTGTACTTGGCCATGGCGTTCTTGAATATGGGAGGGATTCTGGCGTCTACTGAATACTAGGACTCACAGAACAAGGTATCCGTTGACCTGAATTTCACTTCAGGCTTTGTAGAGTTCCAGACACTCGCCGGGCGAAAGGGTGAGGCTACCACCCAGAGGTTCTCGCCGATCGACGCCCGATGCGCCCCGGTGAATCGCCAGACGCGAACCGGGGGCGCGCGATCAGATGATCTCCATCGCGCCGACGGGCATCCATCCAACCTTTCCATCGTCGAGTACGACTTCGACCCAGGCGCCGGTGCGCTGATCGATTCGTACGCGAGTGCCTTCGTGGACCTCGAACAGGGTGAGGTCATCGTCTTCAGCGGGCGCCGAACGAACGGCAACGGCCTCGACGACCACCACACCGCGATCTGCGCGACCGACCCCCAGCTCCCGAACGGCTAGTGTCACCCCGAAAAGGACGAGTACGGGAAGCCCGGTGAGCATGGCCCACCGCCCCATCCCCACCAGACTTTCCGAACGCCCGAGTAGCCGGACCACACCTCCTCCTGTCACGGCTACCCAGGCACCGCCCACGAGCAGCAGGAGCAACGGTGTGGGCAGCAGATTCACCCAACCATTCACGACAGCGAAGAGCCAGAAGGTCGGCATCGGTTCGATGGCATCCGCAGTGATCGAGCGGGCGAGCTCGAGGTTGGCGCGCGTATCGGGATCCCCCGGAGAAAGCACCAGGGCGCGTTCCCAGTGAAGGATCGACAATCCGAGATCACCGGACTTGAAGTAGGCGTTCCCGAGATTGTATTCGAGCCCGGCACTCGTGAACCCTCCCGCGACAACGGCCTCGTAGGCTTCGATCGCGGCAGCATAGTCTCCCTCCTGATACGCCAGATTTCCGCGATCCACGATCTCGTCCTGCGCGTGGATTGATGCAGGAGGAAGCAGCAGGCATAAGGCGAACCCGATCACCCGGGCCGAGGACGCCCAGACCCTGCTCATCGCACCACCCGGTCCACGCCGTCCATCAGCCTTTCGACGCGTGAGAGGAAGTGAGTCTTTTCATCCGGGTCGTTGCTCGGCGGCGTGAATCGCTGACGATCGCAGTGGGCCAGACATTCGAGGACCTCCTCCCTCAACGCGTCGGCTACACCGGCCCGACTCAATTCTCGTTCGATGGCCACGGATTCGAGTCCCGCCTCTGCAAGGTTGAGCCGATCCGAGATGAGGCCGGTGAGGGCGCGGGCGACCTCGGCATAGAAGGCACGTCGATCTTCCGTGGCGGCCATAGATCGAGCGTGTGCGAGGCGTTTCCGAGCCACGCGTCCAGCTCGCCGCCCCCGAGCATACGCCAGATCTCCCTCGAGCAGATCCCAATGTCGGCGCAGTACGACGGCCCCTCCCACCGCCACGAGCGGAAGCAGCAGGAAGATCCAGAATCCGGCTCCAGTCAGGACCGAGCCACCACTGCGACGCAGGTCGAGAGATCCGAGACGAATGAATCGGATATCCTGTCGGAACTGCTCTACACCCCCACGGGTCAAGGCCGCCGGTCCCTCGAGTACAGTTCCTGCAACCGTGAGTGGAATCGCAGCACTGACCGCCTCTCGGTACTCATCGGCAACCCCGTCGAAGTACGCGAGCGTGATCGGTGGGATCTCCCGCTGCCCCGGTGCCCGCGGGATGACCACATACTCGAACGTCTTGGCTCCGGACAGCCCGTCCCCGGCGATCCCGACCGTCTCCGAGACTTCCGGGGGAAAGACTTCGAAGTCATCCGGCAAACCAAGATCGGGTGCGGTCATCGAGCGCAGATGTCCATCTCCGGTCACGCGCACCGTCAGTGTCACAGCTTCATTCGCATCCACCGAGTCACGATCGAGGTCGGTGGTCACGCGCAGGCGTCCGACCACGCCGGTGAACGGATTCGGGCGACCCGGTGGCAGGGGCATCACGTCGATGGTGAGCGGGTTGGAGAGCACGGTGACCGGTACCGTCGTCGAACCGAAGATGGACGAGCGCCCGAACACCCGTTCGAACGGATCACGGCCGGTCTGAACCCGCACGGATGCCTCGATCCCAATCGGTTCGACCGTTCGCTGTCCCGACCCCGTTGGAACGAGTGCCACGCGGCGCACCACAGCAGTCGCGTATTGCTCACCGTTTCGGGTTCGCTCCTCGACCTGCGGCGAGCCCTGCGGTGATACGTCTTCGACCCAGAAGCCTGCCGGCTCCGGTACGTTGGTCATGCCGAAGTTCGTGACGTCGACCTTCGTCCAGATTCGATACTCGACAATGAACGGTTCGCCTTCGCGCACCGACGTCCGTGATGCCTCCGCGGTGATGAAGAGCTCATCGGGTTGAATGCCGCTGGCCGGCTGGGCCTGCGCAGCATCGGCGGAGACTGTGAACTCGACAGGATCCGTGGTGAGTGTCTGCCCTTCGGCCACCACCTCGATCGCCGGAATCGTAAAGGTCCCCTCCGCTAACGCCTGATAACGATGCTGAACCGTCACGGAAACGGTCGTCCGTCCATTCACCATCTGGACTGAAGACTGAGTACTGGTGCCCAGGAAACGCGCGAACTGATTCAGGTTTGGCGACGCGACATCACGGTTCATCGACTGCGTGCCCGACACTTCCACATTTACGACAAAGGCTGCTCCAACGCCCACAGTCGTTCCCGGCGTGACAAAGGCGCGAGCGCCGACGTCCTGGCCGAGAGCCGGGGCGGTCAGCGAGAAGAAGGCGACGGTGACGAATACCGCCACCGGCATCCGAGCGGGCATCACCACGGCTTCTTCGGACGGCGCCCACGCGCGGAGAGCCGTTTCCGGTTCACGTCTTCGGGATCTTCTTCGATGGCGTCGAGCAGACGCTCCGCTTCTTCCTGCGTCATCTCGTTCTGCTGAGGCTCCTGTCCTTCTTCCTGGGGTTCCTCGCCCTGGGGCGGCGATTCATCCTGCTCGTCCTCGTCCTCGCCACCCTCCGGAGAGTCCTGATCTTGCTGCGGGTCCTGCTCCTGGTCCTCCTGCTCCTGCTGATCCTCTTCGTCTTCGTCCTGTTCGTCCTGCGATTCGTCGTTCTCCTGCTTCTGTTGCTCCTGCATCTGCTCGAGTACTCGCTCGAGGTTGTGCTTCGCGTCACCGTCCTGCGGGTTCAGTCGCAACGCCTGTTTGAAGGCCTCCAGGCTCTGCTGGAGCTGCTGCTGACGGTAGAGCGTATTGCCCAGGTTGTACCATGCCGAGGACGCGAGTGCGGGATCCCCGGCCTCGATGGCTCGCTGGTACGCTTCCATCGCCCGCTGATAGTCCGTGGTCTGATAGAGTGCATTCCCGTCGTTGAACGGGATGATCGGAGCGTCCGGGGCCTCGGCCATCGCCTCGAGGTACTTCTGGTGGGCCTCGGCGAAGCGTCCTTCGTCATAAAGACGATTTCCTTCGCGCACACGGTCCCGGCCGGCCTGCCCTTCAGCCGGGCTCACAGCGAGCGTCATCCCGAGGAGTGCAGTCGCGCTTCGTGCGACAATGGCCCCCGTGAGGCATCTCCGCCGATCATGCCGTCGTTGTCTCATTCGAATCTCCCAACCCATTCGTGCTCTTCGCTTCTCCGGTCGGAGAGAAGAGCCTCCGAAAGGAGCAGCAGGAGCGCCAGAGCGAGGAAGAGCTGGTACTGCTCTTCGAACTGCGTCACCTCACGTGCATCGAACTCGTCACCCTCTCCGCTGGCGATGCGATCGACGAGCTGGTCGAGCGCCGTGCCATCTGCACTGGCCCGGACGATCGTTGCGCCCGCCTGATCTGCAAGGCTCTGCAGCGCCCCCTCCCCTACCCGGGTGGTTACGACACTCCCGTCTTCGTCTCGAAGGAATCCCTGCTGTACGCCCCGGTCGTCATATACCGGAATCGGGGCTCCCTCGTTCGTTCCGATCACGACAATGTAGACGTCGATCGCTCGGAGATCGGACAGGATGTCTTCAAAATCATCCTCGTGGTCCTCGGCGTCGGTGACCAGCACGAGGGCTCGCGCCTCACGCGCCCCTTGTTCCAGAGCCTCGAGAGCGGTCCTCAATGCGACCCCCAGATCAGTACCCTGAATCGGCATCAGGTCCGGCGTCATTGCAGTGAGGAACATCCCGGCGGCCCGGTAGTCGAGCGTGAGGGGGCTCTGGACAAAGGCGTCGGCGGCGAACGCAACCAGGCCGATCCGATCACCGCTCAATCCGTCCATGAGCCGATAGACCGCGAGCCGGGCCCGCTCCAGTCGATTCGGGGAGACGTCTTCGGCAAGCATCGACTGCGAGAGGTCGATCGCAACGACGATATCCTGCCCCGAACTCCGGATTGTCTCCACCCGGCTACCGAACTGAGGACGTGCCAGTGCTACGACCAGCAGTGCGACGGCTGTGATCTGCATCACGGCCTTCCAGCGCCTCATCGTCTGATGAACGGAACGTGTAAGGCGCTGCACCAGCTCAACCTCAGCGAAGATCTCGAGCGCGCGCCGTCTGGCTGCGGACGCCTGCATGACGAGCAGTGCCAGAACGGGAACGAGCGCGAGCGCCCAGAGCCACCCCGGGTCATTGAACCGGAACATCAGGGCAGCCTCCTCAGCACTGTCTGAGTCAGGGCCAGCTCAGTCATCAGGAAGAGGAAGCCCAGGCCGAGCGGGAGCGGAAACTGCTCTTCGAATTGCGTGAAGTTCTCGACTTCGATCTCGGTGCGCTCCAACTCGTCGATCTCCGAGTAGATCTGCTGGAGGCTCTCCGTGTCAGTCGCACGGAAGTAGCGCCCCCCGGTCAACTCAGCCACGCTCTGGAGCGTTGGCTCATCGATATCGACCCGCATGTTGGCGTATCGCACCCCACCGAGGGGATCCTGCACAGGAACCCGTGCCGTCCCTTGTGAGCCGGCACCGATCGTGTAGACACGGATCCCGAGTGCCTCGGCCATCTGGGCTGCAGTTACCGGACCGATCTCGCCTCGGTTCGACCGTCCGTCGGTCAGGAGCACGACCACCTTCGACTCCGCGGGCGAGGCCTGCAGCCGCTTGACCGCCGTCGCAAGCCCCATGCCGACCGCCGTGCCGTCTTCGATCATTCCGATCTCAAGCTCTCCGAGCAGAGACTGAACGACGTCGTAGTCGAAGGTCAGCGGAGCCTGGGTGAACGCCTGACCAGCGAAGGCAACGAGCCCGATACGATCGTTGCGTCGTCCAGAGACGAAATCAGCCCCCACGAACTTGGCGGCTTCGAGGCGGTTCGGTTCGAGGTCCTCTGCGAGCATCGAGCTGGACACATCGAGCACCATGACGATGTCGATCCCCTCGGTGAGCACATTCTCCGTCGTGATGCCGGTCTGTGGTCGAGCCAGTGCGACGACGAATGTCGCGAGTGCCAGGCCCCGCAACGCGCCAGGGACGATCGAAGCCCATCGCACAGGTGTCCCTTGAGCCGCCCGTGCCGCCGCAACCGCCGAAAAGCGAATCGACGCCGGGCGTCGGCCCCGTCGCCATCGCAGCCAGAACACGGCCGGCAGAAGAAGAAGGAGGCCGAGCACCGCGGGGTCTTCGAAGCGGAACATCAGGCCTCGTCCCCAGAGGCAGCGGTGCCCGAGCCCGCGGGGCTCGCGGAGGCGCCGCTGATCGTCTCCTCACCCCCAGGTCTTTCTTTCGCCCGATTCATCGACTCGATGACGAGGTCGCGCCCGAGTTGCAGGAGGTCGTGTGACATACCCTGTGCAGGCAGGACCTTCGCAAACTTCACGAGATCGCACTGGTCGAGGAAACGACGCAGGTCGCCTCGGAAGCCGGACCCCGCCCCCACACGTGCGAGCCCGTCCAGGATCTCCCACGTCGTCATCTCCAGAGCCGTCACCCGGAAGCGGGCTTCGACGTACCGGCGCAGGATACCGGACGCCTCGATGTGGTACTTCTTGACCTCTCCACGAATGAGAAGCTCGGAAGCCTCGAGCCGGTCCAGGGCCTCGAGAGCGACCTCGTGCGGCGGCCGCGGCGGTGGCCCCGGTGCGACGACCGGCTGTCCAGCTCGTGATCGGGCCCACCGACGATATCCCCATGCCCCGGCGGCGACTGCGAGCAGGAGCATCAAGAGCCAGCTGGCGATCTGAAGTACGCTGACCGGGATCATCAGCGGTCCGCGGATTTCACGGATATCTCCGGTCTCGTCCTGACCGACGGTGACCACCTCTACGCCGAACCGATCGGTTCGCAGCGTCTGGCGGCTCCCATCAGCACGGACGACCTCTACGTCGAACGCCGGGATCTCGAGCTCACCGAGTTCGAAGGCTGTAAGCTGAAACGCTGTGGAGGAGACGCGTGCACCGTCCAGAAACTCCGGCGGCAATACCTGCACAGCGAGCACCTCGAACGGGCTCAAATCCAGGGAATCGGGCCAGAGAACTGACCCGGCCTCGGGGTGCGTAACCCGGACGGTGAGCGTGATTCGGTCCCCGACCGTCACCAGCGTGGTATCGACGTCGGAGCGGATGTCGACCTGGGCACTGCCGAACGCCGGCGACGCGACGAGCACGACCGTCATCAAGACGGTCCGGGTCGCCGAGGCCCAGGAGCTGCGGATCCCATCCATCACTGTCGACGTGCCCGGTCCTGAAAAAAGCGCATGAGCGGGCGGACGTACGGCTCGCCCGTTTCGATATCGATGACGTCGACCTTGCTCTTCCGAAGTGACCGATCGAGCTCACTTCGCTCGTTGGCCACGCGGGTGGCGTACGCCATCCTGAACTGCGGATTCGATGTATTCACCACGACCCGCTCTCCGGTCTCGGGATCTTCCAGATCGACGTACCCGAGCGGAGGCAATTCGCGCTCCCGCGCATCGCCCAGCCGCACCGCAATCAGATCGTGACGGCGCCCCGCCACCGCGAGCGCCTTATCGAACCCCGAATCACGAAAGTCCGAGACCAGGAAGGTCACCGCTTTCTTCCGCTGGACATGGGTGAGGTACTCCAGCGCTCCTGTGATATCGGTGCCACGCCCCTCCGGCCGATGGTAGAGGAGTTCGCGCAGTACGCGTAGCACGTGGCGACGACCCTTCCGGGGCGGCACGAATTTCTCGATACGGTCGGAGAAAATGATCAGGCCGACCTTGTCGTTGTTCTTGATCGCACTGAAGGCCAACAGCGCGCAGATCTCTACCGCGACCTCCCCTTTCAGTCGCTCTCTGCTCCCGAAGTCTCCGGACGCACTCACGTCGACGACCAGCATCACCGTGAGCTCGCGCTCTTCCTCGAAGATCTTCACGAACGGAGAACCGTTGCGCGCGGTCACGTTCCAGTCGATCGAGCGGATGTCGTCGCCGTACTGGTACTCTCGCACCTCGGCGAAATTCATCCCTCGGCCCTTGAATACCGAGTGGTACTCACCCGAGAAGACCTCGTTTACGAGGCCCCGGGTGGAGATCTCGATGCGCCGGACCTGCTTGAGAATCTCGCGGGGGATCATCGACAGCGGTCCGTCAGGGGACCTCGACGCGATCCAGGATCCGCCGCACGATGTCTTCTGGAGCCACCTCTTCGGCTTCGGCCTCGTACGTCACCAGAACGCGGTGCCGCAGCACATCCATCCCCATCGCCCGAACGTCGTCCGGCGTGACGAAACCCCGCCGGTTGAGGAAGGCGTGCGCTCGAGCCGTCTTGGCCAGGCAGATCGTCGCGCGCGGAGATCCGCCGAACGCGATCAACTCCTGCAGGTCGTCGAGCCCATAGGCCGCCGGGTCACGTGTGGCCAACACGAGATCGACGATGTACCGCTCGACCTGCTGGTCCATGTAGATCATCTCCGTGGCCTTCCGAGCCTTGATGATCTCTTCCGGCGTCACCACAGGCTGCGTACTCGCCTTCGCGCCCGAGGACATGCGCCGCATGATCTCGAGCTCTTCATCTCCATTCGGGTACTCGATCGAGAGCTTGAGCATGAAGCGGTCGACCTGCGCCTCTGGAAGCGGATATGTCCCTTCCTGCTCGATCGGGTTCTGCGTAGCGAGCACCAGAAACGGGTCACCGAGCGGGTAACTCTCTTCGCCGATTGTGACGGTGTGCTCCTGCATCGCCTCGAGAAGCGCGGATTGAACCTTCGCCGGCGAGCGGTTGATCTCGTCGGCCAGGATGATGTTGGCGAAGATCGGGCCTTTCTTGGTCTTGAACTCCTGATCCTTCGGGTCGTAGATCAACGTCCCAATGAGGTCGGCAGGGAGAAGGTCCGGAGTGAACTGGAGTCGACGGAATTTCGTGTCGATCGCTTCGGCGAGTGTCTTGACCGTCAGCGTCTTCGCGAGGCCTGGCACACCCTCCATAAGCACATGACCATCGGCCAGGAGCCCAATCAGGAGGCGCTCGATCATGCGCTCCTGCCCCACGATCACACGACCGACCTCGCTGCGAAGCCGGTCCATGAACTCGCTCTCCTGCTGGATCTTCTGCTGAATCACCTCGATGTCGAGGCTCTTCGTCTCGTTCATGTCCTCACGCTCGATGTAACGAAAGTACAGGCAAAGTTGGCCGCGATATGGTAATGGATGCGGAAGCTCACGGAAGGGTTGTCCAACGCCGACGGCGCCTTCCGCACAGGTCTCAATGTGTCCTCTCCAGGTGACATCCGGACGAGACGGGAAATCCTCAACCTCATCCACATCAACAAGTTAGAAGACTCCTCGACTTCTGGCACGCGTGCTGCTTCCCTCAAGGTCGTGTGTGACCCGCTGGCAGAGACGCCGGCAGAGTTCGGGGAGGGCCCCGGCTCTTCACCACGAGACCGGCTTCGACCGGTTCCTGGAAAGGGGAAGTATGATGAGACGAGAGGTTCTTCTGGCCCTCATGGGCCTCGTGATGGTTCTCCCTGTGGACGCTGAGGCGCAGAGCCGTGGCCGCAGCGGCGATCGCGCCCGCGAGCGCGATCAACACGTCCAACAACTCGAGCCCGTGCGGGCTCCGGGTCGCGTGTACCGGGTCCGGCCACGGCACCGAGACGTGCGGTCGAGAGTCGTCTATACGAGCCGCGGACACCGCGCCGGGTTCTCGGTCGGCAATGTCTGGCTTCGCGCCGACTTCGGTGAAGTACGCTTCCGTCGCGGATTCTACGGCCGGCGCGTCGTGCTGCAGACAGACGACCTGCGTGATCTCCTGGGCCGCCATACGGTGCGGCGGGTCAAGAATGCTGCGAACCGGGCGGGAATCTATGGGCCAATGCGCGGGAGATGGGTCGGACAGCCAGGGGGAGTGCGCGTTCTCGTCGTGACGGTCGCCGGATTCGAGGTTGCGGAGTTCTCGGACTATGACCGTGATGGATTCGTCGACCAGGTCTTTGTGATCGGCGACCGAAGACCCCGTCGGACAGTGAGCCGGTGGTGAGGCGTACGGACCACTCCGACGAATGAGCCCCGCGGACCGAAAGGTTCGCGGGGCTTCTTCGTCGTGGTTCCGTTGAGGGCCCCTACCCGAGGCTCGATCCGGATTGCATCCAGCCGGATCGAGTCGCCGCGTCGAGGATCAAAAACGCGCCCGCAGGAGGTCGAGGCGCAGCCCGGGCACCCACGTTGGCCGACCGTCCTCTCGATCCATCGTCATCACTGTCGGCATCGGCATCGGTGTCCCGATACTCCAGGCGCCGTCCGAGAACCCGAGCAGGGCGAGACCGTCCCCACCACCATCCGCACCCCCGCGAAGCTGATCTCGCCCTCGGGTCATCGCCGTGGCGACGGCAAGCCCACCGATACTTGAGACGAGCGGAATGGCAATGGCGGCATTGTCACCAGGCGAAGTCAGGAGATCGAGACCAAGCCCTACGAGGCCGCCGCCAAGCGCACCGAGGTTCATGAGGCGCACGCGCGATCGAGATACGTCGTACGCGGAGCCCAGAAACTCGCCGGCGAGAAGACCCGCGTTCCCGGAAAGCAAGCTGGCCAAGAGTACGCCGTCGTTGTCTCCGCCGTCGTCAGCGTCGAGAATTTCTGCAATCATCGCACCGTAAATCGAGCCCCACGTCGACCCACCCTGAGCCGCGCTCGACACACCCGAGCGGACAGGATTCCGGGCGATCACGGCACCCGTCGCGATTCCGGCCAGCCCGCCGAGGATCATCGAGGTGAAAACCTCTTCCCTGTTCTCGTCCGATTCGTAACACCCGAATTCGCTACAGATCTCCCTTTGGCCGATACCGAGTACCTCGCTCCAGCCGAAGCCCTGCCAGGTACCCCACGTCCCACCCCATGTGATCGATCGAGTCTGTCCCTCCGTGTACTCCTGACTGCGTTGAGCCGCCAACGCCGAGAAGAGACCGAGAGGAACACCCACGAGCAGGCCCGCACCGTACGCTTCACTGTCGCTGGCATCGAATGCTGTCGGCACCGCAAAACCGAGCCACAGACCATAGAGCGTCCCGAACACCGGGAGCTCGAGCCGGCTCACACGACCAGCACGGGCCGAGGCCGGAGCAGTGAGCCGCTCGAGCGCCTCCGCGGCGGCCTCAGTCCCGGGATACCGCTCGGTGATGCGCACGAAGAGTGCACGAGCGATGTCCCAATCGCCCTGCTCCTCGAAATCGATCGCAGTCCGAAGCAGAACGGCCGCAGCGTCCGAAGCAGCAATTTGAGCCGAGGAGTCGGCCGGCTGTGTCAGAGCGATCGGCAACAACGCGCCCACCACCAGCAGGACGGGAAGAATCCGGCGGCGAGTCCATTTGGTCCCCACGTGCATCATGGTGTTCATGACCTTTGATACGTCAGCCGGCGTGCGAGGTTTCAGGCTGCCCTCTGCGAGTCATACTCCGAGTCGGATATACTTTCCTCCTCCCCCCTGAACGAGTCCCCACCCACGCGCGTGACGCTTTGACCACCTCCAACTCCGATGTCATCGTGATCGGCTCGGGCATCAACGGCGCCTCGTGTGCCTGGCATCTCGCCGAACGCGGTCTTTCCGTCACCGTGCTCGAAAAAGACGCGGGGCCGGCCATGGGCTCCACCGGCAAGAGCGCCGCGGGGGTCCGGGTCCAATTCACGACTGCGCCGAACATCCGCCTGTCGCTCTACTCCCTTCCGGTATACCGCTCCTTCGCGGAGCGCTTCGGACGGGACATCGGGTATCGTGACATCGGCTACCTGCTTCTGGTACCGGAGCAACGCTGGGCCGGCCACCTCGAGTCCGTCCGCCTTCAGCACGAGCTGGGAGCACCGGTCGATGTACTCGACCCGGATGAAGCTCAGCGGTACATCCCCTTCGACACAGAAGGAATCTTCTGCGCGACCTACGGTCCCTGGGACGGGATCATCGATCCCCACATGGCGTGCCTCGCGTGGGTCGAGATGTCCAAGGAAGCCGGCGTCCACTACCGCATGAATACCGAGGTGACAGCTCTGCGCCGCCAGGGAAAAGGCTGGCTCGTGGAATGCGGTTCAGAGCGCTTTTCGAGTCGCTGGATCGTGAACGCGGCTGGAGCGTGGTCGGGGGGTATCGGCGCATTGGCCGGCCTCGACGTTCCGGTGGGCCCCAAGCGCATTCAGATCTTTCTCTCGGCACCCATCGCAGACGAGCGCACGTACCCGCTCACGATCGATCTATCGACCGGCGTCTACGTTCGATCGGAGCTGGACCGTGTCCTCTTCGGACTCGACAACCTCGATCAGGCGTTCGGCTTCACCGAGGGTGTTGATCAGGAGTGGCTCGAGCACGTCCTGCTCACCGGTGTGAACCGGTACCCGTGGTGGGAGGAGATGGGGATCGATCTCGCCGGAAGCTGGTGGGGCTACTACGGCGTGAGTCCCGACAACAGTCCGATCATCGGCCCACACCCTGACGCCGAGGGCTGGATCGATGCCTGTGGATTCTCGGGGCACGGCATCATGCACGCACCCGCGACGGGGATCGCGGTGGCAGAGATGATCGCCGACGGCCACACTAGCACCGTGGACGTCGACCACTTTCGTCATTCTCGCTTCGGCGAGGACGTGCCGGTCGAGGCCAACATCTTCTGAGCTCCGGCGCCGCCGGAGCCCCATGCTCAGCAATCCTCATGGACAGCCTTCTTCTCTTCTTCGAACTCATGCCCACGTGGCAGAAGCTCGCCTGGGTGATGACATGCCTCGGATTGAGCTGGGTGCTCGAAGGCAGCCTGCCGCTCGTCCAGCTCAAGTACCGGAAGTGGAAGCACGCCCGTTCGAACTTCGTTTTCCTCGGCACCACCCTGGCCATCAACGCGGCATTCTCCGCGCTGTCCATCGGGGTCGTCACGTGGACGGCGACCTCCAGCTTCGGCCTGCTGTACCTCTTCGACCTGCCGACTCTGGCGGAGATGCTGATTGCGATCGTCGTCCTCGACCTGACCGCGCAGTACTTCGCGCACTGGCTGCTGCACAAGGTGAAGTTCCTCTGGCGGTTCCATGTGGTCCACCACAGCGACACGAAGGTCGACGCGACGACCGGCACTCGACTCCACCCCGGCGACTTCGCAGTCCGCGAGGTGATCGCGCTCGGGGCGCTCGCGGCGACCGGAGCACCACTCGCGTATTACGTCGTCTATCGACTCACGACGATCTTCTTCACCTTCCTCACCCACGCCAATGTCTCGCCCCCACGGTGGCTCGACGCTTCACTGAGCCTCGTCTTCGTGACGCCGAACATGCACAAGTTCCACCATCACTTCGAGCGGCCATGGACCGACACGAACTACGGTGGAATTCTTTCGATCTGGGATCGGATGTTCGGGACATTCGTCTACGGCGACCCCCATGACGTGGTGTACGGTGTGGACGTGGCTGACCCAGCGTTCGACGAAGATGTGGCCCACCAAATGAAGCTGCCCTTCCAGAAGGGGACCGGACTCGATCGTGAGTAGGCGAGCGTGGGCGTTACTGGTCGCGGTACCGCTCGGCGCGTGTGAGCCCGACTTCGTGGTCGAAGAAGCGACCATCGAAGAGATCCACCACGCGATGGTGAACGGGCATCTCACCGCTGAGCAACTCGTTCAGCACTATCTCGACCGTATCGAGGCCTACGACAAACAGGGTCCGTCGATCAACTCCCTGATCACGGTGAGCGCGAGCGCGCTCGATCGGGCCAGAGAACTGGATGTGGCGTTGACGTCCGAAGGGCTGACGGGGCCGCTACACGGCATTCCGGTGATCGTGAAGGACAACTACGACACCTTTGACATGCCGACGACGAACGGGATCCTCGCCCTCAAGCACGCGGTTCCCCCGGACGACGCGTTCCACGTGGCTCGCCTGCGTGATGCTGGCGCCATCATCCTCGCGAAATCAAACCTGGCCGAGTTCGCGACAAGTGGCGCCTACTCCGTATCCTCTGTCCTGCCCGGCTTCTCTCGAAACCCGTACGACACACGTCGAGTCACGGCCGGATCCAGCGGAGGGACCGCGGCGGCCGTCGCGGCCAATCTCGGCTCGGTCGGGCTCGGGACGGACACCGGTTCCTCGATCCGCGGCCCGGCATCTCACCAGGCTCTCGTCGGCTTCCGAACCACGATGGGGCTGTCGAGTCGAGACGGGATTGCCCCCCTCAACGGTGGCCGTGACGTCGGTGGCCCCATGACCCGAACCGTCGAGGACGCTGTTCGCGTGCTGGAGGTCATCGTCGCGCATGACGCAGCCGACACGGTCACTGCCCGAGGCAACGGCATTCGCCCCGAAGGCTACATGCAGTTCCTGCGGACGGACGGACTGCGGGGTAAGCGCATCGGCGTCCTGCGACGCTTCTTCGAGATCGCAGATGCGGAAGAAACGGGACCCGAGCCGGACCCGGTCGAGAGACACGAGGACGACACGTCGGACCGGGATGAGGATCATCGAGCCGAAACGGCCCCAGCCGACTCTGTGCAGCAAGAAGAAGAGCGAGAGCCCAGTAGGGTTCACCCCGAAGTCCTGGCGCTGATCGAGCAGGCGTTACTCGACATGGAAGCAGCCGGAGCGACGATCGTCGACAGCATCGACATCCCTCAAATGGACTCGCTGCGACGTGCGTTCCCGAGTATTCCTCGCTTCCGTTACGACTTCGACGCGTATCTCGCGACCCGTCCGGAGGCACCACGGACGACGATGGAAGAGATCGTCGAATCCGGTGACTTCCACCCCTGGCTTCGATCGTCTCTCCGCGATGCAGTGGACGAGGAATGGGACGGCGCACCGTGGGAGCACGAAGACTGGGACGAGTGGGTACAGGTTACCCGTGACCTCGGGACTGCGGTCACTGCGGCGATGGACTCGGCGAACGTGGACGTCCTCATATACCCAACGTACAACTACCCGGCCCGCCTCATAGGCGACCTCAACTCGACGTACGGTGCGAACAGCGGGACCCTCTCTCCACCCACGGGCTTCCCGGCATTCAATGTCCCGATGGGATTCGTGTCAGGAGGGCTTCCCTCGGGGCTCCAGATCCTCGGACGTGCATTCGACGAGGGGACGATGATCGAGGTCGCATACGGGTACGAGCAGGCGACCATGCACCGCCGGTCCCCGCAGGCCACACCCCCCCTTCCGCTTCGGCCAGACCCGACCCGCTGAGGTCGGTCAGGCCGGGCTGCGCCCCTCCGCCAGTTGTACGATCAGAGTTCCGGCGTCGTGAAGGGGTGTCGGGATGCCATATGCACGCCCCAGACGAGAGATCTCTTCGCCGAGGTCACCCATCTCGGTCCGGCGACCCTGATTCAGATCATGGATGACACTTGGAAAGAAGTCGTCGGGGAACCGATCCAGCGTCGCGTCGATCTTGGCGTCGGTCTCGGGTGGGATATGGACACCGGCAGCGCGTCCTACGTCCAGGACCTCTGTGATCGCCAGCTTCTGCAGTTCTGCACCGAAGGGATGCTGCCGGACTGAGCCCATGGTTCGTTCGCCGATCGCGCACAGCACCGACAACGAACAGACGACCGACATCTTCTGCCAGAGTTCGACGCGTATGTCGTCGACGGTCTCGACGCCGATAAGCGTCCCGGCGAATGCGTCCCGGATCCGATCCAACGGGACTGCTCCGGCGCCGAGGACGAAGCGCTGGTGCGCCGCTTTTCGCTCGACGACCCCCGGAGCGATCCGAAAGGACGTCATGTAGGCGACTCCGTCCGCCAGCACCTCTCTGGGAATGCCATGCGCCGCCATCCGGTCGACGGCAGTGACGCCGTTGAGGAGCGAGACGATATGGGCACCCCGGTCCGCAAGATGGCTCAGCTGCTCCGCGACTTCATCGAGTGAGAACGTCTTGGTCACAAGGAAGGCCAGATCCGCCTCGCTCACCTCCAGAGCCGATCCCACACATCCGACCTCCACGCGAAAGTCCCCAGCATGACTGCGCACTTCGAGCCCGTCCTCTTCGATCGCCGACCGATGCTCGCCGCGCGCGACAAGCGTGACCTCGTGCCCTCCCTGCGCGAGTACGGCGCCCACATAGCTTCCCAGCCCGCCGGCGCCCACGATGACCACCTTCATGCGTCGGTCACACACCCCAGGGAGGCCGACGAAACGGACCTGACATAGCGAAGAAGGACACCACGCTCCGTCGACAGAGGAGGCTCCTTCCACTCGGCACGACGGCGCTCCGCTTCGGCCGGGTCGACGTTCCAGCTGATCCGATTCGCCTCGGCGTCGATCACGACCGGGTCTCCATCCTCGATCAAGGCGATCGGGCCGCCGTTTTGGGCCTCCGGAGTCACGTGTCCGATGACAAAGCCGTGACTTCCACCCGAGAACCGCCCATCGGTCACCAGCGCGACGTCAGCTCCGAGACCGGCACCCATGATCGCTGATGTGATGGTGAGCATCTCGGGCATTCCCGGTCCCCCGCGGGGGCCTTCATAGCGGATCACCACGACGTCGCCACGTTGCACCTCCTGCCGCTCGAGTGCTGCGAGCGCCGCCTCTTCACGGTCGAAGACACGAGCCGGCCCCGAGAACGTGAGCCCTTCCTTTCCGGTGATCTTCGCGACAGAACCGTCGGGCGCCAGAGAGCCCTTCAGAATTCTGAGGTGTCCCGTCGCCTTGATGGGATCGCCGATTGGACGCACCACGTCCTGCGCAGAACCCAGCGGCGCGACATCTGCGAGATTCTCGGCCAACGTACGCCCCGTCACAGTCAGGCAACTCCCGTCGATGAGGTCCTCGTCAAGCAGCATTCGAAGCACGGCCGGTATGCCCCCGACCCGGTGGAGGTCCTCCATGACGTAGCGCCCGCTGGGCTTCAGATCCGCCAGGTATGGGGTACGATCACTCACGGCTTGAAAATCATCGAGGGTCAGCCCCACGCGGGCCGAATGTGCGATGGCGAGCAGATGTAGAACGGCGTTGGTCGAGCCCCCCAGAACGGTGACCAGGACCATCGCATTCTCGAACGCGGCTCGGGTCATGATGTCGCGCGGTGTAAGCTCCTCTTCTAGCAGGAGCCTCAGCGCGGATCCAACCCTCCTGCACTCCTCCTTCTTTCGATCCGTCACAGCCGGGGTCGACGAGCTGTACGGGAGCGTCATCCCGAGGGCTTCAGCCGCACTGGCCATCGTGTTGGCCGTGTACATGCCGCCACACGCGCCAGGGCCCGGGCACGCGCGTTCAACGACGGCGTCGAAGCGTTCCTGGTCGATCGATCCACCGATGAACTGCCCGTACGCCTCGAAGGCGCTCACGATGTCGAGGGCTTCGCCGTCGAGCTGGCCAGGGGCGATCGTGCCTCCATACACCATGAGTCCCGGGCGATTCAATCTCGCCATGGCCATGAGTGAACCCGGCATGTTCTTGTCGCACCCCGGGACCGTGACGACACCGTCGTACCACTGGGCACTCATGACCGTTTCGATCGAATCGGCAATGAGGTCGCGGGACGGAAGCGAATAGCTCATGCCATCCGTGCCCATCGAGATCCCGTCACTGACACCGATCGTGTTGAACCGCATCGGGACCATCCCCGCGTCGCGGACACCCGCCGCGATCTCACCCGCCAGATCGAGCAGGTGCATGTTGCAGGGATTGCCCTCCCACCACATGGACGCAATCCCAACTTGCGGCTTTTCCAGATCTCTTGCCGTCAGGCCAGTGGCGTGGAGCATCGCCCGAGCGCTGGCCTGGGCGGGCTCCTGCGTGATACGTGCGCTGTGTCGATTGAGCGTGGGAAGCTTCTTCGTCACGATGCCGGAGGGCGGGACTCGATGACTTCGAGCGTCGTGCCCTGTTGGCAGAAGCTCATCTCCACGTACCGAGCCTCCACGACGATCGGGTCACCTATGGAGAGGCCGTCCGTGTTTCCGATCAGCGTATACAGGAAGTCGTCGCCATCGCGCATGGCAAGACACTCGATACCCTCATCCGTGATCCGACCGGTGCGGGTCAGAGTTCCGTCCGGGCGCGTCACGTGGAACGGATCGGACAGCCCGATCGGCGCGAAGATCGCGTCGAAGGCGACAATCAGAAGCGCGCGGTCGTACGGAGCGGTCTCCGGGATCGAAATCGTGCCGGACACCTCCCCCCACATCCCCTGCTCACCTTCAGCGAGAGCCTCGAAGCCGGTACGCGTCGCGCCGACCCCGACATGCACCTTCGCCTGGAGTGGGAGATTCTCGGTGTAGACGGTGACCACGGTCCCACGAGGTCCGTACAGCGGCTCGATTTCCTGGATCATGCGGAGCGAGTCCGGCGCGACGCGGCGCTGCGCCTCTGCTCCGTTCGGTGTCAGAAGTGCAATGCCTGCAGCGACGGTAGCGAGCGCGAGCACCTTGATACGATCGATCTTCATGGCATCTCCGGGTCAGTCGCCATGATCGGTCGAGTCGTCCGGTCACGAAAGGGGGTGACCCGCGACGTCAGGCGCTCGGACAGTGCAGCCTCCGCGCGATGGACCACTCGTTCGTCGTGGAGCGCGGGAAAGGCAGTCCGCGCTTTGCGAATCGTCTCGTCCCCCTGCGCCAGAGACCCCGCAGGAGAGGCCGGGCCGACAATGGGAAGGGCGCGCTGCATCTTGGTTCGATGGCGGAAGTTACAACGGACATGGATGCGAATCTGACCGGGCAGCATAACGAACGCCACCCCGGACGTTGACGCTGGGAGGGTGCCCCGAGAGGTTGGCCTCGCTGACCAAGCCCCGGCCCTCACCGCCCGTATGACTACTCCTCTCGTCGCACGCCGCCTCCGCGAAGGCCAGCTCAAGAAGTCGCCGATCCGTGAGATCATGAAGCTCGCCGACCGACGCAACATCGTCGCGATGGGGCTCGACCCGGACGACGTCATCTCGTTCGCCGGCGGGTGGGTGAACCACGAAGCGCCTGACGCACTCCGTACTGCATATTCCGACATCGCGGACAGCCCCACGCTCTTTCATGAGCTTGGCGCGTACTCACCCACGCGAGGCCTACCCAAACTTCGCGATGCGTTGCTGGCGGTCGACGCGGCCCTGTACGGCACACCTGGCCTCAGCGACGAGCACATCCTCGTCGGCGGAAGCTCTACGCAGCTTACGCACACCCTCTTCACGACGTTGCTCGACCCCGGGGATCGGGTCGTCCTCTTCGACCCCTCCTACGCGAACTACGGACCGCAGCTGAATCTCGGACCGGAAGGGACCGAAATCCTCTGGCTGCCCGTCTTCGACGAGAAACGATGGGCATTTATGCCGGATGCCGGCACAGTGGTGTCGGCCTTCGAAGCACTGGTCGCCGAGCGCCAGCCTCGGCTCGCGCTCTTCTCTTCGCCGGACAATCCGACCAGTCAGCTCATCCGAGACGACGTCTTCGAGGATCTGCTTCGCATTGCGGAGCAGGCCGGATGCTTCGTCATCGTCGACTTCGCCTACCGTGCGCAATGTTTCTCCGACCAGCTGCCGAAGCACTTCTCAGCCAGCCCGGTGAAGCATCCGAACCTGATCCGACTGCACTCGAACTCGAAGTGGTGCCGAGGCCTGGGCCGCCGACTCGGGTGGATCGAAGCCTCGCCACACGTGATCGAGGCGCTCGAGGTCGTGCAGCAAAGCACCGCGCTCTGCCCGGACAGCGTGCACCAGCATGCTCTCGCTGCCTACCTCGAAAAGGCACTGCCGGACGGATCCCTCGAGGCATACATGGCGGATACGAACGCTCTGTATCAGCGAGCCGGTCAACACACGGTCGAGTGCATTGATCGTTTCCTGGGGATGCCACGTCTGGATCCTGAGGGCGGTCTCTACACCGTGATGGACGTCGGCCGTGATGGTGACGACTTCGTTCGGGAGATCCTTCCGGAGACCGGCGTGATCTTCGTGCCAGGGAGCGGCTTTGGAGCATCACTCAAGAATGGCGTTCGGATCTCCTACGGACCGCTTGTGAACGATCTGGACAGGATCGAAGAGGGCTTCCGACGGGTGGGTGAGGTCGTGTCGCGCTAACACATTGGGATCCGAGCCGCAGCGCGCGCAGGGAAGGATCTAGTTCGCCGTCGCGTCGAACATCCAGCCCATCACCCACCATCGATCGCCGTCCCAGAAGAGCGTGATGCTGTTGGTGCCGGTATCGAACGGCTCACCCCCCGGCTCGCGAGACGATGCGTAGTGGCTCCATACGTGCACCATGTTCCCGGACTGCTGCACCTCCCTTCCCGTCTCCCACTCATAGAAGGGAGCAGGCCGCACACCTCCGTCGCCATGGTAGTCATCGAGTGACATGACGTTCACGTTCGGCTTCCCCGTTTCGTCGACACCCGCAATCGCCACCCAGGCGTCCGGGTGATGCAGCGAGTGGTCTCGCACCACGTCTGCGGGCTCACCAGCCGGACCGGAGATCACGTCGTAGTACGCCTCGATGATGGCGTCGATCGATGAGACGTCGGTGGGGCGGGCTTCCTGAGCCGATATCGCCTTCGGACCCAATAACTCGATCACCACACTCGACATCACCAACGGCCCGGCCCCGAGGCCGAGGAGCAGAACGAGCCGAAGAGGCCGTACGATGAGACAGCTGAGACGACTGAAGATCGAGGCGTACATGCAGAAGACTCCTATGAGGTTGAGCCCGGCAAGATCCCCGACCCCTTCTGCTCGAGCAAGACGTACCCGGGTTCATGCCTTGCCGGGCGTACACACGAGCAGGAAACCCCCGGAGCATCGCGGGTAGAAGCAGTTCCGTTTCCTCGACCCTGTCCACTCGTGACTCGTCTTGCCATGCGTCCAGGCGCCTTCCTGGCCACGACGCTCTTCGCCGCAGTGCCGGCGGCCGCCCAATCCATGCAGGACGTCGGGCGTCTGGCTGGTGTGACGACTGTGGATGTCCGAGTCGAAGCCACCTGGGACGACGCCATCACAATGGACGCGGGTGGAGCGACTGGCGATCAGTTCCGGCAGGCGCTGCTCATGACGTTCAGAGAGACAATCTCCGAGGCCGACGCAGCACCCGGTCTGCTCGAGGGTGCGCTGACGACGGTCACGTGTCACGTCGACACATTCTACGAGCCCGGCCAGATCATCTACTCGCTGCGAACCCAGCTCGAGCAGCCAGGCGACGACGGCACCCACGTCATCACCTGGATCCGGTCGTGGGTTGGGTCGTTCAACATGCAACAGATGCATGTGATGTTCACGCTGGGCACCCAGTGCGCCGAGCAATTCCTCAACGACTGGAACAGCGCGAACTGACCGCCAGGCTGGGCGCACGGAGCATCGAATGATGCTGGTCGCTATCGAGCGGCGCCAACGAGAAACTCGGAGGACCTGAAGAACGGGCTCTGACCCTGGCGTCCGTCGACCATCTTTGTCGGACCGGACACCGTCCGATATTGTCTCGGCGTTACGCCAGTAGCTCTCGACCCACGTTCCTCGTTCCGTTACGCACATGGAATCGTCAGCTCGCTCCTTCCTCGACGCACTCCTCTCCAGGCCCGGCGTATCCGGGTACGAGCAGGCCGTGCAGCAGGTCGTACGCGACTACGTGTCGCCATTCGCGGACGAAATCGAAACGGACCTTCATGGCAACGTGATCGCGACGGTGAACGGGAACAGAGGTCCGACGCTCATGCTGGACGGCCACTGTGACCAGCTCGGCATGCTCGTCTCCCACATCGACGACTCCGGGTACCTCTTCTTTCAAACGGTCGGAGGATGGGACCCGCAGCAGCTGGTGGGTCAGCGGGTCACGGTCTGGACGAGCGGCGACCCGGTCCATGGAGTCATATCACGCAAGGCGATTCACCTTCTTTCCGATGACGAGAAGAAAAAGGTGGTCGACCCCAAGGACATGTGGATCGATATCGGCGCGTCCCACCGAGAGGACGCTGAATCGGTCGTTGCGATCGGTGACGCGGTGACCGTTCAGCTCGGAATTCAGGAGATGCGCAACGGACTCGCCAACGCGCCGGCGATGGATAACCGCACCGGCGTCTGGGTGGTCTTCGAAGCGATGCGCCGGGCGGCCGCGAAGGGTGCCTCGTGCAAGTTGGTCGTCGCCTCGACCGTTCAGGAGGAGATCGGGCTGCGCGGTGCACGAACGGCAGCACACAGGATCGATCCCGATGTCGCCATTGCCGTCGACGTGACACATGCGACGGACTGCCCCGGCATCGACAAGCGCCAGCGCGGTGTCATCAACCTCGGCGGTGGGCCCGTGATCCTGCGAGGCCCGAACGTCAACCCGCGCGTGGGGGCACGGCTCGAGGAGGTAGCGAAGAAGGGCGACCTCCCTTTTCAAGTCGCAGCTCTGGGGCGGGCCGCCCCCAACGACGCCAACGCTCTGCAGATCACACGATCCGGGGTCGCGACCGGGCTCGTTCAGCTACCAAGCCGCTACATGCACAGCGCGGTCGAGACGATCGCGTTGTCAGACCTGGACGTGGCCGCCGAACTACTCGCAGGCTTCGCCTGTACGCTCAGCACAGCGGACTCGTTCATCCCCTGACACACGACGACGCGTTCGTCCGTGAAGCTCGACCGGGCGACCACATACGCCACGATGGGGCTCCGCCCTGCGTGACGGCCGGTGCTCGGCAGTGTACCCTGCCAACGTCGTCACGTTCGCTCCTCCCTCATCTGTGCCCATGATTGTCAGCAGGCTCTTCCTCCCGCTGCCGCTCACGGCGCTTACCGTGGCGCTCGCACTTACCGGACCTGATCCGGCTGCCGCTCAAGATGCCGCAGAGCTCTTCCGGGATGCCTGCGCCGAATGTCACAGCGGAGCTCAGAGTGGGCGTACCCCCACGCGCTTCTCCCTGAGTCAGCTAACGCCGCGCGCGATCGTCACGGCACTCGGCTCGGGAGGGGTCATGCGCTCCGAAGGGGAACAGCTTTCGGAGGCGCAACGGATCATGCTCGGTGAATACCTCACGCGCCGCACGTACGCCGAGGAAGGGCTCCCGTCGTCCGCCTACTGCCCCGATGCGAGCCCTGGACGCCTTGCCCTGAGCGATATTTCATGGATGGGCTTCGGGGCGGACCTCGAGGGCACCGGGTTCCAACCCGCCGAGCGCGCCGGCCTGGACGCAGACGACATCGAGAACCTCGAGCTGCTCTGGGCCTTCGGTTTCCCGAACGGATCACAGGTTCGGACGAAACCGACCGTCGTGGGAGACCTGGCCATCGTCGCAGACCAGTTCGGGACCGTGTTCGCGCTCGATGCCGAGACCGGTTGTGCTCAGTGGACGTTCGAAGCCGAAGCTGGAGTGCGCGGTGGGGTCCTGGTCGGCGAAGACGGCGATGGACGGAGTATCGCCTACGTCGTCGATGCTCGGACCAACGCGTACGCAGTCGATACCGAGTCCGGTGACGTGCTGTGGCAGGTGCGTGTCGGGTGGCACCCGGAATCCAACAACACGGGTCACGCCGTCCTCCACGGGAACAAGCTGATAATTCCCATCTCGACGATGGGCGAGGTCGTTGCTGCCGGCGACCCCCGATACGAGTGCTGCACGTCCTCGGGCGCCGTCGCCGCCCTCGATGCGTCAAACGGCGACCTTCTCTGGTACCATAGAGTGATCCCGGACTATCCAGAGGAAGCGGGGATCAACGAGATCGGCACCCAGCGATGGGCACCGTCGGGTGCCCCCGTCTGGTCGAGTCCGACGCTGGACGTGAGGCGGGGTGTCGTCTATGCCGGCACCGGCGAGAACCTCTCCAGACCGACAAACGAAACAAGCGACGCGATCCTGGCGATCGACCTCGAAACCGGCGAACGCGACTGGGTCTTCCAGGCGACCGAGGAGGACGCATTCACGATGGCGTGTGCGTCAGCCCGGAATCGTCAAAACTGCCCCGCACCGCCGGGCCCCGACGTCGATTTCGGGATGGCCCCGATCCTCGTGGAACGACCGGATGGCAAAGAGATCCTGGTCGTCGGCCAGAAATCGGGAACGGTGTGGGCGCTCGACCCGGACAAGGATGGCGAGGTCTTGTGGTCGACCCAGATCGGTCGGGGGAGTTCCCTCGGCGGAATCCACTGGGGGATGGCCACAGACGGAACGCTGGTCTATGCGGCCAACGCCGATCGCGAAGCAGAGATCGTGAGCATCAATCCCGACATGGACTGGTCGCCGGGCCTGTTCGCTCTGGACCTGATGGACGGGAAGGTCGTGTGGAGCGCCCCTGCGCCGGAGGGCACATGTGCGGACCGCCCAGGGTGCTGGCGGGCGAATTCCGCCGCGCCCACGGTCATACCGGGCGTCGTCTTCGCGGGTGGGCTGGACGGTCACATGCGAGCGTACTCGACCGATGACGGAAGGATTCTCTGGGATTTCGATACGGTCCGCGACTTCGAAACCGTGAACGGGATCCCGGGCCGAGGAGGATCGATCGACGGGCCAGGCCCGGTGATCGCGAATGGATTGATCTTTGTGAACAGCGGGTATGGGACCTTCGGCCAGATGCCTGGAAACCTTCTTCTCGTCTTCGGTCTGCGCGGAGACGCTCCGTGAGGGGCGCTGGCCGCACTCGACTGAGAGGCTCACATTGCTGAGCCTGCACCCGAGATCTCTGGAGTATCGAGTGACCATAATGCTGACCCTGCGACGGGGAACCCGGATCGCGTGCTCGTCGCTTGTTCTATTCGCACTGGCTTCGGCCACGGCGCACGCCCAGTCGCGTGACCTTCCGCGCACCGCCGCCGGCAAACCGGACATGAACGGGATCTGGCAGGCGCTCGGGAACGCGCACTGGGATATCGAGCCACACACGGCACGGCCTGCCCTCGCAATGCAGCCCGGGCCGGTCGTACCGGTCCCGGCCAGCGAGGTACTCGCCCTGGGCGCGGTCGGCTCGGTACCCTCGGGGTACGGTGTCGTGGTTGGTGGGCAAATTCCCTACCTCCCCGAGGCAGCAACCAGGCGCGACGAGAACCGGGAGCAATGGCTCGACCGGGATCCCGAAATCAAGTGCTACCTCCCGGGCGTGCCTCGGGCTACGTACATGCCCTTCCCGTTTCAGCTCTTCCAGAGTGACACCCACGTTGCGATCACGTACGAGTATGCGACCGCCTTCCGAGAGATCTATCTTGAGGATCCCGGCGAGCCCCAGGTCGACTCGTGGATGGGTCAGTCCTTCGGGACGTGGGACGGAGACACCTTCGTCGTTCGGGTCAACGGGATGCTCGGCGAAGCCTGGCTGGACCGTGCCGGGAACTTCACTGGATACGGGACGACGGTGACGGAGCGGTACACGATGATCAGCCCGGATCACATCATGTACGAGGCCGAGATCGAAAACCCCGAGACCTTCACGGAGCCGTGGACGATCCGGATGCCGCTGTACCGCAACATCGACCCCAATGCGCGGCTTGGGCAGTTCAAGTGTGTCGAGTTCGTCGAGGAGTTGATGTACGGGCACCTGCGGAAGAACCCGATCCGTGGCAACGGATCATGAGACGCACGCGGATCCGAACGGTCGTCGCTTCTTCGGCCAAGGCTTGGGTGCCGCTTCTCGGGCTCTTTTTTGTTCTGATGGCGACCGCAGCTCGGTCTTCGGACTGGGTGGTTCCACGACTGGAAGACGGTACACCGGACCTCCAGGGGAATTGGAGCAATGCCACGATGACGCCGATCGTGAGGCCACCTGGCGTTGGCAAGGTGCTCACCCCCGAGCAGGTCACGGCTCTGGAGCAGGGCCGCCAGGACTTCATCGCTGCAGACTACGAAGACAGCGATCCCGATCGCGGAGCACCTCCAGTGGGCGGGGAGCTCACCGGCGACCCGATCTTCGACGCCGCAACCGGTGGCACAGGCGGGTACAACCAGTTCTTCGTGGACGCGGGCGACAACATCGCCATCTACAACGGGGAGCCACGGAGTTCTCTGATCGTCTACCCGGAGGACGGACGCCGTGCCGCCTTCACGGTCGAAGGAGATCGTCGGGTCGCGGAACGTGTCGCGTTCAACCGGCAATTCGACCAGTACGATAATCCGGAAAACCGCCCGCTCGCCGAGCGGTGCATCATGTCGTTCGGTTCGAACGGCGGACCTCCGATGCTCCCGAACTACTTCTACAACAACAACTACACGATCGTGCAGACACCCGACGCGATCATGATCATGACCGAAATGGTGCATGACGTCCGCATCATACGCATGGGGGAGCCGCAGCCCCTGGCCGAGCACATGCGCCCGTGGATGGGGGACTCGTGGGGCCGGTGGGAAGATGACACGCTCGTGATCGAAACGACGAACATCCATCCTGAGCAAGTGCTCATGGGGATGTCCAACGCTTCGTTCTATCCCTCGGAGGACACGCGCGTGATCGAGCGACTGACCCGGGTCTCCGAAGATCAGATCAACTACGAGTTCACCATCGACGATCCGACGATCTTCGCCGACCAGATCCGTGGCGAGGTCCCGTTCAATCGACTGGATGCACTTCTGTACGAATACGCATGTCACGAGGCCAACTACGCTCTCGAGAACGTGCTGCGAGGTGCTCGCTCGGAAGAAGAGCGCGAGCGGAACGAGAACCAGCAGGACCGGAGATGATCCCGATGAAACGCACCACCGCACTTCTGGCGGCCGCCGCGATGTCCTTCGTCGTTAGCGCCGGCCCTGTCGATGGCCACCACGCCTTCGGCGCGGAATTCGATCGTGACGCGCCCATTCGGCTGGAGGGCCCTATCGTGAAGCTGGAATGGGTGAACCCGCACACGTGGATCCACCTCGAACACACGAGGGACGACGGGTCCAAGGAAGTGTGGATGGTGGAGGGCGGAACGCCGAACGTCCTCCTCCGCCGAGGTCTGCGTCGCGACTGCCTGACCCCCGGGACCGAGATCATCGTGGACGGCTACCAGGCGAAGGACCACTCGCTGACACGTGCGAACGGCCGTGACATCACCTTCACGGACGGGACCAAGATCTTCCTGGGATCATCCGGGACCGGCGCGCCATACGAGGCGGAGATGCTCCGGGCGCGCAGGCAGCAGGGACGCTGCTAGGTGCCGACCAGAGCCGACTCATTGGAGACGGCCCGACTCTAGGCAGCCGGGCCTTTTTCGCTTCCCTCCGATTGAACGATGGCCAACCCTCACAGTCGAGTCACAGTTGCTGGACGTGATTCAACGCTGGCCGGGACTCTGCGTTGCAGAATGGAGAACAACCGGGTCTTGAGGATGGATAGGTGATGACCGAGCTGTCCAGGCGAATCCGGGGCGCGATTGGCCTCGGACTGAGTTGGGCGGCCGTGGGGTTCATGACCGGCGGCGTGATCGAGCTGATCCACAACATCTGGCCGAATCGAATCGGAGCGGCGGTCGACATATGGCCGGCCGTGCTCGCCCTTCCAGGCTTTCTGGGCGGGCTCGGATTTTCGGTCGTTCTCATGATCGCGGCTCGGCGCCGGCGCTTCGACGAGCTGTCCATGGGCGGGTTCGCCCTGTTCGGTGGGCTCGGCGGTCTTGCTGCAAGCCTCGTACTCGCAACGCTGATGTCCTGGAGTGGCACGGCACCGACCATGGACATCGTCCTTGAGCTGTCCGGCCCCTTTGCTCTGGGTGGTGCGGCCGCGGCGTCCGGTACGCTTGCCGTCGCCCGACTCTCCGAGGACCAGGCATTGCTCGAGGCCGGAGACGACGTCGCGGACGTGGGTCTGACGGCACAGGAAACTAAGGACCTTCTGGATTCCTGAGGCCACGACCGGTTGCCCACCGCCGGGTCCCCGGCAGTGGGCAACGGCCTTCGCGAATCAACCGCCGCAGATCGGCAGCGCCACCGGGCCTACCCTGGACGTCACCGTGTCTGACGCAACGTTGACGTGCACTGCCTCCGCATCACTCCCACGGGTCACAATCAGGGCAACGCGACCCTAGCTATACCCGATCCAACGGCCCGCGGCCGCGACCACGAACCAGAGGGCCATCGACACGGAACCGAGCATTCGGCTCTGGAGAAGGGTGGGCGCGCCCTTCATGATCCGTGGGTCACGCACCAGGAAGGTGAAGCCGAGCGCGATCGGCAGGGTGATCATCTTCACCCAGAACGACGTGTTGTAGAAACACTTGATTGCTTCTGACAGAAACAGCAGCACGCCGGTACTGAGCATGACCACGATCGCGCCGACGAGCCAGGGGCGTACCAGACGCGCCAGCTGTCCGGCGTTCTGGTCCTTCATACCGAGCCCAAGCAATCGCAGATCGACCATGATGAGCGCACCTCCCATGACACAGAGGGCCACGAGGTGAACGGCCTCGATCAGTGGAAACGCATAGACCGAGTTCCGAACGGCCGTGCCAAGGACCGTGGCCTCACACCATTCGAAGAAGACGATCCAGCCTTCCGGAGGCATCACGGGGCCACCTCGTCGACCGGACACTGAGCCATCGAGTTCACCCAGGTCGGCTGCGGCTGGATGTCACAGTCGAACCAGTTGTAGGCGATCAACCGACCCGAAAAAACCACACCGGTCCACATGACGATCGACACGATTCCCGCAATCCGGGCCGCGCGCGGAGGTGTCCCGGCGTCATCCCACGTATCGATGGACGTGAGGATCCGTGAATGAAACAACCAGATGTTCAGCCCCGCGATCATGAGCATCATGCACTTGATGCGGAAGAACAGGTTGTGGTAGTAACGCAGCGGCGACGAATAGAAGAGGAAGAGTCCCGTGACGACCATGATCACGAAGCCGATCCGGGTCCAAGGGAGAAGCCGATCGATGAACGACGAGGCCGGCACACCCTGGAACGCCAGCCCGACAAGGCGCAGGTCCATCATGATCGCCGTACCCACGAAGAGCGCGAGGGATAGAACGTGCGTCGATTCGACCCACGGCCACATGTAATACGACTCGACGAGCGCGATACTCCACGGCGTGTTCCCGAGCCACTCGAGAAAGCTCCGGATCATGAGCCTTCGCCCGCGGCCTGAGCGCGCTCATCACTGGGCCGCAGCGTCTCGAGTGCATACGTCGCATGACACTGCGTACAGACGAAGTACATCTCTGCGCCCACGTCGAAGACAGCCTGCTCGTCCCGTTCTTCCGCGACCTGGACCGCGCGTCGACCGATATCGATGAGGGCCTGGGACATCGTCATCCAGGGGCCGTCGTCCAGCGCCCGTCCATCCATCATGAGAAGATTGCCTGCCTCGGCCACGACGAATGCAGCGTTTTCGACCGCCAGCCATTCTTCTTCCGTCTCGGGGCGCAGCTCCTGCTCACCCTCGGCATCAATGACCCAGCCGACTGCTCGCCAATACACCTGGGCGTTCGGCTCCAGCACATGGGCCATCAGCTCGGGCATGTCGGCGACCGCGGTATAGCGGTCCTCGTCCGCCGGAGCAGCGCATGCCGCGAGGGCGATGAGGGCGGGCGCGATGCCGGCCCGAGCACGTCGTCGTCGGTACATCACCGCAACGTACGCGACCCTGCGAAGTCGCGCACGACGAGGCGGAATCTGGCGAACGGGGCTTCCGCGTCGAATGTTGCTGACCCGTCAAACTCGCCCCACCGACCGGGGAGGCCCTCGTGCACACCCGTCCGATCCTCAATTCGACCCGCTGGATCACGCCGGCGTTGCTGTTCGCAGCCGCCGCGTGTGCCGCCCCGATGGACGATACGGCGCTGGCCGCACAGGACATCACGCAGGGGGTGTCCGAGGACGTCGGCTTCTCGTCTGAAGGCCTGGCCGCGATCGGTCCAGCAATGCAGGAACTGGTCGATGCAAGGCGCACCGGCGGTGTGATGACGATGGTGGCCCGGCGCGGCACAATCGTGCACTGGGAGGCGAACGGGTGGCGAGTCCTCGACGAGGATCCGATGGAGCGGGACGACGTCTTCCGCATCTACTCGATGACGAAGCCGGTCACGAGTGTGGCGGTCATGATGCTCGTCGAAGAGGGCAAGCTGGAACTCGACCAGCCGCTCTCCGCTCACATCCCGGATTTTGCCGACGTGCAGGTGTACGACGACGGCGAACTCCGCGATCCGGCTCGTGCGATCACGATCCGGGACCTGCTTCGACACACGTCCGGGCTCACCTACGGGATCTTCGGAAATACCCCGGTCGACCAGATGTACCAGACGGTGAATGTCCTCGAACGAGAAACGGGCCGCGACCTCGAGGAGACGGTCGGACTCATCGCAACCCTTCCCCTGCTCGCCGACCCCGGGACACTCTGGAACTACAGCGTCTCCACCGATGTCCTCGGTCGCGTGGTCGAGGTTGCCTCGGGCATGTCGCTGGCCGACTTCTTCCGAGTACGCATCTTCGAGCCACTCGGAATGGACGACACGGGCTTTCATGTGGAGCCTCGCAACCTTGATCGCTTCGCGGCGACGTACGCGCGAAGGGACGGCAGCCTCGTGCAGGTCGACGATCACGTCAGCGGCACGTTCACGCGCGAGCCAAGCTGGTACTCGGGAGGTGGCGGGCTTACGTCGACCGCGATGGACTATCTGCGGTTCGCCCAGATGCTGCTGAACGAAGGGGAGCTCGACGGCAAGCGTCTGCTTCGGACGGAGACGGTGCGCGATATGCGCTCGAACCATCTCCCCGAGGAGATGCCTCCGATCAGCCTGGGTGCGCCGTCACACGAGTACGGCTTCGGCCTGGGTTTCGCGGTGGCGACCGCCGGAGATCAACCCGAGCACTACTGGTGGTTGGGTGTTCAGAATACCTGGTTCTGGATCGACCCCGTCGAAGAGATCGTCGCCTTCGCCTGGACCCAGTACTCGCCCGTGATGGGGGTGCCGATCGATCCAATGCTGCGCGGGATCGTCTACGAATCGTTGACGGAGAGTGTCCGGGCACCAGAGGGCTGAGCGGAAGACCCTCAGTGCAGGGGCCGGCCACGGCCCCCGTCCGGGGAGACTTCCTACCACCCGCGGGGACCACCGTGGCCCCCCTCACGGCCTTTCGAGGCTCACCCGGGCACGTCGCCCTGCAATTCCGCCCATCGATCCGACAGCTCCTCGAGCTTGTCCGTGAGAAAGAGCCGTTGTGCCTCCTGATCGGCCGCGAGCGGGCCAACCCAGCCCTGAATCGAACCGTAGAGACGGTTCAGGCGGCTGCTGAGCTCACCGGTCGTACGCTCCATGTCACGGAGGCGATCCTCGAGCGCGTCGTTCACGTCAAGATCCGCGTCGAGACGATCGGCCATAGCGCGGACCTCACGGGAGAGGCTCTGCGCAGCGCCCACAGTGCCCCAGACGCCGAGCAGCGTCTCGGTCCACTCCGCGCGCATCGTCGGGTCGAAGTCGTTACGGGGATCCTCGCGGATTTCGACCGTCTGCTCGGACACGACGTCCCCGATTGTGAGGCGGATGGTGTACTCACCCGGAATCACGAACGGGCCGCGCCCCCCACCTCCGAAGCCGAAGCCGCCGCCACCCCCGGACGTGCCTTCCCGCGCATGACGCAGATCCCAGATCGCCCGGTTCATGCCGCGCCGGGTCTCGATTTCCATCGACGCGACCTGAATGCGGCCCGAGGAGAGCACATTGATCTGTGCCACCCGACCGTCGGCACCGGCCCAGAAGTCGATGATGGCACCAGCCGGCGGGTTGTCGCCCTCGAAGATCATGTTGCCCGTGTGCGCCTTCTCGGAGCGGTACCGGATCTGTTCGG
Organism: Gemmatimonadota bacterium; assembly: GCA_028873595.1. GTDB lineage: Bacteria > Gemmatimonadota > Gemmatimonadetes > Longimicrobiales > Gaopeijiaceae > UBA2589. The sequence goes on along the minus strand of JAPPOV010000033.1, from coordinate 167,944 downwards.
CCGGCTCGAGCGAGAAGAGGTGCGCGTCCGACATGGCGATCTCGGGCGTCATCTCCTGGAGCGCGTTGAGCTGATCGAAGATCCAGATCCCGCGCCCGTGCGTCGCCAGCACGAGATCGTTGTCGCGCGGGTGCACAACGAGATCATTCACGGCCACGGTCGGCATGTTGCCGTCGAGCGGGAGCCAGTTGCGCCCACCGTTCCACGACCAGAACGCCCGCATCTCCGTCCCGAGCCAGAGCACGTCCGGGTTCCTCGGGTCTTCGCGGACGACGCGGACAGCCTGCTCCGGGGGCAGGTCGCCCACGATGGAGCGCCATGAGCGTCCGCTGTCGTCGGTGACCCAGAGGTAGTTCTCGTAGTCGTCGTTCCGGTAGTTGTTCGCGGCGACGTACATCCTGCCGTCGACCGACTTCGACATGTGGACCTGGTTCACCCACATCAACTCCGGCGCGCCCGGAATCGCACTCGTCACGTCGGTCCACGACTGACCGTCGTTCGTCGAGATCTGAACGAGGCCGTCATCCGTCCCGATGAGCAGCACGCCCGGCTGGTGCTCGGATTCGGCGATCGCAGTCATGGTCGGCCAATACGGAATCCCGTCGTCGAGTGAGAGGACGAACGAGTCCGCGACCTGATCCATGATCACGAGGCTGCGCCGATCCGTGCCGCTCGTCAGATCGCCCAGTGACGTCCACGTGTCCCCGCGGTCGGTGCTCTTGAAGAGCTCATTCAGGCCCGCATACAACGTGTTGTTGTCGTGCGGGCTGATGACGAACGGCCCGTCCCAGTTTCCGGGTGGCATCGCATTGCCGAGTTCCATGTACGGATCATCGAGATCCGGCCACGTCGTCCAGTTACGCCGCGCGCCGATGAAGCCCTCGGGCTGGTTCGGTCGGATGTTGCGGCTCGCGCCCGTCTCCAGGTCCCAACGGATGAGGCCGAGGTACTGGCTCTCCGAGTAGAGAATCCGGTTGTCGGTCGTGTCGACCAGGCTGAGGAAGCCGTCTCCCCCGCCCCACTTGTTCCAATCCTCATTGAGGATGCCCTCCGCGCGGTAGGTCTGGCTCGGCCCGCGCCAGGAGCCATTGTCCTGAAGACCGCCATACACGTTGTACGGGTGCGCCATGTCGACCGAGACGCGGTAGTACTGCGCCAACGGAAGCGCCGTGTGGTAGAGGAAGTGATCCCCGCGGTCGTAGCTGATGCCCAGGCCACCGTCGTCGAGCTTGATGACGTGGTTCGAGTCGTCCGGATTGACCCAGACGAAGCGGTCGTCGCCATGAGTTCGGTGATCGCGCGGTACGGTGAACGTCACACCACCGTCATCCGAGTAACTGTACGAGTTCAGCATGTAGATGCGCTGATCATCGTTCGGATCGACCATCGGCTGACTCGCATACATCGGGCGCGGGTTCCAGTCGCTCTGATACGTCCATGACTCTCCGCGGTCCTCGGAGCGGTAGATCCCGGCCAGCCTCTGCTCATACGCGGTCGAGGCGTTGAAGCGTTCCCCCTGCTCGAGACTGATGTAGACGATGCTCGGGTCCGACCGGTAGATCGTGATCCCGATGCGTCCGATGTCTCCGGTCGCGAGACCGTTATCGAGACCTGCGTTGGTCAGCCGCGCCCACGTGTCACCACCATCTGTGCTCTTGTAGAGCCCACTCCCGGGGCCACCGCCGTGAAAGCCCCACGGACGTCGCTGCCGCTGGTACATCGCGGCGTACATGATGTCCGGGTTCGACGGGTCCATCGCGACGTCGACAGCGCCCGTCATCGGGTCCACGAAGAGAATCCGCTCCCACGACTCACCGCCGTCACGCGTCCGGTACAAGCCTCGATCAGGGTTCGGACCCCAGAGGTGGCCCATCGCAGCGACGTACACGACGTCGGAATCGTCCGGGTGCATGACGATGCGTCCGATGTGGTGGCTCTCCTCGAGCCCCATGTTCGTCCACGTGTCTCCACCGTCGGTCGACTTGTAGACCCCATCGCCCCACGACGATGACTGTCGGTTGGCGCGCTCACCCGTGCCGACCCAGACCACACTCGTGTCCTGCTGATGCACGACGACATCGCCGACAGAGTGGACCGCTTCGTCCTTGAAGACTGGTGAGAAGCGAAGCCCATTGTCTGTGGTCTTCCATACGCCGCCCGTCGCGGATGCCAGGTAGTACACACGCGTGTCCATTTCCACGACCGCGATATCGACCAGGCGTCCACTCATGTTCGCCGGACCAATCTCGCGAGGGCTGAGCCCGTCCAGGTGTGTCGGAAGGAGCTGGGCCCCGCTCGGCGCTACGAAGACGGGTAGCAGCAAAAGGGCAGCGAGCGCAGGGTACAGGGAGGTCATGCGCAGGGACGACGTCATGGATGGCTCCGGGAAGCATCGAGCAGATATCTGGATCGACCGTCTCATTTCGGCCGGAATGCTAACATGCGATCCTCCAGGAACAGCGGCCAACCCTCTTGTGCTAGAGCTGCGACTCGAGAGTCGGCCGAGGGCTCCAACCATTGCGGGAACAGCGCTGTGCTGAAGCTTGTACAGGATCGGCGCCTCCCCGCCGCTCAAACCCGACGACCCGAGGCCCGTGAATTCATCTGAAGCAACATGACGACGACCTACGCCCGCACCATCCCGACGCTCGCTCTGGCCGCAGTGCTGGCCGCCTGCTCCGGCGGGACGTCCCAACCATCAAACACACCCGCGCCGGCTGGGGCCGGCCCCCGGATTGTTCAGCCGGGAGCCCCCGGGCAGGCCGGACGGACCTTTTCCGCCGACGAACTGGAGCAGGTCGAAGGCGTATCGTACACCGATGCCGACGTGCGCTTCATGCAGGGCATGATTCCGCACCACCGTCAGGCGTTGGAAATGACCGCGCTGGTCCGCCAGCACGCCACGACCGCAGCAGTTCGACAGATGGCGCTTCGCATGGAAATCTCTCAGCGCGACGAGATCGCCATGATGTCGACGTGGCTGCGAGAGCGCGGCGAGTCCGTGGAGATGTCTGTTATGGGTATGGCGCACCATCGGATGATGGGCATGCTGACGCCCGAGCAGATGGAGACGCTCGCAAGCGCCCGAGGAGTCGAGTTCGACCGGCTCTTCCTTGAGGGGATGATCCAGCACCACGAAGGTGCCCTGGACATGGTCACCACACTCTTCAACACGTCCGGCGCCGCTCAGGAGTCGACGGTATTCAAGTTCGCCGAGGAAGTCGACGCAGATCAGCTCATGGAAATCGAGCGGATGCAGGCGCTCCTCGAACAGATCGGTCGATAGTTCGCCGCAGAGGTCGGTCGACCGGACGCATAGACCAGCAGGTTCCACTAAAACTGATCATCGGTCAGTCCACCAGAGGTGAGGTATGAAGGACATGGGTAATAAGATCACGGGAGCATTCTGGCTCCTCGCCGCGACGGCACTCGTCGTGGGCACCGTCGCCGCCCCCGAGGGCCTCAAGGGTCAGCAGCAGGAGGAGCAGGTGCCCCCGGCGGCACCCGCTCTCGAGTGGGATCCGAACGATCCCCGCATTGGTCTGGGCGCCGGATGGATGGACGCCGAGTCGGCGATCAGTGGCATGGAGCTACTGGCAGCAATCCCGCGACCCGACGGCTTCTTCAACCCGTCGACACCGGCGGACGGCCGCTTCAGCAACACCGACCTGGCGTTCCAGGACGACATGCTGATTCAGGGCAACTACAACGGTTTTCAGATCTTCGATATCTCGAACCCCGCAGACCCGACGCTCGCCGTCTCGGTCGTTTGCCCGGGTGGTCAGGGAGACGTCTCTGTCTACGGTGACCTCATCGTCATGTCCGCCCAGGAGACGCGTGGTCGTCTCGACTGCGGTATCGAGGGTGTCGCGGACTCGATCAGCGCCGAGCGCATGCGCGGTGTCCGGATCTTCGACATGTCGGACATGAACAACCCGACACAGGTCGCCGCCGTGCAGTCGTGCCGTGGTTCGCACACGCACACGATCGTGACCGATCCTGCGGATTCCGAGAACGTCTACGTCTACATCCAGGGTACAAGCCGCGTTCGCCCTGGCGACGAGCTGGCAGGTTGCTCCGGTGGCGGTCCAGAGGATCCAAACACCGCCCTCTTCCGGATTGAAGTGGTGAAGGTCCCGCTCGCCAACCCTGGTGCTGCCGAGATCGTGAACATGCCGCGCATTTTCGCAGACGAGGAGGGCAATCTGGCCGGCCTCTGGCAGGGCGGTACACATGGTCCGGGAACGCAGAGCTCCCGGATGACCAACCAGTGCCACGACATCACCGCATACCCGGGTATCGGGCTCGCAGGTGGAGCGTGCTCCGGAAATGGCATACTGCTCGACATCACGAATCCGGAAAGTCCGACCCGAGTGGCCGAGGTCGCGGACCCGAACTTCGCCTACTGGCACTCTGCGACGTTCAACAATGATGGCGACGTCGTCATCTTCACGGACGAGTGGGGTGGAGGCTCCGCACCCCGATGCCGCGCGACCGACCCGGCGACCTGGGGCGCGAACGCGATCTTCCGTATCGGCGACGACAACCAGATGGAGCTTGCGGGTTACTACAAGCTCCCGGTCCCGCAGACGGACACCGAGAACTGCGTGGCGCACAACGGCTCGATCATCCCGGTTCCGGGCCGCGACATCATGGCACAGGCATGGTACCAGGGCGGCGTGTCGTTGATGGACTTCACCGACCCGGCAAACCCCTTCGAGATCGCGTTTTTCGATCGCGGCCCACTCTCGATCGAGTCGCTCTTCACGGGAGGGTACTGGTCCGTCTACTGGTTCAACGGTCGTCTCTATGGTGCCGAAATCTCACGCGGCATCGACGTCTTCCGCCTCACGCCGAGCGAGCACCTGTCGGCGGCGGAAATCGCGGCTGCCGAGGCGGTCATGATGAACGAGTTCAACGCTCAGCTGCAGCCCAAGGTCGAATGGGCCCCGACGCGTGACGTCGCGCAGGCCTACCTGGATCAGATGACACGAGCGAATCGGATTCTCAACGACCGGGCCAGCGAAATTCAAAGCGCACTCGATGCGAACGCGGGCGCGATGACACTGAACAACCTGGCTGCCGAGATCGAGGCCGACGTGGTCCAAATCGAGTCCGGTGAGCTGGGCGGTGACGCCGAGCGCATGGCCAAGCTGGCCGCCGTGCTCCGCGGGATGGCTGCGCAGCAGTAACCGATCCGGCGACCGTACCCGGCAACGGGACGGTCACGGTGACACGGTAAAGGGTCCGGTGCCGATCGGTGCCGGACCCTTTCCCTGCCCAGGATCCGATGGACGACCGCCAGGACTGACTCCTGCCGCGCGACGCCCTACCCTCCGACCGCTCGCCTTCCGCTCGATTTCGACTCCCGACCTCGCTTTTCGCCCGAGCAGGAGGTCGATTGGCAGCGACCCCGTCGGGACCGACACCTTGTCGATCGTCCGCACGCGGGTATGGTAGGTCGCTCAACGAATCTGCCGGGGAGGCTCATGATGAGAACATGTCTTGGTCGTACGCTTGCCCTGTGCGCTGTCGTCGGGTTGGGCGCATGCGCACCCGCGGAGGACGCAGACACGGACGGTGCCACGGATGACACCGCACTCGTACTCACGCCCATCGACGCGCTCAACGCGTTCTACTACTACGAGGACCTGGACGCCGCCTGGGCGTTCTATCGTGATGTCCTCGGGTTCGAGACCGCTGCGGACTATGGGTTCGCAAAGATCATGCACGTGGCACCCCGATCGTTCCTCACCCTCGTCGATGTAGAGCACGGGATGCACTCGGCCGACGAGCCGAAGAGCGTAGCACTCGCAATCGTGACCCGGGACCTCGAGGCGTGGTTCGCCCATCTGGAGACGCACGAGGTTCCGCTTCGCAGCGAATTGACCATCCGCGAAGGCAGCGCCCACGACGGGTTCGTTGCAGTCGACCCGGAGGGATATCTCCTCGAATTCGAGTGGTTCAACGAACATGAGGAGAACGTAGACCTGAGCCCCCGGCTCGCGGTAATCGAGCCGACGACGACGAATCAGCGTCCCGCCGACCTCGGTATCTCGGCGACCGTCCTATGGCTCTACTACGACGACCTCGCACCCAACGAACGCTTCTACGAGGCGCTCCTCGCTGAAGAGCTGCTCGTCGATCAAGGCTGGGCGAAGATCTACCAGGCCTCGCCGACCGGGTACATTGGACTCGTCGATGGTGCACGCGGCATGCATTCGTCGACCGAGGAAAATGCGGTGACCGTCTCCTTCATGACGGAAGACGTGCGTGCATGGATGGCACACGCCAGGGCGTTGGGTGTGGAGCTTCGTTCCGATTCGATCGGGATGGAGTCGGACCTCGTAGAGACCTTCGTTGGTTACGACCCGACCGGATACTTCCTCGAGTGGGACAATTTCCTGGACCGCGCGGGCAACGAACGGATCATCGACATCATTCGATGATCCCCACGTTGCACGATCTTCAACCATGATCCTTGTCACCGGCGGTGCCGGCTTCATAGGGTCGAACCTCGTGGGCGCGCTGTCCGAACAGGATGAGCGCGTGTCGATCTGTGACGCGCTCGGGATCAGCGACAAGTGGCGGAACATCGCGAAGCATGAGATCGACGAACTTGTCGACCCCTGCCAGCTCGACGACTTCCTCGCCCGGCGCGGAGGAGACGTCTCCTTCGTGTACCACATGGGCGCGATCTCGGCGACGACCGAGACCGACGCAGACCTCATCGTCGAGTCGAACCTCCGGCTCTCCCAGCGGATCTGGCGATGGTGCGCAGAGCACGAGGTCCCGCTGGTTTACGCGTCCTCGGCAGCGACGTACGGGGATGGCCAGGGGGGGTTCGTCGACGCGGACGACCGTGCATCACTGGCGGTGCTACGGCCGCTCAGCGCGTACGGGTGGAGCAAGCTCGCGTTTGATCGATGGGTTGCCCGTGAAGTGGAGGACGGTGGTTCTACTCCTCCGACATGGGTGGGGCTGAAGTTTTTTAACGTGTACGGCCCGAACGAGTATCACAAAGACGACATGCGTAGCGTCGTCACCAAGGCGTACCCGGAGGCTGCCGCCGGCCGCAAGGTCACGCTCTTCCGCTCTCACCATCCCGACTACGAGGACGGTGGTCAGATGCGTGACTTCATCTATGTGAAAGACTGCGTCGACGTGATGGTCTGGGTGCGCGAACAGCAGCCCGCGAGCGGCATCTACAACCTCGGCACCGGTCGTGCGCAGAGGTGGCTCGAACTCATGGGCGCGCTCTATCTAGCAGTCGGCCAGGTGATGGACGTGCACTGGGTAGATACACCGCCCGAGATCCGGGACACGTACCAGTACTTCACGCAGGCCGACATGACGAAGCTGCGTGAGGCCGGGTACACGAAGCCGTTCGCCCCGGTCGAAGAGGGAGTCGCGAACTACGTGGAGCGATTCTTGTCCACGGGCGACCCCTACCGGTAGTAGGGATCGACGCAGAGGGGCTCCCGACCGAGGCCGAGACCCTGATTTAGACGAAAAGAACAGGAGGCCAGCCCCCGAACCGCTCCAATGAGCGGTCCGGAAGGCTGACCCTCGCGTCCTACTGCTCGACGTGAGCGTGAACCGCAGCCGTCACGAAGTCCGCATGGCCGGAACCCACGGACCCATGCATCAACTTAAAGACGACATCCGTCTCACCGACGGCAACGCCATGCAGGTGGCCACCGAACTCTCCCGGCGTGTCCTGCTCGAACTCGGCGATACTTTCATCTTCGACTTCGACCTCCAAGTACATGTCGGAATCGAGAGTCACCGCTACCCCATCGTGATCCACAAATCTGACATCCATGTGGGCGGTCTCTGTACCAACATCAACCTCCAGTTCGCCAGTCCACGCACCGGTATCTCCGTCGTATGAGGCTATCATCGCCCCACTCAACCAGATCTGTACCCCTTCGACCTCTTCACCATGGTCATCATCAATACCGGTGGGATCGTCGCCGCATGCAGCTAAGGCAAGCGGCAGGAGCAGAGTCACAGTGATCAGCTGCGCGCGATTCTTCCAAACCTTCATCTTCATTTTCCCTTATGCCGGCATTCAAAGGAAAGTGCGAGTGTCCCAAGCCGGCGTTAGAACACAACGCGATATGTGAGCGTGACGCCCCTCCCGGCCTCGGGCATGATTTCCTTCACCCGGGAGAGGTGGTTGCGATATTCCTGATTCGTGACGTTCTCGAGTCCCAGGGTCAGGATGTTCAGGCGCCCCCCGATCGTGCGGCTCACACCAGCCGAAAGATCGAAGCGCGTGTAGCCATCGGTCGCGGTCTCGAACTCGCCAACACGCTCCTGAGCGGAGGCTGCGTGTGATTCGGCGCGAACAAACCAGTCCGCCGGTTCGTAGGCGAGTGTGAAGCGAGCCTGGAGCGGCGGAATGAGTGGAAGCGGCTCCCCGGTCCCCCTGATCTCGCCCCGCACCGAAGACGCCGTGCCCTCGATCTTGAACGGGCCCGAGACGACCCAGTCGAGGGCAGCCTCGAATCCCAGGAAGCGAGCATCCTCCCCGTAGAACTGATAGATCGGGAGCTGAACACGGCTGAGCTCGCCCGTTTCTTCGCCGAACACGTATCCGTTCACCAGGTTGGTGAAGCCCGTCAGCTCGGCGTGCACCCGGTCATTGTGGAATCGAACGAAGACGTCGAACCCGGTGCCGACCTCCTCCTCGAGCGAAGGATTGCCGACCTCGAAGGCATAGGCCGCGAGGTGAGGGCCCTCCGAGAAGAGCTCGTTCACGTCGGGTGTCCGGAATGCACGAGAGACGCTCGCGCCAAGGGTGACCCCACTCGGCGCGTTGTAGAGAGCACCGAACGAGCCGGATATCGAGCCGAAGGATCGCGTACGCACATGACCGATGTCGGAATCCGGATCCTCTTCGGCCGGACTCGTCTGCGTCCAGTCGTAGCGGAGACCGGCCTCGAGGCGGATCGGGTCGAGGTCGATTTCCTCGTAGGCGAACACACCCATGCTGATCCGGTCGGTGTTGGGCGTGAACAGGCTCCCACCGAACTCGAATGCCTCCCACGACGCTCGTGCACCGACTGCGCCGGCGGAGAAGGGGCCGATGGCCCGATGCCGTGCGAGAAGGTCGGACGCGATCGTCTGTCTCTCGTAGCGGGTCCCGAGAATGTCGGGCGGCTCGATCTCGAGGTGCTCGAAGTACGAATACGTAGCGTTGCCGGAGAGCGTCGAAAAAAGACCTTCGGTGGGGCGGTGCTCACCCTCGGCTTTGACGGAGACGCGGTCCGACTCAATCGCGACACCCTCGACGTGACCGCCGACGAAGCCCCCGGGGATACCGTGGTCATTGAGGTGTACGAGGCCGGCCACACCGACGTGCCCCGCCTCACCGACCCACGACGTCCCCGCGCCAAGCGACCACACATCGATGCCCGTGTTCCCAAGATCGCCCACGGGGGTCGCGAGATCCCCCGACGATCGACGGGAGGCCTCGAAGCGAACCGGAATCCGTTGAGAAAGAGGGACCAGCACCGAAGCAGACCCCCCTGCACCGGACGTCACCGACCGGCCCTGCACGGTCATCGAGCCCGTCGCGTGGTGCGGCACCGACGTCGGAACTTCGTCCCGGATGACGTTGATGACGCCACCGATCGCGTTGCTACCGTAGAGAATCGCCCCGGGTCCACGGACCACCTCGATCCGCCTGGCAGACATGGGATCGAGAGACGTGGCATGATCCGGCCCGGCGTTCGAGACGTCGACCACGCGGACTCCGTCCTCCAGAACCAGGATCCGGTCGCCGCTCATCCCCCGAATCACCGGACGCGCCGTCGCGGGTCCCATGCTCGTGACGGCCAACCCCGGCTCGGAGCCCAGGGTGGAGGCCACCGTCGGCTGGAGTCGCCGCTGCAACTCGTTGGCACTGACAACACTGACCGGACGCAACGCCTCGTCCGCACCGCGCTCGGAGAGGGCGCCTGTGACAACGATCCCTTCCAGCTCAAGCGCCGATTCCTCCAGCTCGATTACGACGAGAGGGTTATCGGTCGGCACAGTCGAAGTCATCTCGATTGGCGCGTACCCGAGGCGTTCGACGCGAAGCGTGTACTCGCCATCCGGGACCTGGAGACGGAACGAGCCGTCGCCATGGGTGATCGCGAAACGACCGGTGCCTATGACCGTGACACGGGCACCGGCGAGCGGCTCACCGCTCTCCCTGGCACGCACGATTCCCTCGATCCCCCCCGGACGCTCCTGGCCAGCGGAGGTGAGTGGCGCGAGCGCGAACGCCAATAGACAGGCGATGGCGCGAATCGTGACCTGTGAAGGGAGTGCGGACATGGTGGTGTGCTGGAGATGTCGCCCACCGCCTCGGAACGGGTCAGGGAGCCACTCGAGACACTGCGGTCCACCGCGTAAGCGGTCGAGACGTCCGGTCGAGGGGCGCCGAGTTGCCCAGAAGGGCGGTCAGCGTTCGGATGAATTCACGTCGGAGACTCCGACGTAATCAGGAGAGAGGCGGCGCTCTCGAGCCCAGAGCCCCCGACCCGTCTGCGCTCCGGCCGATCGACCGATCCGGGTCCTCGTCCTCGACGAACTCCGGAACAAAGAGCACGAGCGTGCGCGCAACGTCCGTGGCCAGCAGACCCGTGCTCATCGATCGAGCGGTCTGACACACCAGATGCGTGTGACCGCCCCCGCAGGCCTCGCGACCTTCGCCCTCGACGTGCAGCGGCGTGTCGAACTCGTGACCCTCGAGCACGGCATCCACGACCTGGAGCCCTATGGGCCCCAAGAGCTGCGCGACCGCGAGCAGCAGGACAGCCGCGCGGCGCACGTCCCATCGATCTCGGTTTCGGCTCATGGTCGGAAGGATCGGGTCACTTGACTACATATCTGTCGTGCTACGCTAGTGTTGGCGCGCACGCGCGGTCAACACGGTTCGACCCCTGCTGTTCAGGGGAGTTCCCCGCGGATCGGGTGACCCCGGGCAGCGGACGACGTCATATCGACGGCCCTAGAACCCCGACACGTTGAATTGGCGTGTGAACTTGATGAAGAGCGAGCGCCCCTGCGGTCCCTGAAGCGTGTCGAAGCCCTGGACGTCGTTATAGACGATGAACAACCCGGTCCCAGCGGTATTCAACCACCCGAAGCGCAGATTCGTAGACCACCGGTCGACCTGTGTGGAGTACTGGACGAGCCCCTGCATGTAGATCCTAGGCGTGAAGAAGTAGCCGATCTTCACGCTCCCGAGAGTCGTGGTGAAATCACCCTGAGGCAGTTGTACATCGTTGTACGCCACGGCCGCCGTGAGGCTGGAACGATCACCATAGCGGTACGTGATGTCTCCCCCCGTCGTTCGCTTGTTTCCGGACAGAAATGCACCCCAGTTCGCTCGTGAATTGAAGGAGAATGCCCGGGACTGGTCCGTGAAGAAGACCATCTGGGCTTCCCACCCGCGGTACACATCCGCCGGCACCGTAACGTCAACGCCCGGAATCGCGAACGGTTCGTAGAGACCCTCGGTGACGTAGTTCGCTCCAGTATGGAGCTCCATGCCAGAGTCCCACTGCCAGTGGTTGTCGATGTGCCATCGCGAGGAAATTTCGAAGCCCTCAGGCGCTACATCCGCTCGATTGCGGTACGTGAAGTACGAGATGTGCGGGCGGAGTTCGCGGAAGATCGAGGTCGGCCGGATGTAATACATCCCGAATAGCTGGTAATACCGGTGACCTCTCCGAGGTACGAACCCGATCTGAGCGTCGAAGTTCTGATCGACCTGCTGGATCGTTGCATTCCCGCGGAAGCTTCGGGTCGTCACTCCACCCGTGACATCAAACGCCTCACCCGCAGGCGCATCCGCCGTTTCCGAGCGAGCGAAGTACGAGGAAAGGGTCACCTGGTCACCCAGGCCTACCTGGGCGTCCACCGCGTAGACTTGGTTGTCGTCACCCGAAAGATCGCTTCGGCGATCGGTGAAGATTCCGCCGATGCGAGACCGGCTCGGTAGTTCCTTCGCCACACGCGCAACCGACCACGAGCTCCGCTCGCTCCCGGCAAGCAATCCATCCGTCTGGATGTGGAGCAGACCGACGTTCAGTCCGGCGGCACGTCCCGACAGTCGACCTCCACCCTTGATCGGTACAGGAGCTCCGGCGTCAATCCCGATTCTTCTGCTGAAGAAGAGATCCACCCCACCTCCACCCACGGTGAAGAATCCAGCGTTCTCCAGGAAGAACGGGCGTTTCTCCGGGAAGAGGAGTGGGAAGCGCGTGAGGTTGACCTGCGCATCGTCGACCTCGACCTGCGCGAAGTCGGTGTTCACCGTCACGTCAAGCGTCAGCCCCTGCGTGATCTGGGCCTTGGCCTCGCCGCCGACATTGCCTTCTTCATTCCACTGCAGCTCGCCTCCGGCGTAGTCCCTGGCCGTCGAGCCGAGCACGTACGGCGTCACAGTCACCGCGCGACGTACCGGAGGCTCGAGGCCGGCAAGAGACCCCGCGAAGTCCAGCCGATAGAGATTGAACTCTCGAGGGACCGACGACCAGAAGACCTCTTCGTTCAGTCGCCGCACCCGACGGGAGATGTTGAAGCCCCACTGATCGACGTCGGAGCCGTACCGAAGCGTGTTGAACGGGATCCGGAATTCGGCGTACCAGCCCTCGGCGTCCTGAGTCGCTGCGACTTCCCAGCTACCATCCCAATTCTTGTTGAAGCCTCCGCCAGCTCCCGCCTGAAAGCGACGAGAACTGTTCGAGCCCCCCCCGAGGAAGAAGCCGCCGCCGGAGCCTCCGGACGCGACCTGACCGTCGTATTCGATCCCCGCCGGGGTCGTCCCGAAGACGAACCCGTTCTGCTCGTCCTTGAACGTATCGAACACCATGATGACCGCGTCGGCGTCCGTCACCTCGAAGTCGCGAATCGCCTCACCCGGGACGATCTGATCCGCCCGCGAATCGTACGCCCATACGCCCACATAGATCGCATCCGAATCGTAGAGAACACGGACCTCGGTCCGCTCGGATGCGAGGGCTCCATCGTTGGGCTCACGCTGAATGAAGCCCGTCATCGCAGACGCAGCCTGCCAGGTCGCCTCGTCGGGGCGCCCATCGATTACTGGCTGGCTCTCGGTGCGCTGCGCCGCGGCGACCGGCGCCGAGTCCGTTTCGGCCTGCTGCGCTGCAATCGGAGATGCTGCGACACCGACCAGCAACCCCGCAATGACACAGAGTCGAGACGAGATACGATCGAAGGAAAGCGAGCGCGAGCCAGTGAAGAGGACGGCCGCGCGACCGGAGCAAACGAGCATACGGAGGCTTGTCTCGACGCCATCGGCGTCTTCAGGTCAAGGGAGGCTCGGCAGAACCCGGAGCCATGTATTCCTCTTTCAGACAATCCAGCGACCGATAGCGTTGATGTTACCGTATGAGGTCCTGACCTCCATCACCGTCCGGTCCATTGCGTGCTTCGCGTCCACAGTTCGGCCGTGTCAACATCCTGATTCTCAGCGCGGTCCTCCCCCTGCTTCCCGGCTTTGGAACGGCGACCGTTTCGGCGCAGGTCAATGTCGAGGTTCTTCGTACGGACAGCCTCCCGCTCGGCCGGTCCGGGTCCGTGGGCGGGGACTTCTCGATCCAAACAGGAAACGTCGACTTCGTCGCGTTGGACTTCAGAGGCCGCGTGTATGACGTGACCCCCACACAGACTCGCCTGATCGTCGGGAATGGAGGGCTCGGCTTCCTGGACCGGAGTCGCTTCGCGTCGAACGGACTCCTGCACTACCGAAGGTCGTTCACCGCCATATCCCCGTATGTCGAACCGGAGTGGTTCGGGCAGCTGAATTACGATCGGGCGCAACGCCTCGCCTTCCGTTCAGTGACGGGAGGAGGCGTCCGTACGGCGTTCGCTCAGGGAGCGTGGGGGCAGTTCGGCATGGGGTCGTCAGGGATTATCGAGTATGAGCGCCTGGCCCTCCCGGACACGGCCGTGCATGCGAAGCGGACCCTCGAGGTCCGATGGAGCAACTTCCTCACGCTCCGGTTGGTACCGACAAACGCACTCGTCATCACGTCGACGACCTATGTCCAGCCGGCGGTGACTGACTTTGGCGACTTTCGCGCTCTCGAAAACCTTCGTCTGTCGGCCTCTGTGACGGAAACCCTGGCGCTGACCGTCAGCTTCGACCTGCGATACGACAGTCGACCCCCCGACGGCCTTGCCGCGCTCGACACCCGTTTGCGAACCGGAGTGACGTATACCTACTGATCTCCCTTGTTCAGGACATTCGACAGCCGAGATCCTGAGAATCGACCACACGTCGATGAACGTCTGATAGCACATTCCGCCCAGCTCCCCTGCGGTGCAGTGGGATTCCGCAGGATGCCTCAGCACACGATCCGTGTGATCATCCACACACAACAAACACTCCACTCTTTCGGAGCGTCTGAAATGTCCACGCTTCATTCCAAGACACAGACTCGGGAATCACAAGCCGCCATCACACCAATGGGTGCGATCCAGAGGCTCAAGGACGGCAACCGTCGATTCCTCGACAATGTGGCATTCAAGCGCTCGTACGCGGACCAGATCTCAACCACCGCCGCTGGCCAGTACCCCTATGCTGTCGTGCTCGGCTGCATCGATTCCCGTGTACCCGTCGAGACCGTCCTCGATCAGGGTATCGGCGACATCTTCACCCCGCGCGTTGCAGGGAACATCGTGAACGAGGACCTGTTGGGCAGCATCGAGTTTGCCTGCAAGCTAGCCGGCTCCAGGGCGGTCCTCGTGCTCGGCCACACCTCCTGCGGTGCGGTAAAGGGTGCCATCGACAAGGTCCGCCTTGGTAATCTCACGGCCCTCGTACACAAGATCGAGCCGATCGTCGATGAGGTCGCTGCAAAGATGGACAGCGAGAGCCCCGAGTTCGTCGATGCGGTGGCCGAGGCCAATGTCCTCGCCACGATCGAGACCATCCGCTCGAACAGTGAGATTCTGTCCGAGATGGAAAAGGCCGGCGAGATCGTCATCGCGGGCGGTATGTACGACGTCTCGACGGGTGAGGTACACTTCCTGTAGCAAGGCACAGGGCCAGCGGATCCCCGGCTGCTGTTGATCATTGTCAGTGAGAGGTGCACCCGTGAAGACCGGTGCACCTTCTCGGTGATCTATGGCGCGGCCGACCACCGGCTGCCTCGCTCCGCTGTCAGAGCTTCCACCAGTCGAGGCATCACCTCGCCGAGCCGGGCCTCGACCTTGGCCGCTGCTACGTCATCTGCTCGGGTCGGGCCGAGGTTCAGCACAGCAATGGGGAGTTGACGTTCGAGCGCACCGTACACGAACCTGCGGCCTGAGTACACGGTCAGAGACGATCCGACGACCAGGAGAACGTCAGCCCGATCGACCATTTTCCAACACTCTTCCACACGGGCCTTCGGAACGTTTTCACCAAAAAAGACGACATCGGGCTTGAGCGTGCCCTCGCACCGTTCGCACCTGGGAACGACGAACTCCGAGTACGCATCGTCACCGACGTCTGCGTCACCATCCGGCGCGGTCTCGGCAGGGCCCACCGCCGAGACCCATCCAGGATTCCACTCCTCGAGTCGCTTCTGCATCTCCATCCGCGTGACCATGTCCCCGCACTCGAGGCAGACGACGGAATCGAGCGAACCGTGCAGCTCTACGACGTCTCGGCTTCCGGCTCGATGATGCAGACCATCGACGTTCTGAGTGATGAGACCAGAGACGAACCCGGCCCGCTCGAGGTCGGCGAGAGCGTGATGCGCGGCGTTCGGCTCGGCACGCTTCATGCGCCCCCACCCCACGGTACTCCGCGCCCAATACCGTTGCCGGGTCGCCGCGGATCGCACGAATTCGCCGTACTGCACGGGCGTCCGGGTTCGCATGCGCCTGTTCGGACCGCGGTAGTCCGGAATGCCGGACTCGGTGGAACACCCGGCTCCAGCGAGAACGACCGCACGCCGCCCTTTCAGGAGCGAGACGAGCCGACCGAAGTCTCGTGGCATTGCGATCGCAGAATCCGGCATGGCCAGAACTAGGCCTCGATTCCGTTTGGGTTCCACCCCTTGGAGCCGGGGCCCCCACCCGTTCAGCGAGGGCCCGGTTGGGTCAGACGTGCTTCGACCGACGAGTCAGCGGTTCCAGAGTCGAGGAATGAACTTCGTCAGCCCCTGGACCGGGCCAACTTCGCCCGCAATGACGTTGCCTTCACGATCGACGGTCACGCCCTCACCCATGGAGCCGTACCCGCCCATTCCGGATGCGCGTGCCGACATGTGCTCCGGCACGAAGTACCACACCTCACCGGTAATGGCACTGCCGACACGCAGTCCCTTTCGCCAGCCGCCGGGATTGTAGTTCTCGTCGGACTCCGAATCGATGGCATACAGAATGTCGTTGTCATCGATCCAGATCCCGCTGTTGCGGCTGAACTGATACCAGGTCTCGAGGTGGTTACCCTGCTGGTCGAAGATCTGGATCCGGCGGTTACCGCGGTCAGCCACAAAGAGACGCCCGCGGGAGTCCATCGCCAGTGAATGGGGGGACCGGAACTGTCCGTCGGCGTAGCCCCATTCGCCCCACTGCAGAAGCATTTCCCCGTCCGGGGAGTACTTCGTGATCCGGCTCTTCGCATTGGGACCGGCATCGTCCATGTACTGGGCGCTGTGGGTCTCTGCGACAAAGATGCTGCCGTCCGGAGCCACCAGAACGTCGTTGGGCTCCGTGAGATGCGTCGGCGGGTCGCCGGCTTCGCCCGGCACGCCGATCGTCATCAGCAATTCTCCGGTCGGGCTGAACTTCCGCACGACGTGGCCGTTCATCGCAGCATTCGGTGTGCGCTCGAGTTCACGACCGTTCGGAGAACGCGCATCAGCGATCCAGACATTGCCGTCGGCGTCGACGTCCATTCCATGCGGCCACGTAATCAGGCCTGCTCCGAAGCTCATCACGGTGTTGCCGTCCTGATCAAGCTTCACGATCGGATCGACGTCCGACTCGGCACATGAGTTCACGCCGCAGCGATCTCCAGCCCACACATGGACGCCGTCAATGTCGATGTTGACCGCGCTGACCGAGCCCCACGTCCGATTATCGGGCAGGACACCCCAGTCCCGAACCGTCTCGTACGGGTTCGGAAGGTGGTTGATCGGCTCGACTGCAGCGTGTTCGGGCGGCCCCGACGCTCCGCGCTGAGCCATCACTGCCTGAGGCAGCGCCAGCGCGAGGATCGCCGTGACGAGAAAGGTTCTTCCGATTGGGAGGGCCGTACGGTTATGCATGATGATCCCGCTCATGGTCAGGGTTGAAGTTCGACCGGCCGGCAATGTGCGAATGGGTCCGGATTACGGCCAGTCGGGGGGTCCCGAACGACGGACGGTTGTGGGATGCCGAAACCTCGAACGCCTTCGAGGTCAGGTCCCGATCCGCTCCTGAATCCATGCCCACGCGTCAGGTTGTGGCGCTCTGATCATGCTCGAACGGGCAGTGCTCGGCAGCTTGAGGTGCACGGTGCCCGCAACGGAGACCGAACACCGCTGGGATGTCATAGTCGATCACAGCTCGAGCATGTACGTTCCGCTGTCCGACCCCGTCACACGAGCACCGCACATGCGCACGACGATCCGTTCCTGCCTCACTTCCGTCTTTACCGCCAGCGCCGCTGTCGCAGTACTCTCTGGTGGAATCACCGCACAGACCACCGAAACCCAACGTGCTGCCGCACGCGAGATCCTCGCCGAGATCGACGCCCTTCAGAACCGCCTCGACCCGACTGGTATGGCGCAGCGTCTCGCGGGTCGCGGAGATGCGGAGCGGGATGCCGTGGTGACCCGCACGACGGAGCTCTGGCAAGCGGAGATGCGTGACCTGAGTGACTTCATCGGTCAGAATCCGGAGGTCGCGTGGGAGGAATTCCTGGCGGTCGACACACTGACGTCGGTACTCCGCAGGCGGGGCTGGGACGTCGAGATCGGGGTTGCCGGACTCGAGACCGCGTTCGTCGCGACGTGGACAGCCCAGGCCGGAGCAGATGGCTTGACGCTCGGATTCATCGGTGAGTACGACGCGCTTCGCGACGCAGACGGCCCGTTCCACGGTGACCAGCACAACGCGCAGACCCCAATCGTATACGCCTCCGCATTCGCCATCGCGGAGTACATGGAGCGCTCGGGGACGCCTGGCCAGCTGAAGATCTACGGAACGCCCGCCGAAGAAGTCGGTCCCCCGGCCAAGGTGATCATGCACGACGCCGGGATTTTCGATGGTGCGGATCTGCTCGTCCGGAGCCATGGTGTTACGGAGACGTCGCGCTCCCGGGCCGGATTCGGCAGCTGTTGCCTGAATATCAACGAGGTGAAATACACCTTCCTCGGACGCCCCTCCCACCAAATGGCATCGTGGTTCGGTCGCAACGCCCTCGAGGCCGCCGTGCACTTCTACACGCTGGTCGACGGGCTCCGCTCGACGCTGCGGCCGGAAGCCTCCATTCAGGGCGTGATCCCCGAAGGAGGAGAGGCACCGAATGTCGTTCCGCAGCGGGCGGTCGTTGACTACTACATCCGGTATCCCGACCCCGTATACCTCGAACATGTCACGAAGATGATGAACGATGCAGCCCGGGGGGCTGCGCTCGCCACGGGTACGACGGTCGAGATCGATCGATACGGAGAATACCGGGACGGCATCTCGCTGGGCACACTCCAGGAGCTGGCGTTCGCGTACGCCGGAGAGCTGGACGCCCCGCGCATGAACCCGGAACCGACCCGCCCATCGGGCTACGAGGAGACCGGGGTCGTCACGAAGGACATTCCGGGCATCGGCATCAGCGTCTTCAGCTCACGCGGGGCAAACCACACGCGCGGCATGCTCGATGACACGTTCAATGAGATCGGACACACGGGCTTTCGAATCAGCGCCGAGATCATGTCGTCGATCGTGTACGACTTCATGACCCGTCCCGAGCTTCGGGCCGCAGTGGCCGAAGAACAAGCCACTCTTTCGGGCCTGCTGGACGAGTACCATCAGGCACTGCGTGAAGCGTACGCAGCTGAGATCGGAGCCCCGACCGGACATCACTGAGACCCGACACGCGCACTCAAGCACATCCGACGGGGCGAGAAGGCTGCCTCTCTGCGAGGCTGGTGTTCCGTGATCGGAAAACGTCGAATGACGACCGCCACGGCTCACGACCCCTAGAAGTCTCCGAAGATGAGTCCGAGTGAAGCAGACAAGAGGTCGGTCCCGAACGAACTCGTCGCGCGACTGCTCTGCAGTCGGACCTTTCCCCACTAGTACTGGTCCTCCGGACTGCTGCGCATGGCTTCCATGGATGCCAGAGCACGGGCCTGAAGCTCTCGATCCTTCGGGTCGCCCGCGGACCTGCGTTCATCTGCGTCCTGAACGCGTCGAAGGGTGTCCTCGACCGCGTCAGGATCGAGAACCGTGATGGGTGAGCTGCAATGCCCACACTGGAAACCGTGTACCAGATCTATGGGAGCACCGCAGCCCGAGCATTGCACCATCTTGAGTTCCGCTCGCACCTGAACCTGCTCGGCAGGCGTCAGGGCGCGTACGAACTGCTTTTCCTTCAGAAACTCGGAAAACGGCGTTAGGCGCCCATCGTTCGCCGGGCATGCATAGTAGGTGAACCGTCCAGCCTTGCCGATATCCTGGCTCAGGGAAAGACGCCGTGCGCAACGAGGACAACGGTTGCCATTTTCAAGCGCGTGCCGCGCGTCTTCCCTGTGCTCGTTCAGCGCCCGGAACAGATCCAGGATACCGCGCGGCGAGAGCTGAAGGCTCTCTCGCTTGTCCAGCCACAACACGTGACATGCATAGCAGAGATCTACCTCAATCCCCGAACCGTACACACCATCGAGAACCATGTGGTCCATGACGGCGGAGCAATTGGGGCAGTTCACGTCGCCAGGGGAGTCGTCATCCGGACCCCGCGGATCAGGAATACGTCAGGCGAACGTGAGCAGAAGCTCGTCGATCAGACGCTTCGAGGAGGCCACGAACGGGTCGAGGTCCGACGTGAGTGCGCTGAGTCGCTTGTTGGTCTGCTGAAGATCTTCGAGCATCTGAACCCTGAGCTTGCCCCAGCGTTTCAGACTCTTCTCCACCGTCTTCAGGGTCTCCACCACCTCACTCACATCTTTGAACTCGACGTCTTCCACATTCGTGAAGAAGCCTCGCGTGATGTCCCGCGCAGTGTGCGAATATGAAATCTGAGCTGGAAACGCCTTCTCGGACTTCTCGGTGAGAGCCGTCAACACTGCGACAGTCTTTTCGAGCCCCTTCTCTTCGACCTTCTTCTTCTTGAGCTCGTCCGCGACCTCGGCCTTCAGTGTTTGGGCCCCAGCCTGAACCAACCTCTTGAGGTCCTTGACGACCTCGGACATCGGATCTGCACTGGTTGCCGCTTTCACGTCCCACGTCAGCGCCTGACCAGCCTCCGCGAGGGCGCGCCGAAGGTTCTCGCTCTGCCGAACGTTCAGCATGCCCTCCTGCTTTACGTGGACGAGTCCCAGGTTCGTCAGGTCTCTCGCGATCTGCTGCACGGAACTGGAGCGCAGTGTGAGTCGCTTTCTCGTTACTTCTACCTTCGTAGTGATGGCCAACCTCCGTCGGTTCCATCTCGTGCTTGTGGAGCACGCGCACAGCTGACGCGACTGATACTCTGGACCTCCGCAAAAGATCCGGTCGAGGACACTGGCTTTGCGAGGTTCGTACGCCACCCATTCCTCACCGGGGGCGTGCGTTCACGGCGACGCTGCGCAACGGAAGCAGGCAACGGCAACCTCAATCCGTGGACGCTTTTCGCGGAGGGGACGCGTCTACTCCGTCAGGCGGTCAATGAAGTCCGTCCCACGTCGGGCAGGCCGAATTCGAACTCGGCTCTGTCATCGCATGAGTGATGCGAAAACGACTCAACAGCTCATCAAACGCCCGTCACACGTTGAAGCGAAAGAGCATGATGTCGCCATCAACGACCGTGTACGCCTTGCCTTCAGATCGCAAGACGCCCGTATCCCTCGCAGCCTTCCATGAGCCCACGGAGTCGAACTCGCCGAAGTGGATCGTCTCGGCCCGGATAAACCCGCGCTCGAAGTCCGAGTGGATCGTGCCCGCAGCCTGAGGTGCCGAGCTACCCTGCCGGACTGTCCAAGCTCGGGTCTCGTTCTCGCCTGTCGTGAAGAAGGTGACGAGGCCGAGGAGTTCGTATGCGGCGCGGACAAGTCGATTGAGGCCGGTTTCCCTGAGCCCGATCTCTTCGAGGAAGAGTTGCCGATCTTCCGGCTCCATCTCGGCGAGTTCAGATTCGAGGGCACTGCAGATCGTGACGATGGATTCACCGTCCCGGAGTTCGGCGGCGTCAGCTGCGACCGCTTCGCGAAGGGCTCTCGTCCACTCGTTCTCGGCGTCCGGCAGATCGTCCTCGGAGACGTTGGCCACATAAAGCACGGGCTTCGTCGTGAGAAGCTGGAAGCCCTTCAGGATCGGCATCTCGTCATCCGAGATATCGGCCGCCCGCACGGGCTTGCCCGACTCGAGCGCGGAGAGAGCCTTTTGCAGCACTCCCCGCTCCCGTATGGCTTCCTTGTCCCCGGACTTCGCCTTCTTCTCGACCTTCTCCAGGCGTCGCTGCACCGTGTCGAGGTCCGCCAGGGCCAACTCGGTCTCTACGATCTCGCGATCTCGAGCAGGATCGACACTTCCGAGCACATGCGTGATGTCCTCGTCGTCGAAGCAGCGCAGGACATGGGCGATGGCGTCGACTTCTCGGATGTTGCCGAGGAACTTGTTTCCAAGCCCTTCACCCTCCGACGCCCCTTCGACCAGGCCGGCGATGTCGACGAACTGGATGACAGTGGGCACTCGCGTCTTGGAGTCCGCCAGTTCGTGGATCCGATCGAGGCGAACGTCCGGAACCTCGACCGTGCCGACATTGGGCTCGACCGTGCAGAACGGATAGTTCTCCGACGGCGCACCCGCGGCAGTCAGGGCATTGAAGAGAGACGACTTCCCGACGTTCGGAAGGCCGACGATTCCGACCTTGAGCATGAGCGTTTCGGTTCGGGGTCTGCCGTGGCAGACCACAGCACTTCAGTGACGAGGGACGCTAGTGATAACCGCAGATGCGATCAACGAGGCGACGTCGCGTACCGTGCGGAGTGCATCGGCCCCTCGTCCGAAACGAGCTGCCACAGCTCGGGATCCTCGAGCAGGTCGACCAGATCGTGCTCTACCCCGTCGACCACGACGCGCCGAGAGACGAGGCGAATGCCGTGACTGTAATCGACCCAGCGGTCGGTGTGTCCCGTATAGACAGGCTGGATCGGGGAGCCGTCCTGCCCGTGCCAACCGTAGATCGCAACCCGACCCGGTTCGTCTTCGAGCCTCGGCGTGAGAACCACGTCTTTCTTGATGCCCGCAACGGGCGTGCCGTGCGCGAGACCCGCCGGCCACAGAGCCTCGATCAACGCATGATGTTCTGCGGATACCCGAACCGTCGTCATCGCGTCGCTCGGGGGGATCGGCTGAGGCGGCATGCGAAGGGTAGCCGATGACCAGATCGCATCCGAGATCCTCGAAGTTGGCAAGCTGGCGTAGGTCCGATCGGCGATGGCCTGAGCAGCATGCGGCGAAAGCGGGATCCGAACGAAGTCCTGGCTGGACCCTACAGCGAGGACGTCGGGAAGCACCTGAAGCACGACCAGCCGGTCTCGGCCCTCGAACTCGGCTCGCATCTCCACCCGCACGAACGTCCTCAGGAACGCAGGCACATTCCCGGACAGGACCTCCTCGACCAGAACGTCCTCGCGAGCCTCGAGCGTGAGGCCGGTAACGGCGTTCACGACCGAAGTGCCCAAGCGCGCTTCCGGGTTGCGCTCAGGAAGATCCAGCTGCTGTGCAGCTACGCCCTCTCCAAGTGCCGCGAGTGCAAGCAGACCCACCCACACCCGGCCCGTACGGATCCCCGCACGCGTATGAAGATCCTCTCTGTTCGTCATATCGAGTGTAGACCCTTCAGACGTCGAAGCGTGCGCCATGACCTGTCCCCGTACGCTGGCACTGGCCCTGCTCGATGGTGGCTCAGTCAGTCCCATGGCGGGCAAGTGACGTGGACGTGGTCTGGTCTGGACCGACCCTTCACAATGTAGCCTTCGCCGCCGCCAGGACATTCGCATACCCGTGTACCCTTCACACCGCGTCGATGCAGGGGACGGTCACCGTCCAGTAGGTGCCGAGGCACTTCACCGGATCCCGATCCGGCAGGCCGTCCTACATCCAGACTTTCTGAAAGACCATAACCGGCAGAGTCTTCGCCATGATCTGAAGGTCCTTCGCGGCCGAGCGTTCCTCGATGTATTCGAGGTCGAGCTCGACCTTGCGCCGGACGTCTTCGATGCAGGTGTCGTACCCGAGGTTGACCTGGGCCAGCCCCGTAATGCCCGGCAGCACCTTCTGCCGGAGGCCATAGCCCCGCACCTCGTTGCGCAGACCCTGAAAGATTCCGGGCTGCTCAGGACGTGGCCCCACGATATTCATGTCGCCCTTCAGCGCGTTGAAGAGCTGAGGCAGCTCGTCGATGCGCGTGGCACGCAGGATTCGGCCGACGCGAGTAATGCGAGCGTCGTTCTTCGATGCCCACTCCTCACCGGAGTCCCGAGCGACCGTCATCGTCCGAAACTTGTAGATGGTGAATACGCGGCCTCCGAGATTCCGTGTTCGCCGACGGTCATCCTGAGTGCGTCCACGGGATCCTCGACGGCAGATGCCGACACGGTCCTGGGTGTAGATCGCTGGCCCTCTGGAGTCGAGCCGAACGAGGACGGCGACCAGCAACATGAGCGGCGCAGCGATCAGAATCCCGATCGATGCCACCACGACGTTGACGAGACGGCGGTACGCGTCCGTGGCCGTGTACATGTGACGGGCGTGAGCCCTCGATCGAAGATTCGACGGTGAGACCGGATAGGAGTATCCAGATCCCGGAGATCTCCAGGATCTGGATGCGCTGGACGGCAGCGTGATAGGCATGGCAGGCTCGATGCAAGGTACGAACGGGCTGAATCGCTGCCCTACGCGAAGAGCAACCCTAATGCCAACCTCACAAATCCACGTAACTAGATGCAGAACATCAGGTTACAGGATTCTCACATCCTGAATTCAGCTTCTGCACCGAAGGACAGATTGACCGATTCGGCCATTCTGTCCGACACCGTGTCCGACGAAAGCCACCCCGGCCGCCATGCCGACGCCGGGCGCCGACCGTCCGTGACTAGCGGCGTTCCGTCGGAAAGACGACGATGCTCTCGTGCCCGTTCGTGCCCACGGATGCGACACCGTAGAGGTAGTTGTCGATCACCATGTCCTTCAGCGTGAATTCGGTGACGTTGCCTACATAGCGCGAGTGGGTCCATTGCGGCGCGATCGTATCACGCCAGTAGATCTTGTAGCCGGCGAGATTCGGATCATCGACCGGATCCCAGCTGAGCGTCGTGGACGGGCGAACCGCGCCGCCGATCGCAACGTTCGTCGGTTGCGGGGGCGCCCACGCGAGGGACGCCAGCACGGCCGCATTCACGGCGGTGAGTCGGGACGCGAAGTCGAAATCCACACCTTCGATCACGTCCCCGTATTCGATTCCGTCTTCCGTCCGGATGTTCTGGTGCTGCCGTTCGTACTGCTCGTTGGTCTCCATGATGCGAACACCGGGAAAGCCTGCATCATTGAAGGGGCGGTGATGCCCGCCTCGGCCGAAGCGATCCAGCCGGTACACCATGATCGCGTCGAGATTCGTGAAGTATTGGTCCGTAATGCGATCGACATAGCGGGCAATCTGACGAGACGGGCCGTCCACCTCACCACCGAACATGCGATAGCTTCGGATTTCCTGCTCCGTCGCAGTCACCGGGTACGGCTGGGAGAACACACGAAACGTGTTGTTCTCGATGACACCGTTGATGCCTTCGATATTGCCGATCATGTCGTTGTTGAGCACTGCGGCGATATCCCACCCCTCGGCACGGGCGACCTCAGCCATGTGGCGGCCGCCCCAGAGGCCCTGCTCTTCTCCGGACAAACCGGTCAAGATCACGCTGGTCGGAAACTCATACTGCGTCAGCAGGCGGGCGACTTCGATCACACCGGCCATCCCAGAGGCATTGTCGTTCGCACCCGGAGCATCGGTCTCTCCGTCCGCCGTGTTCGACGCACGGGAGTCGATGTCACCACTCATGATGACATAGCGATCGGGATGCACACTGCCGCGGATGACACCTACGACGTTGACCACGTTGACCGGATTTGGAATCCGACTCGTCGGGCCGGCGATCGATTCCTGATAGAAGACCTCCATGCACCCGCCGCACGCGTCCGAAATCCGGTCCATTTCCAACTTGATCCAGCGGCGTGCCGCTCCGATTCCCCGAGTGTCGGACAGTGTGTCGGACAGCGTATTGCGTGTCCCGAAACTCACCAGCGTCCGAATGTCCTGCTCGATCCGGTCGGCGGAGGACCCATCGATGATGTCGTAGAGGCGAAGGTCGGTCTCGGGCGGTACGGTCTGGGCAGACGTCGGAGCGCCCAGGGCTAGCATCCCGGAAAGAGCGAGGAAGGCAATCGATCCACGAAAGCTGATCATGTCATTCAAACGTGCGAGGTCTGTGTGTCGGCACCGATAAGTATGGGAAACTCGACCGATTCCCGCAGGCCATCACCCCACGAAACGTCCGAGGGGGCCGACGGCCCGTTACGCGTCATTCCACCCACACTGAAAGGAGCTACTCCGCCCTGCGTTGTCGGGGCTTCATGCGCGCTGATCGAAGGCGGAGTCCGTCGCGCAGAACGCCGGCCCCGGTTCGGAGCCCGACCTAACGTCCACCCTGCACCCACGGGGGCGCGATCAGCAGGTCAGGATCAGCATCGGCCCGGGGTACGAATTTCTGCGTTCGTCCGTACTGATTGTCCCCACCGTAGAGATTACCGTCAGAGTCCACCGAGAACGTGTGCACCTCCAGGTAGCCGTCCGGTAGATCCCGCGGCACCTCCCACTCGTATAAACGGTTGCCCTCGAAGTCGAACTTCACGAAACGGAGTGGGCCGAGATCGGTCAGCCAGACCGCGTCATCGTTCACGATGAGGTCGAGCGGAAGAGCAAGTCCGCCCCACGTCGCGATGTGCTCCACCCGCCCCGGATCGTCCGTCGTTCGGAATACGTTGACCCGACCTCCTGAACGATCAAGGGCGAAGATCCGGCCCTGGGGTCCCACGGCCACCGCGTGAATCCCGTTGAACTGGCCCGGGCCATCGCCCTGCCCCCCGAACTCGCCCAGGTAGTTCAGCTCCGAGTCAAGAATGATGACGCGATGGTTGTCGAGCCCATCGGCGATCAGGATGCGGCCGTCCGGCAGAAAGGCCACATCCTGGGGCTTCGCGAAGTGGGTATGGTCGTCACCCGGTACACCTTCTCACCCAGCGTGAAGAGGAGCCGCGATCCATCGTTGGTGAAGACGTGAATCACGTGGAAGGTCTCATTGATGACCCATACCCGACGCTCGGGATCGTATGGGCTGATCCGCACTCGATGAGGGCCCGGACCTTCGGAATCCCGGCACAGGTGGTCCCACTGATCCCACATCTCGAGGACTCGGCCATCGCGATCGAGCGTATAGAGGCAGTGACGCCACGTTCGCCGCGTGGCCTCGAAAAGGACGTTGATACCGATCGAGCCAGCGAAGCCCAGATACTCCTCGGGCAGCGGAGACGGGAGTCGCGTCTCTCCACGCATTGCAACGAAGATACGATCCGGTGACTCGGCGAAGACGCCCGAATTACCGCCGAAGGCGTACCCGACCTGCGCGAACGGCTTGTGCCAACCCCGAACCACGTCGTACGGGCTAGGCCCCGTAGGTCCACGGACCTCCGCCGCCATCTGCCCGGCGATCGCGTCACCGAATACCCACGATGCGGCGGCGACCATCAGGAGGACTCGGCTGGATCGGCGCATGGAAACTCCGCAGGAAAAGATGGCCCGGTCGTTTGAACGTCACGCAGAGTACAGGTCCAGTGCACAATTCGAAATGCGTACACCCGTAGTGGGGGCTCGGCCACGATCCCGTTGCGAGCACGGGTGGTCCGGTGCAGCTTCGCGCGCCATGAATCTTCAGGCCTACCTGGACCGAATCGGGTTCGATGGTGTCGCGCGCCCAGACGCCGACACACTCAAGACCATCCACCACCAGCATCTTCTGAGCATCACGTACGAGAATCTCAGCGTTAACCTTGGAGACGCGGTCGGCCTCGACCCGGCTGAATCGTACGACAAGATCGTCGAGGGTCGCCGGGGCGGGTGGTGCTACGAGATGAACGGGCTGCTGGGCTGGGCACTCTAGGAGATCGGGTTCGACGTGATGCGCATGTCGGCGGGCGTCCTCCGGTCGACTCGCGGGGACTCGATCATCGGAAATCACCTGGCCCTCGCCGTGCACATGGAAGACGGCCCCTGGCTCGCCGACGTCGGGTTCGGCGACGGTTTACGCGAGCCGGTTCCACTGACCCCCGGCGCAATCGAGCAGTTCGGCTTGCACTACCGCCTGGAGCTCCGTGACGACGGATACTGGCGCCTGCACAACCACGAGCACGGGGGCGCGGCCGACTTCGACTTCCGCTACGAGCGCGCCGAGGAGGCGCGTCTGAACGAACTGTGCACCTGGCTCCAGACGTCGGAAGAGTCGCAATTCGTACGGACGCTCATCTGCCAGCGCTTCCGACCAGACCGAATTGAGGTGTTGCGCGGTCGGGTTCGGAGGACCGTGACTCCGGATGGAGCGCGAGAGTGGCTGCTGCAGGACGTCGACGAATTCCAGCGCGAGGTGCGCGAAACGTTCGAACTCCATATCGAGGTGAACCATCTCTGGCAGCACGTCGTTGCCCAGCACGAGAAGGTCTTCGGGCCTTCGAATTGAGCGCGGGCACGTCTCGGGTAACCTGTGCTCTTCCTGCACCTGTTCTACTTTGGTCGGAACGAATCCCTGAAGGGCACGCCATGACTATCTTCTCCGTGAACGGTGAACGTCGAGAGGTCGACGCTCCCGAGACCCACCCACTCCTCTGGGTCCTTCGCGAACGCCTGGGTCTGACCGGAACCAAGTTCGGCTGTGGGATCGGTCAGTGTGGTGCCTGCACCGTGCTCGTCGACGGCCAGCCCCAGCGATCCTGCCAGACTACGGTGGCGGCTGCCGAGGGAACGGAGGTCACCACGATCGAAGGGGTCACGGCCGACGGCCTCAGTTCGGTTCAACTCGCGTGGATCGAGGAGCAGGTCCCTCAGTGTGGATACTGCCAGTCGGGACAGATCATGTCGGCGACGGCACTTCTCGCTGCACGACCCAATCCGACCGACGAAGACATCGATCAGTTCATGTCGGGCAACATCTGCCGGTGCGGCGCCTATATCGCCATCCGGCGCGCAATCCACCGGGCCGCCGAGATCGAAGGAGGACGCATCGCGGACGACAACCCCGCGAGCGGCGAACGGGCGGACCGATGAGCGATCGAACGGAGACCGACGACGTGAGAACAGAGGAAGCGAACGGGGGCTTTTCCCGACGCACGTTCATCAAGATCGGTATCGTCGCCGGTGCAGGCCTTACGCTTGGTGTTGCCTGGCGCATGACTCGTGACCCTGGACTGCCGACTAGCGACGCGACGTTCGTGCCGAACGCGTACCTGCGTATTGATGAGGATGGGTCCATCACGGTCCTGGTCGCCAAGGCCGAGATGGGTCAGGGGGTGTCTACGGCTCTCCCGCAGATGATCGCCGAGGAACTCGATGTCGCGTGGGAGGACGTCACCTTCGAGTTCGCGCAGGCACACGACGCCTACGGGATGATGGTTACAGGGGGAAGTACGGCGGTCATGGAAGCGTGGGGGCCACTTCGACGCGCCGGCGCGACAGCCCGCTGGATGCTGCGCGAAGCAGCGGCACGGCGCTGGGACCTGCCCGCCGAACAGCTGGCGACGCGGAATGCGCGGGTGATCGCTCCGGATGGATCAGAGCTTACCTACGGCGACCTGGCAACCGATGCCGCCAAGCTGGAGGCGCCGGACGAGGCCCCGGTGAAGGACCCCTCGGAGTTTCGCCTGATCGGACGGTCCCTGCCCCGTCTCGACGCCGAGTCGAAGAGTACGGGTCGTGCCACATTCGGGATCGACGCCGGTCCACCGAATACCCGAGTCGCAGTCGTGGCACGGTCGCCCGTCTTCGGGGGCCGGCTGCGTTCGTTCGATCCCTCCGCTGCCCTCGCAATTCCGGGCGTCGAGGAGGTCGTCGAGATCAGAGCCGGCGTCGCGGTCGTCGCACGCGGCTACGTGGAAGCCAACCAGGGTCGAGACGCGCTGGACATCGAGTGGGACGAGGGGGATGCGGCGTCCCTCAGCGACGAGACGATCCACCAGACACTCCGCGCTGCCGCGCAGGGATCCGGCAGAAGTGTCACAGAATACGGCGAACCCGATGTCGTTCTGGACGCGGCTCCGGAGCCGGTCGTTGCGACATACCGACTCCCGTACCTCGCCCACGCGACGATGGAGCCGATGAACTGCACCGCGTGGGTGCACGACGGCCAGTGCACGGTCTGGGCACCGACACAGTTCGCGAACGGGCCAGCAATCATCGGAGGTGGCGCCCGGCAGGTCGCTGCCGACGCAGCCGGTGTATCCGTCGACAAGACCGAGCTGAACGTGACATACCTCGGCGGTGGCTTCGGCCGTCGCGCCGAGCGGGACTTCGTACAGGAAGCGGCCGAACTCGCGGGAAAGATCGATGGGCCCGTGAAGGTCGTATGGTCGAGAGAGGACGATACCCGTCATGACTTCTATCGCCCGGCCTCCTGGCATGAGTTCCGGGGCTCCCTGGGCAACGACGGGCTCCCCGAGGCGTGGGAGCATCGCATGGCGTCCCAATCGATCATCGAGCGCCTTGTCCCTCCTTGGGTGCCAGGACCCGCCGCGCGGTTCGCCGGGAAGCGCGACCCAACGTCGACAGAGGGGGCGTCGAACCAGCCGTACCGCGTACCTCACATGCTCATGTCCTATGCTCGAGTCGACCTGCCCATTCCCGTGGGCTTCTGGCGCTCGGTGGGACACACACACACCGGCTTCGTGGTGGAGTCGTTCATCGACGAGCTCGCGCACGCAGCCGGCCGAGATCCGTATGAGTACCGCCGGGCCCTTCTGGATGAACACCCACGCCATCTCGCTGTGCTCAACGCCGCCGCGGAGGCAGCGGACTGGGGCTCTCCTGCTCCTGAAGGCCGGGCCCGCGGCATCGCGGTCGTTGAGTCGTTCGGTTCGTACGTCGCGCAGGTAGCGGAGGTATCGATCGAAGATGGCGTGCCCCGCGTGCACAAAGTCTGGTGTGCGATCGACTGTGGAACCGTCCTCAACCCCAGGATCGTGCGCGCTCAAATGGAGAGCGGAATCGTGTACGGCCTCACCGCCGCGCTTCACGGGGAAATCAACATCCAGAATGGTCGGGCAGTGCAAGGCAACTTCATCGACTACCCGATGCTGCGAATCAATCAGATGCCGGCGGTCGAGGTGATCCTGGCACCAAGCGGCGACGCGCCCGGTGGAGTGGGTGAGCCGGCGACCCCGCCCATCGCTCCAGCCGTCACAAACGCAATCTTCGCACTGACCGGGCAGCGGATTCGGACAATGCCGATTCGATTGATATGACCCGTGCAGAGCCCGCGACGAAGAAGACGGGGGCACGAAGAACGTCGACGGAGAGGGTGCACGCACCACCCACACCAGGTATCAGACCCACGACCGCACTCCTGCGACTCTCCGTGAGGCAGCAGGCGCGGCCGTCCCCCCGCCGGACACTGCATCTGTGTGGTCTGGGCGGCCTCGCTCGTCATACCGGGCGCACGCGACCCTCTCGATGATTGCCCGCAATGCCCAGGCACCCGTCCGATCTCAAAGCGCTGGCGCTCATGCGAACGGGCGCCCTTCTCGTTCTTGCAGGGGTACTTCCCGGCGTAGCATTCGCCCAATCGAGTGACCCGGACGCGATCCTCGCCGAACTCAAGATCGCTCAGATGGAGTTCGAGCAGTTTCGCGAGTCGAAGACGCCCATCCTGCGAGGTGGACCAGTTGGCGGCAGTTGCGATGAACGTATCGGCCGAATGTGCATCTGGTTCGGAGGTGAAGACGAAGGTGATTTTCCCGGGGAGCTCCGAGAGGTCGGACAAGCGCGCCAGCAACTGATTCGCGAACTGACGTCCGGCTTCGAAGCAGCGCCACACAGGTGGATCCTCGGGCAACTCGTGCACTACACTGTCGAGAGCGGAAACGAGGATCGGGCCGAAGCTTTGGCCCGGACGTGCGGCATCGAAGAGACGTGGTGGTGCCATGCACTGCGCGCGTTCGCTCTTCATGTGGACAATGACTACCTCGAGGCGGAAGAGGTTTTCCGTACGGCGCTCGGCACAATGCCCGCAGATGAACGTCGTAGCTGGCTGACCCCCCGCTACATCGTCTCCGCGGATGCACGCGAACCCTTCCAGAACGCATCCGACGAGGAACTCGAAGAGATGTTCGAGCTTTACTGGCGACTCTCGGATCCACTGTTCCTGTACGATGGGAATGACCGCCTGACGGATCACTTCGCCCGCTGGGTGGTTGCGTTCAATCGGCGCGACGCATGGGACCCGATCGGACTGGACTGGGCAGAAGATCTGGAGGAAACGTTGATCCGGTATGGGCGGAACACCGGGTACGGACGCACTCATGACCCGACGGGCATCGTCGGACGGCAGAGAGGAAGCGAGGGCTTTGGGCGGCCAGGAGGATTCGGCAACTCGCGGCTCAACGACACCCGGCGGATGCTCGGCTTCCATCATCCCAAGAGTCGCGGCTACCTCTTCCCTGATGACTTCCTGGAGTCACCGAGCGACATCCCTCCTGAGAGCTGGATCACCGCGCCCCGAGAGGCGCGCACATGGCACGCTCCGCTGTACGCTCCGGGGATCCGTGGACTCGAGACCCAGATCGGTCGATTTCGCCGTGATTACCAGATGCTCGTCGTGGGAGCCTACCGTCCGACGCTTCCCGCACCGTCATCGGACGTAGGCGTGGTTCCCGCCTGGGGCCCTCTCGGAAGAGTCGAAGGTGTACCTGCGGCGGGCCTCTTCATGATTCCGGAAGACGGCCGCGATCCCCTCTTCGTGCGGGGGCGAGACGCCGAGGGCGTTCTCACGATCCGCGTACGCCCCGGTCGCTACGTCAGTGGCCTCGAAGTCGCAGACCTCAGCGGCAGACAGGCATGGCGCGCCCGGCAGGGCGTCGTTCAGGAACCGCTCCTCGAGGGAATGGTGGACGTCTCGGATCTCATGATTCTCAAGAGCGGCGCGCCATTGCCCGAGACACTGGACGAAGCATTGCCTCACGTGCGCCCGGGCATCCGCCTGGCCTCCGGAGAACGCTTCGGAGTGATTTGGGAGATGTATGGACTGGGGCTGCGGGAGCCCATGCAGGTGACACTTGGGTTCAGCGAGGGCCGACCCGAATTCCTCGGCGATCCCGAGGAGTTCATCGAGGAACTGGAAGCGAGCGAGACAATCGACGTCACGTTCGAGGACCGCGGCCCCGATGTCGTACAGGAGGCCTTCCGCTCGGTCGAGTTGCAGCTACCTGACCTGGAGCCGGGAGCGTACACCCTTCACCTTCGCCTGGACCTGGCCGGACGCACCCCGCTGATCACGAGCCGACCGATCATTGTGTACTGAGGCCGTGCCGGCGGACAGGGAACGCCGCCGACACGACCCGAGTCACGTCCGTCTAATCCCGGGCGAGGTACTTCGTGAACGCGCCGCCTGCCCAACGCAGGGAGTTCGGCCCCTCCGCCGCGTAGATGTTTCCATCCGCGTCGACCGCAACCCCCTCACCAGCCGTACCCTGATAGACCCGGCTCTCCCGCTCGAACGGCGGAACGAAGGCGACAATCCGATCCTCGCCGACCGGCCCGATCCGGACACCATTGCGCCAGTTCGGATGGTTCGTCGGGCTCGATTCCGAGTCGATCGCGTAGACCATCTCGTCCTTGATGAAGATCCCGCTGATACGACCGTAGCTGTAACGAGAATCGAGATAGTTCCCGTCCTGGTCGTAGATCTCGATCCGGTGGTTCCCGCGATCCGCAATCCAGAGTCGCTCCTGTGAATCAAACGCCAAAGCGTGCGGCGTGCGGAACTGTCCATGCTCGACGCCGATCTCACCCCACTCCATGATGAACTCACCCTCGGGCGTGAACTTCTGGATCCGGGCCGTCTGACCGTTCTCACGACCGGCGTTCATCGCCTGGTTCGTCGTCATACCCTGTCCATTGTGTCCATCCGACACATAGATCGAACCGTCCGGCCCGGTGACAACGTCATTGGGCTGATTGAATTGGCCGGGTGCGTTTCCGGGTTGGCCGGCGATGCCGAGCGTCAGGAGAACCTCACCCTCAGGGCTGAACTTCCAGACCTGATGGCCCCGCGTGCCCTCACGATTCCCCGCAAAGTCCGCAATCCAGACGTTCCCTCCTGCGTCCACGTGGATCCCGTGAGGAGTCACCATGAGATCGGCGCCGAAATTGGCCAGCACCTCACCCGTGTTACGGTCGAATTTGAAGACGGGTGGAACGGGGTTGGTCTCACAGTTCACCGGCTCCCCGCCACCAAAGCTCGCTGCCCCGCAGCGCTCGTAGGCCCATACATGCCCGTCGATCGGATCGATATCGATCCCCGCACTGGTACCCCACTCACGGCCCTCCGGGAGAGCACCCCAGTTCGTCACTACGGTCGGCGTCGGGTTGGGAAGCCCCTCGCCAGTGATGAGGTTGCCGGCCGAATCCATCGGCACACCATCGCCAGCCGGAGCACACGCGGACGCAGCAAGGGCCGCAACAAGAGTCATGGAGCAGAAGGAGCGGTGTAGCGACATCGTCTTTTCCTCGAGAGGGCTGAGCTTCAGGGCGACAGTCTTGGTAGACGTCAAACAAGATCGGAGATCGTCCGAGGACGCGCCAATCGACTGATCCTCACGAGCACTCGTGGACACCTGTGCACCATCGACATCGGAGTCTGTTACTCGGTGCAGAACACCTGCCCAGGCGAACTCGGCACTACGGGGTCAGACGGACGCTGGACGGATCCGTAGAAGACCGCGCACCCAACGCCTTCACCAAGCTCCGCGTGCGACGCTGTCGCACTCCACCCCGAGGGTGAAGCCTGAACCTCGATTGCGACACCAACGGTGGATACGAACGCGAGATCTTCCGGCGACCGAGCGAATTCCGAAGAGTCGAGGTAGTGGAGAGCCTGTTCCTCTACGACTCGCTCGAGATCGCCCTTCACGGCTGCGAGCATCCGTTCGCCCCGCTCCTCGGACAAGCTCAAGACCGCGGTGCTCGACTGAACGCCGAACAACGCGACCATCACGATGAGGCCCGTGACACACACGACCTCCATCATGAACTCAACGAATACGAAGCCCTTCTCGCGCGCCAACGTCTCCCCCAGTGACCGACCGGAATAAGATGTTCCCTTCAAAAAGGGGCGGGATGATGCACTCGCAGGAGGGGGTGCGCAAGGTGTTTCCTAACGTGTCCGTTGAGCCCCTTCACAGAGCTCTGGAGGGTCCACGATCCGGGGCGCGCTCTCGGGTGCTCTTCACGACGGTGCGAGAGCGGATCGCACGAAACCCCACCTTCCTTGTCGGCTTCACGGGGAGCTCGTTGTCGCAGGGAACAGCGGCAATGAGCTCCCGACTGTAGCGCCCGAACTCGATGAAACCGGTACCCGAAGCCTCTAGACGAGAACACCTCCACCCGGTCCGATCGACGCCCTTGACCCAGCACGCAGCGTAACCGCTGTGCCGAACGCCAGGACCTCTACCCCGGCGGTACCCTTGGCGTCACTCCGCGCACGTGCCAGCGCCGACGTCTCGATCCGGACGTTGATGACGGTGTCATGACCATGGATTCGAGCTTGCTCCTTCATGCGCACCACTGCTTCGCGACGAGCACGCTGGAGCAGCGGCTCGTACACACCGATCCGGCCACCGAAGATGCCCTTGATGCTGGCGACGATGCGTTTGAAGTAGTCCTGCGAGATCACGACATTGCCAATGACGAGATCGCAATCCTGGACCTCCCAACCGTTCGGCAGCTCCTCGATCGTGACCGCCAGGATCTCCCGGGCGCCACTTTCGAGACGCAGCAGATCCTGAAAGTGGCGTCGCTCCAGCAGAGTCCCTGTGATCCACGCTCCGAGAAACATCACGGGGGTGATGAGATAGATGCTGAACTCGACCATTACTCGACCCTCACCGCCGTCCCGTATGCGAACAGTTCCGCCGCACCCTGTGCGACGCTGCTGGTCGCGAACCGTACGTTCACGATGGCGTTGGCTCCCATTTCTTCGGCCTGGTAGCTCATGCGGCGGATCGCCTCGCCGCGTGCCTCAGCCAGCAGCTCCGTATAGCCCCGCAGTTCACCCCCGACGACGTTCTTCAGACCGGCGGCGATGTCGCGACCGATGTGCTTCGCGCGGACCGTGCTACCGCTGACGACGCCGAAGAATTCGACGACGGTCTTTCCAGGGATTTCCTGCGTATTGCTGATGAGCATGATGTCGTTCCTGAGTGGACGTGGAAGAGCGGCTCTTCCAGAGAGCTACGCGTGAGGGTGAAGGTTCCTTCGACCCAACTCCGGCACACTAGAACGACGCGGCGATCGTCGCACCTCCGGACTCGAATGAATCGCGACACGACCTACCTTCGGTGACGCTTGTACCATGGGCCGAGCGGTCCTGTAGTGGCGGCGAGGGACCCCACTGCACCCCAGGCGCCCGCGAAGCGCCGCCACTCCTGAACGGCGAGAGATTCGAGGGCACGCCACGTTTCCCAACGCGGGCCCTCACGGGTCTCATCGCCATCCGGGTGCTCTCCGCGGGTCGGATACGACGCGTGGGACTCCTTCGCCGAGTACACCACCGTACGACCATCGACGATCTCGAGATCGTCCGCATCGACACGCATCGGACGACCGTGCGCCGCGAAGTAGGCGCCCCGTACCCGCCCACTCCGGTCGAGAATCAGCGAGATGTGCTCCCATTCTCCCTGATGTCCCAGCAGCTGAACGGCCTGATAGCGCGAGTAGCCGTAAAAGAACCAGAAGGTCAGCAGGCTCTCGCCACCCCCGATCGACTTCCCGTAATAGAACGTGGGGACCTTGCCGGTTGGATCGCCGTCGCCTCTGGGGGCCCTGTGTCGGTGCTCGAGGAAGACATTACCGCAGCTCGCCGCCTTTCCGTCGCGGGGTCGGCGGTTGGTCCCGTCTTCACGTAGCGCCAGTGAGCCCAGGAGGTCGAGGGGCGGGTTGAAGTACTCCTGGCCCATGAGAGCACGCACGGCAGGTGGCTTCGCCCACTCCCGTGTCCTCACATTCAGGACCGGGTGAAGCGGCATGTGGGCCTGCTGACGACGGTCGTACATGCGCAGCCGCGAATCGCCCACAAACGCTACAGGGGACATGGGTCGGAATCGATCCTCCGGATGAAGGTGAACGATCGGCGCATGCGCCCGCGCGAGGGAGCGCAGAAGATCAGCCGTCACGCGATCGGGGCCATACGTATCTTCGAGCGATCGCCTCGAAATCAACCACCTGAGAGGTCATCCACGACGCATCGCGACCGAGCTCACCGGCCATGACCTCTGCCACCCGCGGTGCGGCCTCGATCGCCGCTCGGGCATCGAAGATCAACGAACGACTCCGGCGGGCGAGCACGTCGTCTACGGTGCGGGCCATCTCTTCTCGACACGCCCACAGGATCTCCGCCGGTGTAAGATCGAGCCGCGGATGCACGGGGTCTCCCAACCCGGGCTCGGACCGCATGATCTCCTCGATCTCGGGTGCATCGGACCCGTATACGGAAAGACGCCCGAAGCGTTCGGCGTTCAGGTGGTAACCGTGGATGCGGAGTTCACGCGTCGGACATCCAACATCCTCGAGATCGCCAAGCGCCTGAGCAGCACTCACGGCATCCTTCGCCATCTTGCGGTACGTGGTCCACTTCCCACCGGCGATCGAGATCAGACCGGCGTCGCTGATCCGGATCGCATGCTCACGGGAGGTTTCCGCGGTATCGCCCGGGTCCGCGTCGGCCACAAGCGGTCGAATCCCGACGAAGACGCTCAACACGTCGTCCGGTCCTGGATCCCGTGTCAGGTAGCGCGCCGCGTGTTCGATGATGAACTCGACCTCATCGTCAAAGGGCATCGGCTCCTCCTCCACATCAACGATCGGCGTGTCAGTCGTCCCGACGAGCACCCGGTCTTGCCACGGGATGGCGAACAGGACGCGGTCGTCATCCGTCTTGGGGACCATGATCGCGGATGATCCTGGCAGGAATGCTCGATCGAGCACGATATGCACACCCTGACTCCGCTGAATCACAGCGCGAGCATTCGGCTGGTCCATACGCCGGACCGTGTCCGTCCACGCCCCGGTCGCGTTGATGACCACCTTCGCTTTGGCTCGAATTTCCGTGTCGGACTCCACATCACGTACGACGACCCCGTCCACGAATCCGTCGTCACCCTTCGACACGTCGACCACCGGACAATAGTTCACGAGAACAGCACCCTGCTCCCACGCCGTCATCGCGAGGTGAACGAGGAGCCGCGCATCATCGAACTGCCCATCGTGGTAGACGACCCCACCCCGAAGTCCCTCGGTCTCGATCGTGGGGAGCTGCTCGATGGTCTCGTCCAGCGAAAGGTTCTTCGAGTGGCCGAAGCCGTATTTGCCGGCGAGCACGTCGTACACGCGCATCCCCACGCCGTAGAAGGGCGCCTCCCACCAGCGATAGTTGGGAACGACGAAGGGCAAGTCACTGACCAGGTGCGGAGCATTGTTCCGCAGGATGCCTCGCTCCCGCAGAGCTTCCATGACGAGCGGCACGTTCCCCTGCTGCAGATAGCGCACGCCTCCATGGACCAGCTTCGTCGACCGACTGGACGTGCCCTTGCCGAAGTCGCTCGACTCGAACAAAGCGACGTCGTACCCACGGGCAGCCGCATCGAGGGCGATACCGACACCGGTCGCTCCACCACCGATTACAACGATGTCCCATGAACCCCCGGCGTCAGTCCGCTCACGGACACGCCGCAACATCTCAGATCGATTCATCGATGGACCATCCGCTACGGAGCCGCTGGCTGGGAACGCTCCAAGATAGGTCTCGCCGCTCCGTTCCTCACCTCCCGAGTACCGCCACG
This sequence comes from Gemmatimonadota bacterium, assembly GCA_028873595.1. Classification (GTDB taxonomy): domain Bacteria; phylum Gemmatimonadota; class Gemmatimonadetes; order Longimicrobiales; family Gaopeijiaceae; genus UBA2589. The sequence goes on along the minus strand of JAPPOV010000033.1, from coordinate 129,592 downwards.
TTCGCAACAGGCCCGTTCGCCCTACCTTCCTGTCTCTCGAAAGGAGAAATCATGGACAACAAGCTCGTTCTCATCATTGCCGCGGTATTCGCTCCACCGCTTGCGGTATTTCTGAAGTACGGCTTCGGCAAGAATCTGGTGATCAACATTATCCTCACCTTCTTCTTTTTCGTGCCGGGCATGATCCACTCTCTCTGGCTCGTCACCAAGTAGCCCCCGCACCGTCCATGCCTTCACGCTCTGCTTTTGACGCCAAGACACTCCAGCGCCGCTATTACGTCGACCAGGACGTGTACGAGCAGGAAACGGAACGAATCTTCTTCGATCGATGGCTCTTCGTGGGACGCGCATCGCAGATCGCCGACCCGGGCGCTTACATGCTCTTCGAGGTCGAGTCGGAAAGCATCATCGTGCTCCGCGATCACGAGGGCTCGATCCATGCACATCACAACGTGTGCCGTCACCGCGGGACGCGACTGGTGACCGAATCGACCGGAACCTTTCCGAAGTCGATCCAGTGTGGGTACCACGCATGGACGTACGCGCTGAATGGTGAGCTGACGGGTGCGCCGTTCATGGACGAGGTGGAGTCCTTCTGCAAGGCGAACTACCCGCTCCTCCCGGTCGCCGTCGCGGAGTGGGAGGGCTGCATCTTCGTCAACCTGTCGGACGATCCGAAGCCGTTCGAAGAAGCGTTTGCTCCCCTCATCGACAAGTTCAATCGCTGGGATCTTCCGAGGCTCCGCATCGCACATCGCCTCGTGTACGACATCGCGGCGAACTGGAAGTTGGTCTTCCAGAACTACTCCGAGTGCTACCACTGCCCGGCGCTGCACCCCGCCCTGAACCGTCTGACCCCGTTCCGCAACGCATGGAACGATCTCGAGGAGGGTCCGTTCCTGGGCGGGCCCATGCAGATGGAGATCGAGGGCGGCAGCATGACGATGACGGGCCAGCGGTGCGCTGCGCCACTCGGCGGGCTCGAGGGCGAAGACCTGAACCGGGTCCAGTACTACACGATCTTTCCCAACCTGCTGCTCAGCCTTCATCCGGATTACGTGCTGACCCACAGGATCGACCGACTCGCGACGGACCGAACGCGGATCGTCTGTGACTGGCTTTTCGACATCGATGCTATGGCCGCACCGGACTTCGATCCCCAGCCCGCGATCGAGTTCTGGAACATGACCAACGAGCAGGACTGGATGGTGAGCAAACTCTCCCAGCAAGGAATCACGTCACGCGCATACACCCCCGGGCCATACGCAGAGCTGGAGAGCATGATCGCCGCGTGGGATCGGGAGTATCTCCAGGTGCTGGAGGGTCGAGACTGAGGTCCGGCTCCGGCCGAACACGCTCAGTCGATCGGCGCCGTCAGCACAGTATGCTCGGTGACGATACCCCCACGGTCGCCGATCTGGATGGAGCCGTACCGCTGGGTGAAACACTCCGGCAGCTCGCGGTCGCCGGTGGGTGAGAGCCAGAGCCGCATGAGGTGACGACGGCGTTCGGGCTCGGGCCAGTCGACGAAGTCGGTCCGGTCGTGAAGCTGTGAGTGGTTGTATACGAATTGCATGTCGCCCTTCTGCAGGCGCATGCGCACGTGCATCTCCGGATCGTTGGCCAGCGCGTCGAGCATGTCGAGCGCCTCCACGTGTTCCGGACTCAGGCGCATCGCTTCGTCGAAACGTTGCGCGCTCTCGATGTACTGCCGCTGGTAGAACACCGTCAGGTACCCGGCATGCCAGTTGAAAACCGGAATCTCCATGTACGGCGCGGCCCCTGGAGGGATTTCACCGCGCCGATCGGTCGCGATCGGATCGAAGAGGTAAGCAAGCAGGTCCGGTCGCTCAGACTTCATACGGTTGTAGATCGACAGCGCACTCACGAGAAGGGACTCTCCACCCTCCTTCGCGTCCTGCAGGCAGAGCAGGCCCACGATATCGGCGCTGTCCGTATGGAAGCTCTGCCGTTCCGCCGTCAGATAGATGCGCGTGTTGGGGTTCGCGGAACTCGCGCCTGTGTCGCGGACGTGACCGAGAATGTGCCCCTGCGCGTTTTGGGATCGCGCGCTCCCGAGGTGCGCTCCAATGCCACAGAAGACGGTGGCCGAAAAGAGCTGGTCGTACTCGTTGACCGGCAGTCCCCTGAGGACCTCGAAGCCGATCCCGTGCAGGAGCTTCTCCTTCATGCGCTCGAGGTGAGCACCGAACGTCTCGAGTGGAAAGTCTTCGGCCGTGATCTCACCCACATCTCGTCCCAGAGACAGGTAGTGGTTCGACGCTCGTTCCAGGTCGGCGATATCCCGTTCCGAGAGCTGAATGAGCCACTCGTCCTGCCGACCGGCCATGTCCGCTCCCAGCCAGGCGGCAGGACCGGTGATGGCGTCCGGGAGCTGGTCGGGTCGATGCATGACGTCGTGAATCGCGGTCAGGGTGAGAGGAGATGCTCGTGTGCTGCCGACACTCCTAGCCTTCCGTCCTCACTGCGGCAACACCACGCCCGAGATTCCCGCAATGTATTGATTGCTGACTATGGACAATCCCGTCATCGTAAGGGACGTCGCACGGGCTCAAGCCATAACGAGAGGGGATCAATGAATACGAGCAGGATCTGGAGCGCAGTCATCACCGCCGCACTTCTCTCAACCCCGGTCTCTGTCAGCGGACAGACAACCATCGGCCCCGTGCTCGCCTACGAAAACGACGCAAACTTCGGGATCGGTGCGAGCCTCGGCACGGCGCTCAACGACTTCGGTGACGGCTTCGGCCTACTGGCCGACTTTCTCATCTTTTTTCCGGAGGAAGGCGACTACTTCGAGCTCAACGGGAACGTCACGTACGACTTCCCTCTTGAGAACTCGAGTGCTGTACCCTTCTTCCTTGGTGGCCTGAACCTCGCACGAGCCTCCACGGATCTCGGCGGATCGAACACCAATCTCGGCCTGAACCTCGGTGGAGGAGTCGACTTCGATCTCGGCAACTTCCGACCGACTGCGGGCATTCGAGCCCAGCTCGAAGGCGGTGATGGGCTGGTGTTCTTCGTCACGCTTCCATTCCAGACGCGCGAATGAAGTAGCCCAGGGAACTCACGTCCGGGACAGAACGCCCCGTCCGCGCTTCGTTGCGGACGGGGCGTTCGTGCATCTCCGCGTCCTCGATCAGCCGGGCGATCGGTGGCGCTTCTCCCTCACGCCGACCCATGTTGGCGGCGTCCCTATGGATCCTGTCGATCCGCCGTCCAATCGACTCTCTCCCGTGTCACCATGTCCCGAGCAACAGCGACCCAGCAGGCACGACTCCTCCTTCCCCTTTTCTCCCTCTTCTTCGCCGCATGCACACAGGCGTCGAATGAACGCTTCGACGTGGTGGAATCGACCATCGCCGAAATGCAGGGGGCCATGGAGGAGGGGCGCGTCACATCGCGCGACCTCGTCGAAGCTCACCTCCTTCGCATCGCGATGTACGAAGATCAGGTGAACGCGGTGATCACCGTGAACAAGAATGCGCTGGCGGAGGCAGACCGGCTCGACCAGGAACGCGCGGACGGCCGAGTCCGGGGACCGCTACACGGGATTCCTGTCGCACTGAAAGACAACATCCACACGACTGACATCCGAACGACGGGCGGAGCGATCGCGTTCGAGAACCTGATCCCGCCGTATGACGCGACACTGACCACGAATCTCCGCGAGGCCGGAGCAATCATCCTCGCGAAGACGGTCATGACGGAGCTCGCCAACTTCACCGCCGCCGGGATGCCGGGGAACTACAGCGCGGTCGGCGGCTATGGGCTTAACCCGTACGATCCCCGACGCGACCCGCGTGAGGGTCGTAACGACGGGCGTCCCGTACTCGGCGTCGGGGGATCCAGCTCGGGCATCGGCACAGCCATGAGCTTCTGGGCGGGCAACGTCGGCACCGAAACTTCGGGATCGATCCTCTCTCCTTCGAATGCAAACATGCTCGCCGGCATCAAGCCTACGGTGGGACGCATCAGCCGGTGGGGCGTGATCCCGATCACCGGCGATCAGGACACGGCCGGGCCGATGACCCGCACCGTCGCGGATGCCGCGATCATGATGGGTGCACTCGAAGGCGTCTCGCCCGACCCGAACGACCCGGCCACGACCACGTGCTCTCCGCCGCCGGGCAACGACTACACGGCCTACCTGAACGCCGACGGTCTGCAGGGGGCACGCATCGGAATCCCACGAACCATGTACTACGATTCCGTCCAGGTTCCGGGCCAGGACAACTGGCGCGGCGGACTCGCGGACGAGGCTCGTACGGCCATGGAGGAGGCCATCCAGATCCTGCGGGATCAGGGTGCGACCATCGTCGACCCGGCCGACATCCCGAGTGTGCTCGACCCGGATCCCGAGCAGAACCTCATGACGGCCGGCGGGAGCAGCGTCCTCTTTTACGGAATGAAGCGCGACTTCAACGTCTGGCTGGAGACGCTCGGCGAGGCTGCGCCCGTGCGGTCTCTCACCGAATTGCGTGAATGGAACGAGGATCACCGACCTGCAGGGGCCCTCAAGTACGACCAGCTCCGTCTGGACCAGTCCGACGCCATCGACCTCGAGGACGACCGCGCCACGTACGAGGCAGACCGGGCGCGGGATCTCCTGCTCAACGGTGAGCGTGGGATCGACGCGGCAATGGCGGAGCACGACCTGGATGCCTTGCTCTTCCCCGGATCGGGTGGCGCGGGCATCGCAGCGCGCCCCGGTTATCCGACCGTCATCGTGCCCTTCGCCTTGATTCAGTCAGAGTTCGACCCACCCCTACCGGACGGGTTCGATGTCCAGCCGCGCCCCTTTGGCGTCAGCTTCACCGGAGGTGCGTGCAGCGAGCCGCGTCTGATCGAAGTCGCGTATGCGTTCGAGCAGGCATCGATGCGCAGGATCGCCCCCCCGGGTATTCGATAACCCATCGACCATCCGCTCGACGACGACCGCCCCGGACACCGACGGGTGTCCGGGGCGGTTCTTCGTGCAGGATCTGCTCCTACGAGATGATGCGCAGGCCCAGTTGCTGCAGCATGCGGTTGAACTCTTCCACGTCGTCGTCCATCACGGCCTCGAGCGTGGCAGCGATCATCGCCAGTCGCTCCTCGAGAATGACGTGCACCTCACCCTGTTGATCCGTCGGTCGGAAGTCTGCCACGGAGGTCGTGGTAAACAGGTACGAGAGGCGCTCGAACAGCCGTGTCGGATACCGGACACCGTCCTGCCCCGTCCCCGTGGCCCGCACCTGGAAGAGCCCCTGCTCGACTTCGATCAGTGACTCGTTCAGGGCGTTGGCGGCATCCACGATCTCCGCCTGGTCACCCCGCTCGATGAGGATATCCCTCGTATCCAGCACCTGACGACGAACCGACTCGATCCGGTTGATCATCGCCACCGCGCTGTCCGCATCGGCCCGGATATCCTCGAGCATGGCGATCTGCTCCGCGATGTCCGCGTCCGTGCCCTCGGAGTTCGGGTCCTTCCGCACCTCGAGCGATTCGGTGAATGTCTCCCCGTTCACACGGAGCGTCACGGTATACATCCCCGGCGGCTGCAGAATGGAGGGGCCTCCACCGCCGAATGGACCCGCGCCGGGGAACGGTCGAACTCGATTCTCTCCGAGCTGAATGTCGTCCGCATAGAGCGGCTTGGTTCGCAGCCGGGGGAGTTCGAGCGTCTCACCCTGAAGATCCCACCAGACCCGGTTCACACCCTGCGCCGTCGTCCCGGTCAGCGTTCGAACGATGTCGCCGTCGACGTTCGAGATTTCGATCTCCGCGTCACCTGTGACGTCACCCGCCAGCCAGTAATTGATCGACGCACCATATGGGGGGTCTACACCGTCGGTCTGATCGTCGAACATGGTGAACTGCTCGGAGACCGGCCGGAACCGGTACGCGGCCCGGGGTGAGAAGAGATGCGCTGCCCGAGCTGCGATCTCGGGCGTGAGCTGCTGAAGAGGTGTGATGTCGTCGAGAACCCAGTAGCCGCGGCCATACGTCCCGACGACGAGGTCGTTGAAGTGCTCCTGGACGACCAGTCCGTACATGGGCGAGTGCGGCATGTTCGTGTGTAAAGACTGCCAGCTCTCTCCGTCGTCGAACGAGACATACAGCGTCGACTCGGTACCCAGATAGAGTAGACCGGGACGCACCGGATCCTCGATGATGCTGCGCGTATAGCTGAGAACACCGTCGTCGACCCCATCCGTGATCTGCGTCCAGCTCTCGCCATAGTCGTCCGTCTTGTAGGCACGCGCGTCGAAGTCGCCCACCAGATGGTGCTCGATGGCGATGTACGCCTTGCCCGCCTCGTACCGCGACGCGTCGATCATCCGGACTACACCGTCCGGCGGCAGGTTCGGAATGTTGTCCGTGACGTTGGTCCAGTTCGCCCCATTGTCACGGCTGACCTGCACGAGCCCGTCGTTCGTACCGGCCCAGAGGACACCCGCCTCTACCGGCGACTCGTCGAACGCATAGATCACGCAGCAGTACTCAACGCCGATGTTGTCCGGGGTGAGACCACCACTGATGCCCATCTTGCTGCGATCGTTGGTCGAGAGGTCGGGACTGATCACGTCCCAACTCTGTCCGCCGTTGCGCGTGCGATGCACGTGCTGACTCGTCACGTAGATCGTGTTGTTGTCGTGCGGCGAGATGAGGAGCGGGAACGTCCACTGGAAGCGATAACGGACGCTGTCCGCCGGGTGACCCGTCGTCGTCTCCGGCCATACCTCCACTTCGCGATACTGCTGGGTGCGCGCGTCCCACCGCACGACGATGCCCCCACCGGCGCCGGCGCCCGAGGCGCTCGACCAGACGATGTTCGCATCGGTGGGGTCCGGTGTGGCGAAGCCGCTTTCGCCACCCCCTACCGTGACCCACGCACTACGGGGGATGATGCCCGGACCAAACAGGCCACCCGCTCGCGCGTTCGATGGGCCGCGCGCCGACGGGCCATCCTGCCGGTTACCCATGACGTTGTAGGGGATCGCGTTGTCGACCGTCACGTGGTACATCTGCGCGATCGGGAGCTGGATTCGGAACCAGCTGTAACCACGATTCTCGGAAATCGAAATCCCGCCGTCTCCTCCCACCGCCTGGCGATCGGGGTTCGTCGGATCAATCCACATGTCGTGGTGATCCCAGTTCGGTCCCTGCAGGAAGCCCGCGACCTCCGAGGTCAACCCGCCGTCGTACGTCCAGCTGTATGCGGCGGCGATGAAATACGCCTCGTTCTTGTTGTCCGGCGCGACCTCGCACCGGGTGTAGTAGGCGGTGCGCCCGGCCAGGTCACGGTCGTAGCTGGTGAGGTTCCAGTTCACGCCCCCGTCGTCGGAGCGCCAGAGCTCACCGCTGTCGGTATCCCCGCCTTCCCACGGGACGCCGTCCCCGGTCTCGATCAGCGCATAGATCCGGTCGGAGTCATCAGCGGTCATGCAGAGGCCAATCTTGCCGATTTCGCGGGTGGGGAGCCCATTGCCCTCCAGACGACTCCACGTCGATCCGCCGTCCCGGGAGACATGGATCGCGCTTCCAGGCCCACCCGACGTTCGGTTCCACGTACGTAATGAGATCTGCCAGGTGCCAGCGAAGAGGATCCGCGGATTGTTCGGGTCCATGACGAGGTCGCTCGCACCGGTTTCCTCATCGACGAAGAGGACGTGTTCCCACGTCTCGCCACCATCCATGGTCCGGTAGATCCCGCGTTCCTGCTGCGGCGCATACCCGTGCCCAACCGAAGCCGCATAGACGATGTCGGGGTCCGTGGGGTGGATGATGATCCGGCTGATCCTACCGGTACCGTCGAGACCCATGTGCGTCCACGTCTCCCCCGCGTCCGTCGACTTCCACACCCCGTTGCCGATCGAGACGTTCGAGCGCAGGAAGGGCTCGCCTGTTCCAACCCAGAGGATGTTCGGATCCGCATCCGCCACCGCGATCTCACCGATCGCGTGGACTTTCTGCTCGTCGAAGATCGGCCGCCAGTTCAGTCCCGCGTCATCGGTCTTCCAGAGGCCTCCGGACGCCGCGCCGGCGTAGTAGGTGAACCTGTCCCCAACTACGCCCGACACCGAGGTGACCCGATTTCCAGTCGGGCCGATGTGCCGGAACCGCATCTGGTCGATGTGACCTGCGTCGATCTGCTGTGCAGAGAGGCATGGTGGAATGAGGGTAAGGACGGCGGCGAACGCCGCAAGCAACGGGGCTATCCGGATGCGCATGGGCCAGCTCCACGAGATGAGGATCGGATGCAGCACGAACGATCATGGCATAAGTACGTCACGTGCCCGCCTCGGCAAGCATTCGACCTGTCCGGACGTACGACAGATCACGCTAGCGGACACATGTCGGTCGGCCCCAAGCTCATGGGGTCAACCGTCACGATCCTGCTCGTTCATGACTCAACCCATCTACGCCGCCATCACCGGCTGGGGCTCCTGCATGCCTCCGGCCGTGCTGTCAAACGAAGACCTCTCGACCTTCCTCGACACCTCGGACGAGTGGATCGTCACGCGAACCGGCATGAAGGAGCGTCGGATCTCACACGTCACCGCGACCGAACTGGCGACGCTCGCTGCGAAGCGGGCGCTCGCGTGTGCGGACCTCGATCCCGCGGATCTCGACCTCATCATCTACGGGGGCGTCAGTAACGAAGAGCTCTGCCCGAACAGCGCATCCGGCGTCCAGATCTCACTGGGTGCCGCGAACGCGGCGTCGATGGACCTCAACACTGCCTGTACCAGCTTCTGCTACGGGCTCGCAGCCGCAACCGGAATGATCCGGACCGGGCAGGTCCGAAACGCCGTGGTGATCGGCACGGAGCTCATCAGTCGCTATATGGACTGGGACAACCGGAACGTCGCCGTCCTCTTCGGAGACGGCTCGGCGGCGGTGGTGCTGGAGGCTACCGAAAACCAGGAGGGAATGCTCGCGAGCATGCTCGGCTGCGACGCCGGCGCGCGCGATACTCTTCGCGTCCGCGGATTCGGTTGCGGTTACTCCGGTTATGGCATCACCCTGGGCGACACGTTCTGGGACTTCGACGGCCAGCAGATCTTCAAGCGGGCGGTGATGGGCATGTCCCGCGCGTCGAAAGAGGTTCTGGCTCATTCGGGGCTCACCGCCGACGACATTTCCCTCGTGGTTCCACACCAGGCGAACCTTCGCATCATCGAGTCGGTGGCAAAGTACGCCCAGATTCCGATGGACCGCGTGATGCTCACGGTCGAGAAGTACGGCAACATGAGTGCCGCGACGGTACCGGTCGCACTCGTGGACGCACTCGAAGAAGGCCGGGTCGAGCCGAACAGCTGGCTACTGATGCCCGCCTTTGGAGGAGGGCTCACCTACTGCTCGCTCCTGGTGAAGTGGGGCAATCGGGTGACACCGCTAGGGCATACGAACGACCAGCTCCCTCCCTGCAGTGAATCCGCACTCACCCTGGTGAACCAGATCCGAAAGAACCAGGACCCGCATGGCCGATCAAAGGCAGGCCTGCTCGCGCCGGTCTTCCCGGAGGAACGCCTGAATCGGGCGTACCCCGTCGACTGAGCGTTCCCTTGCCAGTCCCTCTGTCTTCCGGGAGTTTCCGACACATCTTGCTCGGGTGAGCCGTACCCCGCTCCGGCACCCGCCCCACCCTGTTCGGATGCCCGGATGCGCTCGGTACACAATCACGTCTTCGCTGCATCAGCCGCGCTCACCCTTTTTGGCGCCATGCTTCCTGCCGGGGCACGTGCGCAAGCTCGCGAAGAACTCCGATCCACCGTGATCGATGGATCACCTCCACCGGTCCTGCCGGCATCCATTACACGCGATGACCGCGGACGAGCGACAGTTCGAGCCATCAGACTCGAAACGCCTCTGGTTCTCGACGGCCGGCTCGACGAAGCGGTCTATGAGGAATACCAGCCGTTCGGAGATTTCGTCCAGGTCGTTCCCGTCGCCGGCAATCCGTCCTCTGAGCGGACCGACGTGTGGGTGACCTTCGACGACGACAACATCTACGTGACGTGCCGCTGCTGGGACTCGGCTTCACCCGAACAGTGGGTGATCAACGAGTATCGGCGCGACACCTCCGGGCTCAGGAATAACGAGCATTTCGGCGTAATGTTCGACACCTTCTACGACCGCCGAAATGGACTGATCTTCTACGCCAACCCGCTGGGTGCGCGGGCAGACTATGCCGTGGTCGGTGAGGGTGGCCCGAATGCGGATTGGAACCCTGTATGGGACGTCGCCGGAGGAACGTTCGACGGAGGCTGGATCGTTGAAATGGCGATCCCCTTCAAGTCGCTCCGCTACACGGCAGGCCAGGACCGTCTTTGGGGGCTTCAGCTACGTCGATCGATCCTGCACAAGAACGAGTGGACGTATCTGAACCCGGTACCCCCCGTACTCGCCGGGCCCCAAGCGATGAACCGTATCTCGTCAGGCGGCACGCTCGTCGGACTCGACCTCCCTCCTGCCGGAAGCAATCTGGAGCTGAAGCCCTATGGGATCGGCGGGCTCTCCACGAATCGCCTGGTCGCCCCGGCGATCGAGAACGACGCGACAGGCGACATAGGTCTCGACCTCAAGTACGGCATCACTGCGAACCTCACAGCCGACGTCACGATCAACACGGACTTCGCCCAGGTCGAGGTCGACGAACGGCAGGTCAACCTGACGCGCTTCAGTCTCTTCTATCCGGAAAAGCGGGACTTCTTCCTGGAAGGCCGAGGCGTGTTCGACTTCGGAACAGGCGGCAGCGCTGGATTCAGCGGCGGTGGCGGCGGGTTTCGGCGTGGTGGCGGCGATCGCCCTACGCTCTTCTACAGCCGAAGAATCGGGTTGGATCGCGGTGAGGTCGTCCCCATCCAGGCTGGAGGTCGCGTCACCGGGAAGGTTGGCCCGTTCAACGTGGGACTCGTGAACATTCAAACGGGTGACGTCGAGTCAGCAGGGATCGAGAGTACGAACTACTCGGTGGTGCGGGTCCAGCAGGACATCCTCTCTCGAAGCTCGATCGGAGCCTTGTTTACCAACCGATCCATCGCGATCGGATCGAACGGCTCGAACCAGGTTTTCGGATTCGATGCTTCATTCGGCTTCGGCCAGAACTTCGAGGCCGGCGCCTACTGGGCGCAGACTGAGACTCCCTCGCTGACGGGGGACGACCGCAGTTGGCAGGCGGCCATCTCATACAACGGGGACCGATATGGAGCGACGGGGTCGCACCTCAAGGTCGGCGACTCGTTCAACCCCGGAGTCGGCTTCCTGCGCCGAAGCGACTTCGAACGGTCGTCAGGGAGTCTGCGTTTCAGTCCGCGCCCGGCGTCGATCGAGTCGATTCGCAAACTGACCTGGCAAACGAACCTCGACTATTTCGCTGACGGCACGGGTCGTATGCAGTCACGTCGGCAGACCGCGAGCTTCGACATCGAGATGGAGAACAGCGACCGCTGGTCGGTGTCGGCGATTCGCGAATTCGAGCGACTAGACGAGCCCTTCCATCTGTCTGGATCCGTCGCGATTGACCCGGGGCGCTACACCTTCACGAGCCAGCGCATCTCGTACACCGGCGGGGCCCAGCGCAGATCCTCGGGCGATGTCTCGTTCCAGTGGGGCTCGTTTTACGACGGATCCATACGCTCGCTGTCGATCAGTCGGGGACGCATCGTCGTGTCGGACCACCTCTCGTTTGAGCCTGGCGTCAGCTTCAACGCTCTGGATCTGCCGCAAGGCGAATCCACTCAGTCCGTCTTCCGCCTTCGTACCGACTATGCGTTTACGCCGCGCATGTTCGCGAGCGCCCTGGTGCAGTACAACGAGGCAGACAGGATCATGTCCAGCAACGTACGTTTCCGGTGGGAGTACGCCCCGGGAAGTGAATTATTCCTGGTGTGGACGGACGAACGCGATCGGAGTCCACAGGGTTCGGGACTGCGGACCCGAGGACTCGCAATAAAGGCAACCCGACTGCTTCGCTTCTAGACTCTAGGAGATCCGCACATGACGCCACGCAGACTGTTCGCACTCGTCCTCACAGCCACGACCATGGCATGTTCAGGGGCTCCTGCTTCGGAGGCCCCCTCAGGTGCACCATCGATCACCGAAGACGAGATCGCACAGCATATCGAGATCTTGGCCTCTGATAAGTTTGGCGGTCGAGCACCGTCGTCTCCGGGGGAAGCGCTCACCGTCGCGTATCTCGCGGAACAGTTCGCTTCCTATGGGCTGCAGCCGGGAAACGAAGGCAGTTTCTTTCAGGACGTGCCGCTGGTCGACATCACCGCCGATCCTGAAGAAGCGCCCTTCACGGTCGCGGGTCGCGGGAATCCAATGCGCTTCACGTACCCTGACGATGTCGTCACGTGGACGACAAGGGTCGTCGAATCATCCGGAGTAGAGGACAGCGAGATGGTCTTCGTCGGGTATGGTATCGTCGCACCGGAGTACGGCTGGGACGACTACGAGGGTGTCGACGTGGACGGAAAGACGGTCGTCATCCTGGTGAACGATCCCGGCTACGCCACGCAAGACGAGACGGTCTTCAGCGGGAACTCGATGACCTACTACGGGCGCTGGACGTACAAGTTCGAGGAAGCGGCCCGGCAGGGTGCCGCAGCGGCTCTCATCGTTCACCGAACGGCTCCTGCGGCCTATGGCTGGGAGACCGTCCGCAACAGCTGGACCGGTCCCCAATTCAACCTCCAGCCCGAGGACGGCAACGCCGGTCGGGTCGCGATCGAAGGATGGATGACCGAGGAGACGAGCCGTGCGATCTTCGAACGGGCTGGGATGAACTTCGATGCCTTGTACGAACAGGCTGCCACCGGTTCACTTCGCCCAACAGAGATGGGACTCCAACTGACCACCTCCGTCGAAAACGAGCTGCGTTTCTCGGACTCGAAGAACGTCGTCGCACTCCTCCCGGGCGATGAAGCCCGGGATGAGTACTTCATCTACATGGCGCATTGGGACCATTTCGGTACGGACCAGGCGTTGATCGACGCAGGGGAGGATGGGATCTACAACGGGGCACTCGACAATGCCTCGGGTACCGCCGCCATGCTCGAATTGGCAGAAGCGTACGCCAACCTGCCGGACACCCCGAGACGCTCGATCCTCTTCCTCGCCGTAACCGCAGAGGAACAAGGCCTCCTCGGGTCCAAGCACTACGCGCAGAACCCGGTCTTCCCACTCGCGAAAACCGTCGCTGGACTGAACATGGACGGTCTGAGCAATTTTGGACCGACGCGCGAACTCGTGGTTCAAGGGTATGGGATGTCGGAGCTGGACATGATCGCGGACGCCGCAGCCGCTGCACAGGGACGCCGTATCGACCCGGACCCCGAGCCTGAGAAGGGCTACTACTTCCGTTCGGATCACTTCGAGTTGGCCAAACTCGGCGTGCCGATGATCTATCCCGGGAACGGAATCGATCACGTCGAACGGGGCTCGGAGTACGGCCTCGAAATGAACGCGCGCTATACGCGCGAGCGCTACCACATGGTCACGGACGAATTCGATGACACGTGGGACCTCAGCGGTGCAGTGGACGACGTCGTGCTCTACTACGAGATCGGCTCGGCGGTCATCGAGTCCGACACATGGCCGAACTGGAACGAGGGCACGGAATTCCGGGCAATCCGTGAGGAGAGTCGGCGATGAGACACTCGCTACGCCGGTTCGCGCTCATGCTCACCGGCCTTTCCCTCACGGCATGCGCGCCCACCCAGGACGCCGCGCCCCCCAACATCATCTACATGCTCGCGGACGACCTCGGGTACGGTGAAGTTGGCGCGTACGGACAAACACTGATCAGGACCCCCAATCTCGACGCTCTTGCCGAGGAAGGGATCCGATTCACCCAGCACTACTCGGGCAGCCCCGTCTGCGCCCCGTCCCGCGCCACGCTGTTGACCGGGCTGAGTACGCTACGATCCCAGATTCGGGACAATTTCGAGGTCGGCGGCTACCCCGACCCGAACGAGCTCGGTCAAATGCCGCTCGACTCCGGCACCTACACGATCGGAACGATGCTGCAGGATGCCGGCTACGTCACGGGCGTGATCGGCAAGTGGGGTCTCGGGGGACGAGAATCCGTGGGTCAACCGCGCTTCCAGGGCTTCGACTATTTCTTTGGATACCTCGACCAGCAGCTCGCGCACAACTTCTACCCCACGCACCTGTGGAGAAACGGTGAGCGTGTCGAGCTCGACAACGAGTATTTCAGCCCGCACCAGCGCTTCGAGGGAGACGACCCGAACGACCCTGAGCAGTACCGACAGTACCAGGGAAACGAGTACTCGCTCGATGTGATGGCGGACGACGCCCTGCGCTTCATCGAGGAGAACCAGGAGCAGCCGTTCTTCCTTTACCTGCCCTTCACCATTCCGCACGTCGCACTGCAGGTCCCGGACTCATCGCTGGCTGAGTACGACAACGCGTTTGAGGAGGAGCCCTATCTGGGCGATCCGACATACCTGCCACACTACCGCCCCCTGTCGGCATACGCTGCGATGATCACAAGGATGGACGATCACATCGGGCGAATTCTCGACCAGCTGGAGGAGCTCGGTCTGAAGGAAAACACGGTCGTCGTGTTCACCAGTGACAACGGTACGACGTACACGGGTGGCGTGGATGCGGAATTCTTCGAGAGCACTGCTGGGCTTCGCGGACTCAAGGGCTCACTGTACGAAGGCGGGATCCGCGTGCCCATGATCGCCCGATGGCCGGGGCAGATCGAGCCCGGAACCACAAGCGACTACGTGTCCGCATTCTGGGACATGATGCCGACCTTCGCGGATATCGCCGGCGTGGAAGCGCCGTCTGACCTCGACGGTGTGTCGATACTGCCCGCTCTCTTGGGGGAGGAGCAGGTCGACGATCGTCCGTTCTACTGGGAGTACCACGGGCTTTGGAATGGAGCCCAGGCGGTACGCATGGGTCGTTGGAAGGGCGTACGACTCGGGGGCCACGACGACCCGAACGCACCGATAGAGCTGTACAACCTCGACGTCGATCCGTTCGAGACGACAGACGTCGCCGAGCAGAACCCCGATGTGGTAGAACAGGTGAGGGCAGTTATGGAGTCGCGGACTCCGTCGGATCATGAGCCGTGGAATTTTGCGATTGCCGGTCGGAACTGACTGGGGCATCGTCCGCGGCGGTGGTTGTATGCTCTCCCTCCCGGCCTATCGCTGCCTTCACGAATAAGTGCAGGTCGTCGCAGTCGATGAGCGTAAACCCGTTCAGCTCAACTGGCCGAGAGCGTTGGTCATCCCAACAGCGAAAAAACTGAGCGATCTAGGACACTGAGACCGTGTGGATAGTCTGCGTCGGGAAGGCCATTTCGAGGCCTTCGGCGTTGAAACGTTCTAGTATCGCCAGATTCACAGCCGTTTGTACGTCCATGAGATTAGCGCCCTTGGTGATGTAATAAATCAGGGTGATCCCTAGCGCGAAGTCACCGAAAGAGTTGAAGCCGGCGATTACGTTCTCCTCGGTGTCGTCACCCTGTGCCGCCACCACCTCATGCAGAATATTCATGGCGCGTGCCATCTGAGAGGGCGTCATGTCGTAGGTGAGGCCGAGGTTCAGTACGATCTTTCGGTTGGGCTCCCGCGAAATATTCTCGACGGGTGAATCAGCAAAGCGTGAGTTGGGTATTGTCACTTCTGAGCCGGAGAGCGTCGTGAGGCGGGTGCTGCGGATCCCGATCTCCTTAACAACACCATCAAATCCGCTGATCACGATCCGGTCACCCGTGGAAAACGGTCGGTCCGTGAAGATCGTAAAACCACCGAAGAAGTTGGCCACGGTGTCCTTGGCGGCCATCGCAAGAGCCAGACCACCGATCCCAAGACCAGCAATGAGCGCCATCACATCGTAGCCCGCATTGTTGAGGGCTACGATCAAGCCCACAATCCAGATTGCGGACCTGCCCCCGCGCCTTGCGATGGGAAGGAGTTGGTCATCGAGATCCGTGTCACTCGAAGCCACTAGCGGCTTCAAAAGGCCGTCCACAACAGCATCCCACAGTCTGGCCAGCATCCAAGTGACGGCGAGCACCATCGCTGCCTGAACGGCGTCCCAAAGGAACTGGTCAACGTTGGGCGGCAGCGTAAGCGACTGCACCGCGATCCAGAAGCCAAGCGCGGTCAAGAGGACGACAACCGGCCCGTCGATCGTATCCACGAGGAGGTCGTCGAGTTCAGTCTCGGTTTTCTTCGTGGCTTTCCGAAAGAGCCCTCTAGTGATCCAGAAGGCCGCCTTGCCCACCAGAATCGACAGGACCGCAATTCCCGCAGCGATCCCCCATTGGAGGATCGTGTTTCCGTAGAAGGGTTGGGCCAGAAACTCCGTCATGGAGAAGCTCCGAGTGCAAAGGTCGATCGATCGAGTCCAAAATCAATCTCACCCCAGGCTCCCTACCACCAAATGGGAAAGCGCGACTTTCCAAGGAGGCATCGAGGCATAGGCTGAAGACTGCTGCCCATAGAACTACTGATGTAGGGCCTACCGGACGGGGTCACGGAGACATCCGGACGAAATCAGGCTCCACGTAACGTCTCTCGCGCCCATTCTTTTGTCGAGCCACTCTAGGATCGCATCCATAGCTGAGGGCCTCGATTTGGTCTCGGACAACCATCAGCGTTCGACCGGCGCACCCACCAGATTGCCCCACTCGGTCCAAGATCCGTCGTAGTTGCGCACCTTCTCGAACCCAAGGAGATAAGACAATACGAACCACGTGTGACTTGAGCGCTCACCGATCCTGCAGTAGGAGATCACGTCGTCGTCTAACGAAAGGCCGTGCTCCTCAAGATAGATCGCTCGCAACTCTCTCTCGGAACGGAACGTCCCATCGGGGTTCGTCGCCAACTTCCATGGCACGTTCGAAGCGCCGGGAATATGCCCACCCCGAAGTGCACCTTCCTGAGGGTAGTCGGGCATGTGCAGCAGAGTGCCATTGAACTCCCCCGGCGAGCGAACGTCGACTAAGCCACCATCAGTCTTCAGATGCTGCAACACATCCTCCCGAAAGGCCCGCACCGTGGCATCGTCTCGTTCCACCTCCGGATACTCACCGGGTGCAGGCTCGGAAATGTCGGTGGTCATGTCGCGACCCTCAGCAAGCCACTTTGCCCGACCTCCATCGAGAAGACGGGCGTCCGGATGCCTGAACAGAGTGAAAACCCAGAGGGCATAGGCTGCCCACCAATTGAAATTGTCGCCGTAAAAGACGACGGTGGTGTCACGGGAAATGCCTTTTGAGGCCAAAAGTTCAGAGAAGGCCGCTCCATCCAAATAGTCCCGCGTGAGCGAATCATTCAGATCCATGTGCCAGTCGATCTTCACCGAACCCGGAATGTGCCCGGTGTCGTAAAGGAGCACGTCTTCGTCGGATTCGACGACGATGACGTTCGGGTCGTCGAGGTGCTCAGCGAGCCAGCTCGTGGAAACGAGACGCTCCGGATGTGAGTACTGTTCGAATCGCGGGTTGGAATCTCGTGCAACGGACATCGATGGCTCCAAGATGTCATGTCCAGGTCACTGTTGGCAGCGCTCAGCGCCCAGCGGACACCGATAGCGCTCAGACGCGGAACGATAACAAATCGGAACCGCGCTGCCACCCGACGGTAGGCGGTCTCATGAGTATTCCAGCATCGCTGCAAAAAGTCGTCACGAAGTTCGAGCGGGCTCCGAAGGATCTCCGGGTGCAAGCCCTCCTCCACTACGCGAAGAAGATTCCACCCCTTCCGGCAGAGCTGCTCGTCGATCGCTCGGAACTCGAGCAGGTCCACGAGTGCCAGACCCCGTTCTTCCTAGCCTCACGTGTGGATCCTGGCGGTTCAGTTCATCTCTTCTTCGATGCTCCGCCGGAGAGCCCCACTGTGCGAGGCTTTGCCGGCATACTGTACGCGGGACTGGAGGGCTGTTCGGCTCGCGACGTGCTCGCCGTACCTCCCGACTTCTACAGCAGGATGGGTCTCGCCGAGGTCGTTTCTCCGCTCCGACTGCGCGGCATGAGCGCAATCCTCGGCCGACTGCAGCGACAGGTCCGAGAAGCCACGAGCGCCCGGCAGGACGCCGACCCATCCAATGCTCACGACATCGAATAGACATCTCCGCTTTCGGCCATCTTCTCGTCCTCATACGGAGCCGTAACACGCCGATACAGCTCTAATTTGGCACATTCGAGGACACCAATCGCCTCGTTCAGGTGTGCGTAACGAACGCGCCCCGCAGCGTCCGCTAAGCGTTTGACATACGCATCAACAAGCACGGTAATGGCGTAGTTCAGCTCGCCGGCGCTCGCGGGCATGTCACCGGCCGCGAGGCGAGTGCGAGCTTCCGGATCGATATAGGGCATGGGCTGGGACCGTATGGAGGGAGACGGAGCGCGACAGAAACTGTGACGCCGCGTGCGTTGCCGCGACTCGCTCTCTCAACGAAGAAGGTTCGCCGCTTCGTCACGAAGCGAGAGGCGACTCGCACGACCCTGGAAGAGACGCCCCTTTCCACCTCCCTTCCCCGAAAGCACGGTCGCCACTCCAGGCCCGAGACTCTGTATATCAGCGTCTGCCTCAACTCCGGCAGCCAGCAGGAAAAAACCCTCTTCCCCATCACCCGCCGTCAGCAGAATGACACGACCGGGATCACGTTCCGCGAGCTCCCGTGCGACCCGTTGAAGGAACGGCAGATCCATGTCGTCGAAGTGTGTGGCCGAAACCGACTCCGGCCGGGCGAGCACGCGCTCCACGTGCAGAGACGCCAGTTCTTCTTCGAGCCGGCGACGCGCCCGGTTACCCGATTTGAGTTGCTCGATTCGCGCCTCAACGGCTGTAACCAGTTCGTCATCGGCCGCTCCCAGAACCGAGCGGAGCTCAGCGGTCCGCTCGACCTCGACGCCCAAGCGACGACGCAGACGCCCGCCCGCCACGTAAAAGACCCGGGTTCCACCCCGCAGCGACTCCGATCCGAGGAGCTTGATCGCCTCCAGCTCGGCCGTGCTGGCGCAGTGTGTACCCCCGCACGTGTTCAGGTCGACGCCAGCGATCTCGACGAGCCGAACCTCTCCCTCGTGTCCCGCGGGAAGCCCTCGGGATCGGACCTCGATCCGTTCGTATTCCGCACGGCTCACCCGGCGAGCAGCGATGGAACGAGCTGCGCGAACCTCGGCAGCGACGGCGTCCTCGAATGCCTGAAGCAGCCCCGCACCGATCGAGGGCACGTCGAGCTCGATGTCCGAAACGTGCTGGCCCAGGTGGAACGCGGTCGTCTGCCACCCAAAACGATCGGCTGCGATCGCCGTCAGCAGGTGCTGCGCGGAGTGCTGCTGCATGTGGTCGAAACGGCGGGTCCAGTCGAGCCGGACGGTCACCGGCCCGATCTCGACAGGTCCGCCCAGGATATGCCGGATCACCCCACCGGTCTCCTGCACGTCATTCACCACCACATCGTCGATGTGACCATGGTCCGCAGGCTGCCCGCCACCTTCCGGATACAGCACGGTATCGGCCAGCACCGCGAACGGTCGTCCTCCCGTCGTGCCGACCTCTACAATCGACGTCTCCAAGCGGGTCAGTGTGGGGTCGCGTTCGTATGCGGGAACGTCAGGCACGGTGGAATCCTGCAGCACGGGTTGGCGTGCGCGACATGGTGCTCGGGAGGTGCCCGAGGCGTCAAGCGCGGTGAGGATGACTGGCTTGTGTCACCTGCGTTGCGCCTCAGCTCGTTTGCCTCGCCCCGATCACAGCGACAAGATCGAAGAGTCGACGATCAACCTCACGGACCTGGTGGCCCCCATGCGCCGTTCGGACCGCCTTGAGAGGCCGAAGAGTACATCCGAGATTCCTTAGGTTCGTGGCTCGGCCCGCCCTGATCGAACAGCCATACAACCATCACAGAACTCTGCCCGGACAAGAAAAGAGAATGAGCGAACACGGAAAGTGCCCCGTCCACCACGGCCACATGAGTACGACAAGCGTCGGGACCTCGAATCAGGACTGGTGGCCCAACCAGCTGAACCTCTCGATTCTGCACCAGAACGCGCCCGGGTCGAGTCCGATGGGCGCGTCGTTCGACTACGCGACCGAGTTCGCGAAGCTGGACCTCGACGACCTGAAGCAGGACCTCTTCGAGCTCATGACGGATTCACAGGACTGGTGGCCAGCGGACTACGGGCACTATGGTCCTCTCTTCATCAGAATGGCGTGGCACAGTGCCGGGACATACCGAACGGGAGATGGCCGAGGTGGCGCTGGTGCTGGCACTCTTCGCTTCGCGCCGCTGAACAGCTGGCCCGACAACGGCAACCTCGACAAGGCTCGTCGGCTGCTCTGGCCCCTGAAGCAGAAGTACGGCGAGGAGGTGTCCGGGGCGGGCCGGAGGGGCTGCGCCGGGGTGTGTGCGG